>JBDHBX010000065.1:0-2741 GCA_039592335.1 Gemmatimonadota bacterium | reverse complement strand
ACCGCGAGCGCGAACGCGGTGGCGATCGCGGCGTCCACGGCGTTCCCACCCTGCTCCAACACGGCGACGCCGACGTCGGTGGCCAAGGGCGCGCCGCTCACCACCACGCCGTGGCGCGATCGCGCCAACTGATTCGGCGCGTATGCCGGGTGTTCGGGCGGCGGGGCGCCGCACGCGAGCAGCGCGAGCGCCGCCGCGAGAGCGGGGATGGGGTAGCACACCCTCATGGTTGGCCGGCGGTGCGGCGGATCTGGCGTCCCGGCGTCGCACCCTCCACGAATCTCCCGTCGTCGAGCACGACCGTGCCATTGACCAACACGTAGCGCACGCCTTCAGAGTACTGCGCCGAGTTCACGTAGGTGGCCCGATCAATGACCGTGTTGGGGTCGAAGATCGTGATGTCCGCGTACGCCCCTCGCTGCAACCGGCCGCGGCGCTGCATCGACGGCGCCGCTCGCTCCATGCGCTGCGCCGGCATGATCGTCATCTTCGCCAGCGCTTGCATGAGGGTGAGGTGCCGCTCGTCCCTGGTGAGCCGCCCCAGCACGTGCGTGAACGTGTTGCCGTTCACGATCACGCCGTCGCTGGTGATCATCACGTGCGGGTGCGTCAGCGCCATCAGCATCTCGTCCTTCGGGATGAAGAACGTGACGATGGTGGCTCCCCGCTGCCGCCACAGGGCGAACGTCTCAGCGTTGAGCCGCTCGCCCGTCTCGACCAGCATGATGGAGTCCACCGTGACACCGCCGAAGCGCTCCTCCCAGCCCGGGTCGTACAGAGCCGACTCCAGCTGGGTGCTGTTGGCCAGATAGGGATGGATGTCGGCCATGACGTCGACCCCGTTGCGCCGCGCGCCCTCGATCATCTCCAGGCACGCCTCCGTCGACCCGATGGCCGAGGAGGCAAGGTGTACGATCTGGGCCGAGGCCCCCGTAATCGCCGCTGCCGCGATCACTTCCTGGACCGACTGCACGATCGTCTCGGGGAAGACCGAGCCCTTGTAACGGGAGTGCACGTGGGCCGGCACGTCGTGCTCCGCGGCCACGGCAAACATGTCGACGATCTCCTCGTACGAGGCACCGGGCGTGTAGTTGATCCCGAACCCGATGCCTACGGCACCCGCGGCAATCGCCTCGGCCGCGATCCGCTTCATCTCCGCTCGCTGCTCACCCGCGGCCGGCACGTAGGGGTCGGTGACCCCGGCCGCTTCGCGTACATCGGGATGGCCCACGGTCGTGCCATAGTTCACCAGCGCGCCATCCGCCTCGAACGCGTCGTACCAGCCCCCGATGTCCACCGGGCCGCCGTGCATGCTGATTGCCGTGGTGACGCCGTCCTTGATCTTGTAACGCTGCGTCTCGTGTGCGGGCCGGATCCGGGTCAGGATGTCCACGAATCCGGGACCCACCACCAGCCCGGAGGCGTCGATCATGCGGTCGGCCTCGACGGCGCCTTCGGTAATGGAGACGACGTGACCGTCCCGGATCGCGACGGTGCGCACCGCATCGAGGCCACTGGCCGGGTCCATGACCCGGCCGTTCACGATGGCGATGTCGGCGCGCTGAGCGAACAGCGTGCTCGGGACGGTGGCCAGGAGGAGCAGCTGCCTGAGTAGGCCTCTCATGGTGCCTCTCTGCCCTGTTTGGCCAGCTGGTTGTCGAGCCGGTTGAAGCTGTGCCCACCCGGCGCGTCCTCGTAGATCTTGTACTCGAACCCGCTCTTCCCCTCGGCCTTGAGCGCCTGAATGAGGCGCTCCACCTCCAGCACGTTCACGTCGCCGTCGTTCGTGTTGGTGTGAATGAGCAGCGGGGTGCCGTCGTACCTGTGCGCGTTCCACGAGGGCGAGCGCCGGCGGTACTCCTCCACATCCTGGTAGGCCGTCTTGCCGATGTGGTAGTCGGCCGAGTAGAGATCGCGATAGCCTTCGGTCTTGTAGCCCATGCGGGCGATGAGGTCGCTCACCGGCACGCCAGCGTAGGCCACCTGGTAGGCATCCGGATGGTCGAAGATGTTCATCAGGGCGTGGAGCCCGCCGTGGCTCCATCCCAGGATCCCCACCCGGTTGGGATCCAGGAAGTCGTAGTTCTCCAGCATGAAGTTGCGGGCGGCGTAGGTGTCCTCCGTCTCGAGGCCGCCGTAGTCGATGGCGCGGTAGGTGCCGCCGCCGTAGCCGGTGCTGCCACGGTATTCGGGCGCGACGATGGTGTAACCTTGCTCGAGCAGCTCGCGCAGGATGTGCGTGTAGTACGTGGTGAAGTTGCCGTGCACGCCACCGTGCCCGAATACGAGGAGCGGTTGCCGCTTGCTGCGATCCAGGTTCCGCGGGATGAACACGTACGAGTAGAACCGGAACGGATTGCCGGCGCCCTGGGCCGTGGGATTCGGCTGATACCGTAGCGGCGGCCCGGTCAGGCGGACAATGTCGATCTCGGCGATGTCCCCCAGGCGGTTGAAGAACTGGACGTCGTCGATCTGTCGCTGGAGCACGTCCATCCGATGACGCAGGCTCTCGTTCTGGCGCTCCAGCATCCGCTCGATGCGGGCGAGGCGGTCATCTTCCTGGCCGACGGCACTGGAGACCGCGGCCGCGGCCAGTATCGTGAGCAGAACTGATGTGCGTTTCATTCGACCCTCCGATCGTGTGCTGCTGGTGTCGTCAGGTGAGGCTTCCCTGGCCGGGCGCGGGAGGAGTGACGTGCCGCGGCACGCTATCGCGGAAGTCGGAGCCACAAGCCAAACCG
>JBDHBX010000064.1:0-5683 GCA_039592335.1 Gemmatimonadota bacterium | reverse complement strand
CTTCCCGTTGCGGTATGGCTCGATCGAGGTGAGGTACTCGGCGTGCGCCTCCTCGCGCGTCGCGTCGTCGAAGCGGGAGTAGGCGAGGGCGACCGGGCCACCCACGAAGGCCGCACCCAGCGCGTCATCCGCCGTGTCGTAGTGCAGCACGGTGGAGATCCGCACCACATCGATCTTGGCGAAGCCCGCGGCCTCGAACGCGTACCGCATGGCGTCGCCAGTGCCGAGCTGGAAGAAGAGCGGGCACACCTCGGTGCTCACCCGTGAGTCCACAATAGGGAAGATCTCGGCCCAGCCGCAGCGGTCCCGCTGGCCCCACACGGCTGCCACCGCGCGTCCGCCCGGCTTGAGCACGCGGCGCATCTGACGCACCGACTCGACCGGGTCGGGGAAGTACATGAGCCCGAGCCCGCACAGCGTGGCGTCGAACGTGCCGTCCTCCAGGCTCAGGTCCTCGGCACCCATGCGCTGGGAGGTGACGTGCTTCAGGCCGCGCTGCTGCGCCGCGCCCTGCAGGGCTTCCACCATGGCTTCGGAAATGTCGGTCGCCACCACGTGGCCGCCGCCCCCCACGGCCTCGGCGGCGGGGAAGGTGACGAGCCCCGTGCCGCACGCCACGTCGAGTACCTGCTCTCCGGGCTGGAGCGCCGCCATCTCGAGCATGCGCCGCTGGGCCGGCTCCAGCTGCTTGGCCCAGTACCCCTCGTAGTAGTCGGCCGCCTTATCCCAGCCGTAGCGCTGCACCCGGCGCTGCAGTTTGGCGTCCACGCCTACTCCTTCGCCGCCGCCACGAGCTTCACCTCGCGCCTGAGATCCACGGCGCGGCGGAACACGTCGTGGTACGAGCTGTAGCGGTCGGCGTCGTCCAGCATCTGCATGACGTCCGCCTCGGGGGCGTCACTCTCGACCGTCACCACGTAGCGGATCTCGGAGTACCCGGGGTACACGTCGTCCGACACGCCGTTCTCCCCGCGCGCGTCGTAGTCGGCCTGCACCTCCACCTCGAGCGATGCGAGCGGGATGTCGCGCAGCGCGGCCCAGCGCGCGTAGCAGATGGCGAGACACGAGGCCAGTGCGCCCCGGCCCAGGATGCCGGGGTTGGGTCCGGCGTTGGCGCCCCCTGCCTTCTCGCTCATGTCGACGACGAGCTTCCAGGGGCCTTCCTCCACGTCGCAGGTGAGGCCCTCGCGCAGGCGCGCCCGTGTGACGGCCGTGCCCTGGCCCAGGAAGGGGCGCTGCTCGAGCGCCTTGATGCTGCGCTCGAACGCCTGCTTGATGCGTGCCTGATCGGTCATATCGGTGAACTTCCCCTCATGTACCGTGCAAAACCAGACCGTCAATCTTGCAATTCGAGGGGCCGTAGGCAAGGACCACGACCCAGGTATTTCGCGCGAGGCATGAGGGGGCGAGATTCACAGGAGGAGGCGCCCATGCATGTGAATGTCAGCACTCCAGGTCCCACCTGGCTCACTGGTATGGCGGTGGCTCTCGTGTTCGCGCATTCTGGGTGAACGCCACCGTCGAGTTCACCCCCGTCGAGGGAGGCTGCTGGAGGCTCACGACGGACGAGACAAGCTACGAGCCCGTTAGTCTGGACCAGGAGTTCCAGGAGGATGGCCTCCCGGTGCGGGCGGCGCTCAAACCGCGACCCGACCTGGCCAGCATCTGCATGGTCGGGCAGATCGTGGAGGTGCTGTCGATCCGGAAACGGTGAGCGGCGCGCAACGACGAATCCCGACCAGGCTCCATCTTGATGCGTGGCGGGTAGCGGGGATGTTAGTCGCAGTCCGTCGAGCCGCCGACGGCCTCGACGGCCGGCCCCGGCGCGACAAGACCATTACAGGGGGTGGACATGAAGACCGCAGCGAAGCTCAGCGTGCTGCTGCTGGTGCTGTTCGCGGCCGCCTGCTCCGACGCACCGGTGACCGAGCCGCAACTCAGTGAGGATGTCGCGATCGAAGCGAAGGGCGGACATCATCGCGGGGCGAGCCGCGTCAGCGTGTTCTCCCGCAACATGTACATCGGGGCCGACGTGGACTCCGTGATGCGGACGCTGGCCAACGATCCGACGAATACCATCCCGGTGCTGCTGTGGGCCATCGGCGTGCTCGAGAACACCGACTTCGAGGCCCGCGCGGGCGCGATGGCCGACGAGGTGGCGCGTCTACGGCCCGACGTCATTGGGCTACAGGAGGTCTACGACATCACGATCATGATCCCGCCACTCGGGGTCAACATCGCTCTCGACTTCCAGGGAACCTTCGAGGACTCGCTCGCCGCGCGGGGCCTCAACTACGTCGAGGCCGCCAAGGTCACGGACACTGACGCATTCCTGCCCGCCTACGGCATTCACCTGGTGGATCATGACGTGATCCTGGTGAACCCCGACCGCGTCGACGTGCACTCAGGCGACGGCCAGTTGTTCGGCGCCAACCTCGGTGACGTAGGCTTCGGCGTGGAGATCGTGCGCGGTTGGACGATGATCCACGCCACCATCGCGGGCATGGAGATGGAGGTGTGGAACACGCACCTGGAGTCGGGCTCCGATCCGCTCATCGCGGGGCTGCGCGGAGCTCAGGCCGGCGAGTTGGTGAGCCTGGCGAGCACAGAGATGCCCGTTGTCATGATGGGCGACTTCAATGACGAGGTGGGCTCGCCGATGCACCAGGTGATGACCGACCTGGGTGGTTTCGAGGACGTGTGGCTCGAGCTGCGTCACCGGGCGCGCGGCTTCACGTGCTGCCACGAACACGACCTGTCGAATCGGCGCGCGCGGTTCGATGAGCGCATCGACTACGTGTTCTGGCCGTCCGATCACGCAGGACTGTTCGCGAAGTTCCTCATGCCACCGGCGCACGGGGTGAGGCCGTAGGCCACGGCCAGGAGGTGAGTCATGATCGGAGCACTCATGGCCAGGAAGGCCGTGAAGGCCGCTTTCGCGTCGCTCAACCGGCGCGACATCGCGGCCTTTCTCGCGGACTGGAGAGACGATGCCACGTTCACCTTTCCAGGCAATATCTCCGTCAGCGGGACGAAGAGAGGGAAGGGGGAGATCGAGCAGTGGTTCCACCACTTCATGGAGCAGTATCCCAAGCTCGAGTTCACGGTGAAGGACCTCTGCGTGAGGAATATCTTCGCCCTCGGCGGTTCGACGTGGTGAACCGCACGGGTAAGCAGGGTCGCAACAGCGGCGTCACCGTGATCGAAATCGAAGGTGGAAAGGTGGCCGCCGTGACGGACTACATCTTCGACCAGGGAGAGGAGTTCCTCCTGAACTGGGGCGAGGCGGGAGCCTGACACACAGCGCCCGGCGGCTTGCGGCCTCTTACCAGACCATACTGAGAACACCACAACTAGGGGGCAGAGATGGCACGTGTTGTCCTACTCATCGCCGCGATTATCGAGTTCGTCCTCCGTGGCCTGCCGGGGTTCTTTGGCAGCGAGCCAGTCGCCAACCTCTTTGGACTCGAGTACATCGAAGCATCTCTGGTCTATGTCCACCCGCTCGGAGCGCTCATGCTCACCTTCGGGGTGATGTTCTTCATCGCCTCCAAAGCCCCGGAGAAGTACAAGATCGTAATCGACATGGGGATCCTGCGGTATGCGCTGGGCACCCTGTCCTACGTCGTCACCTTCGTCATCGTGGGTAGTCTGGCCGCGTTCTGGTGGGTGCACCTGGTGATTGACGTGATTCTCTTGGTGCTGTTCGTCCTGGCGCGCCCGAAGGCTATGCCGGCAGTGGCCGCAGCAGCGTAGCGCAAGTCTCGCTCATCTGGTTACCGTGAGAGCCCCGAGCGTCCGATTGGCGTTCGGGGCTATCCGTTGCCCGGCCCACACCAGGTCCCCCGCTAGCCCTCCCCCCGCACCATCCGGAAGCGCACGATGCTGGGCACATCCAGTTCGTCGCGCACCACCGCCCACACCGTGTCGCCGCGGGCAAGGGGCTCCGGCTCGATGCGCATCGACGCCGGCGGGCGTACATGACCGAGAAAGCGCCCGTCGATGTCGAACACGTCGAACGCGGGCGGCTCCTGGAAGCGCAACGGCACCCGGCCGCCGAGCCGCTCCTCTTCGCGCGCTTCCTCCTCGGTCATGGTGGCGACGCCCTTCTGCGAGAGCACCACCCAGATGCGCCCGTCGAAGTCCACAAACAGCTCGCTATAGGGCGGCTTGGTGCCCGGGATCTCGGGGCCGTTCCAGCTCCACGATCCGTACTGGCGGCGAAACTGTTGTGTGATGCGGTCGTGCCGCTCCTCCGCCTCCGCCGATCCGACCGGCACCGGCGTCCACTCCCGCTCGATGCGCAAGTGCGGCGCGTCGGTGCGGAACAGGTCCACCCGGTAGTCGGTGGTGAGCCCGCCGACGAAGTACCCGTGCGGGCTGAAAGTCCACGACATGTCGGGGGTGAAGGGAACCTGGCTGCTACTGCTGCTGCGTTCGCGACTCCCCGTGACCTGCGCCAGTTCGTAGTCCCAGGTGGGGGCTGCCAGGGTGTCGAGCAGCTCGCCTGAGAGAGAGGTGCGGGCCAATCCGTAGAGCCACTCCCAGGGAGCCGTGCCCATGTTGAGCAGGATCATGGGGTAGCTGTAGCCGGCGGTGTCGACGTAATACCGCTGGCTCGTGTTGAAGCCGCCACCGTGGCGCCAGTTCTCGAGGAACTCGCCTTCGGCGGAGAACACAGCGACGCGCGCGTTGCCCGGGTCCTTCACGATCACGCGGCCATCGGGCAGCGTCGTCATCGCGTCGGGGCTCGTGTATTCGCCGGGCCCGCTTCCGGCGCGTCCGATGTCATACAGGTGGGTGCCGTCGGGCGCTGTCGAGCAGGTAGATCACGCCGCCGTTGCCCACGGCGATCGAGCGCGGGTCACCGATGATGTACTCGTCGGCTCCCTCCATCGTGCCGATGCGCACCTCTTCCACCAACCTGGTCGTGCTACCCCACACGCTGCCCGACAGGGTGCGCACGGTAATGGTGTCGGCCGTGGTGTCGACCGCGGCGGTCCAGGGGCCGGCGCCGGGTCTCTCCGAGCCGGAGCAGGCGGCGAGGGCGGCGAGCGCGGTGAGCACCGTGAGCGCGATGGCCGAACGAGGCTTGCGAGGTGGCATTCCCAACTCCGGGTGCGTGCGTGAGGGTCGTCGCTGCGATCAGACATTGTACAGCGGGAGGCGGTCGCGCGTCGAGGAGGACGGGGTGTCATGGGGTTGCCCCGCTTGACACCACCCCCATCCCGAGTACGATTCTTCCCTTTCGGGCATACTATGACTTCACAAGAGGGTCGACACATGAAGAAAGGCAAAGACCTGATCCTGGTGACCGGCGCGACCGGCCAGCAGGGCGGCGCCGTGGCCCGGGAGCTGTTGGCCGCCGGTCACAAGGTGCGGGCCATGACCCGCAAGCCCGAGGGCGAGGCCGCGCAGGCGCTGGCCGCGCTCGGGGCGGAGGTCGCGCGCGGAGACTTCGACGACGCGGCGTCGCTCGAGGCGGCGTTCGAGGGCGCCTGGGGCGTGTTCGCGATGCAGAACACGTGGGAGGCCGGTGTCGAGGGCGAGGAGCAGCAGGGCAAGCGCGTCGCCCAGCTCGCCAAGCAGGCCGGCGTGCAGCACTTCGTCTACACGTCGGTGGGCTCGGCGCAGCGCAACACCGGGATCCCCCACTTCGACAACAAGTACCGCGTCGAAGAGA
>JBDHBX010000063.1:0-2822 GCA_039592335.1 Gemmatimonadota bacterium | reverse complement strand
CGCCAGCGTGCAGCTGCGTGCCCTATGCGAACGCACCGGCATCGGGGTGGTGAGCACCTTCATGGCCAAAGGCGCCGTGGATATGGACGCTGATTACTCGCTCTTCACCATCGGTCTGTTCTCCGAGTCGCTCACAACGCTGCCCATCCGCAAAGCGGATTGCGTGATCTGTATCGGCTTCGACATGGTCGAGCACCATCCCCGCAACTGGAATCCCGACGGGGACAAGTGCGTCGTCCATATCGATTATCTTCCTGCCGAGATTGACGAGCACTACAACCCCCACGTGGAGGCCATCGGCGATGTTGCCAATACGCTGGAGATGCTCATCGCCCGCGTCGACGCCGAGAACTCGAGGCCGAACTGGGACTTCGGCGCGCAACACAAGGTGCGCGAAGCGGCAAAACTCGAGATGGCCGAGCACGCCGAGGACGACACCGAGGGTTCCATCCGCCCCCAGAAGGCGCTGTGGGACGCGCGCCAGGCGATGCGCCCCGGTGACATTCTCTTTTCCGACGTGGGCGCGCACAAGATGTGGATCGCGCACGCGTACCACTGCCACCTCCCCAACACGTGCATCATTCCCAACGGCTTCTGCTCGATGGCGTCGAGCATGCCCGGCGCCATTGCCGCCAATCTCGTGCATCCCGATCGGCGCATCCTCGCCATCTGCGGCGATGCGGGGTTCATGATGAATGTGCAGGAGATGGAGACGGCCCACCGGATCGGGAGCAATATCGTGGTGATGGTGTGGGAGGACGGTGGCTACGAGCTGATCAAGTGGAAGCAGTACAACCAGTTCCAGCGCCACACCGACCTGGACTTCGGCAACCCCGATTGGCTCGGGCTGGCGAAGGCCTTCGGCTGGAAGAACTACACGGTCATAGAGAAGATGGGCGACATTATCGCGAGGCTGGGCTGATCCCTGCCGGCACTGAACCGATTACTGAGGGTTGAAAATGAGTTCGAAGGTTGAACACTTTCCGTTGATGATCGTCGACGCGCCCGCGGCGGCACGCACCATTCCCGTAACGGCGCCCTTCGACGGCGCCGAGATCGCCACCATCGAGACCGGCGACGAGCGCCACGTCGAAGCGGCAATGTCCACAGCGTACGCGCTGTACCGCGACCACGACCGGTGGCTTCCCCTGCACGAGCGCATCGCCATTATCGAGCGCGCCTGCGGCATCATGCAGGAACAGCATGAGCACCTCTCGCTGGAAGCGGCGCGCGAGGGTGGCAAGCCCCTCATCGACTCGCGTGTCGAGGTCACGCGGGCCATCGACAGCCTGCGCCTGTGCGCGGAAACGCTCAAGGTGGACCACGGCAACGTGATCCCCATGGGGATGCTGCCCTCCTCCGAGCACCGGCTGGCGTTCACACAGAAGGAACCCATCGGCGTAGTGGTGGCGGTGAGCGCGTTCAACCATCCGCTCAACCTCATCGTGCACCAGGCCGGCGCTGCCGTGGCGGCGGGATGCCCCACCGTGGTGAAACCCGCCGACGACACGCCGCTCTCCTGCCTGCGCTTCGTGCAGATCCTGCGCGACGCCGGGCTGCCGCCGGAGTGGTGCCAGGTGCTCATCTCCGACAGTATTCCCGTGGCCGAAGCGCTCGTTACGGACAAGCGTGTGGGCTTCTTCAGTTTCATCGGCAGCTCGAAGGTGGGCTGGATGCTGCGCTCGAAACTCGCACCGGGTGCGCGCTGCGCGCTGGAGCACGGCGGCGTGGCGCCGCTGATCATGTGCGACGACGCCGACGAGGCGCTCGCACTCCCCGCCATCCTCAAGGGCGGCTTCTACCACGCCGGACAGGTATGCGTGTCCGTGAACCGCGTGTTTGTGCCCAGGGCAAAGGCGCGCGCGTTCGCAGAAAAGCTCGCCCACGGTGCAAAAGAACTCAAAGTGGGCGACCCCACCAGCGTCGACACCGAAGTGGGACCGCTCATCCGCAATTCCGAGGTGGACCGTGTGCACACGTGGGTAAAAGAAGCGGTGGACGCCGGGGCAGAGCTTCTCTGCGGCGGCGAGCCCCTCTCCGAAAGCCTCTACGCGTGCACCGTGCTGCTGGACCCGCCCCGGGAGACGAAGGCGAGCAGCCTCGAGGTATTCGGCCCGGTGGCATGCGTGTACGGGTACGACGATCTCGACGACGCCGTCGCGATCGCTAACAGCCTGCCGGTGTCGTTCCAGGGGGCCGTGTTCACAAAGGACATGGATACGGCACTGCGCGTGTACAAACGCCTCGACGCCTCCGCCGTGATGGTGAACGACCACACCGCGTTCCGTATCGACGGCATGCCCTTCGCCGGGCTGCGCGAATCCGGCTTCGGCATCGGCGGCATCCCCTACACCATGCACGACATGCAGGTCGAAAAGATGCTCGTGGTGAAATCGCCCGAGCTGTAACCGGATTGCGCCCGACTGGCGCGCCCCAAACCCAACCACCCTCACCCGAACAGGGAGGTAAAGATCATGCTGGCCGCGAGTCATCATTACTTTCACAAGGCTTCCGACGTCCTCGACCTCTCCGACAACCTCCGCGACATCCTGCTCACCCCTTTTCGCGTGGTCAAGGTGGAGTGTGTCACCGAAAACGACAAGGGTGAGCTCCAGCACCACATGGCATACCGGGTGCAGCACAACCGCGCCCGCGGCCCCATGAAGGGCGGGCTGCGCTACCACCCCAGCATGGACGAAGAGCACGCCACGGCGCTGGCCAACCTCATGACGTGGAAGACGGCCGTGGTGGACGTTCCATTCGGGGGTGCGAAGGGCGGCATCGCCTGCGACCCGGCAAAGATGACCGAGCGCGAGCTCGCC
>JBDHBX010000062.1:0-2663 GCA_039592335.1 Gemmatimonadota bacterium | reverse complement strand
CGTCGAGGGCGAGACGCTCAGGGACAAGATCGACCGGGAGAAGCAGCTGGGTGTTGAAGAAGCGGTCGAGATCACGCGCAGCGTGGCAGCTGCCTTGGATTACGCGCACCGCCAGAATGTGATCCACCGCGACATCAAGCCCGAGAACATCCTGCTGCACGATGGCCAGGCCTTGGTGGCCGACTTCGGCATCGCGCTGGCGCTCTCACACGCGGGTGGTGCGCGCCTTACGGAAACCGGCCTCTCCATCGGCACACCGCACTACATGAGCCCCGAGCAGGCGATGGGCGACCGCGAGCTGGACGCGCGCAGTGACGTCTACTCGCTGGGGGCCATGCTGTACGAGATGCTGGCGGGGGACCCGCCGTACACTGGGAGCACGGCCCAGGCGATCGTGGCGAAGGTGATCACGGAGAAGGCCCCGTCGGTCACGGTGCACCGTGATACGGTGCCAGCGCACGTGGCGGCGTCGATCGAGAAGTCGCTGGCGAAGCTGCCGGCCGACCGCTTCCACTCGGCGGCCGAGTTCGCCGAAGCTCTCGGCAACGTTGGGTTTGGGGCGACCGCTGCTTCGACGGTGGCACCAGCCGAGGCGGCTGCTAAGCAGTCACGACGACTGCTGGGGCAGCGCGTGCTCTGGCCGGCCCTCGCCGCTCTCCTGGCTGCGGCCGCCCTCATCGGGTGGATCCGTCAGCCGGAGCCACCGCCCACCCTGCGTCTTACGGTCTCGCTCCCTGGGTGGACGGCGACGCCGTTCGGTCCCTCGTTCGTTCTCTCACCCGATGGGAGTGCGCTCGTGTATCGAATGGCGCAGGCCGACGGGTCGGTGAGTTGGGTGGTACGCCGCCTTGGCGTGCTCGACGAGGTCCCGCTCAACGGCATGGAGGACGGGTTGGGGCCGGTCTTCTCGCCTGACGGCACGCAGTTGGCGTTCGCGAACGACAATCAGCTGCGTCGAGTCTCGCTCGTAGGGGGTCCGTCCCTGACGATCACGGACTCCGTCGTGAGCCCTGCGGGTTGGGGAGAGGACGGCTGGGTGTATTTCACTCACGCCAACCTGGGAATCGCCCGCGTCCGTGCGGACGGAGGCCCCGCCGAGCAGATCACCACCATCGACTCTGCCAATGGTGAGGGCGGGCACATCTGGGGCGACGCACTGCCGAGCGGGCGCGGCGTGCTGTTCTCGGTGATCCGGGTGACGCGGCAACTCGGGGAGGAGTCGGACATTGCCGTAGTGGATCTCGAGACGCGCGAGGTGAAGCTGTTGGTACAAGGCAGCTATGCCAGGTATGCCGCCTCGGGTCACATCGTGTACGCCCGGTCGGATGGGGCGCTGCTCGCCGTTCCGTTTGACGATCGCCGGCTGGAAGTCACGGGGCCTCCGGTCGCCATTGCCGAGGGGGTGCCGGTCAAGACCTTTGGCGATGCCGAACTCACGCTGTCGCGCAACGGGACCCTCGTGTACGCGCAGGGGATCGGCGAACTGGGGCTGGCTGTGGTGGACCCCGATGGACGGGAGATCCTCTACCCGTCTTCGGCCCCGCGGATGCAGTACCCCCGCGTCTCGCCCGACGGACGGCGCGTCGCCGTAGAGGTGCCTGTCGGCGGCGGCGACATCTGGATCTACGAGCTGAGCGACTCCACGATCTCGCGGCTCAGCTTCGAGGGAGGAGCCATCTATCCCGAGTGGATGCCGGATGGGCGATCCGTCTCCTACTCTCGGCCGGCTGCCGGCACGACGGACCGTGATCTCTTCTACCGCGCGGCGGATGGCAGCGGTGCGGAGGAGGTCCTCGCGGAGCTGCCCCTCTCGCAGATCGAGGGTGTATGGCACCCTGACGGGCGCTCGGTGATCATCCGGCAAGGTGACCGCGCCCGCGCGCAGAATTCCAGCTTTATCGTCCTGCAACCGGGAACCGACGCGGAGCCAACCGTCTTGCTCGAGACGCCGTTCCTGGAGCGTGCACCGGTGATCTCACCGGACGGGCGTTGGCTGGCGTATGTCTCGGATGAGTCGGGACGCGACGAGGTGTACGTGCGTCCGTTCCCTGGCCCCGGTGGCCGGTGGCAGGTGTCGAGCGCGGGTGGTACCGAGCCGAGGTGGGCGCACAGCGGCCGTGAGCTGTTCTACCGCACCGGCACCGACCTGGTGGCCGTCACCGTTCGCACCACGCCGACCTTTGCCACCGGCCAGCGCGAAGCTCTATTCCCGGCTTCGGCGTACCAAGTGAACCCCAACCACTCGGCGTACGATGTCCTGCCCGATGATCGGGGCTTCGTGTTCGTGCGCAACGTCGGTGGGAATCAGAGCGTGATCATGGTACTCAACTGGTTCCCGGAGCTGGAGCGCGTGGGAACGCAGTAGTGCATGTCGCTGAAGGGGCTGTAAACAGAATGGAAGATTCCGATGTCTGAGATAACCGCACGTCTGAGTACGGCGATCGCCGATCGCTACCGCATCGAGCGCGAGCTGGGGGCGGGCGGGATGGCCACGGTGTACCTGGCGCACGACGTGAAGCACGAGCGCAAGGTGGCGCTCAAGGTGCTGCGGCCCGAGCTGGCCGCGGTGATCGGCGCCGAGCGCTTCCTGGCCGAGATCAAGGTCACGGCCAACCTGCAGCATCCCCACATCCTGCCGCTGCACGACTCGGGCGAGGCGGACA
>JBDHBX010000061.1:0-2681 GCA_039592335.1 Gemmatimonadota bacterium | reverse complement strand
TCCTGCATGATGTTGAACAGGCCCACCTGGATCTTCCCCGCCAAGTCCGGCAGCTCGTTGATGGCGAAGATGCCGCGGTTGCTGCGCGGCAGCAGTCCGTAGTGGATCGTGAGCTCGTCCGACAGCAGGTGCCCGCCGCGGGCTGCCTTGATGGGATCCACGTCGCCGATCATGTCGGCGATGGTCACGTCGGGCGTGGCCAGCTTCTCCACGTAGCGCCGGTGCCGAGGGATCCACTCGATGGGTGCCCGGTCGCCACGCTCCTCGATGAGCTGGCGGCCGAACTTCGAGATCGGCCGGAACGGGTTGTCGTTCACCTCGCTGCCGGCGAGGATGGGGATCTCTTGATCGAGCAGCGTCACCAGCTGGCGCAGGATACGGCTCTTTGCCTGTCCTCTGAGTCCCAGCAGGATGAAGTTGTGGCGTGCGAGAACGGCATTGATCGCCTGGGGAACGACGGTTTCCTCGTAACCGATGATGCCGGGGAAGATCTCCTGGCCGGCTTCCAGCATGCAGATGAGGTTGTGCCGCATCTCGTCCTTGACGGAGCGGAGATGCACGCGCGGCTCGGACCACTCGGTTTGCCTGAGGTCGCCGAGAGTAGTGGGAGGAGTCATGTCCAAGATATACCCTCTTTGCTCCCGGCCGTTCAAGCGGGCCGCAACCCGACGCCCTGTAGCCGCACCGCCACGACTCCCCAGGCCGAGATGTCGAACGCCACACCGCCGGGAACGGTGGAGACGTCCTCCAGGTCGTGTTCCAGGAAGTCCACCTTACGTCCCGACTGGAACGTGAGGACACCCGTGCCGAGCGTGGCGAACCGGCTCGACCCCAGCAGCTCCTGCACGTACACGATGATTCCGTTCCCGTCGTCCGCGGGCTTGAGGCCGACGATCGCCATCCCGGGTTGATCCACCACGATGAGCGGACCGTGCCGCGGCAGGCGACCCGAGGGCTGACGATCCACCCGTGCGGTGACAAGGGGCTCCGCGCCCCATCCGAAGCGCCCTGCGAGCGTGGGATCGACCGAATCGGTAGTCACCGCAACGCGGTAGCGCGCCTGGCCGCGCGGTCCGTGCGCCAGGACGGTGCCGTCCCGCATCACGGAGACGAACGGCGCATCGAGACCCCGCAGCAGCGCGGCGCCGCGCTGCGAGGAGACGGCGAGCCAGCGGAGGTGCGTGATGTAATACACCGGCGCCGGTGACTCCTCGTGTCCCGCCGGCACCTCCCAGGTCGCGCGCCCGCCCGGGAGATCGAACGCGAAGAGGTACTCCATGGCCCGCTCGCCCACCGCGTCCGCGTCGTTCGTGATGTCGATCCAGGGGAGGGCGTCGTACAGCGTGACCGTCGTGCGCACGTCGCCGCGAGCGGGTGACCAGCGCCGCACGACCAGGCGGCTACCGACCCCGGGGATGCGCTCGTGGGACAACCCCTCGACGATGGCGCCGGGAATGGCGTTCAGTCCGTCGCTTCCGGCGCGCACCCACTCCAGGCCGTCCGCCAGGGACACCAGCGAGTCGATCGCCCCCGATCGCGGATTGAGATGCAGTCGCACGTGCGTGCCTTCCAGCGTCGTAGACGGGGCGCTCGCGCCGGCAACCAGCCGCTCGGATGACGCGGCGGCCCGGGGCTGGTCCACGATGAACGCGTAGCCGAGTTCCGGAAGATCGGTCACGACCTGCTGCGACCCGTCGGGGAGCGTGGCGATGTCGGTCCGCAGGAAGGGGCAGGGGTTGAACACCAAGGTGCCCGGGAGCGTCGTGGGGATGTCCGCGGCGACGGTGTGCAGCACGGCCCTCGGGTCGTCCCCCTCCTTGCCGGGCGTGTGGGCACCTTCTTCCAGCGGCCCCGCGAGTGTCCTGAGCACCCGCATGGCGTGCGCAGCACGCTCGGCTTCCCGTTCGCCGGCGACGGCGGCCAACGCGGCCGCATCGGGCAGCATCTCGTGTGCGTGATAGCCGCTCGGGGCAACCGGGATGATCGCGCTGCGCCGCCCGTCGATCGCGGCGGCCAATTCCTCTCCGGCGCCGATGACGATACGTGGGTAGGCGAACCGCTGGTTCCACTGCCGCACCGCCTCGAGCATGGTGAGCTGCGTGTCGTCGGGTTCGGTACTCACGATGAACGCCAGCGCGTCGTCCCCGCTCGCAGCAGCAGGCGAGAGCAGCAGCGGGGTGGTGGTCAACCAGCGCTCCACCCGCCGCGTCATTTCCTCTTGGGAGGCGGTGAAGCCCAACTCTCGTGGATGTCCTCGCGGCGGAATCGTTGCCGCGAGAATGCGCGAGCCGTCCGGCGCCTCGTACCACTCGAGTGGGGGCGCACCGTGCCACGAGTGCAGGGCGTAGCGGATGCCCGAGCCGGTCAAGGCGAGCAGCACGTTCTGGGGTAGCGCTTCGGAGGCCGTGCTCACCGCTGCGATCCCGGTTGGGATGCCGTAGCGCTCCTCGACGCGATGCGCCTCGTGTACCATGCGGAGAAAGGTCACGTGGTCGCTGATGTCGAGCGCGCGCTCGGCGGGGAGCGGATTAGCGGTCACGCCCGATTGCTGATAGATCTGCGCCTGCACCGCGCGCCGTACCGGCGGTAGCTGCTCGAGCTGGGCTTCGAGCAGGCGCGGATCGGCCACAGTGATCCAGAAGACCGTCCAGCGGCGCTGCGGCCGCAGCCGGTGGCTCGAT
>JBDHBX010000060.1:0-4824 GCA_039592335.1 Gemmatimonadota bacterium | reverse complement strand
ATCGCCCTGGCGGTGAGCCATGCCGGTGGCAGCCGGCTCACGGAAACCGGGCTCTCGATCGGCACGCCGCACTACATGAGCCCCGAGCAGGCCATGGGCGACCGCGAGCTGGACGCCCGCAGCGACGTGTACTCGCTGGCGGCGGTGCTGTACGAGATGCTCACGGGTGAGCCGCCCTACACGGGGGCGACGGCGCAGGCCATCGTGGCACGGGTGATCACGGAGGAGCCGCGCTCGATCACGCTGCAGCGGCGCACGGTGCCGCCGCACGTGGCGGAGGCGGTGCACCAGGCGCTGAACAAGCTGCCGGCGGACCGGTTTGGCTCGGCGGTGAGCTTCGCGGAGGCGTTGACGACGCCGGGATACGCAACGCCTGCGCGCACTCCAACGAGCGTGACGGAGACAACGCCCGCACCGCAGCGGATGACGCGGAAGCAGGTCGTGATTGCGGCACTCGGCGCAGTCGGCATCGCAGTTGCGTTCGTGGCCGGGCGGAGCGCGACACCCGTGGCGGAGCCGCGAGTGGTGCGGCTCGAGATCGTAGACACCATCCGGTCGCGCTGCTGCGGGGGCATGCTGGCGCTCTCACCCGATGGCAGCCGCCTGGTGGTCACTCGCGACACGGAGAGCGGAGTCCTCGGACTCGCGATCCGCAGGCTCGACCGCCTGGAGATGGATCGGTTGCCCGGCACCGAGGATGCCGCGGGCCCGTTCTTCTCCCCCGATGGACGCTGGGTGGGATTCGAGGTCGGGGGCCGCCTGCGCAAGGTGGCACTGGCTGGCGGGCCTCCCATCACGATTGCGGAGGTCGGCGACCGGGTGCGGGGCGCGTCGTGGGGCAGCAACGACACCATCGTGTTCGCGAACGACGATGACGACCGCCTGTACCGCGTGGCCGCCAGCGGCGGCCAGCCCGAACGCGTGAGCGACGGCGAGCCGGGAGAGTGGCATCGCAGTCCCTGGATCCTGCCGGACAACCGCCGCGTGCTGTTCGGCATCGACGGCCCCGGCCCCCTCGAGGACATCCGCATCGGCGTGCTCGATCTCGAGACCGGGATGGTTGACACGTTGGAGACGCCGGGGACGATGGCGCGCTACGTCGCGTCGGGCCATCTGGTCTTCACCGGCGCCGACGGTGCGCTGCTGGTTCAGCCGTTCGATCCGGATCGGGCGCGGCCCACCGGTCCTGCGGTCGCCCTGCTCGATGGTGTGCTCGTGCGCGGCGACGGCAACGGTGAGTTCACCGTCTCCCAGGCGGGGGATGTGGCCTACGTGCCCGGTGGGTCCAGCGGTGCGGAATCGCTGGTGCTGGCGACGGCGCAGTCGGAGACACCGGTGTCGCTGCCGCGTGCCGTGAATCTGGAGGACCCTGCGATCTCACCTGACGGCCGCCGCATCGTGCTGCGCCTCCCCGACGAGGGTGACCAGACGGAGCTCTGGCTGCTCGACCGCGACCAGGGAACGCTGACGCGGTTCACGACCGAGGGAGAGACCTTCATGCCGGTCTGGACGCCCGACGGGAGTCGGATCGCCTACGCGGCGGCCAGTGACAGTGCAAGAGCCGCCATCTACTGGCGGGCGGCGGACGGCTCGGGCACACGCGAGCAGCTGCTGCAGCACGAAAAGGGCGTCTCGCCTCTGGGCTTCCTCCCCGATGGCCGGCGCCTGCTCGTGCAGGGGTGGGGTGGCCAACCCGACATCGGTCTCCTCACGCTCGGCGACTCGGTAGTCCAATGGCTCGTCGCAACGGAGTTCCGCGAGACCCGGGCGGAACCCTCGCCCGATGGGCGGTGGTTCGCCTACACGTCGGGCCTGTCGGGTCGGTCGGAAGTCTACGTGCAGGCAATCTCGGGTAGTGGGGGGCGCTATCAGATCTCGACCGACGGTGGCTTCGCGCCGCGCTGGACCCCGGACGGGGGCGGGATCTACTACGGCCGCCAGGGTTCGATCACCCTCGCCACACTCGCCGTCACCGACCGGATCCGAGTGCGGTCACGCGAGGTCGTGTTTCAGGGCCCGATCGACTTCAACGGCGGCAACACGAACTACGATGTCGACCCCACCAGCGGGGATCTCCTGCTGGTGCTCCAGGAAATCAGCGGCAGAAGTCGGGCGCTGACCTGGATCCTCGGCTGGCCCGCCATCGTGGAAGACATGGCCACCGCACGATGAGTGAGATCACCCAGCAGTTGAAGGCCGCACTGGCCGACCGCTACGTCATCGAGCGCGAGCTCGGCGCAGGCGGGATGGCCACGGTGTATCTCGCCGAGGACTTGAAGCACCGCCGCAGGGTGGCGGTCAAGGTGCTGCGGCCTGAGCTGGCCGCGGCGCTCGGCGGGGAGCGGTTCCTGCGCGAGATCGAGACCACCGCCAACCTGCGGCATCCCCACATCCTGCCGCTCTACGATTCAGGCGACGCGAACGGAACCCTGTTCTACGTGATGCCGTACGTCGAGGGGGAGTCACTGCAAGACCGCATGGCTCGTGAGAAGCAGCTTCCGGTCGATGACGCTCTTCGAATCGCGGGTGAGGTTGCCGACGCGTTGTCCTACGCGCACGGACGCGGGGTGATTCACCGCGACATCAAGCCTGACAACATCATGCTCGAGAACGGCCACGCGGTCGTGGCCGACTTCGGCATCGCTCAGGCGGTGAGCGATTCGGGCGGTGAGCGGCTGACACAGACCGGGATGGCGGTTGGGACACCGCTGTACATGAGTCCGGAGCAATCGAACGGGGAACCGGTCGATGCGCGGAGCGACCTCTACGGGCTGGCGTGCGTGGTCTACGAGATGCTCGCCGGAAGTCCACCGTTTAGCGGGCCGACGGCGTTGGCGGTGATGGCCCGCCACGCACGGGCAGCTCGGTGAGCAGGAGGCGGCGCAGAGAGCTCTCTCGGAGCTGTTCGACCAGAAGCCGGACTTCGCGCAAGTCGCGCGGGAGGAGCTCGGGAAGTGGATGGACCCCGGGCTGGTCGAGCAGGTCATCGACGGCCTCGGGAAAGCCGGTCTGGAGATTGCCCAGGATGCCTGAAATCACCGAACAACTGAAGGCCGCCCTGGCCGACCGCTACGTCATCGAGCGCGAACTCGGCGCGGGCGGCATGGCCACGGTGTATCTCGCGCACGACCTGAAGCACGACCGCAAGGTGGCGGTGAAGGTGCTCAAGCCGGAGTTGGCGGCTGTAATCGGCGCGGAGCGGTTCCTCAACGAGATCAAGGTCACCGCCAACCTGCAGCACCCGCACATCCTGCCGCTGCACGACTCGGGCGAAGCGGACTCGTTCCTGTTCTACGTGATGCCCTACGTGGAGGGGGAGACGCTGCGCACCAAGATGGACCACGACAAGCAACTGGGGATCGAGGAGGCGCTCGAGATCACGCGCTCGGTCGCGGCCGCGCTGGACTACGCCCACCGCCACGACGTGATCCACCGCGACATCAAGCCCGAGAACATCCTGCTGCACGACGGGCAGCCGCTGGTGGTCGACTTCGGCATTGCGCTGGCCGTCTCGCAGGCGGGCGGCACGCGGCTCACGGAGACCGGCCTCTCGATCGGCACGCCGCACTACATGAGCCCAGAGCAGGCGATGGGCGACCGCGAACTGGACGCCCGCAGCGACGTGTACAGTCTCGGCGCGATGCTGTACGAGATGCTGTCGGGGGATCCGCCCTATACCGGCAGCACGGCACAGGCGATCGTGGCGAAGGTGATCACGGAGAAGGCGCCGCCCGTGACGGTGCACCGCGACACGGTGCCGCCGCACGTTGCGGGGGCCGTCGACAAGTCGCTCGCGAAGCTCCCGGCCGACCGGTTCCACACCGCCGCCGAGTTCGCCGACGCGCTCACTGGGAAGGGCGTGATCATCGCGACCGCCCCGGTCGCGGCGGAAGTGAGGCGTGAGCCAACTCCCGCTGGCCCCGCGTGGCGGCGCAACCTGCCGAAGGCTGCGGCGATTCTGGCGGCGCTGGCGTTCGGGTTCGCGGCGCGCGGGATGCTGAGCGACGTGGCGCCTGTAGCGCGTCCACCCGTCCGATTCGCCGTCGAGCTTCCGGCCGGCATTCAACTGGCAGACGCGCAGCTCGACATGTCTCCCGACGGGAGCAAGCTCGTCGTGCCGGGGTCCGGCGACGGCGGCGGGCGGCTCTACATCCACCACATGGACCAGCTCGGGTTCGTACCCATACCTGGCACTGAGGAAGGCGGCACCGCGTTCTTCTCACCCGACGGCGCCTGGGTCGGATTCACGCAGGGTCAAACCCTCAAGAAGGTACGCCTCGACGATGGGACGGTATTGGACATCACCGAGGCCACGTGGGGCGGCGGCACCTGGGGCACGAACGACACGATCGTCTATACGCGCAATTACCTGAGTGGCCTGTGGCGTGTCGCTGCGGGGGGCGGCGAGGGCGAGGAGCTCACCACGCCCGATCCGGCGAAGGGCGAGCTGGGGCACTGGTGGCCGCAGCTGTTGCCCGGTGAGGAACACGTGCTGTTCACGAACTTCTCGACGCCGATCGACCGGGCGCGCATCGCGGTGCTCTCACTCGAGGAGGGGGAAGTCACGACGTTGATCGAGGGCGGCACGTTCGGGCGTTACCTGCCGACAGGCCACATCGCCTACCTGCGAGCGGGAACGATCCTCACGGTGCCGTTCGACGTCGACCGCCTGGAGGTGACGGGACCGCCGGTGCCGGTGCTGGAGGAGGTGGCACACGTCGTTCCCGACGGGAGGGCCGCCTTCGCAGTGAGCGGCAACGGGGCGATGGTGTACGTGCCGGACACGCTGTTCAACCCGCCGCGGCTGCTCGTGTGGGTAGATCG
>JBDHBX010000059.1:0-3680 GCA_039592335.1 Gemmatimonadota bacterium | reverse complement strand
GAGCTGGTGGAGAGCGATGGAACGGTGCGCTCCCTCCCCTGGGCGGAGGTGCCCTGGCAATACCGCTCCAGCGGGCTCGTCGGCAGCGTGGTCGTGGGTGCCGTCGTGCAGCTCACGCCGGGCGACCCGAAGGCACTGCAGCAGGAGATCAAGCAGCACTTCCGCTGGCGCAAGGCCGGCACCCCGTTCAACGAGCGGTGCTGCGGGTCGGTGTTCCGGAACCCCTCGGCGCCGGGTGGTGCCCCACCCAGCGGAAGTGAGGAATCCCGCACGGCCGGTCAGCTGATAGACGCGCTGGGCCTCAAGGGCCATCGTGTGGGTGGCGCGCAGGTCTCATCCAAGCACGCGAACTACATCGTCAATACCGGCGGGGCGACCGCTGACGACGTGCTGGCGGTGATCGAGCAGGTTCGGGGGAGCCACGGTCGGCAAAGGCACCAAGATCTGGCACTTCTGTCACGTCATGCCCGGGGCCGAGATCGGGGAGCGGTGCAGCCTGGGACAGAACGTCGTCGTCATGCCGGGCACGACGATCGGGAACAACGTGAAGATTCAGAACAACGTCTCGATCTACGAGGGGGTGGTGCTCGAGGACGACGTGTTCTGCGGGCCGTCGTGCGTGTTCACCAACGTGACCACGCCGCGCAGCCACGTGTCGCGCCGTGGCGAGTACGTGCAGACGCTGGTCCGTCGCGGTGCGACGATCGGCGCCAACGCCACGGTGGTGTGCGGCATCACGCTGGGCGAGTTCGCGTTCGTGGGGGCGGGAGCGGTGGTCACCGCCGACGTGCCGGCGCATGCGCTCATGGTGGGCGTGCCGGCCCGGCGGGTCGGCTGGATGTGCCACTGCGGCGAGCGGCTGCACCTCTCGAGCGGCGAGGGGACGTGCGAGCGCTGCGGATCGCGCTACCGCGAGGTGGACGGCCGGCTGTCGACCTTGTAAGTTTCTGTCTTTCTTGGACTTGGAACGACCGTGAAGATACCGCTGCTGGACCTCCGGGCCCAGTTCGAGACGATTCGGGACGAGGTGCTGCCGGCCCTGCTGGACGTGGTCGAGAGCCAGCGCTTCATCATGGGCGATCAGGTGCGTGAGCTGGAGGCGGCGGTCGCCGCGGCCAGTGGGGCGCGATTCGGGATCGCCTGCGCCAGCGGCACCGACGCGCTGCTGCTCTCGTTCAAGACGCTGGAACTGGCGCCGGGCGACGAGGTCATCACGACGCCATTCACCTTCTTCGCCACGGCGGGGGCGATCCACAACGCCGGTGGCACGCCCGTGTTCGTGGACATCGATCCGGCCACGTTCAATCTGGACACCGACCAGGTCACGGCGGCGATCACGCCGCATACCAGAGCGTTCGCGCCGGTGCATCTGTTCGGGCAGCTCGCGCCGATGGAAGCGATCATGGCGCTCGCGGCCGAGCGCGGTCTCGCCGTGATCGAGGACGCCGCGCAGGCGATCGGCGCGCGGCGCCAGATCGACGGGGTGTGGCGACGCGCGGGCGAGTTGGGCACGACGGGCGCCTTCTCGTTCTTCCCCAGCAAGAACCTGGGTGCGTGGGGTGATGGAGGGATGATCGTTACGCAGGATGAGGCTCTCGCGGAGCGCCTGCGCCGGCTGCGCACGCACGGTGGCGCCAAGCAGTACCATCACGACGAGATCGGGACGAACAGCCGGCTGGATACGCTCCAGGCGGCGGTGCTGCTCAAGAAGCTCGCGCATCTCGAGCGGTGGAGCGCCGCGCGGCGGGGGCACGCGGAGACCTATACCGAGGCGTTGCGCGGGCTGGACGGGGTGGAGCCGCCGGCGGTGGACCCCGCGAACGAGCACATCTACCATCAATACACGATCCGCGCCGCACGGCGCGATGCGCTCAAGCGGCATCTGGCCGATCGGGGTATCGGCAGCGCCATCTACTACCCCAAGGCGCTGCACTTGCAGCCCTGCTTTGCTCAGCTGGGCTATGAAGAGGGAAGCCTGCCGCAAGCCGAGCGGGCGTGCGGCGAGGTGCTAGCGCTGCCGGTGTACCCAGAGCTGGCGCCCGAGCAGCGGGACGCGGTGATCGACGCGATAACGGAGTTCTATCGATGAGCAGGCTCAAGGTGGCGGTGGTGGGAGCGGGGAGCTGGGGTCGCAATCACGTGCGCAGCGTCGCGGCCCTGCCGGAGGCGGAGCTGGCGGCAATCTGCGACCTGGACGCCGGCGTTCGCGAGACGATGGCGCGCCAGTATCCGGCGGCCCTCGTCACCGACTCCGCGGAGGACGCGATCGGCGCGGCGGAGGCGGTGGTGGTCGCCACGCCGGCGGCGTCGCACGTGGAGCTCGCGAACAAGGCCATCGAGCTGGGACGCCCCGTCCTGGTCGAGAAGCCGTTCGCCCTCTCGGTGAAGGAGGCCGAGAGCATGGCCGAGCTTGCCGCGAAGCGCGGTGTGGCGGCAATGGTCGGGCACCTGCTGGTGTTCCACCCGGCCGTGGAGCGACTCAAGGCAATGATCGAGACGGGCGAGCTGGGCGACGTCTACTACCTCTACAGCCAGCGCGTGAACCTGGGCCAGGTGCGCCCCGACGAGAACGCGTTGTGGAGCTTCGGGCCGCACGACGTGTCGGTCGCGCTGGAGTTGCTCGGACAGGCGCCGACACGGGTTACGGCGCACGGCAAGAGCTACCTCCAGCCGGGCGTGGAGGACGTCGTGTTCATGACCATGGAGTTCGCCTCGGGTGCGATGGCGCACGTGCAGATGTCGTGGCTCGACCCCCACAAGGAACGCCGCCTCACGGTGGTGGGCTCCCACAAGATGGTCGTGTTCGACGACATGCAGGCGCGGGAGAAGCTCAAGATCTACGACAAGGGCGTGGACCGGCCGCCCGAGTACGGGTCCTACGGCGAGAGCCTCGCGATCCGCGAGGGCGACATCTCCATCCCGCGTGTGCCCATGGTCGAGCCGCTGAAAGCAGAGCTGCGGCACTTCGTGCGGGTAGCGCGCGGTGAGGAGACCGCGCGCGCCGATGCCGAGAGCGGGGTGATGGTGGTGCGGATTCTGGAGGCGGCGTCGCGGTCGCTCGACAAGGGCGGGGCGCTGGTAGATCTGTCATGAGCCACGAAACTGATCTGGTCGCCAAGGCGCAGAACCGCTCCGCGGCCTTTGGGGTGATTGGCCTTGGGTACGTGGGGCTCCCGCTCGCGGTGGAGCTGGCGCGCGCCGGGTACCGCGTGGTGGGGTTCGACCTCTCCAGTGACGTGGTGTCGGCCGTCAACATGGGGAAGTCGCACGTGCAGGACGTCCCAGCCCCTGGTCGAAGCCGGCAAGCTCGAGGCGACGCGGGAGATGGCTCGGCTGGGTGAGGTGGACGTCATCTCCATTTGTGTACCCACCCCGCTGTCCAAGACCAAGGACCCCGACATCTCCTACGTCATCGCGGCCGTCGACGCCGTGTCGCAAGCCGCTCGCCCGGGCCAGGCCATCGTACTCGAGAGTACGACCTATCCTGGAAGTACGCGTGAGTTGCTGGTGCCGCGGTTGCAGGGACGCGGGTTCCGGGTGGGCGAAGACGTCTTCGTGGCGTTCAGCCCGGAGCGGGTTGACCCGGGTAATCCGACCTGGCAAACCAAGAACACCCCAAAGGTGGTTGGGGGCGTCACGGAGGCGTGTCAGAGGGTCACGCTGGCACTGTATGAGCCCGT
>JBDHBX010000058.1:0-4581 GCA_039592335.1 Gemmatimonadota bacterium | reverse complement strand
CGGCGCGGCGCCGCTCATCTTCCGCGACAACATCTCGGTGCCCACGATTCCCGCCCTGGCGCGGGCGCGGCGCCACCTCGACGCCACGGGCGCCGAACAAGTTACGCTCATCATTACCGGTGGCCTGCGCACGCCGGCCGACTTCGCCAAGGCGCTGGCCCTGGGGGCAGACGGTGTCGCGGTCTCGAACGCGGCCATGCAGGCGATCGGGTGCATCGCCATGCGGGCCTGTCACACCAACAACTGTCCCGTGGGGATCGCCACCCAGAAGCCGCATCTGCGGTCGCGGCTGCCGGTGCAAGTGGGCGCCGAGCGGCTCGCACGGTTCCTGAACGCGGCGGTGGACCTCATGAAGGTCCTTGCCCGCGCCTGCGGGCACACACACCTCAATCAGCTCTCCCTGAACGACCTCACCACATGGGACCGCGAGATGGCCTACCTCGCAGCCGTGCCGTACGGCGGCGTGAGCCTGCCGCACGCATAGGAGGATGGCAACGACGTGACGGAACACCCGCAGGAACTCGCCACCCTCGCCGGCGGCTGCTTCTGGTGCATCGAGGCGGTGTTCCTGGAGCTCGCAGGCGTGGAGCGGGTCGTGTCGGGCTATGCCGGGGGGCACGTCCCCAACCCGTCATACGAGACGGTGTGCATGGGCGTGTCGGGGCACGCCGAGGTCGTGCAGGTGACCTTCGACCCCGAGGTCATTTCGTTCCGTGACCTGCTCGAGGTGTTCTTCACCGTGCACGACCCTACCACTCCCAACCGCCAGGGACCCGACATCGGTACGCAGTACCGCTCGGCGATCTACTATCACAGCGGGGAGCAGAGGGACGCGGCCGAGGCGGTGATCGCCGACTTCAATCGGCGCGGCGTTTGGGACGACCCGATCGTCACGGAAGTGGTGCCGCTCGACACCTTCTACCCGGCCGAGGACTACCACCAGGATTACTACCGCCGCAACCGGGAGCAGCCCTACTGCCAGGCGATCGCGGCACCGAAGGTAGCGAAGGCGAGGAAAGTGTTTCTGGAGCGGCTGAAGAAGGCCTGATCTGTCTGCACGGTGTGCCACCGGTCGGCGCCGACAACGCGGGAGCCACAAGTGGAGGTAGGTGACATGAGCACCCAAGAGCCGCAGCTACCGGACCTGCCGTTGGACGCATGGGAAGACAGCAAGACGACGTTGCATCTCTTCGCGCAGATCGTCGGCAAGATCCGCCTGAACATGATGCCGCGAAAGAACCACTGGTGGAACATCACGCTCTACGTCAGCCCCACGGGTCTGACCACGCACCCCATCCCCTATGCCGACGGCTTCGGGACGTTCGAGATCTCGCTCAACCTCCTCGCGCACCGGATGGAGCTGGTCACGAGTCGCGGTGAGTCAGAGGCGTTCCCGCTCGAGCAGGGCCTGAGGGTCGCCGGTCTTCACAGGAAGCTGTTCGACGCTCTGGAGCGGTGCGGCATTCACCCACACATACTGGACAAGCCATACGATCTCCCGGTGACCAAGCCCTTCTCGGAGATCACCGAGCACGCCTCGTAGGAGTACGTCGAGCGCTACTGGCGCATCATGCTGTGGGTGAACGGAGTGTTCGAGGAGTTTAGCGGACGGTTCTACGGCAAGACCTGCCCGGTGCACCTCTACTGGCACCATATGGATCTGGCGGTGACACGGTTCTCCGGCAAGAAGGAACCGCCCCTGAGTCCGGACCGGACAATCGCAGACAAGGACGCCTACACGCACGAGGTCATCAGCTTCGGGTTCTGGGCGGGAGACGAGAACGTGCGAGCCCCGGCGTTCTACTCGTACACTTTCCCATCGCCTGAGGGGCTGGACAAGGAACCCCTGTCCCCGGGCGCGGCGACGTGGGCCGACGTCGGCGGCAGCCCGATGGCCATGCTGATGTACGACGACCTGCGCCGGGAAGCCGACCCGCGAAAGGCACTGCTCGACTACCTCGAGTCGGCGTACCAGGCGGGCGCGAAGCTGGCCGGGTGGGACATCGAGGCGCTGACCGTCCCGCCGTTGAGCGACCTGTAGGTCGGTTACACGCACCCGACCCGATGATCGTCTCAAGAATACCACGACCCACCGTGTACCGTGACGCTCACGCTGATCGTGCTGGCGATCCTGGGGCTCACGTAGGCGAACATGGCCTCGGCTGTAGCGACCATCCCCGATCTGTGGCGGCCGGTTCTGCTCCATTCCGGCACGTGAAGGTTTGGCCGATGGGCGGCGCGGGTCGTCGCCAGGCTGGACCGGCGAGAGGAACTGGCGCTGCTTCCGCTCGCCGATGAACAGGCCGCGGACTTGCTCGCCTCGGTGCCGGAGGAAGGGTGGAGCGAATGCTGGTGGCTCGTGCTCCGCGATGGGACGCCAGTACGGGGCGACGGGGGTGGGGGCGTCACGCTCCTGGCCGAGGTTGGGCTCACTCGACCGATCGGCCGTGCGCTCCGCACGCTCCGATTGTCGCCGCTCGTCGACCTGCCGGATGGAGTCTTGGCTCAGTATCGCAAGCGCCTCGGCCGGTTCGTTCCCGAGGGCCCTGCCCCGCGGCGATACCCGTAAAGACCCGAGACCTCGATCCGAGGGCTCAACTGGCCGGTGAGGTTCGAGATGTTGAAGCGGGGAGTGGGGGAGGTAGGCTTCAAGACGCACGGGTTCGGCACTGAGGGCAACCGTCCGAGCACGAGACGCATGGCAGGATGACACATGAGTGGGAGGTGACTTCGAGTCGCCTCCCGCTTTGCCATGGAGCCGCATGACCTCCACCGCTTGATCGAGCGGCTCCGCACCGCCACCCGCGCGCGCCACTACAGCTCGCGGACCGAGGAGGCCTACGTGCGGTGGGCCGGGCGGTTCCTGCGGCGACACCGACGGCGTCACCCAGCAGCGCTGGGCGAAGCCGAGGTGGGACAGTTCGTCTCGTCCCTTGCCGAGCGCAGCCGGGTGAGCGCATCCACGCAGAATCAGGCCGCCTCCGCTCTCCTGTTCCTATTCCGGGACGTGCTGCGGCGCGATGTAAGCCGTTGGCGCCGGGTCGTGCGGGCCAAGGAGCCCGGGAGGCTCCCCGTCGTGCTCACCCGCGAGGAGGTCCGCTCAGTGCTGCGCGCGCTGCGCGGTTCACCGCGCCTGGTGGGGTTCCTGCTCTACGGATCGGGCCTGCGGCTGCTCGAGTGCCTCGAGCTGCGGGTCAAGGACCTGGACTTTGGCCGCGGGGAGATCCGGGTGCGACGGGGCAAGGGGCAGCGCGATCGGGTGACGCTGCTGCCGCTGGCCGGGCGGGCGGCGCTCACTGCCCACCTCGGTCAGGTACGGGAGCGCCACCGACGTGACCTCGCGGGGGGCGCGGGATATGTGGACCTGCCAGGCGCCCTCGCCCGCAAACTGCCGGCGGCCAGCCGGGAGTGGCCCTGGCAGTACATCTTTCCGGCGGGACGCCTGCATCACGACCCCCAGACCGGCCGCGGCGGCCGCGGCCACTTGCACCCCTCCGCCGTGCAGCGTGCCGTCACGGCCGCGGTGCGCCAGGCGGGAATCGGGAAGCGCGCCACGTGTCACACCTTTCGGCACTCATTTGCAACTCATTTGCTCGAAAATGGCTACGACATCCGCACTGTGCAGGAACTGCTGGGCCACCGCGACGTCCGCACCACCATGATCTACACTCACGTGCTCAACCGCGGTGCGTTCGGGGTACAGAGCCCCATCGACCGGCTGTGAGCGGCCCTTGGGGCCGGCTGACGCGCGCCAGACGTGCCGAATGTCTCATATGAGGCATCCGATGCCCCCGATCGGCTCTGGCCGAACGCTCCCTCGGGACCCAATTTGGCGGATGAGGGGCGTAGCCCGCGTATCCAATTCGCAGCGTTTGCACATCTTAGGCTGCAGGTTGGCTTATGCAGCCCCGTTCGCAGTCCAATGCTCGGAGAGGGTGGTGATATGGAGCAAAGGGAGGCGGGGCAGGTCATGAGGGGTTATAGGATGACTCAGGCTACTAGTCGTTAGACGGCACGGCACACATGCCGAGCCAACTGCGCTGGCTGCGCTCAGCAGCTCCCGCCGCAACGCTCGGGCTCCTGCTGGCGTGCGAGAGCTCGCACCCGTTCGAACCGCCTCTGGGTGCTGTGGAGTTTGATCCCCCCGAGGTCTACACCACCTGGTGGGCCGACGTCGAAGCGTGCGCCCAGACCCGCGCTGACTTCACGCGGGTGCGTTGGTTCATGGTGCCAGGAGACAGCTTCATATGCCATCCCTTTCGGTGTGCCGCGCTCTGGAGCCCCGACCACCATATTTACGTGGCTGAGGCGCACCGCAGGAACAAACGCACCGTCCAGCACGAGATGCTGCACGATATCGTTGACGACGGAGACCATGATCACGCTGCCTGGGGTGCTTGCGGCTTCTGACAGTACTAGCTCGCCTGTCGCAACCGTGCCGTCTAACCCGCGCATGCACCTGCGGAGGCGCGGTAGTTTCCAGAGGAAGTAGGTTTGTGAGGATGGCAGGATCTTGGACTGTTCAGACTCAGCGCGCCTGGTGGGTTCTCACGCCCGCAGCTGATGCGCAAGGTCGTTAGG
>JBDHBX010000057.1:0-3618 GCA_039592335.1 Gemmatimonadota bacterium | reverse complement strand
GTGCAGTAGCGCAGGAACTCGTCCAGCTCCGCAGCCTGTGCCGGGTCCGCGAGCTGTGCCGCACGGTAGACTCGGTATGCCGCTGGGTGACAGCGCAAGGTCCAGTCGGGGCGGAGCTCGAGGCGGAGCCGCACGCCGGCGACGTATGCGAGCTCGTCCACCAGCCGGGCAAGGCTCTTGCGAGGCGACCGCACCCAGTTGCGAAGTGGGCGCGGCACGAGGCGGCGAACCAGGGTACGGACGGTCGGCATTGAAAGCAGGGTGTGATTGCGGCTCCAATCTGCCCATCACGCGGGGGCTCCACAACGGTGTATCTTTGGCGTCGCTCATGACCGACTTCCACGTCCGCACCTACCGCGGGGGAATCCTCGATTCGGAGCACCGGGTAGCGGCCGTCGTGTGTCACCCCGACGGCACCCTGGTGGCCGTCTCGGGCGACCCTGAGCGCGTGGTGATCACGCGCTCCGCCGCGAAGCCGTTCCAGGCGCTGCCCCTGGTGGCGGACGGTGCGGCCGAGCGGTTCGCGGTCTCGGGCGAGGAGCTGGCCCTGGCCTGCGCCTCGCACAACTCGGAGCGACGTCAGGTGGAGATCGTGGCGGCATTCCTGGCGCGGATCGGGTGCAGCGAGGACGAATTGGCCTGCGGACCGCACCGCGCGCTGATCGGCGACTTCGCCGTACCGCTGGGGGATACGCGACCCGCCGACGAGGTGGAGATCGTTCCTCCCTCTCGGCTCGCCAGCAACTGCTCCGGCAAGCACACCGGGATGCTGGCGCTGGCGCGGCACCGCGGGTGGGAAACGGCGGGGTACTACGTGGCGGGGCATCCGGTCCAGAACCGTGCGAAGGAGGTGCTGGCGCACTACGCGGGACTCGCGCCGAGCGCCCTGGGCGAAGGTGTGGATGGCTGTGGGGTGGTGGCCTTTGCGCTCCCGCTCGGCAACATGGCACGGGCCTTCGCCGCGATCGCAGCCGACGAGGGTGATGCCCCGCGCCGCATTGTGGGGGCGATGACGGGGCATCCCGAGAACGTGGCGGGCCACCGGCGTCTCTGCACCGAGGTCATGCAGGCGTACCCGGGTCAGGTGCTGGCCAAGGTGGGTGCGGAGGGCGTGTACGGCGCGGCGCTGATCGGCCGTCAGCTGGGCATCGCCTGCAAGGTCGAGGACGGCGGCAACGCCGCCGCCATGCCGGCGCTGGTCACGATCTTGGAACAGTTGGGGCTCGAGCGTCCGGCTGGGTCGCCGCTGGAACGCTTCGCCGAGCTCCCGGTCCTCAACACCCGCTGGGAGCGGGTCGGGGTGACGCGGGCCGAGGGGGAGCTCTCGTTCGTTTGATGGAGCGCGCAATGGATTGCGTTGCCACCTCCGCGCCCGCGCGCCCACACTCGCGGTATGGAGCGCGGGAGGCATGAACTTCGTCGATCGCGTGACGGTGCGTGTCACGGCCGGCATCGGCGGCTCGGGATGTGCCTCGTTCCGGCGCGAGATGTTCGTACCCAAGGGCGGCCCCGATGGCGGCGACGGCGGGCGTGGGGGGAGCATCTACCTCCGGGCCGACGCGCACCTGACCACCCTGCTCGACTACCGCTACCACGCGCACCGCAAGGCCGACCGCGGGCAGCACGGGATGGGCTCCAACAAGACCGGCAGGTCGGGTGAGGATGTCTACCTGCCGGTGCCGCCCGGCACGGTCGTGCTCGATGCCACGACGGGTGCGGCGCTGGGCGAGGTGGTGCGTCCCGGTGACGAGCTGCTCGTGGCCAAGGGCGGGCGCGGTGGGCGCGGCAATGCCCGCTTCGCCACCCCGACCCACCAGGCGCCGCGCGAGTGGGAGCCGGGGGAGGAGGGGGAGAACCGCACCCTGGAGCTGGTGCTCAAGCTGCTGGCCGACGTGGGGCTGCTGGGCGAGCCGAATGCCGGCAAGAGCACGCTCCTGTCGGTGGTGTCGGCCGCCAAGCCCAAGATTGCCGACTACCCGTTTACCACACTCACGCCGCAGCTCGGCGTGGTCGGTCTCACCGGGGGCCGCTCCTTCGTGATGGCCGACATTCCGGGGCTGATCGAGGGCGCGCACGAGGGCAAGGGCTTGGGGGACCGGTTCCTGCAGCACGTGGAGCGCACGCGCGTGCTCGCCTGTCTGATCCCGGTGGAGGTGGAGGATCCGCAGACGAGCTACGACACGCTGCGGGCGGAGGTCGAGGCGTACGATGCGAAGGTGGCGGCGAAGCCCCACCTCGTGGTGCTCACCAAGAGTGACCTGCTGCCGCCCGACGCGCGGCCGCCGGCGGTCGCCGCACCCGAGGCTCGCGGGGTGGTGGCGATCTCGTCGGTGGCGCACCGGGGCCTGGACGAGCTCAAGGAGGAGCTCTGGAAGCTGCTGGTGCAGTCGGAGGAGTCGCCGCCCGACGACGCCGTTCCCCTTCCGTGAACCCCGACATCGCCTATCTCACCCTCGCGCTCGTGCCGGGCATCGGACGCGCGCGGCTCGACGCGTTACTGCGCGTATTCGGCTCCGCGCACGACACGCTGCAGGCATCGCAACGAGAGCTCCAGGCGGTGCGCGGCATCTCGCGCGCCGCCGCGACCGCCGTGCGCGAGGCCTCGGCCGACGCGGCCCAGCGGGTGGCGGCGCGCACGGCCCGGCTGGGCGGGGTGATCCTGGTGCCGGATGACCCGCGGTTTCCAGCCCTGCTCAGAGCGATCCCGGCCGCGCCGACCCTGCTCTTCGCGCTGGGCGATCTGTCGCTGCTGCACATGCCGACCGTCGCGATCGTGGGGAGCCGCACGCATACGCGCTACGGTGCCGAGGCGTGCCGCTTGTTCGCGGCGGGCGCCGCACGCGCGGGGGTGGTGGTGGCGAGCGGGATGGCACGCGGACTCGATGCGGTGGCCCACGCGGCCTGTCTCGACGCCGAGGGCGGCACCGTCGGGGTGCTGGGCAACGGGCTCGGTGTGGTCTATCCGTCGGCGAACGGCGCGCTGTACGACCGGGTGGCGATGCGGGGATGTCTGCTCACCGAGTTCCCACCCGGCGACAAGCCGCGGGGAGCTTTCCCAGGCGCAACCGGCTCATCAGCGGCCTGGCGCGTTGCACCCTCGTGGTCGAGGCGGGGAAGCGCTCGGGCGCTCTCATCACGGCCGACTGCGCGTTGGAGCAGGGACGCGAGGTCCTGACCGTACCGGGCCCGATCACGAGCCCCGCCTCGGCGGGGTGCAACCGGCTCATCCAGACGGGAGCCAAGCCGGCGCTTGGTCTGCGGGACCTGCTGGAGGAGTACGGGCTCTGGGACGAGGACGCCGTCCAGAGCCTGCCGCAGAACCTGGCCCCGCTCGAGCGCCGCGTGCTCGATGTGCTGGATCTGGGCGTGGAGCTGGTCGACGACATCGCCGCGCGGGTGCACTGCTCCACGGCTGAGACCCTCGCGGTGCTCACCGGGCTCGAGATACGCGGGCTCGTGGCGCAGGAACCGGGCAAGCTGTTCCATCGGGCGAGCGCGCTGGGCGTCGGTTAGCTTCTCCTGCGTGCGACATCTCTACGTTCACGTGCCGTTTTGTCGGCGGCGCTGCGTGTACTGCGACTTCGCGATCGCGGTGCGCCGCAAGGTGCCGGCGGAGCG
>JBDHBX010000056.1:0-3337 GCA_039592335.1 Gemmatimonadota bacterium | reverse complement strand
GCGCAGATCGACGTACATCTCCGAGCAGGGACCGCACGGCCCAGTGTCGCCCATCTGCCAGAAGTTGTCCTTGTCCCCCAGGCCGTAGATCCGCTCTGGGGCGATCCCGGCGAGGTCGCGCCACAGGGTGCGTGCCTCGTCGTCGGTGTGGTGCACCGAGATGAAGATCCGGGCCGGGTCGATGCCGAGGTACTGCTCGCTGGTCACCCACTCCCAGGCGTACTCGATCGCGCCCTTTTTGAAGTAATCGCCGAAGGAGAAGTTGCCCAGCATCTCGAAGAAGGTGTGATGCCGCGCGGTGAGACCCACCTGCTCCAGATCGTTGTGCTTGCCACCGGCGCGCACGCACTTCTGCGCGGTGACGGCGCGGTCGTACTCGCGATGCTCGAGCCCCTGAAAGATCCGCTTGAACTGCACCATCCCCGCGTTGGTGAACAGCAACGTGGGATCGTCCGCGGGCATGAGCGACGAGGACGGGACGTGGGCGTGGCCCCGATCCCTGAAGTAGTCGACGAATGATCGGCGTACGTCGGCGGAACGCATCTGGTAATACTAACAGCCGCGGAAGCCCTGTGGCAGGAGGCCGACTACGCTGGGGGGTGGGGAGCGAGCTGCTGGCTACTCTGCGACGGCGACCGCGTAGGTTAGCGACACGTCTCGGCCCCTGAATCCACCGTGGACCCGTCGGTCACGACGAACTCCCACGCATAGCCGTGGGGATCCAGGGTGAGCTTGATGACCCCGAAGTCCGCATTGTACCGCAGCTCGCTGTTCGCCTCGGAGGGACCGAAGGCATACAGGGGGCCACCACCGGTTCCCACGACGAACTGACGGACGCCTCCGACCGGATCGGCGACCGCGTCCGGCGTCTGCCGCGCGAACCGCTCGTACGTGTGGTCGTGGCCCACGATGGCCACCTCGGCGCCCGCGTCGTACAGCGCGCTGAACACGTCCGCCATGCGCGTGTCGCTGCCGTGCAGGGAGCTCGAGCTGAAGCGCGCGTGGTGCCAGTAGGCCAGGACGCAGGATCCCGTGTCGGCGGCGAGTTGGTCGACCAGCCACTGATGCTGCGGCGAGCCGGCGTCCGCGGCGATGTTGCTGTTGAGGGAAAGCACCAGCCAGCCACCGGCCCGGTAGGCGTAGTAGCCCGTGCCGTCACCCGCATTGGCCCCGAAGTAGGCGAAGTAGGCCGCGGCCCCGGCGGTGTGGTAGTCGTGGTTGCCGGGGGAGGGTCGCGTGCGGTCCCGGTGCCGGCCCCACGAGGGAGCGTAGCAGTCGGCGAAGTTGGTCGCCGAGCCGTCGGGGTAGGCGTTGTCGCCGGCGGTGAACACGATGCCGGGGATGCTGTCCAGCAGATCGGCGGTGGCCTCGTCGCCGGAGCCCCCGCACACCGCGATGTCCCCAGCCCCGACGAGGACCGCCGTCTCCGGGGGTCCCTCGGGGGCCTGGTATTCGCCGCAGCCTGCCAGGGCGACGGCACACGCGCCGCCGAGTAGCACCGCCAATCGGTGGCGAACCGCCGTGCGTCTCACCCGCTGGGGCATCACTCTCCTCCGGGGCTCTGGGGGACAACCTCAGCGGATACGATACGCCGCTGCGGGAGGGCGCGGCTGTGATACATCACGCATGCATTTGGTGATGCCCTACCCTATGCGCCCCCTACCTTCCCCCCATGCCTCTCAAGTCCGACCCCACCACCTGGACCGACCCACGGCACCTGCGCGGCCTGCACGGCGAGCAGGTGGCGATGCGGTACCTCACGTTCGCCGGCTGGCGGGTCACCGACCACCGCTTCCGCATGGGCCGCCTGGAGATCGACCTGGTGGCCCGCAGGGACCGCCTGGTAGCATTCGTGGAGGTGAAGACCCGTTGGAGCGCCGAGTTCGGGCACCCGACCGAGGCGGTGACCTGGGCCAAGCGCCGCGAGATCGCCCGGGTGGCATCGGCCTGGATCGACCGCCACGGCCGCCCAGATGACGTGTATCGCTTTGATGTGATTGGAGTTACGCTCTCAACGGCTGGGCCGCATCGGCTGGAACACGTGGAGGATGCGTTTCGGGTGGGGTGGCGCTAGACGGTAGTTTCGGTGTATATTCGGTTCACTTGAACAGCTCGAACCACGCGTAGCGTGCAGCTTGCACGAAGCCGGCAGTCAAAGCACCCACACCCGAGGATACGATGCCCGCCAAATCCGACCAGCAGTCCACCACCCCACTCACCGACGACCGCAAGAAGGCGCTCAACCTCGCCATCGCACAGATCGAGAAGCAGATCGGCAAGGGCTCGATCATGCGCATGGGGCAGGACGCCCCACGGGTGAAGGTGGGCGCGATCTCCACCGGTGCCATCAACCTCGACGCCGCCATCGGCGTGGGAGGCATTCCGCGCGGTCGCATCACCGAGATCTACGGCCCCGAGTCCTCGGGCAAGACAACGCTCGCGCTCCACATCGCGGCCAACGCGCAGAAGGTGGGGGGCGTGGCGGCGTTCATCGACGCAGAGCACGCGCTCGACGTGGAGTACGCACGCAAGCTGGGCGTGGACATCGAGGACCTGCTGGTCTCGCAGCCCGACACCGGTGAGGAGGCGCTGGAGATCGCCGAGATCCTGGTGCGCTCCGGCGCGGTGGACGTGATCGTGGTCGACTCCGTCGCGGCCCTGGTCCCCAAGGCCGAGATCGAGGGCGACATGGGCGACTCGCACATGGGGCTCCAGGCGCGGCTCATGTCCCAGGCACTGCGCAAGCTCGCCGGCAGCATCAACCGCTCGCGCACCTCGGTCGTGTTCATCAACCAGCTGCGCGAGAAGATCGGTGTGATGTTCGGCAACCCCGAGACCACGACAGGCGGCCGCGCACTCAAGTTCTACTCCTCGGTGCGGCTGGACGTACGGCGCATCGGGCCGGTCAAGGAGCGCGACGAGATCACCGGCAGCAAGGTCCGGGTCAAGGTGGTGAAGAACAAGGTGGCACCGCCGTTCCGGCAGGCCGAGTTCGACATCATGTTCAGCGAGGGCATCAGCCACACGTCGCTGCTGGTGGACATCGGCGCCGAGGCAGGGATCATCGACAGGAGCGGGGCCTGGTACTCCTACGGCAAGGAGCGCATCGGCCAGGGCCGCGAGAACGCCAAGCTCTACCTCAAGGACCACGACGACATCGCGGCGGAGATCGAGCAGAAGGTCAGGGCCGTGCTGGGGATCGAGGAGGAGAAGCCCGAGGAGGAGAGCCAGGAGACGACGACCGACGGCTGATGCGCGTCACCGCACTGCGACCTGACAAGCGGGCTCCGGGCTGCCTCGTCATCGAGCTGGACGGAGCCCGTTTTGCGTCCCTCCC
>JBDHBX010000055.1:0-5625 GCA_039592335.1 Gemmatimonadota bacterium | reverse complement strand
AGCTGGGCCACCACGTGCTCGAGCCCCCCAGGGTCCGGGGGATAGAACTTGCTGAGATGGAGGATCTTCACGAGGTGGTCGCGATGGGCGGCTCGATCCGTTTCGCGGCTTGGGAGAGCGTGGGCTGCACCAGCTCGAGCAGCAGGTTGAGATCGAGCAGCAGCGAGCGCCGCCCCAGCCGGCGCCGCAGGTGCACCTCGCCGATCCACCCGTCACCCTCGAAGGGGCAGACCACCTCCCACTCGTCGGAGTTCCGCTCAGGCCAGTGCTCCACGAACTCACCGTCTTGCAGGTGCCACACCTTGGCCTTGCCCCGACGCTCTCCCGCCGGCGCGATCAGGAGCAGCACCTCGTCGAACTCCGTAGCCCGCGGCAGCAGCGCGATCCCCCGCTTGAGATCTTCCAGCGTCTGGGCGCGCTCCAACCGCTCGGCCGCGCGCCTGAGCTCCACGTTGGCAGCGATGGCCCGGGGCTGTAGCGCCCCCCGGCGCGCCAACCGGGCCAGCTCGTTGAGCTCGTGCAGATGGAGGTACCGGGACGTGATCCACACGCCGGCACCGATGATCAGCAGCGCGACGGCGATGGAGCGCACACCGGGGTTGATGAAGATCATCGCCACCAGCGCGAAGAGCGCGCTCGCCGCGTAGATCGCCCCGGCCACCTGCCGCGGAGAGAGCCCGGCCCGCGCGAGGCGGTGGTGCACGTGCTCCTGGTCGGGCTCGAACAGCGGCCGGCCTCGCACCGAACGCCGGAGGAGTGTTATCGTCGTATCGAACACCGGTACCCCAAAGGCAACCAGGGGGACGGCGATGGCGACGAGCGTGGGGCCTTTGGTCGAACCCTCCACGGCGAGGCCGGCGAGCAGGAAGCCCGTGGCCATGCTCCCCGAGTCGCCGAGAAAGGCCCTGGCCGGCGGGAAGTTGAACGGCAGGAAGCCGAGCAGCGCGCCCGCGAGCGCGGCGGCCACGAGCCCGATCCCCGGGTGGCCCAGCACCACCGACATGAGGAACACGGCGGTGGCCGCAAAGAATGCCGAGCCCGAGGCGACCCCATCGGCACCGTCCAACAGGTTGAAGGCGTTGGTGATGCCGACCAGCCATAGCACGGTGACGGCGAACCCGAGCACCGGACCCAGGTCCAGCGGCCCGAACGGCAAGGAGAGCAGCGCGACGCGCACCCCGACCGCATACACCGCCGCCGCCACGGCCACCTGCACGGCGAACTTGAGCCATGCGGTGAGGGGCCGCACGTCGTCCACCACGCCGAGCAGGAGTATGGCAAGGGTGCCGGCCATCACGGGACCGAGCGAGCTGGTGGTCGCGAGCAGCGTGAGGCCGGTGGGCGCGAACACCACACCCACGAGCACGAGGGCCGCGAATCCTCCCAGCGCGACCGCGACGCCACCAATCCGCGGGACCGGTGGCTTCCGCGTGTCGTCCATCGCCCCCAGCCGCTGGGCCAGCGCTCCGGTCAGGGGTATGAACAGCGCACAGCCCGCCGCGGCGACCACGAACACCAAGAGGTACGAGCCCAAGCCGCCCACCCGTCCGTCGAGGGAAACGACCCAAACACTGCCCGCGGCGCGGTGGATGTCAACGGCCCACTGCACGGGGCCGAACTGCCACGGCGCGTGAGTCGCACGTGACGAGCATCCGGATCGTGTCGCCCGGCTTTCCCGAGACCCCTGGCGGGGTGACGGATCACACGGCGCGGCTCAGGCGGCACTGGAAGGATGCCGGGCATGAGGTCCAGGCCCTGGGAGCGCGCGACGAGGCGCCGGACGCCGTCGCCGACCGGTGGCACGCGGAGGGCACGGAGGCCGTGCTGATCCAGTACGTCCCGTTCCTGTACGGCCGGCGGGGCGTGTCGCGCTTCCCCGAGCGCCTGGCGCGCGCCGCGCGGGCTCGGAGTATGCGCACCACGCTGTTCGTGCACGAGACGTGGGTGCCACCCACCCGGGCGCCGTGGCTCGTGCTGGGGCCGATCCAGCGGCGGCAGCTGCGGCGGCTGATGGGTGAGGTGGACGCTGCGGTTACCCCTGTACCGGCCTGGGCCGAGCTGCTGGGACGCGGCACCCAGGTGGTCTACGTGGGCAGCAACCTGGGCGAGGCGCCGGCCGGCATGACGACGAGCCATCCCCTCCCCGGCCCCGTGGTGTTCTCACCGTTCGCCGCCGGGCTCAGATGGGAGTGGATCGTCGCCGCGGTCGAGGCGATCGGCGCGGATCCACCCCTGGTCCTGGTCGGAGCGGATGAGGAGGAAGCGCAGGCCGATCCCGTCCTGAAGCGCTGGCACCGCCCCGAATGGGTGTACCGCGGCCGCCTCCCGGCCGAGGACGTGCTCTCGGTGCTGGCCCGCGCGCGGCTCGTGCTCGCGCCCTTTGTGGACGGCCTCACCGGCCGGCGCACCTCTGCCATGACGGCGGCCAGCGCCGGCGCTCCGCTGGTCTCGTCCACGGGCCACCTGTTCGACCCGCTCTTCGCCACGGGCCCCGTGCCCTGCCCGAGGACGCGCGAGGCGTTCGCGGCCACGGCCCAGGCGTTGTGGGACGACCCCGACGCGTACGGCGATCGAGCCACGCGGCTGGAGTGGTACCGCGAACACCTCGATCCCAGGCAACTCGACCGCATGTTGCTCTCCGTCGTCAGCCCCGAGGCCGGCGCGTGAGCCGCACCCGGCGCTTCCTCGGCGGCGTCGCGTTCGGCTACGCCAACCAGGCACTCGTCACCCTCGTCGGGCTGTGGCTTACGGCGTTCCTGCTGCAGCGCCTGGGCCAGGACGACTACGGCCTCTGGCTGGTGGGCACGCGCATCCTGGGCTACCTGATGCTGCTGGACCTCGGCGTGGTGGCGCTGCTGCCGCGCGAGGTGGCGTTCGCCACCGGTCGCGCCGGCGGCGTGACCGAAGCCGAAGACCTGCCCGACATCGTGGGCCGCACCGCACGCCTCGTGTTGTGGCAGCTCCCCCTCGTGGCCCTCGCCGCCGCCCTCGTCTGGCTTGCAGTGCCGAGCGAGTGGGAGCCGCTGCGCCATCCGCTCGGCATCGTGATGGCGATCTTCGTGGCGTTCTTCCCGCTCCGGGTGTTCCAGGCGCTGCTGAACGGGCTGCAGGACCTCGCCTTCCTGGGCGCCGTGCACACGGTGGCCTGGATCCTGGGCACCGCGCTCACCGTGGCGCTGGTCTTCGCGGGGCTGGGCCTGTACGCGCTGGCGATCGGCTGGGGTCTCACGCAACTGCTGTCGGCGATCCTGTGGGTCGTCAGGGCCCGGCAGCGCTTCGGGCGCACCCTCAGGCTCCGGTTCCCACGCTTCGCCCCCGACCAGTTGCGCGACCGCCTCAGCCGCAGCGGGTGGATCAGCATCTCGCAGGTGGCGACGGTGTTCCTCTCGGGCACCGACCTCCTGATCGTGGGCAAGATCATGGGGCCAGCCGCCGTCGTGCCGTATTTCTGCACCGCGAAGGTGCTCACCGTGCTGCAGAACCAGCCGCAGATGCTGGCGTATACCGCCCAGCCGGCGCTGAGCGAGCTGCGCACCAGCGCGCCGCGGGAGCGGCTGTTCGAGGTCTCCTCGGCCCTGACCCGCGCAATCCTGATGATGAGCGGGGCCATCGTGTGTGTCGTGTTGGCGGTGAACGAGGGCTTCGTCACCTGGTGGGTCGGGGCCGACCAGTTCGGCGGCCTTGCCCTCACGGCGGTCCTCCTCAGTGCCATGCTGCTGCGCCACTGGAATCTCACGGCGATCCAGTCGCTGTTCGCGTTCGGGCACGACAAGCGCATCTCGCTCACCGCCCTCGTCGACGGGGCAGTGACAGTGGCCGCGTCGATCGTCTTGGTGCTGCGCTACGGCCTGATCGGCGCGGCCATCGGCTCGCTGCTGGGCGTGTTGCTCATCGGCCTGCCCGCCAACTTGCGGGGGCTCGCCCGCGAGGTGCAGACCTCCACGGGACGCCTCGTGGCCAGCTTGTGGCCTTGGATGTGGCGCTTCGCGCTGGTGACGGTGCTGGCTGGTGTGTCGGCCGTGTCATGGGTACCGACCTCGCGCTGGTCGTGACAACGCTCGCCGTGGCGGTTTTGTACGGCGGCCTCATGCTGCCGCTGGCACTGCAGGATCCCCTGGGCATGTACGTGCGCCCACGACTGGCCGCGCTGCAGCGACTCGTGTGGCGGGACGTGGCGGCCAGCGAGGCGGAGCGCTAGGGGGTGCCGCGGCGCCTCGAGAACACGGCGGCGCGCTTCGACGCGCAGATCGAGGAGCCGGTTGGGAGGGCCAGATGAGGATACTCCAGGCCGCTGCGCAGCGCGCGGCCGATCTGCTGGGACACGAGTCCCGCATCATCCGGGCGGGGCTGCCGTTCTACGAGGGCGCGCTCTGGTGGCTCAGCGGTCGCCGAGGCGTCAAGTGGTCCGTCAACGGAGTGCCGTGCCGGATTCACCCACACTACCGCAATCACTTCGCCCCAAACTGGGAGCCGCACGTCGCGGACTTCCTGCGCGACCGCATCCCCGACGGCGCGGTGTGCGTCGACGTAGGCGCCAACGTGGGCGTGTACGTGATCCAGCTGGCACACTGGTCGGCGCCCTCGGGTCGCATCATCGCGTTCGAGCCCAACCCCACCGCGCGCGCGGCCCTCGAACAGCACGTTGCGCTCAATCACCTCGCGTCGCGGGTGGAGATCGTACCGCTTGGCGTCGGAGCCGAGGCCGGGACGGCCGAGCTATTCGCGTCCCAAGCGGACGGCATGGGTCGCCTGCATTCCCCCAACCCCTCCATGCCGGGCGAGCCGGACCGCCACGAGGTGCGGCTCACGACGCTGGACGCGTACTGTGGCGAGCACGAGGTTCGGCCCGACCTGCTGCTCATCGACGTCGAGGGTTACGAGTTCGCTGCCCTGGCGGGCGCGCAGGATACGGTGAGGACGTGTGGACGGGATCTCCAGATCCTGGTGGAGATGCATCCGGCCGCGTGGTCCATCGCCGACACGACGCGCGAGGCGGCGGAGCAGCTGCTCCGCGACCTGGGGCGCCGTCCGGTGCCGCTCGCCGGACAGCGCGACCCACTGGCCGAGTGGGGCGTCGTGTTCCTGGAGGCAGTGTGAGGAGCCCGCGCGAGGGGAGCGCTGCGTGAAACCGCCTCGCTCTCATGTGATCCAGATGATCCCAGCGCTGTTTGGGGACGGCGGGATCGTGGGAGGGGCGGAGCGCTACGTGCTCGAGCTCGCGCGCGCCATGGCCACGGAGGTGCCCACAACGCTGCTCACGTTTGGCCCGGAGGAGCGGGAAGATAGTGAGGGACCGCTGCAGATCCGGGTGCTGGGACGCCCGCACTACGTGCGGGGCCAGGAGGCCAACCCGCTCACGTGGCGTCTGTTCGGAGTCCTGCGCCCCGCCACGGTCGTGCACTGCCACCAGCAGCACGTGCTTTCCAGCAGCCTCGCCGCGCTCTTCTGCCGCGTCACCAAGCGCAAGGTGTTCGTGTCGGACCTGGGCGGGGGCGGCTGGGACGTCTCGGGCTATCTCTCGACCGACGGCTGGTACCACGGCCATCTGCACATTTCGCAGTACTCCCGGAGGGTCTTCGGTCACGCCGAGCACCCGCGTGCTCACGTGATCCTGGGCGGCGTCGA
>JBDHBX010000054.1:0-6219 GCA_039592335.1 Gemmatimonadota bacterium | reverse complement strand
CTCCTGGAACTCCTGGTCCAGACTAACGGGCTCGTAGCTTGTCTCGTCCGTCGTGAGCCTCCAGCAGCCTCCCTCGACGGGGGTGAACTCGACGGTGGCGTTCACCCAGAATGCCTCCGGATCGTCGATCGGCGGGTCCTGGCCGGGACCCTGCGCTTTGGTGGAGCAGGAAGAGGCCGCGGTGGCGAACACGAGTCCCACGGACAGAGCAGTGAGCCAGGTGGCCAGGGCCAGCCGGCGGCGGGTGGGACGTGGAATGCTGACGTTCATACGCATGGGCGCCTCCTGCTCGGAATCTCGCCATCTCCTACCCCGTGCGGTATGCCCGGGTCGCGGTCCTTGCCACCGGCCCCCCCAATTGCAAGATTGACGGTCGCATTCCCGCATGTGCGCCCGAGGCGCCATGTTGCATAGTCCATGAGGGGGAGTTCGTCGACATGACCGATCAGGCACGCATCAAGGCAGCCTTCGAGCGCAGCGTGAGGGCGCTCGAGCAGCGCCCCTTCCTGGGCCAGGGCACCGCCGTCACGCGCGCGCGGCTGCGCGAGGGCCTCACGTGTGATGTCGAGGAGGGTCCCTGGAAGCTCGTCGTCGACATGAGCGAGAAGGCCGGGGGCGCCAACGCCGGACCCAACCCCGGCATCCTGGGCCGGGGCGCGCTGGCCTCGTGTCTCGCCATCTGCTACGCCCGGTGGGCGGCGTTGCGCGACATCCCGCTCACCGCGCTCGAGGTGGAGGTGCAGGCCGACTACGACGCGCGTGGCGAGAACGGCGTGTCGGACGACGTGTACCCCGGGTACTCCGAGATCCGCTACGTGGTGACGATCGAGAGCGAGGCTCCCGAGGCGGACGTCATGCAGATGCTGGACGACGCCGACCGCTACAGCTCGTACCACGACGTGTTCCGCCGCGCCGTGGATCTCAGGCGCGAGGTGAAGCTCGTCGCGCCGGCGAAGGAGTAGGCATGGACGCCAAACTGCAGCGCCGCGTGCAACGCTACGGCTGGGACCGGGCGGCCGACTACTACGAGGGCTACTGGGCCAAGCAGCTGGAACCGGCCCAGCAGTGCATGCTCGAGATGGCGGCCCTCCAGCCTGGAGAGCAGGTGCTCGACGTGGCGTGCGGCACGGGGCTCGTCACGTTCCCTGCCGCCGAGGCCGTGGGGGACAGCGGCCACGTGGTGGCGACCGACATCTCCGAGGCCATGGTGGAATCCTTGCAAGGCGCGGCGCAGCAGCGTGGTCTGAAGCACGTCACCTCCCAGCGCATGGGCGCTGAGGACCTGAGCCTGGAGGACGCCCAGTTCGACGCAACGCTGTGCGGGCTCGGGCTCATGTACTTCCCCGACCCGGTCGAGTCAGTGCGTCAGATGCGCCGCGTGCTCAAGCCGGGCGGCCGCGCGGTGGCGGCCGTGTGGGGCCACCGGGACCGCTGCGGCTGGGCCGAGATCTTCCCCATTGTGGACTCACGGGTGAGCACCGAGGTGTGCCCGCTCTTTTTCCAGCTCGGCACCGGCGACGCCATGCGGTACGCCTTCGAGGCCGCGGGCTTCGCCAAGATCGATGTGGCGCGGATCTCGACCGTGCTGCACTACGACACGGCGGATGACGCGCTGGGCGCGGCCTTCGTGGGTGGCGGCCTTCGTGGGTGGCCCGGTCGCCCTCGCCTACTCCCGCTTCGACGACGCGACGCGCGAGGAGGCGCACGCCGAGTACCTCACCTCGATCGAGCCATACCGCAACGGGAAGCGCTACGAGATTCCCGGTGAGTTCGTGATCGCGCGGGGGGAGAGGCTGGCGTAGGGGGAGAGCCGCCACCGGCCGTCGCGCCGACGGCCCGCGACGCGCCTATCGGTCGGAGAACTCGTACAGGTAGTTGGGCCGCAGATACGCCACCTCGAACCCGCTGCGCCGGATGTTGCGGTAGGACGGCGCCTCCCTCTCCGGCGTCTGCTCGGCCGTCTCCACGATCAGGTGCTTGCAGCCCGCCTCGCGTGCGTCGGCAATGCGCCGGGCGATGAGCGCCGTCTGGGCGCCGCGGCCACGGAACTCCTCCACGGTGGCCGCGAAGCCGAACCATCCGATCTCACCCTCGGCGTAGAGGGTCGCGGTACCGATGGGCGTGTCGCCTTCGTACGCCAGGTAGTGGCGCCAGCCCGGTCGACCGACGAGGCAGGTGATGAAGGGCACCAGGGCGTCCGGCCACTCGAAGGCGTGCACCACGATGTCACCGAACGTGTCCGCGCGATCGCTGTCGATCTGCTCCACGCGCGGGCCGCCCTCGGGTGACTCGGGCGCCTGTGCATCGTGGTACAGCCGCACCCAATTGTTGTAATGGCTGAACCCCCTCGCCTCCAGCCACCGGGGCAGCGCCGCCGGCTCGGCCTCCGGATGGAGCTGCACGAAGAAGCGCGGCACACCGTGCCCCGCGAAGTGGGAGATGATCTCATCCACCTGTTCCTCGGTCGCGGGACCGTCGAGTCCCAGGCCGACGGCACGGTTGAAGCCCAGTACCTCCACCTTCGAGGCGTGCGCCACGACGGCCGAGCCGATGGTCGCGATCCCGCTGCCTGCTAGCGCTACCGCCTCCGGCGGCAGGTAGCGGTACATCGCCCCCCACGCCCGTGCCTCGTGGAGATCGAGGGCGCGGGAGAGTTCGGTGGAGAGAGTCACGCTACCAGCGGCACGTCGGGGCGGTACATGCAGAACAGGCACGCGGGATCGCCGCAGCACTCCTTCAGCCACTTGTTGCAGTTGGGGCAGAGCGGCGACCAGTAGCCCAGACTGAACGCGGTAGTGCTGCCGCAGGTGCTGCACGGTTCATTGGGCGTGATGTAGCCCGACATGATGCGGCTGTTGATGGTGACCGTGGCGTCGTTGTCGTTCTCGGTCATTTGGGGTTGCGGCATGCATCGTCTCCTGTGGTTCCAGCTCCGGGGGCCCTCACCACACCACACGCACCAACTGATCTACCAGCAACGTGCCGTCCCTGGCCCGCACCTCGAGGTGCAGCTCTCCCGGCACGTCGGGCACGAACTCGAAGTCGTACGTGTCGCCGATGCTCACCGTCTGGTCCGCTGTACGCGGCGCCATCTGGTGCGGCGGCAGGTCGTAGCCGTCCTTGGCCATCGGCCGCCACTGCACGGGGACCCCATCGCGCACGAGCCGCACGCTGAGGCGGGCGTTCTGCACCGTGATGTTCATGAGCCGGAGCCGGTAGGCCGTGCCGACGCGGAACGTCGTCGGCTGCGGCTCGGGTGTGCCGTTGAGCCACACGCCGAACGAGGGCGAGCTCGACAGTAGCAGTACGCGATCCCGCTCGGGGTCCCACGCCTCGCCCTCCTCCAGCACGACGAAGGCACCGTACAGCCCGGCGGTCTGCTGGCGCATGTCGTTGACGTGCGTGTGGTACATGTAGCTGCCGGCACGCGGCGGCGTGATGCGCATCTCGAACGAATCGCCGGGCAGGATCGCCGGGGTGAGGCGGTTCGGGTAGCCGCCCACTCCGGTGACCCCGTCGAAGTAGCTCTCGATCTCGAGACCGTGCCAGTGCACCTGCGTCGGCTCGTTGGTGCGGTTGAGCACCATGACGCTGCTGGGCTCTCCCTCCCACAGGACGATGGGCGATCCCGGAATCCTCAGCGAGTCGGGCGCCGGCTCGGTGTCGCCTTCCTGGAGCACGTACGCGAAGTGCGGTCGCTCGTCCCCCGCCACCGAGTCGGAGTGCACGAAGAGCCGCAGCTCCCGCCGCTTGGGCTCGTCGGGCACCCACCCCTCGGGCGGATTGACGTACATGCCGAGCATGAGCCCACCCATGCCCTCCACCACATGCTTGTGGGGATCGCCGTCGTGGTGGCCCCGCAGCAGGTGCTCGTCGCGCTCTTTCCCGGTCTCCCGTTCGGGACCCAGCGATGCGTTCGCGACGACGTGCCAGTTGAGGTGGCAGTGGAACACCCACCCGCCCGGGCGGTCGGGCGACCAGGCGAGTGACATCGTGGTGCCCGGCAGCATCAGCTCGGTCACCGCCATGCGCTGCTGGCCTGCGTCGTAGACCGTGTCACGTCCGATGTCCCCGCGGGCGTTCACACGATAGAAGAAGCCGTGCAGGTGCATTGGGTGAGGGAACGGCGTGGCGTTGATGATGCGCCACCGCACCGAATCCCCCATCTCGTACGTGAGCCGCTCGGTGAGCGGCCACGGCCGACCGTTGATCACCAGGAACTCGACACCCCAGTCTGGTCCCCCCTGGGCATCCTTCCCACCGGCCCACATTCCCATTACGAACACGCGGTCCGACGGCACCGCATTGCCCTCCGCGGGGTCGACGATCAGCGCCCCGGTGAGCGGGCTGTCCTCGTAGAACCGTTCCTCGAACGGTGCTCCGGTGGTGGTTCCCCAGTAGTAGTAGGTGCCCACGGTGTCCGCCGAGAAGCGGACCTCGCGGAGCTGTCCCGGGGGAACGACGAGGCTGTCCATGGCGTCGCCCTGCCGCGACGAGAGGCCATGTACCACCAGCGCGGACTCCAGCGGATTTCGCACGGTCACGTGGATCTCGGTCCCAAGGGGGACGCGGATCATGGGGCCAGGAGTCTGCGGCGCTTCGCCCTCTTCGGCGAAGGCCACGACCTGCCCACCTGGCTCGTCCGCTCCCAGCAGGTACCACACGCCGTGCTCCAGCGTGAGCCGCAGCGTGAGCACCCCGTTCTGCAGCGTGCCCGCTGGCTCGACGTTGTCGTTGAAGCGAACCGTTCGAAGCCGGTCGTCGTGTCGTGCGGAAGTGAGCGCAGCCGTGAGGAGGACCGCTGTCGCGAGGACAAGCCCAGCGCGCACACCGACGGGACGTGTCACGGGACTAGATCCTCACTTCGCTGATCTGAATGCTGGGCTCGACCTGCGCGAAGTTGGGAATGTCGCCTAGAATGGCGTCCGCGTTGGGTCCGAAGCTGGCCTGAAATGCCTCGAGCGTCTCGAAGTACAGATGCCCCATGGCGGCGTACGTCGCCGCCGATCCGGGCTCCCCACCGCCCAGGCCCTGCTCCACCGCGATCCCCTTGCAGGCCTCGCCGAGCTTCTCCCGGACCATGGGCATGTGCTTGTCACAGTAGTACCCCATGTCGAACGAGGTGCCTTCGGTGTTCGGGTAGAGCGCGCTGACCTTGATCATGCCTGCCTCGCTTTCAAATCGGTTGGCGGTTATCCAGTTCCTTCACTCACTGCCCCACCCGTTGCTTCATCTCCTCCAGCCAGTTGAGCACTATGTACACCTGTCGCGGCGCCGACTCCGGCGGGGTCTTCACCATCAGGAAGCGCGAGCCGTCGGGGGTCACGTCGTACGAGTGCGAGTTGCCGCCGGCCCACGCGTACGTACCCTCGAACAACACACGGGGAGAGCCGGGTTCCCCCGAGCCGGGGTCGATCGCCACGGCCAGCACGCGGCTGCGATGGCGATAGACCAACTCGGCGCCACCCCGGGTCCAGTGCGGCTCGACTCCTCCCTCCGTCGAGACCTGATTCCGCCCGCCCTCGGGGTTCGGGTAGGCCTGGATGTAGATCTCCGACCGTCCCGACTCATCCGAGGAATAGGCGATCCAGCGTCCGTCGGGAGAGAAGGCGGCGCCGCCCTCGTTGTATGGCGTGGTGAGGAACGCTGTCGGTTCGCTGCCGCCATCCAGCGAGAGCAGCCAAATGTCGGCATCCGGATCGGTCTGGGTGAACGCGAGCATCGTGCCGTCCGGCGAGATGGACGTGGCATGTTTGTCGCTCGCCGTGCTGTGCAGCACCTGCTCGGACGTGCTCCCATCCGTGGCGCGCCAGAAGAGATCGAACCACCTGCTCGGACGTGCTCCCATCCGTGGCGCGCCAGAAGAGATCGAACTGCGGTTGCTCGACGTGGTAGATCACCCTGCGGCCGTCGCGCGTCCAGCGGGGCCCGAACGCCGAGGCGTCCTGCCGCGTGAGTCGCGTGAGCAAGCTGCGCCGTAGTTCGTAAATCCACACGTCGTCCGTCTCTCGGTAGAGCGTCAGTGCGATACGTCGTCCGTCGGGGGACAGGGCAGGACTGGAGTAGATCCCGCGCTCCGTCATCACCGGCTCCTCACGACCGGTGCGATCTACCCACACGAGCAGCCGCGGCGGGTTGAACAGCGTGTCCGGCACGTACACCATCGCCCCGTTGCCGCTCACTGCGAAGGCGGCCCTCCCGTCGGGAACGACGTGTGCC
>JBDHBX010000053.1:0-4263 GCA_039592335.1 Gemmatimonadota bacterium | reverse complement strand
GGCCATCGACGGCGCCGCCAAGAAGATGAGGCACTCCCTCGAAACCGTCCTCGGGCGGTTGGGTAACCGCTGATGGGTACAGCGCCCGGCCGAAGCAGCCCGGCCATCAGGACAGTATTCCAGGCCTAGGCAGGGAGGCTGCTGCCTAACACTTATCAGGCCCCTGGAGTCAAGAGCGCGGACTTCCCCCTGGCGCTGCGGAGCAGCGCATGAACGAGACCCCGCGTGGTTCAGATTGTCCCCTGGACTCTGACTTGGCTTCGGAGTCGGGTGCGGAGGTGACTCTGCACCAAACACTTGTTGCGGTGGCCGCGAGGCCACGCAGGGCAAGCTCAACTCGTGAAAACACAACCACTTGACGGTTCCATCCTAATGCAGTAATCTAAGACACTGTCCGGCCTCGCCGTTGTGGTACGGAGATTCATCCGACTATGACCGTGAATCCAGCGCAGGAGAAGGGATTTCGACAGCTGCTCGACGCCGTCGACGACGCGATGCTCGTCGTCGACGCGACGGGGAACGCGGTCGCGCTGAATCCGGAGGCCGAGCGACTCTTCGGATGGACCGAGGCAGAGCTACTGGGCGAGTCGTTGAATCGGGTCATTCCCTCGCGCTTCCAGCAGCTGGTCCAGTCGCAGCTCGCAACCGATGGCGAGTCGCCGGGTATAGCGCCGAACGGTGATCCGGTCAGCCTGTTCGCCCAGCGACGGGACGGGACCGAGTTCCCAGTAGAGTTCAACTGTAGCCCCCTCGGTCCCAGCCAGGACGCGTTCGGGTTGGTGACGATTCGCGATCTCACCAAGCGGCGGCGTGCTGAGGAGAGCCTCTTCCGGCAGAAGGAGCAAGCCTCCGTCACCCTGGCATCGATCGCGGATGCCATCATTACGACCGACCTAGCGGGAACGATCACTTATCTGAACCCCATGGGGGAGCGGCTCACCGGCTGGCGCACGACCGAAGCGCTCGGGCAGCCGCTGGACACCGTCCTCACGCTCATCTCCGAGGCGACGCGGCAGCCCATCGAAAGCATCCCAGCCCGCGTTCTCCACGAAGAGCGCGCGGTGGACCTGGCCGACGGCGTGCTGCTGCTGCGCCGCGACGGGACGGAAGTGGCGATTGGAGACTCGGCAGCCCCACTCCGCGACCGCAACGGGGCCACGACCGGTGTGGTGCTGGTCTTTCACGATGTCACTGAAAGGCGGCGCGCGGTCCGCACACTCTCGCACGAAGCGACGCACGATTCCCTCACGGGTCTGATCAGCCGGCAGGCGTTCGAGCGACGCCTGGCGCGGGTGCTGGCCGAGGCTTCGGCCGGTCCGGCGGAGCACGCTTTGTGCTATCTGGACCTGGACCGATTCAAAATCGTGAACGATAGTTGCGGTCACGAGGCCGGGGATAACCTCCTCAGGAGGATCGCCAGCCTGCTGACTGGTCGTCTGCGCAGCCGCGACACGGTCGCGCGCCTCGGCGGAGACGAATTCGGCCTCCTCCTGGAACACTGTTCGTTAGCCAAGGCGGAGGAAATCGCCGGCAACCTCCAAAAGGCCATCGCGACCTTCCGCTTCGTGTGGGGGGAGAGGAGCTTCTCGGTCGGAGCCAGCATCGGCGTCATCCCGATCACGGCCGCGACGAGCGAACTAACGGCTGACGTCCTGCGTGCCGCCGACAGTGCCTGCTACGCGGCCAAGAACGCAGGAGGCAGCCGCGTCCATCTCGGGCTCGAGGCGGCCCCTGGGGCCCAGGAGCAGGTGGAGAGCCCACGGATCACGGGCCTGGCCCGCGCGGTGGCCGAGGGCCGCTTTCAGCTGTACGCTCAACCGATCGTACCCCTGGCGCTGGAGCGCCCGGCACGTCCCCGGTGCGAGATTCTGCTGCGCTTGCCGGACGAGCGTGGTGGCGTGGAGACCCCCGACTCGTTCCTCCCTCAAGCTGAACGCTACCGCCTCATACCGGCGATCGACCGCTGGGTCGTGCGGCAGACGGTCACACTCCTGGGCGCGTGGCATCGGGACCACCCGGAGTGCGAGCTGCCGCTCTGCTCGATCAACCTCAGCGTTTCCTCGCTCGAGGATGTGGACCTGGTCGCCGCCGTGCGAGAGTACTTGGCGCAGCACCGGCTTCCACCGGAGGCCCTTTCCTTTGAGATCACCGAAGCGGCGGCGCTCGGGGACTTTGCCCAATTGGTGCGCCTCATTTCCGAGATCCGGGCGACGGGCTGCGGGGTCGGGCTGGACGACTTCGGCAGCGGGCTGACCTCGTTCGCCCACCTCAAGGCGCTGCCGGTCGATTACGTGAAGATCGGCGGCCACTGGGTGCGGGGCGCTGTCGATGACCCTGTGTACGGCACCATCGTGAGCACCGTCAACCAGATCGGTCGGATCATGGGCATCACCACGATCGCTGAGGAGGTAGAGAGCGAAATCATTCTGCAGAAGGTGCGGGGCTTGGGGGTGGAATACGCGCAGGGGCATGCCGTGGCACCGCCGGCGCCGCTGGTGGACGCGGAGGGGAACTTGGCCCTACCCTGTGTTCAACGATCGGTGGGCGTTGTTGCACGGCTCGGAACTGAGCCCAGGTCCGCGTTCCCCGAGGGAGGAAATCACGCCGCTCGGTAGCTGTCGGGCATCCCGAGACAGGTCATCGTGTTGAGAATCTTGCACGCAATTCGCATTTCCACCCGTTGGCCCGCCAGGGTGCGACTCCTCATGCATCGGCCGATGATCGTCTTGTACCGATAGGTCGCGTTCTCGACCAGGCTGCGCTTACTGTATCCCGATCGCTTGTGGCACTCGCGTCGACCAAGTCTGCGGATGGAGCGGATGTTCCGATTCCTCTCCTTCAATGCGGCCGACGGCCTTGGACTCAGCTGGGCGTTGCGCCCAGGTGGAATGAGCACCCTCACGGCTCGTCCCTCGCCCTTCGATTGAGCCGCCTCGTAAACACCCTCGGTGTCGTAGGCGCCATCTGCAGACACGGACGCCACCTGATCGTCGATTTGCCCAAGCAGGGAGGGTACCCTAGCCGAGTCACGCGTTCGGTGACTGGTCAGATCCGAGGCCACGATCTCGCCCGTGCTCGCATCCACCGCAAGGTGCAGCTTTCGCCAGGCCCTCTTCTTGGGTGGTTTCCGCAGCTGACCGACATGGACCCTGAGACCGGTGCCGTCGATGAGCAGGTGGATCGGGCGCTGGCCCGGGACCGAAGGAACGTCGATTATCCCCAGGTTCTTAAGCCGCCGGGACAGCGTCGTATGGTCGGGAATGGGGATCTCCAGCTCCAGCATGTGGGCCAGGGAACGCAGGAAGCCCTCAGTCTGTCGAAGCGGAAGGTGAAAGACTACGCGGATCGTCAGGGCTGCCTCGATCGCGATGTTCGCGTAGGTACGTTGTCCGCCGGGCTTACCGCTGGGTAGAGCCCGCCAGGCATCGAGAGCGGCATCCGAGAGCCAGACGGTCAGGTCGCCTCGTCTGCGTAGGCCCGCTTCGTACTGAGGCCAGTTCCGAATCCCGTATCGGGACTTGGCGTACTTGTACTGGCTCCGTTTCGGATAGTTCATCTGTGGCGACTCCGGATCGGGGGCTTCGCCACCATGATGGGTCCAGGTCCTGAGCCATGCACCAACGCCGCGTGGAGCTGATGTTCGGTTTCCTCGATTGGGAGCAGACGCGCCACTTGCGCTCCGCAGCGTCCACTCCTGACCTTCGGGTAGTTGTAGTAAGGGGGCCAGGGGGCTACACTCCTACACGATATCGAACATCATCGATCAATTTGAATAGGAGGAACTCTTATGGAGTCGCGAGGGCCTCGCGGTGTCGACCTGAGCCGGTTGCGCCCGCAGGACATCCCAATCAAGGCTGTGGGCGCTGGCGGGCTGGCCGTGCTGGGCGCCCTCTTGCTTTGGAGCTCGGTGTTCACAGTGGGACCCGAGGAGGTCGGAGTCGTGCTGACGTTTGGCAAGTACTCGCGCCAGGCCGAACCAGGACTCCGACTCAAGTGGCCGGCGCCGATTCAGAGCGTGACGAAAGTGCCGGTGCAGCAGCAGCTCAAGGCTGAGTTCGGCTTCCGCACGGAGACGCCCGGCGTGAGCACCCGGTATGCGCCGGGGTCGTTCAACGACGAGTCGCTGATGCTCACCGGCGATCTGAACGTCGCGGTCGTCGAGTGGACGACACAGTTCCGGGTCAACGATCCCTACAAGTATTTGTTCAGGGTCAGGAATCTGTTCGACGCCAGCGGGACACGGCGCCTCGACACGTTTCGCGC
>JBDHBX010000052.1:0-9597 GCA_039592335.1 Gemmatimonadota bacterium | reverse complement strand
GTGAGCGTGACGGCTCGACCTTCGGCGGGACGGAGCCGCAGCATCGGTGCCTCGCTCGTGCCGCTCTGGGAGATGATGCCTTCCATATAGTCGGCAGGTGGCTCCACAGGTTCCGCCTGCGGCTCGGCGACCTCGGGCTCCGCAGCGGGCTCGGCTTCCTGGCTGGGCTGCAGCTCTTCCTCGGCCCCGCACGCCGCCAGCACGGCAGCGACCGCGAGCATCCCGAGCCAACGGCGTACGCCGGTCACTGCGTCCTCACGATCCAGTACTGCATGTGCAAGGGTAGCGTCGCGCCCGCTCCGTCCCGGGCCTTGATCGCGACGGAGGGCCGCGTGGCGCCCGACACCAGCAAGTAGTAGCTCGACGCGTCACGCACGCTGAAGCTCTTGGAGAAATCACCGAAGGCGGCGGTCTTGGGCACCAGCCGCAAGCCGGTCTTCAAGCGGCGGCCGAGATCCGTTCCCCAATAGACGTCGAACAGATCCCAGCTCGGCAGCGCCAACTTGGGATCGACCGGCGTGAGCCGGCCGTCGAGGTAGAGCATCGGCGCCCACTTGGCGAGCAGCTCAGCCATGGGGACCCCCAGCACGTTCTCTATGTTGGCGTAGCCCGCGAAGTCACCGGCCACGATGCGGCGCTGCAACTCCGCCTCCCCTCCCGGGAAGCTGGAGCCGTAGTGATCGGACAGCCATCGCAGCAGCGTCTTCGGGGTGCCGTACACTTCCCGGATGGGGATACACGCGCCGTCGTTCCCCTCGTCTTCGCGCGCCAGCCAGCTGCACTCGTGCGGCGCCGCAGCGACCCTGCCGTTCCCGTCGGGCGGTTCGAAGGGATCCCACCCGAAGTAGAGACCCAGGTCCGCGAACCCGTTCACGTACCAGTCCACGGGACGCACGTTGGACAGGTCGAAGGCCACGTCGAGGCCGTAGTCTTGCCCCGGCGATCGGCCCTCGATGGCGAAGCCGACCACCTCCTCGCCGAGCGTGGCCTGGCCCTCGGTCTCCCACCGGCTGAGGAAGTCCAGTGCGGTAGTAGACGTCGCACGCACGCCGAACTGGATCACGTGCGTCAGCTCGTGAGCGATGAGGAACGGAGCATCGGTGATCGCCACATTCGAGGGATAGCTGGACTCGGGCGCCTTGGCGTAGTACAGCTCACCCTCGTTGCTGGAAGCGCAGCTCGCCACCGTGTCCAGGTCCGTACTCACCACGAATCCCAGGGTGCCGGCCTCCTCGTTCACCTGCTTGGTGACCACCACGACGATCTTGCCGTTGCCGTCCATGTCCGTCGGCTGGCCGAAGTACAGCGTATCGGTCGGGTAGACCGAATCGTCGAGCTGGTCGCTGAGGAACTGGTAGTCGGTGTCGGAGAAGCCTCCGGCGGGGTTCGCCGTATCCTCCAGCCAGATCCCCTTCGCGCCGTTCTTCTTCACCACCGTGGTGATGGTCGTGAAGTCGTCGCACCAGCCGCCGAGGGCGGGATTGCTGATCTCGGGGTAGCTGATCGACACAGTGTCACCGACCTGCGCATCGGGGGGCACCAGGCTGGGTCCCTGAGCCGCCATCGCGCGGCGACCTCGGCGCGGCGCCGGCATGAGACGGCGCTCCGCCGCGCGGAGCCGCATCTCCGCCTCGCGGTGGCGCTGCCAGCGCTCCGTACGGGGACCGATGGCGAGGGGGTTCACGCCGCCCAGCTCATGCAGGGCCGGCGGGGCAAGAGCCGGGGGCGCCGGCGCGGCGGGGTCCTTGACTCCGGTCAGTGTCACCGGGGTGAGCCGCGAGACGGTCTCGCCCGCGGACTGCACCCCGATGAGGTACTCCGCCGCGGTGCCGCTCGCCGCGAGCTGGAAGCAGAAGTCGGCGGGGTGCTGCAGGATGCGCTGCTCCCCGACGGCCAGGGACAGGATCGGCTCGTCGGGCTGCAGCGCCCTCGTCTGCGGGATGCTGTTCGAGCCCGCCACCTGCGCCTGCACGCTCACGTCGCGCGCCGGCCTGCAATCGAATGTCGGGACCGTGAAGGTGATGCTGCCGGCGTCGGACGCCGTGACCGTCGCCGCAATGCTCTCGATCAGGACCGTGTTGTCGGCGGGGGTCGGGCTGAACCCTGTGCCCGTGATCGTGGCCGTCTGGCCCTCGACCAGCGGATCGGGCGCGACGCCGGTGATGCGGAGATTCGTGCCCTCGGCCGAGAAGGTCAGTGGATCGTTCTTGAGGCCGCCGGCATCCACGTCCACGTTCTGGATCGCGATCTCGGGCCCCAGGGTCCACCGGGTCCACGCCTCCCCGCTCGCGGCGGTCGTGGCGTTCGTCGGGTTCACGGAGCCGGTGCCGCCCGAGCCCACGCTGAACGTCGCGGAATGACCGGGCACCCCGTTGCCGTACTGGTCGAACACCTTCACCACGATCGAGTCGAACAACGCCTCGCCGACGATCCCGATCTGGTCATTCCCGTGCACCACTGCGACCGAGTCCGCGACGTCCGCGGTCGCCGTCGCGCCAATCGACGCCTCGAGCCCCGATGCGCCGGTCACGCTGACGCGGAGCTGCTGGGCGCCGGCGATGGTGCCCACCGTCCAACTCGTGGCGGCTTGACCGCTCGCGTCGCTCGTGCCCGAGGCCGGATCGACCGAGCCGCCGCCCTGCGCGACCGCGAAGATGACGGTCCGGCCCGCCATGGGAGTGCCGTTCTGATCGTCCACGCGCACCACGACGTCGGAGGCGAGCGCCTGACCGACGGTGGCCGTCTGGCTGCCACCCGATATCAAGGCAATGGTGGTGGGCCGTGGCGTGGGAGGTTCTCCCGGAGGACCGCTGCCGGAGTCACCGCAGGCCCAGATGCCGGCCGCCGAGGCTAGGAGAAGAATGAGCGCTGCGCGTGCCAACCGAGAGGACATCACACCACCGTGGACATGACGTGTTCCGAGTAACCTAGCGAACGGCCCGAGCTACCAGCAACGAGAACAGTAAAGGGCAGGCAGCCTGTTCCCGCGGTGAGCTGGCGCACGTCACTCCCCGGCCTTTGGCTGCCGGGCTGTGATACGCTATCGTTGACGAGAAGATCCCTCCGAGGGAGCCTGGCCGTGCCTCGAGCCACCACTACGCATGCTTGCTACCTCGCGGCGACCATGGCCGTGGCTCTCGCATGCTCGGGGGCATCCCCCGAAACGCAGGCCGGGGAGGCCCCGGACACCCCCACCGCCCGCCCGCTCGTCGTGGACGCCGCTGCACCTGCGGCCAGCAGCGCCGATCCGGCGGGGCGGCCCCGGCATCCGCCTGACGCTGACGATCGACTCCGTGAGCGCGCAGCACCTGTACGGCAGGCTGGCCCACTACTTCGCGGGCAACGTGGGGATGGACCCGTCGGATTACACGCCGTTCGTCGGCAGCGGGTCGCAGGGCGAGGTAGCCATGCGCCTCGAGCACCGCGATCCCGCTGGCCCGGCACTCGCGTTCGCAGGCCGCGTGTCTGGTGATACGATTGCCCTCGACACGTTCGTGATCGGGCCCGACACCCTCTCGCGCGACGCCGACTGGATTCTGGTACGGGAGCAGTAGGCTGACTACTCGAGCGGGATCTCCACCCGCACTGTCGTGACCGAGATCAGCGCATAATCGAGCCGGGCCACGTCCACCACCTGCGCCGTGTACGCCTGCGGTACCTTCACGTTCGACACGGTGACCCGCAGCAACGCGCCCGGCACCAACGGCCCCGTCACCACCCCGTCCACCTGGGTGGCACTGCGGCGCCGCATGTCCACCCGGCACCCGCCGCACGCCGCCGTCACGGTGTCGATCACCTCGGGCTGGACGGCGGTCACGGTGAACGCGATCGCCCCCAGGTCCTGAGACGGCGTGACGAGATCCATCACCACCTCGCCGGCCTTGGGACCGGTGTCGCACGAGAGCGTGAGGACCAGCGCGAGCGGCAGCGCGAGCCGGGGCAGTCGCCTCATGGGCTCCCCTCCCGTGCCTGCTTGAGTGCCGCGGCCAGCTCGGCGGCGCTCATGGCCGGCGCTCCCGAGTCCACCCACGCCAAGTAGTCACCCACGTCGACCCCGCTGTTGCGGTTGCCGAGCAGATCCAGGTAGGTCAATTCGTCGGCGCTCAGCGGCGTGCCGACGCCGAACAGGTGATCCAGAATGTCAGCTGTTTGGAGCACCGGCTCGCACCGTGAAGGGAAACGCGCCGCTCTCGGCGGGGAGTCCGTCCAGCAAGCCGCTCGCCGCCAGCGTGATACCGTCGGGCGGGCTGCCGCTCTCCAGCGCCCAGCCGTATTGCCCTACCCCACCCTGGGCCTGGAGCTGGTGCGCGTAGGGCGCGCCCATGACCGCCGCCGGGAGCGTGGACGGACCCGACGCCACCAGCTGGGGCGCGGCGGCCAGCTCGATCGCCACGCGCACGGCACCCGGCGGCCCGAGTTGTTCGATGGAACCGATCGCGAGCTCGACCGGCGTTCCGTCGTTGCGGGCGGCCGCGGGATCGGTGTCGTAGCTGAAGCGCGTATTGTTGGTCGAGCCGGGGAAGGGATCGCCGGCATCGGCGCGGTTGTTCTCCAACAGCAGATCGTCGCGCCCGTCCGCCTGATGCAGCCGCACCGCCTCGGGATCGACCCCGTTCACCGTGTTGGTGAAGGTGCGCAGCCGCGCCAGCACCGAGTCCACGTGCCAGATCAAGAGCCCCGACCCCTTCGCGCTGGTGTCGGACAGGATCGCCTGGCGGTTCTCCAGCAGGAAGTACTCGTTCGAGCTGGGAATGGGCACGATGTACGCCGTGTCTGACAGCTCGATGGGGCTGATGTCGAGCACCATATCCCGATCGATCAGGACTTCGGTGACCCAGCCGAGCCGGGCGCGGGACCAGGCCATCGGGTGGGCCGGGCTGGCAGGCGTGTTCCAGTTGCCCGCACCCATGAGCCCCCAGTGGCCGATCCCCTCGCTGGTACGGGTATCCCAGTTGGTGTTGTAGAGATCCGGCAGATCGAACAGGTGCCCCGTCTCGTGGGCGATGAGCCCCATGGCGAGCGGTTGATCGTCATCGCAACCGTCGTCGCCCCCCTGGCCGCCCTGGATGATGTAGTCGCGCAGGCGAATGAAGCCGCCCGTGGCGACAGAGGGGTCGTTCGTTGCTGGAGAGCCCGACACGGTCCAAGCGTGCGCCCAGATGTTCTCCGCCGAGGGCGGGTTCAGGTTGACGCACGAGCCGTCCACCTCGGGGTGGATCACGACCACCGCGTCCACGTAACCGTCGTCGTCTATCGAGTTGGGGGTGCCATCGGGGCCGTCGTTGTCGAACTGGCCGAAGTCCACGGCGGCATCATGCGCCGCGAGCAGCTCCGTGATGAGCTGATCGATCCGGGCGGTGAAGCAGAGGCCGCTGCACCCGGTGCCGCCCTCGTACACCGTGTCGACCTCGGAAACCACAGTCCAGTCGAGCACGGTGCCGTTCACGAACAGCAGGCTGTCCGACACCTCCTGGTAGTAGTTGTACACGGAGTAGGGCGGCGAGTCATTGGTGCCGTACAGCCGCGACTCCATGATCGTGCGCGACAGCGCCCCAGTGGTGTCGGCCGGGGGCGTGTTGGCGTACGCCGCGAGGAACACGGGTACGCTGAGGTTCCCCTGGACGACGCTGCCGGAGCCCCAGGCAGCCGGCGCGCGGCTGAGCTGCACACTCGGAGCAGCAGACTCCCCGGCCGACCGCCGCATCACCGACCGCCGCACCATGGCGGCACGCTGCTTGCCCCGGCGTCGCGCCACCGTCCTGGACCGCCGGATCCAGCCGTTGTCGGGCGAGAAGCGGAATGCCTCGGGGTCGCGCCGCAACGTCTCGTAGTACCCGCGTGGCGGTCGCGCCCCGCCGCGCATGAGGCCCGCGAACTCCACGTCGGTCTGCGCCCGCGTCGTCCCGGGCAGCACGAGCAGTGCCCCCACCAACACGAGGGCGGCATGTCGGGCTCGTACGGAGTGCTCGGTTCGACTCATGGCACGATGCTCGTGGACGCAAGAACGGCAAGAAAACTAATCACACCCGGAAGGCGTTGCGGTGGGCCGGCTCACAACCACACCCCGTTTCCTGCCCCCTCCGCATAACCCCACTTCCCGCACGGAGTTCCGCCCCTAACCCCCGGAATGCCAAGCACATCGGGCATTTCCGGTCCCTTGTGCCAGACCCCGGTGGGGGGTAATTTCGTACAGCCCGCGACGGGGATGGATCGCCGTTTCGGGCGTCTTTTCCTTATTCCGGAGTCGAGAGCCAGTGGACACGCAGACGCTGCAACAGGTTGCGCTGTTCGAGAAGTGCAAGAACTACACGATAGCGCGAGAGGTGCAGGCGGCAGGCCTGTACCCCTACTTCAAGCCGATCTCCGAGTCGGAAGACACGATGGTCATGATCGAGGGCCGCAGGCGGATCATGATGGGGTCCAACAACTACCTGGGCCTCACCCATCATCCCAAGGTCCTCGAGTCGGCAAGAGCGGCGCTCGAGCGGTACGGCTCGGGTTGCACCGGCAGCCGCTTCCTGAACGGCACGCTCGACCTGCATGAGCACCTGGAGTGCCGCCTCGCCGAGTTCTTTGGCAAGGAGACGGCGCTCGTCTTCTCGACGGGCTACCAGGCGAACCTGGGGGTCATCTCCGGGTTGGTGGGGCGCGGCGACGTCGTGTTGATCGACAAGCTCGACCATGCCTCGATCGTGGACGGTGCCAAGATGTCGTTCGGCGAGACGGTCCGGTTCGGCCACGGCAACCTGGAGCAGCTCGAGCTGCTGCTCCAGCGCCACACCGACCGCGGCACGCTGGTCATCGTCGACGGCGTCTACTCCATGGAGGGCGACATCGCCGACGTGCCGAGCCTGCTGAAGCTGGCGCAGCAGTACGGTGCCGCGCTCGCCGTCGACGACGCGCACTCGGTGGGCGTGCTGGGTCCGAGAGGTGACGGGACCGCGGCGCACTTCGGACTGGCCGACGAGGTGGATCTCATAGTCGGCACGTTCTCCAAGTCGCTGGCCTCCATCGGCGGCTTCGTCGCCGGCGACGAGGTCGTCATCCACTACCTCAAGCACAACAGCCGCCCGCTGATCTTCACGGCCGCGCTGCCGCCCGCGAACACCGCCGGCGTGCTCGCCGCGCTGGAGGTCATGATCGCCGAGCCGGAGCGGCGCGACCGTCTGTGGGAGAACACCAAACGCTTCCAAGAGGGCTGTCGCAGCCTCGGGTTCGACATCGGCCCCACCGAAACGCCGATCGTGCCGGTGCTCATCGGCACGATCACCGACACGTTCGCCTTCTGGCGCAAGCTGTTCGACGGCGGCGTGTTTACGAATCCGGTGGTGCCGCCCGCCGTTCCGCCCGACGAGTGCCGCCTGCGGGCGAGCCTCATGGCCACCCATACCGCGGATCAGATCGACTCCGCACTCGAGACGTTCGGGAGGCTCGGTCGGGAGATGGGGGTCATTTGACGCCCACCGCGGTCGTGCGGCCGGTCGAGACCGGCGCCGACCTCAGACGATTCATCGCCTTTCCGTATCGACTGCACCGTGGGGACCCCCTGTGGGTCCCCCCGTTGCGTATGGACATCCGCGCCATGCTGTCGAAGGAGAAGAATCCCTTCTTCCAGCACGCGGACGCGCAGTACTTCCTCGCGGAGTCCCCGTCCGGGACGGTCCTCGGGCGCATCGCCGCGATCCACAACCGCGCGCACAACGAGTTCCAGGAGGACCGGGTCGGCTTCTTCGGGTTCTTCGAGTGCGCCGACGACCAGGCCGCGGCAGACGGCTTGTTCGATGCGGCCGCGAGTTGGCTCGATCAGCGCGGGCTGGACACGATGCGGGGCCCCGCCTCGTTCTCCACCAACGACGAGTGCGGCCTGCTGGTGGACGGATTCGACACGCCGCCCACCCTGCTGAATCCGCACAACCCGCCGTACTATGCCACCCTGGTGGAGCGCGCGGGATTCGCCAAGTCGATGGACCTGCACCAGTATCAGACGGTGAGCAACCAACTGCCCGAACGGCTGGTGCGGGGCGCCAAGCTCATCGCCGAACGCAAGAAGATCACGCTGCGCGCGCTCGACAAGAAGCGGTTCTACGAGGAGGTCGACCAGATCAAGCCGCTGTACCATGGCGGCTGGGAAAAGAACTGGGGCTTCGTGCCGATGACCGACGCGGAGATCGACCACCTCGCGAAGCAGCTCAAGCCGGTGATCGTACCCGACCTGGTGGTGTTCGCAGAGCGCGAGGGGAAGACGATCGGCTTCGCCGTGGCGCTCCCCGACTTCAACGTGGCACTCAAGACCAACCCCTCGGGGCGTCTCTTCCCGGGGATCGTCAAGATCCTCTGGGCATCGCGCAAGATCACGCGCCTGCGGATCATGTTGCTCGGCCTGCTGCCCGAGTACCGCAACACCGGCGCCGACGCGCTCATGTACCACTGGATCTGGGAGAAGGGCTACGCGCTCGGCCATCGCTGGGCCGAAGCCGGCTGGCTGCTGGAGGACAACCATCCCATGGCCAACGGACTCCTGCGCATGGGCTTCGAGGTGTACAAGACACTGAGGATGTACGACCGGGCACTGTGAGAACCTTCGTCACGGGCGGGACCGGATTCGTCGGCTCCCATCTCGTCGAGGCCCTGCTGGCTCGCGGCGACGAGGTCGTCTGTCTCGTTCGCGACCCCAAGAAGGCTGCCCGCCTCTTCTCCGACCGCCAACCGGACACGGTCCTCGGCGACCTCACCAACGAGCGCGCGTTGCGCGAAGGGTGTGACGGCGCCGAAGTCGTATTCCATCTTGCCGGCGTCACCGCGGCACGCGACCGCGCGGAGTTCTTCGAGATCAATGCCGCGGGAACGCGCCGTGTGCTGGAGGCCGCGGGTGCGGCGGCACCGGCACTGCAACGCTTCGTGTACATCAGCAGCCTCTCGGCCGCGGGCCCCACGTCGCACGGCCATCTCCTGATCGAGAGCGCGCCGCCCCAGCCGATCAGCGACTACGGGGCAAGCAAGCTCGCCGCCGAGGACGCGACCCGGGAAGGGGGGCTACCGTGGAACGTGGTGCGGCCGCCCGCCGTCTACGGACCGCGGGATACGGAGATGGCACGGGCCTTCAAGCTGGCGCGATGGGGCCTCGCGCCCGTTTTCGGGGACGGCTCGCAGGAGCTCTCACTCATTCATGTGAGCGACCTGGTCGCGGCGTTGCTGGCCGTGATGGATTCGGCCCCGGCCGACACCACGTACTTCGCCGCGCACCCCGAGATCGTGGCACAGCGCGAGCTGCAGCGGGCAATCCACGGCGCCGTGCTGCAGGCTCGCGGTGCCAAGGCCGGCGGGCTGCACCGCCCCCTGGTGGTGCCGCTGCCGGGCTTCGTCGCGCGCGGCGCGCTACACGTCACGGGTGCCACGGCTCGCCTGCTGGGCCGCACCACCGTGCTCTCTCCCGACAAGGGACCCGAGTTCCTCGCCGAGGCGTGGACCTGCTCGCCGGCCGCACTGGAGCGGGACACGGGATGGAGAGCGGAGATCCCCATCGCCGTCGGGCTCGAGGAGACCGCGCGGTGGTACCACCAACACCGGTGGCTATGAACGCCGTCGACAAACTGCTCG
>JBDHBX010000051.1:0-5471 GCA_039592335.1 Gemmatimonadota bacterium | reverse complement strand
CGTCGTGCCCGGCATGACGACGACGTTCTGTCCCAGGCTGCACCGCTCCCCGATCTCGGCCCCGGGCATGACGTGACAGAAGTGCCAGATCTTGGTGCCTTTGCCGACCGTGGCCCCGTCGTCGACGTACGAGCTCTCGTGCACGAAGTAGTCGGTCATTCGATCACCTTCACTTCCAGCTGCAGCTCGACTCCGTACTCGGCGAACACCTTCCCCCGAACCTGCTCGATCACCGCCAGCACGTCGTTCGCGGTCGCCCCGCCGGTATTGACGATGTAGTTCGCGTGCTTGGACGAGACCTGCGCGCCGCCCACACGATGGCCCTTGAGGCCCAGCGCGTCTATCAGCTGGCCGGCCGTGCGGGTTTCCTCGCTTCCGCTGGGTGGGGCACCCCCCGGTGCCGAGGGGTTCCGGAACACCGATCCACAGCACCGCTCGTTGAACGGGGTGCCGGCCTTGCGCCAGCGGAAGTGCTGCTTGATCTCCTTCTGCAGTTCTCTCGGATCGGCCGGCGTGAGCTGCACGACGGCACCCACGACCACGCTGCCGACGAGCCCGCTGGAGCGGTATTGCCAGGGCACCTCCGCACCGGGGAGGGAGCGCACCGTTCCATCGCTCTCCACCAGCTCGACCGAGCGCGTCACCTGGGAGAAGTCCTGCCCGTGCGCGCCGGCATTCATGAACACGCCGCCGCCCACCGTACCGGGCACGCCGACCAGGCGGTGCACCCCCGCGAGGCCCGCCTCCGCCGTGTGTCGCGCGAGCAGCGGGGTTGGCACCCCCGCGCCGACCGTCCAGCGCATCTCGTCGCCGTGGGCACCGCGCTGTACCGCGTCCAGGCCTTTGCCCAACCGGATCACGATGCCGTCGAAGCCGCGATCTGAGACCAGCACGTTGGAGCCGAGGCCGAGCGCGAGCCACGGCGTTCCGGTTTCTGCCGCGAACTGCAGCGCCTGGACGACGTCGTCGGTCGTCGCGGGCAGCACCATCGCCGCGGCCGGCCCGCCGATGCGGTACGTCGTGTACCCGGCGAGGGGCTCATCGAACCGGACCGCGCCGTGGATGCGCGATGCCAGCTCACGCAGCGCGGTGGTGGTCACGCGCCCTGCTCCCGGGAAGTCCTATCACCCGTCGCCGCCCCGGGCGGCACCGCAGTGACATTATGTCGCGGCACACTTCCCAGTTCCCGCTTCGCACTTCCCGGCGGGGTGGCAGCGCCAGGGAGGCCCCCTGCGATCTCGTACCACTCCTGCAGACACCGCACCCCGCCCGCGCGGCTCTTCAGCGCCAGGACCGCGTCGCACGCCGCGCTCGCCGCCGACATGGTGGTCATGTACGGCACGCGATGCTGCAAGGCGGCGCGGCGGATGTAGTAGTCGTCGCGCTGCGTGAGCTTCCCGAGCGGCGTGTTGATGAGAAGCTTCACGTCGCCCGACACGATGAGGTCGGCCGGATTGGGCCGGCCCTCGTACACCTTGGCAACGAACTCGGCCGGGATGCCGCGAGCCCGCAGGTAGCGCGAGGTGCCCTCGGTGGCATAGAGCCGGAAGCCCATCTCGTGGAACCGCCGCACGATGGGCAGCACGGTGGGCTTGTCGAGGTCGTTCACCGTGACGAACACCCCGCCCTCGAGCGGGAGCCCCTGGTCGGCCCCGAGCTGCGCCTTGGCGAACGCCATGCCGAACGAGTCGGCGATGCCCATGACTTCGCCAGTCGAGCGCATCTCCGGCCCCAGCAGCGTGTCCACGTTGGGCAGCTTGGAGAAGGGAAAGACGGCTTCTTTCACGGCGACGTACGGCATGGGGATCTCATCGCCCACCCCCAACTCATCGAGGGTGTGCCCCGTCATGACGGCCGCCGCCAGCTTCGCCAGCGGCACGCCGGTCGCCTTGCTCACGAACGGCACGGTGCGCGAGCCACGGGGATTCACCTCCAGCACGTACACCGTCCCGTCCCGCACCGCGTACTGCACGTTGATCAGTCCCACCACCCCGAGCGCCTCGGCAAAGGCCTTCGTGTGGCGCCGCATCTCCTCCACGTGGTGCTCCTCGAGCAGATACGGCGGCAGTACGCACGCCGAGTCGCCCGAGTGTACGCCGGCGTCCTCGATGTGCTGCATCACCCCACCGATCACACAGCGGTTGCCGTCGGCAATCGCGTCCACGTCGGCCTCGAACGCATCCTCCAGGAAGCGGTCGATGAGCACCGGGTGCTCGGGCGAGGCGCGCACGGCGTGGCGGAAGTAGTTCCGGAGCGACGCCTCGTCGTACACGATCTCCATGGCGCGGCCACCCAGCACGTAAGAGGGGCGCACCAGCACGGGGTAACCCACCTCGGCCGCCACGGCGATCGCCTCATCTTCGGCGGTCACCGTGCCGTTGGGCGGCTGCGTCACGCCCAGCTTCCGGGCCAGCGCCTCGAAGCGACGCCGATCTTCCGCGACGTCGATCGCATCGGGACTGGTGCCGAGAATGGGGATGCCCGCCGCCTCGAGTGCCTTGGCCAGCTTGAGCGGCGTCTGGCCGCCGAGCTGCACGATGACGCCGCGCGCCTGCTCGACCCGTACGATCTCCAGCACGTCCTCCAGCGTGAGCGGCTCGAAGTAGAGCTTGTCGGAGATGTCGAAGTCGGTGGAGACGGTCTCGGGGTTGGAGTTGACCATGATGGTCTTGTAGCCCAGCTCCCTGAGCGCGAGCCCCGCCCGCACGCAGCAGTAGTCGAACTCCACGCCCTGCCCGATCCGGTTGGGCCCGCTGCCCAGGATCACGATGCCGTCCTGTCCCAGCGGCTCCGACTCGTTTTCCTCCTCGTACGACGAGTAGTAGTACGGCGTGGCCGACGGGAACTCGCCGGCGCAGGTATCCACCACCTTGTAGCCGGGGTGCAACCCGAGCCGCCAGCGCAGCTCGCGGACCTCGTCCTCGGTGATGCCCCGCAGGTCGGCCAGCTGCCGGTCGGAGAAGCCGAGCCGCTTCATGTGGCGCAGCAAGTCCTCGTCCACCACCGAATCGGTGCTGCGGAAGCGGTCCTCCGCCTCGATCAGGTCGCGCAGCTGCGCCAGGAACCAGCGATCGATGCCCGTGAGCTCGGCAATCTCCTCGATGGGGATGCGCGCCAGCATGGCGCGCTTGAGCTGGAACACCCGCTCGGAGGTGGGCGTGCGCAGGGCGAGCTTGATCTCGGCGGGGTCGTCCGACTCGAGCCGGTCGTCCTCCAACGTCTCGCCGATCACCCAGCCGGGCCGGCCCACCTCCAACGCCCGCAGGCCCTTCTGGAACGCCTCCTTGAAGGTGCGGCCGATGGCCATCGACTCGCCCACCGACTTCATCTGCGTCGTGAGTCGGTGGTCGGCGGTGGGGAACTTCTCGAACGCGAACCGCGGAAACTTGACCACTACGTAGTCGAGCACCGGCTCGAACGAGGCGGGCGTCGTCTTGGTGATGTCGTTGGGCAGCTCGTCCAGCGTGTAGCCCACCGCGACCTTCGTGCCGATGCGGGCGATGGGGAAGCCGGTGGCCTTCGAGGCGAGGGCCGACGAGCGCGACACCCGCGGGTTCATCTCGATGGCCAGCATCTCGCCGTTCTCGGGATTCAGCGCGAACTGGATGTTGCAGCCGCCGGCCGCCACACCGACCTCGCGAATGATCGCGATCGACGCATCCCGCATCACCTGGTACTCGCGGTCGGTGAGCGTCATGGCCGGGGCCACCGTGATGGAGTCGCCCGTGTGCACGCCCATCGGGTCGAAGTTCTCGATGGAGCAGACGATCACCACGTTGTCGCGACCGTCCCGCATCACCTCCAGCTCGAACTCCTTCCACCCGAGCACCGACTGCTCGATGAGCGCGGAGCCCACGGGTGAGAGGTCGAGCGCGCGGCGTACCTGCTCCTCGTACTCCTCGCGGTTGTAGGCGACACCACCGCCCGTGCCGCCCAGCGTGAACGACGGCCGGATGATGGCGGGGTAGCCCACCTCCTCCACCAGCTGCATCGCCTCCTCGTGCGAGCCGGCCACCCCCCCGCGGGGCACCGCGAGCCCGATCCGCTCCATGGCCTTGCCGAACTCGCGCCGGTCCTCCGCCATGAGGATGGCGCGCTCGTTGGCGCCGATCAGCTCCACGCCGAACTTCTCGAGCGTACCGTCGCGCACCAGCGCCATGGCCACGTTGAGGGCGGTCTGCCCGCCCATGGTGGGCAGCAGCGCGTCGGGCCGTTCGCGCTCGATCACCTGCGCGACCCACTCGGGCGTGACCGGCTCCACGTAGGTGCGGTCGGCCAGCTCCGGATCGGTCATGATGGTGGCGGGATTGGAATTCACCAGCACGACGCGGTAGCCCTCTTCCTTGAGGGCCTTCACGGCCTGCGTGCCCGAGTAGTCGAACTCCGCCGCCTGCCCGATCACGATCGGGCCGGAGCCGATCAGCAGGATCGTCTCGATGTCAGTGCGCTTGGGCATCCACGACCTCGGCCAGGGTCTGCTCCAACGAGACCTTCGGCTCCCACCCGGTTCGCTGCCTGAGCTTGGTGCTGTCCCCCACCAGATACTGAATGTCGGCCGGGCGCACCAGCTCGGGATCGGTCTCGGGCTGGGCCGGATGCTCCACGATCGTCGCGAGCATGCCGAAGATGTCGCCCAGCTTCACCGCCCGCCCCGATGCGACGTTGTAGACCTCGCCTGGCTCCCCCTGCTCCAGCAGCGCGACGTAGGCATTCACCACATCCGACACGTGCATGAACTCCCGCACCGGCGTGAGGTTGCCGACCTTGACCCTCGTTGCGCCGTTCTTCTTGGCTTTCAGCAGGCGCCGCGCGAAGGCCGGCACGACGAAGCGGGTGTCCTGTCCCTTGCCCGTGTGCGCGAACGCCCGCGTGACGATCGCCTTGAGGCCGGTGCGCCGGTGCGCTTCCAACGCTGCCGTTTCCCCCGCGAGCTTCGAGGCGGCATAGGGCGAGCAGGGCTCGGTGGGATCGTCCTCCACGCGCGGCGAGTCCGGCCCCGCACCGTACACTTCCGCCGTGGACGCGAGGAGCAATATCGGATCGCCCCCACCGGCGCGGCGCGCACGAGTGAGCCCCTCGGCCAGCCGCGCCGTCCCGCCAGCGTTGATGTCCCACGCCTCGGCCGGGTTGCGGCCCGCGTCGCCCCCCGAGGAGACTGCCGCCAGGTGTACCACGGCATCGAACCCTCGGGTCAGCACGGCGTCGATCGACGCGCCGTCCAGCAGCTCGAGCGGCACGACGGGCACGTCGCCGGTCCACGGCGCCGGGGCCCCCGCCGCGAACAGCGGCTGTCCCGGCCGCACACCGGCCACCACCACGTGCCGGTCCTCCAGCAGCCTCGGTACCAGCCAGGAGCCGACGAACCCGTCGGCCCCGGTCACCAGCACCCTCACCTGGTGGTGTTCCCCTTCTGCATCCGCTCGAGATCGGCGTCCACCATCATCCTCACGAGTTCGTCAAAGGAGACGGTG
>JBDHBX010000050.1:0-10951 GCA_039592335.1 Gemmatimonadota bacterium | reverse complement strand
CGCTTGTCCCAACCCGGCCTCCCTGGGCATCTTCTCCGGCACCTCGCACGGAGTCTCGTTCATGACCGGCGCCCGACTGTCCGTCCCAGTGCTGCTCGCTTTGCTCACCGCCTCGTGCATCGGGGAGGTCACTACCGGAGAGGTCCTCTCCGGAGACGGCGTACCGATCCGCTACGCCGCACGTGGCATGGGCGGGCCGGCTCTGGTGTTCGTGCACGGCTGGGCGTGCGATCGGACGTATTGGGATGCCCAGCTGGGCCACTTCGCGCCGCGTCACCGGGTGGTCACCATCGATCTCCCGGGACACGGTGAGTCGGGAACCGGACGCGAGGAGTGGACGGTCGAGGCGTTCGGCGAGGACGTGGCCACCGTGGTGGAGCAGCTCGGGCTCGAGGAGGTCGTCCTGATCGGCCATTCGGTGGGCGGCTTCGTGGTGCTCGAGGCGGCCCGCCGCATTTCCGACCGGCTGGCGGGGGTGGTGGGTGTCGAGGCTTGGTACGACCCGGAGATGAAGCTCTCCGCCGAGCAGGTCCGGATGATCCTGGAGCCGCTGCGCGACAACTTTGCGGAGATGACCGAATCGATCGTGCGGGCGATGATGTTCGCGCCGGGCGCGGACTCGGCGCTGGTAGATCGCGTGGCCGTGGACATGGGTGCGGCGCCGCCCGGGATCGCGCTGGCGGTGTCCGAGAACTCGTACCTCTGGTGGAGCGAGCAGGGTGAGGGGGCGCTGCGGGCCGTCGAGGCGCCGCTCGGAGCGATCAACGCCGCGCGCAGCCCGACCAACGTCGAGTCGCTGCGGCGCTACGCCCCGTCCATGGAAGTGCGGATCATGGACGGCGTGGGCCACTTTGCCATGATGGAGGATCCGGAGACGTTCAATCGGTTGCTGGAGGAGCTGCTGAGCCAGCTGCCCGAGAAGGGGACGGACTAGGCGACATGGAATTCCGCTACAGACCTTCCACCATCGGGGCCCGCTCCCCCCGGGCGTAGCGGATCACGTCTGCCGCGTCGAACACCAGCGACGTGCCGTTCACGAGAATCACTCCCCGGATCCACATGCCGAAGAAGTCGTCGGCCGGGATCTCGCCGAGTCGGGTCACCAGGTAGGGAACGAGGACGAGCCAAGGGACGTGAGCCAGTCCCAGGATGCGGGTGAAACCGAACCGGCTGGTGAGGGCGAACATCGAGGTCGCCGCGACGAGTATGGTGGCCAGGACCACGCGGGCCTCGACGCGCTCCAGGTAGAGCAACGGCACCACGGCGTTGATGCCTGCCATGACGAGCAACCAGAGCTGGATCGCAATGGACGATCGCAGGACGCCTCGCATGAACGTGATGAAACCCCGCATCCGGCGGCTCCGTTGGAGAAGTGTGCTGCGAGCGAAACCACGGAAGGGCCCGGCCTGGTTCCCGACCCGGTCAGAGTCTGTAGATTCCAGTCTGAGATATGGGTGAGCTCCTCATCGGCATCGCGTTCATCATCTTCGCCTCGAAGGTGGCTCCGGCGGTCGCCAAGCGTCTGAGCAGCCACAGCGGCGACCCCGGGCTGTCCCGCAAGGTGGAGGAGATGGACGGACGGCTGGCGCAGAACGAGGAACGGCTGCTCGAGTTGGCCGCCGGCACGCACGAGCGGTTCGTGGATGCCGAGGAACGCCTCGATTTCGCCGAGCGAGTCATCCAGCAGCAGCGGGAGGGACGCAAGCTCCCCGGGGCAGCCGACGCCAAGTAACCCAACCGGTCACATGAGGATGTCCATGAACACCGCCGACTATCTGGCCGAGGTCGACCGCTACAGCGCGCACAATTACCACCCGCTCCCCATCATCCTGTCGAAGGGAGAGGGAGCCTGGGTGTGGGACATCGAGGGCAAGAAGTACCTCGACTGCCTCGCCGCCTACTCTGCGGTCAACCAGGGGCATCGCCACCCGGCGATCGTCGAGGCGGCGAAGCAGCAAGTCGACCGGCTCACCCTGACGTCGCGCGCCTTCCACAACGACCAGATGGGGCCGTTCCTGCGCGAGCTGTGCGAGCTGGCCGGCTACGAAAAGGCGCTCCCGATGAACTCGGGGGCCGAGGCAGTGGAGACGGCGATCAAGGCGGTGCGGCGCTGGGGCTATCGGGTGAAGGGGATTCCGGCCGACCAGGCGGAGATCGTCGTGTGCTCGAACAACTTCCACGGGCGCACCACCACCGTCGTGTCGTTCTCGACGGAAGAGGCATATCGCGAAGGGTTCGGCCCGCTGACTCCGGGCTTCACAGTCATTCCCTACGGTGATGCGGCGGCACTCGAGGCGGCCATCACGCCCAACACGGCGGCCTTCCTGTTCGAGCCGCTCCAGGGGGAGGGCGGGGTCATCGTGCCGCCCGAGGGGTACCTGCGCCGGGTCGCAGAGATCTGCGAGGCGCACAACGTGCTCCTGGTGGCCGACGAGATCCAGACAGGGCTGGGTCGCACCGGCCGATTCTTCTGCTGTGACTGGGAAGGGGTGAAGCCCGACGTCATGGTTGTCGGCAAGGCCTTGAGTGGCGGCTTCTATCCCGTCTCCGCGATGCTCGCCGGGGAAGAGGTGATGGGCGTGTTCGCTCCCGGCGACCACGGCTCCACCTTCGGCGGGAACCCGCTGGGCGCCGCGGTGGCTCGGGCGGCGCTCCAGGTCATCGTCAACGAGAAGCTGCCCGAGCGGGCCTGCGAGCTGGGCGACTGGTTCATGGCGCAGCTGCGCGCCATCGGCTCGCCCCACGTCCAGGAAGTGCGGGGCAGGGGCCTCATGATCGGCGTCGAGATCAAGCACAAGAGCGGCCCGGCGCGTCCCTTCTGCGAGGGCCTCATGAAGCACGGCATCCTGGCCAAGGAGACGCACGAGCAGGTCGTGCGCTTCGCCCCTCCACTGGTGGTCGAAAAGGCCGACCTCGAGTGGGCGCTGGGGCACACCGCCGAAGTGCTGGAGGGAGCGGCGGTGGCGACGTAGCAGCTCGGCGCTACTACCGTCCCACTCCCAGCCCGGCCCCGAGCCAGTACCGACTGCTGATTCCGACCCGCGGCCGGAAATCGTGGTCCAGAGCCATCCACACCCCCAGGTTCCGGCCCGGGCCGCCGACCAAGCCAGGGTACAGGTTGACCCGTAGGAGCCGGTGTGCGACCTCGCTAACATGCGCGCTCGCCAGAAGCGAGCCGTTCTGGTCCACGAACAGGCCGGCGCCGAGGGCGAGCTTCGCGGTTTCCTCTCCAGTGACCGGATCCACGTTCATGCGTTGCGCGTCAATGCCTGCGCCAAAGCTGATGTCCAGGCCATTGCCGCGATGCAGCGTGAGCCCCAGCCCGCCACCGATCCCGGTCCAGAAGAAGATCGAGGACTTGGGAACCAGTCCCCACGGAAAGGGGAACTTGAAGTGCAGGTGGGAGAAGTTGTTGTCCACTTCTCCGGATGGAAACACGATCGACGCCTGCCCGGTCCATACGTCTGCGTGCAGCGTGTTCGCGAAGAACCGGGAAACACCGTCAAATGAGAAGAGGAGTATGCCGGCCAGGTCGAAGAAGTACAGGTCCGCAACGGTGCCGGAGTTCCCGCTCTTCGCCCCATCGAGCTCGTAGATCTCGTTCAGGAACGCCGCGGACATCGTCGTCAGACCCGACATGAGCCCCGGGAGCGGCACGTCGCGCGCCTCGTACCACTCCTTGAGCTTGCGCCAGTAGATCCCTCCCTCGATCACGTGGCCCGTGTAGTTGGTGTACCACTTCTGGTCCTGGTTCTTGTACGAGAGCGGGAGCATCTCCTGGCGCACGAATTGCCACCACCCACCCGAGCGCTCGATGGCAGCCCCTGGGTGAGCCAACGCGTCGGCGACCCCGCCGACTCCATACGGGAAATCTGCGATCCTCCGGCTCTTGCCTTCGGTAGCCGACAGGGCGAACCCCTTGTTGAGGATCACCGCAAACGGTCCGAAGGAGGCATCGCTTCCGTACGCCAGATCTCGATAGAAGTACGGGCCCGGATCGGGTGACTGCTGCTCCGTGGCGGTGCTGGAATCCAGAGTCTCGCTGAGCGCGAGCGAGCTGGGCGTGCTCGTGTCCTGCGCCTTGGCCGTCGCGGCCGCAGCGGCCGCCAGCAGAACCAGATGGCAGAGCGAGCGTGGCAGGATTCGGTGCGCCATTCCCGGTGATTACCCCGCGGGCCGGATGAGGTCCTAGATCCAAGTTAAGAGTCCCCGCGGCGGGTTGCGAGGCTCGCCGCCCTCGCCCCGAGACTTCCCCAACCCCAGCCGCGTGGTGCCACCGAGACCGAAAGCCGATGTGTCCGTTCCAGATTGACGTAAGTGCTATAACGGTAATCGGTTAGGTGATGCACTCACCAGATCCGGGGGTCAGCGTGGACATCCCACGGGCACCGCGAAGGCAAAGGAAGAAGTACCTCTACGGCATCGGGGCCGCTGCCGTGTTCGCCCTCGTAGCGGTGGCCGTCATGGGGATCGGCGACCACCCACTCGCGCGGCGCGTGATGGTGACGCCGGGCCACTTCGAGACCTTCGGCGTCGGCATCCTGCAGGGCCGTGACTTCGGCACCCAGGACACCCGTGACAACCTGCCGGTGGCGATCGTGAACGAGCCGTTCGCTGAGCGCTATTTCCCCGGCGAGAGTCCCATCGGACGGCGCATTCGCATCGGCGACTCCGAGACTGAGGAACCGTGGCTCACGATTGTGGGGGTAGCGCAGGACATGTACTTGGGGAGCGTGGACAACGAGGACCCGGAGGGGATCTACGTGCCGCTCGCTCAGAGCGACGCCCGCTTCCTCAGCATCTCATTGCGGGCGGCGGGAGGCTCCGCGATGACCCTCGCGCCGACGGTGCGCGACGAAGTGATTGGCATCGATTCCGATCTGCCGCTCTATTGGGTCAACACCCTGGACGCGGGTCTTCGGCGTGCTGTTCATGGTGTTCGGCGTGGTGGCGCTGTTCCTCGGCGCCGTGGGCCTGTACGGTGTGATGGCCTTCTCGGTGAGCCGCCGTACGCAGGAGCTGGGCGTGCGCATGGCGCTCGGGGCCCAGACCGGCGATGTGCTGCAGTTGGTCATGCGTCAGGGTCTGGTGCAGCTCGGCATCGGATTGTTCCTAGGCCTGGGCATCGCCGCGCTGCTCTCTCGCGGGCTCGAGATCGTGTTGTTCGAGGTGGAGCCGTGGGATCCGGTGATCTTCTTCCTGATCTCGCTGGTGCTGTTCGCTGCCGGGATGTTGGCGACCTACCTGCCGGCCCGGCGAGCCACGCTGGTGGATTCCGTGCAGGCGCTCAGGTACGAGTAGCTCGCGACAGGCAGATAATTGAAAGAGGCCCGCTGGCAATTGCCGGCGGGCCTCTTTGGCGGCTAAGCCCAAGCGCTGCGGAAACTTCCCGATCTCCACGCCGTAGGGCCTGGTGGGACGAGGAAGGAGGGTGCGGCTTGGACATTCCACGCGCGCCTCGCAAGCGGAAGCGGAAATACGTGTACGGCGCCGGAGCCTTCACGGCCGTTGCGTTCGTGGCGATCGCCGTGTTCGGGATCCAGCCGGCTGCCCCCTCGGTGGATCGCTCCACCGTGTTCGTCGACGTCGTGCAGCGCGGCACCATGCTGCGCCAGGTGCGCGGCCCCGGCACGCTCGTTCCCGAGCAGATCCGCTGGGTGCCCGCCGTCACGGCCGGTCGTGTGGAGCGCCGCTACCTCGATCCGGGCACCCGGGTGGAGCCGGCCACGGTCCTGCTCGAGCTGAGCAATCCCGACGTCCAACTCGAGCTGCTCGAGGCCGAGCGGCAGCTGTCGGCCGCCCAGGCCCAACTCGTCACCCTCCGCACGACGCTCGAGACCCAACGCCTCAACCAGGAGGGGGTCGTCGCGTCCACCCGCGCCCAATACCTGGAGGCGAAGCGCAACGCCGACGCCGCCGACGAATTGGTGCAACGCAACCTCATGGCGGCGTCGGAGGCCCAGAGCGCCAAGGAGCGGGCCGAAGAAATGGCCACGCGCCTCGACATCGAGCGCCAGCGGTTGGAGATCCAGGCGGGCGCCATTGGGGAGCAGCTCGCGGTGCAGGACTCGCAGGTCACGCGGCTCCGGAACATCGTGCGCTTCCATCGCGAACGCATCGCGTCGATGCGGGTCGTGGCCGGCACCCCCGGCGTGCTCCAGGAGATCGCGGTGGAGGAGGGGCAGTGGGTGCTGTCCGGCCAGACGCTCGCCAAGGTGGTGCAGCCCGAGCGGCTCAAGGCCGTCGTGCGCATCCCCGAGGTGCAGGCGCGCGACGTGACGGTGGGACTGCGGGCGCTCATCGACACCCGGACTGACACCATTCCCGGCCGCGTGATCCGCATCGACCCCGCCGTGCAGAGCGGGGCGGTGAACGTGGACGTGGCGCTGGACGGGGAATTGCCCCCGGGCGCGCGCCCCGATCTCTCCGTGGACGGGATGATCGAGATCGAGCGGCTGGAGAATGTGCTGTATGTGGGGCGGCCGGTGTTCGGGCAGTCGGGCAGTACCGTCGGCCTGTTCCGCGTGAGTGCCGACGGCGACCACGCGGAGCGGGTGCGCGTGCGGCTGGGTCGCGGCTCGGTGAACTCGATCGAGATTCTCGAAGGGTTGGTCGAGGGAGACCAGGTGATTCTCTCGGATATGTCGCAGTGGGACGACGAAGATCTGGTCCGGCTGCGTTAACAAGGAGCAGACATGGTTACCACGAACGGATCGCTCATCAAGCTCGAGGACCTGCGCAAGGTCTTCTATACCGACGAGGTGGAGACGCACGCGCTCGCCGGGGTGAACCTGGACGTCAAGGAGGGCGAGTACGTGGCGATCGCCGGGCCCTCGGGATGCGGCAAGAGCACCTTGCTGTCGATCCTGGGCCTGCTCGACACCCCGAGCGACGGCACCTACTACCTCAGCGGCGAGACGGTTTCCAACCTGTCGCGGCGCGACCGCGCCTACGTCCGCAACCGGCAGATCGGGTTCATCTTCCAGGCGTTCAACTTGATCGGCGATCTCACGGTGCACGAGAACGTCGAGCTGCCGCTCACCTACCGCGACATCCCCAAGGGCGAGCGGCAGGAGCGGGTCACCGAGGCGCTGGAGCGCGTCCAGATGAGCCACCGTGCCAAGCACTACCCCTCGCAGCTCTCCGGCGGTCAGCAGCAGCGCGTCGCGGTGGCCCGTGCCATCGCGGGGCGGCCGCTCATCCTCCTGGCCGACGAGCCCACGGGGAACCTCGACTCGAAGAACGGCGAGGCGGTGATGAACCTGCTCGACGAGCTGCATCGGGAGGGCGCCACGATCTGCATGGTGACGCACGATCCCCGCTACGCCGATCACGCCGACCGCGCGATCCACCTGTTCGACGGTCAGATCGTGAGGGAGGAGAACGGCAACGGCACCAAGCTGCACGAGCTCGAGGAGGCCGGCTTCGAGATGAAGCAGGCCGCAAACGGGTAGGGGCGTCCCATGGAATCGCTCTGGAAGGACTTCAAGTACAGCGCCCGCATGCTGCTCAAGGCCCCGGGCAACACGGTGGTCTCCGTCATCGCCCTGGCGCTGGGAATCGGGCTCACCACCACCATGTTCTCGATCACCTACGGGGTGATCTTCCGCGGCCTGCCGTTCGAGGAGTCGCACCGCCTGATGTTCCTCAGCCGCAACAACGTGGCCGAGGACATCCAGCAGATGGGCGTCGCGGTGCACGATTTCCTCGACTGGCGGGAGCAGCAGACCTCGTTCGAGAATCTCGGGGGATTCTACTCCGGGACGGTGAACGTGAGCGGGCTGGAGGGCCGCCCCGAGCGCTTCACCGGGGCCTTCATGATGTCCGGCGGGCTCGACATGCTGCGGGTGCCGCCGCTGCTGGGCCGCCTGTTCGTGGAGGGCGAGGACCAACCCGGCTCGCCGCACGTGGCCATCTTGGGATACACCCTGTGGCAGAACCAGTTCGGCGGCGATCCTGAGATCATCGGGCACACCGTGCGGATGAATGGCGAGGTCACGACCATCGTCGGCGTGATGGCCCAGGGCTTCTTCTTCCCCATGAACCACCAGTTGTGGGTGCCCTACCGGCAGGACCCCAGCCAAATGGAACGGGGTGAGGGGACCGGGCTCGCCGTATTCGGGCGGCTCAAGGACGGCGTGTCACGGGAGGTGGCGCAGGCCGAACTCTCGACCATCGCGCAGCGGCTGGCCATGGAGTACCCCGAGACGAACGAGGGCGTGGGCGCCACCGTCAATCCCTACACCGATGAGTTCGTGGGCTCGGAACTCTCCGCCCTGCTGTACACCATGTTGGCGGCGGTCTTCCTCGTGCTGGTCATCGCGTGCGTCAACGTGGCCAACCTGCTGCTCGCCCGCGTGTCGGTGCGCAGCAAGGAGCTGGCGATCCGCTCGGCGCTGGGGGCGGGCCGCTGGCGCATCGTGACGCAGTTCCTGTCGGAGACCTTCACCCTGGCGGTCGTGGGTGCGGGGCTCGGGCTCCTGATCGCCTGGGTCGGCATCCGTCTGTGGGACAACGCCGTGGCGCAGGCCGAGCCACCGTTCTGGATGGTCTTCCAGCTCGACGGGTCGGTGCTGCTGTTCGCGGTCGCGCTGACCGTGGTGGCGGCGGTGATGGCCGGCATCCTGCCTGCGCTCAAGGCGTCCGGCGCCAAGGTGAACGAGATCCTCAAGGACGAGTCGCGCGGCACGTCGAGCCTGCGCATCGGCAAGCTCAGCAAGAGCCTGGTGGTGGCGGAGATCGCCCTGTCGTGCGGGCTGCTCGTGGCGGCGGGACTCATGATCAAGAGCGTCGTGAACCTGGGCAACCTCGAGTTCGGCTTCGAAACGGAAAACGTGATGACCGCGCGGGTCGGCCTGTTCGTGAGCGACTATCCGGACGAGATCGTGCGGCTGCAGTTCTACGAGGAGCTCGTGGCGCGGCTCGACGCGCACCCCATGGTGTCGGTGGCATCGCTCTCCTCCGGCCTGCCCACGACCGGCCGGGGCGGACGCCCCAACTTCGCGGTGGAGGGCGAGATCTACGAGGCCGACCAGGACTACCCCCGCGCGCGTCAGATCATCGCCACGCCCAACCACTTCGAGACCTTCGGCGTGAGCGTGCTACAGGGCCGCGACTTCGGCACGCAGGACACGCGCGACAACCTGCCGGTGGCGCTCGTGAACCTGCCGTTCGCGGAGCGGTACTTCCCGGGTGAGAGTCCCATCGGGCGGCGCATCCGCGTCGGTGAGTCGGAGTCGGAGGAGCCGTGGCTCACGATTGTGGGTGTGGTGCCGGACATGTACCTGGATCCGCCGGAGAACGAGGAGCCTGAAGGATTCTACGTGCCCCTGTCACAGAGCGACGCGCGCTTCCTCAGCATCGCGGTGCGACCGGCTGGGGGAGGCCCGTCGGCGCTGGCGCCCGTGCTGCGGGACGAGGTGATGGCGGTCGACTCCGATCTGCCGATCTACTGGGTCAGGACGGTCGCGGAGGAGGTCGCGGAGAACACCTGGTTCTACAAGGTGTTCAGCACCCTGTTCGTCGTGTTCGGTGCGGCGGCGCTGTTCTTGGGGGCGGTGGGCCTGTACGGCGTGATGGCGTTCTACGTAAGCCGCCGGACCCAGGAGCTGGGCGTGCGCATGGCGCTCGGCGCCCAGGCGTCCGACGTACTGAAGCTGGTCCTGAAGCAGGGCCTGTTGCAGCTGGGGCTGGGGTTGTTCCTGGGGCTGGGGATCGCCGCGCTGCTGTCGCGCGGACTCGAGATCATTTTGTTCGAGGTGGAGCCGTGGGACCCGGCGATCTTCTTCCTGATCACCGTGGTGCTGTTTGTCGTCGGCATGCTGGCGACCTACGTGCCCGCGCGGCGGGCCACGCTGGTGGATCCGGTGCAGGCGTTACGATACGAGTAGGGTCCGGCTCCCACGTCAGCGGAGGGAACAGGCAAGGGCAAACGGGGATCGGTACTGTGTTGTCGTACCGTTCCCCGTTCTCGTTCCCCGGCGCTACGCGTGGCGCGATCGGCGACTGCGCTTCAGTACTGCTCCGCCTCCCGCGATTCGTATTTGATCGTCGCGATCTCCTTGGCCAGCTTGTCCTGCTTCCCCAGGATGTGCGCCAGCTGGGTGACCTGCTCCGCCAGCTCGGCCACGCGCGTCTCGATTGCCGAGAGACGTCGTTCGACGATCGGATCGATCTTGCTGGTTTCCGCGGCCATGTCGCACCTCCTCGAGCGAAGGTCTCCTCAACCTCAGCGGGCCTCCCTAAGAGAACCCTGAATCCAGCGTGAAGCCGGTCTTGCCGGGCGCCGCCTCAGGGTCTGATGCCGCCCGAGCTGGCCACGAGCCGTACGATGGCAGGTGTGAGCAGCTCCTCACCCGAAGCCGGACGCCCGTTCACCTCGAACTGATCGTAACCGTAGGCGGCGAGCAGTGCCAGGGACTCCCGGGGGTCCCGCCCGCCCGCCCGGGCCATCTTGTTGTGGAGCTCCAGGAACACGACCGGGTGCGGCTTGGTCGACAGGGTTTCCCGCCCACCGCGCAGGGCAGCGGCCTCGGCGCCCTCCACGTCGATCTTGACATGGGTCGGGTGCCGTCCTGCCTCGCGCACCAACGAATCGATGCACACCGTGCGCACGCCCGTGAGCTCGGTGCGCGGCCGGTCGGCATCGGCCGTCACGAAGTACCCGTCGGCCAGCACCCCCACGGCGAGCATCTCCTGCCAGCCGGCGGTCTCTCCGGCCGCTGCCCGTACCACCCTCAGTCGATCCTGCACCCCGTTCAAGCGCGCTTCGATGCACAGCATGCGTGCGGCGGAGGGAGATGGCTCGACTGCAACCGCGTGGGCCTCCAAACCGCCGTGGTGCAACGCGGCGAGGGAGAACACACCGAAGTGCGCACCCAGGTCGAAGAGCACCATCTCCGGCGTGCAGTAGCGCAGGAACTCGTCCAGCTCCGCAGCCTGTGCCGGGTCC
>JBDHBX010000049.1:0-6170 GCA_039592335.1 Gemmatimonadota bacterium | reverse complement strand
GGCCGTGAGATCCAGCGAGGGTTTCCCGTCGAGCACGTACTCGCTGACCAGCATGCCCGTCACCGGCCCCAGCGTGAGCCCCAGCATCGCGTGCCCGGTGGCGACGTACGCACCGCGGTAGCCGGGCACCGGCCCCACGACCGGCAGACCGTCGGCGATACACGGGCGCAGCCCGCACCACTCCGAGTGCGCCGAGGTTCCCCCGATGCCGGTGAGGTACTGCCTCGCCGACTTCGTGAGTTGCTCCAGGCGGGACCGGCGCATCTCATGGTTCACGCCCGAGAACTCCATGGTACCGGCAAACCGCACGGAACCGTCCATGGGCGTGCAGAACACCGATCGCTCCCCCAGCATGCACGTCGCCCGCAACGCCAGCGTCTCCCCTTCGCGGATTTTCCGGTCGCGGTGATACCCCTTGCCGGCTTGCAGGGGGTAGCGGCAGCCCAGCTGGTGCACCAGCTCGATGCTGTATGCGCCGGTGGCGAGCACCACGACGTCGGCGGGAATCGTCTCCCCGTCGGCCGTCTCCACTCCCGTGACCTCGCGGCCCCTGGTCGCGACCGCCGACACCGCCACGCCGGTGCGTACCACGGCCCCATACCGTCCCGCCCGCTCGGCGAGCCCGGTCACGAACCGGTGCGGATTGATGCTGGCGCCGCCGCGTAGGAACACTCCCCCGACGACGCGGCGGTTGAGCGCGGGCTCCCGCTCGCGCATCGCGTCGCCACTCAGCGGGTCGGCCCCGAATCCGTGCTGCCGGATGAGCGCTGCCTCGTGCGTCGCCGCCGCGAGGGCCTTCTTGGTGAGGAATACTTCGTAGTACCCCTCCGGCCGATAGCCGCAGTCGATCGCTTCCCCCCGCACCAGCTCGCGGAACAGTCCGGTCGTCTCACGGCTCAAGGGGGCCAACGCCCGCAGCGCATGCTTCTGGTGCTCGGCGTTGCAGAACCGGCTGAACAGGCGCAGCCAGCGCATCAGCTCGGGATCCCACCGTGGAGCGATGTAGAGGGGGCTGGTGTCGTCCAGCAGAGATCTCAGGGCCTGCTTCACGCGACCCGGCTTGTTGAGCGGCCCGTGGCCGGGAGCGATGCACCCGGCGTTTCCGAACGACGCGCCGCTGCCGACCTCGTCGCGCTCCAGCAGGGTGACGCGTGCGCCGCGCCGCGCGAGGAAGTAGGCGCAGGAGACGCCGATCACGCCTCCCCCGACCACGACGACGTGAGGATCGGTCCCTGCGCTCATCCGGCGATGCTGTACTCGTACTGCCCTCGGACGGGCGTGTTCTCCTCGTAGCGGCTGAGGCGGAAGAGGTCCGCCGAAAACTCGGGATCGCTCACCTTGGTGATGAGGTCGGCGACCATCAGCCCCACTGCCGGTCCCAGCTTGTACCCGTGCCCGCTGAACCCCGAGCAGACGTAGCAGCCGCTCCCCGGAGGCAGCTCATCGATGATGGGATGCCAATCGGGCGTAACGGCGTAGAGCGATGCGTAGCCGCCCATGGACTCGCTCGACTCCATGGGTGGGTAGCGGCGCACGAACTGCTCACCCATCTCCATCTCGAACTCCGCGTCGGAGTGCTCGGCGTAGTCGTCGGGATCGACGACAGCGCTCGCCTCCCCCGGGTCGATCGAGCCCACCAGGGTGAGGTTGCCCGTCTCGGCCCGCAGATAGACGCCGTTGACCAGGTCCATCACCACGGGATGGGTGACGAAGTTCGGGGGGCGTCGGAACACCGCCACCTGCACCCGGCAGGAGTCGATCGGCACCTCCACACCCGCCAGCGCCGCGACACGGGCGCCCCACGGCCCGGCACAGTTCACCACGACGGGAGCGTCGAACGGCCCCTTGGTGGTGTCCACTCCGACGACCTTGTCGCCGGCCATGCGGATGCCCGTCACCTCACAGTCCACGACAATGGTCGCGCCGTGCCGCTTGGCCGCCTCGGCGAAGCCGTTCACGGTGAGGTGCGGGTCGGCGTAGCCGCTCTCGGGTTCGTATGCCACCGCGCCGACGTCTTCGGATTCCAGCCCCGGCACCAGCTCGACGAGCTCCTCCACGCCGATGAGTGACGTCTGGATCCCAAAGCCCTGCTGCAGCTTCACGTTGGCCTCGAGCCGCTCCCGGTTGCGGGCATCGGCCAGAGCAACCCAGCCGGTCTGCTCGAACCCCACTTCACCACCGACCCGGTCGTCCCATTGCTGGAAGACGCGCAAGGAGTGCAGCGCCATGCGGGCCGTGAGCTCGTTGGAGTAATGCTGCCGGATGATGGCCGAGGAGCGTCCCGTTCCCCCGGCACCCACCGTGTCCCTCTCCAGGACGGCCACCTGTACCCCACGCTGCGCCAGATGGTAGGCCGTAGCGCACCCCATGATCCCCGCGCCGATGATCACGACATCCGTCGTCTGTGCCATTGGTCTCGCCTGTCGAACGGAGTCCTCGTTAAGAATACGCGCGGGGCAAGCGGCGGCCAGTCCGCCGACGCCGCACGACGAAACGAGCCCCGCAGCCTGGCATTCGGCTACGGGGCCCATCCAACAGCAGAGGTGCCTGGCGCCCTACTGACTCTCCCACGCCTCCTTCGTCAGCAGGGTCAGCGGCTTCTGCTGGCTGCGTTCGAGCTGCCGGTTCAGGTTCTCCATGTCCCGGCCGATGAACTGCGCAAAGTGCTCCTCCGCTTGCGCCAGTTGCGTCTCCAGCACGGCGATGCGCTCCAGCTGTGAGTCGGTGGGGCGACCTTCGTACCCGTTCACCGCCCCGTAGAGGTCCACCAGCCTCTCGCGCAGGAACTCCTCGCCCGAGAAGCGGCCTGCGTCCGACGTGGACACGACCTCCGCACGGAACGCTTCCAGCTGGTCCGCGTACTGGTTCAGTCGGTCGACCGTGCGGCCTCGGCCGAGTGCCTCGGCCCGCTCCCGTGCCTGGTCCCTCAGGCTGACCAGGGCGTCCACCACGTAACCGAGGCGGCCCACCATGCCGTAGAGCTGGAGTGCCGTCTGGTACTGTACCCGGCGGTCCTCGGGGGTCGCCGTGGAACGCGGATCGGGTACCAGGGTGACCGAGCTCTCGTACGAGTCGTTGCCCTTGATCAGCCGCACCGCGTAGGTCCCTTCGGGGAGCCGCGGTCCGGTGAACGACCCCGGCGACGACACCAGCGTGTTAGACGGCGGGACCTTAGGTGGCTTCATCCGCGTTGGAAACGGCACGCGGTTCAGGCCGCGTCGCTTCCCGCCCGGCGCCGTGTTGACGAGGTTGCCCTGCTCGTCGTACACCTCGACCATCAAGTCGCCAAACATGTGGCGCCGCTTCAGATAGTAGACGATGTTCGCGGCGTCACCGGGGTTCCGGCCCACGAACTCCTCGTCACCGGGGAAATCCTGCACCGCAGCCAGGATGGTCAGCTCCGCAGGACGCGACGGCAGCAGCACCACTACGCTGTCCAGCATCGCCGGGGTGAGGTGGCGCAGCGGCGTGATGTCGTCGAGGATGTAGATCCCCCGCCCGTGGGTCGCGATGATCAGATCGTGCTCCCGTGGGTGCACCCGCAGGTCGTGCACCGAGACCTGCTTGGGGAGACCGCTCTCGAAGCGGGCCCAACCGCCCCCGCCGTCCAGGCTCACGTAGAGCCCGAACTCCGTCCCCACGAACAGTAGGTCGGGGTTCACGAGGTCCTGCCGGATCACGAAGGCGTAGCCTTCCATGTCCTCGGTGACCAGGGACTCCCAGGTCTGTCCGTAGTCGATCGTGCGGTACACGTAGGTCTGCATGTCGCCGCTGCGGTGACCATCGAACGTGACGAACGCCGTGCCCGGGACGTGGGGGCCGGCCTCCACGTGCGACACCCAGCTCCCCGAGGGCGCGCCAGGCATGTTGCCGAGCACGTTGGTCCACGACTGACCGCCGTCGCGCGTGACCTGGACGTTGCCGTCGTCGGTCCCGACCCAGATCACCTGCGGGTCGTGCGGCGACTCGGAAATGGTGTAGATCGTGGTGTTGTTCTCGGCCGTCGTGTTGTCGACGGTCAGCCCGCCCGACTGCGCCTGCCGTTGCCTGGCCGGATCGTTCGTCGTGAGATCGGGCGAGATCCGGTCCCACGAATCGCCCTGGTCCGTGGAGCGGAGCAGGACCTGGCTGCCCACGTAGAGCGCGCCGCTCGGCCCCACGTGCATCGGCGCGTTCCAGTTGAAGCGGTAGTCCGGATCACCGGCCTGCGGGTACGGCCTGATGTCCTTCACTTCCCCCGTGGACTTGCGGAAGCGCATGAACATCCCGCCCTGGTACTCCACGAAGATGATGTCCGCGTCGTTGGGATCCGGAACCGCGTGGAACCCGTCACCGAAGCCGATGTTGCGCCAGTCCTTGTTCTGGATTCCGGCGACGCTGCGGGACGGCCCCATCCACGAGCCGTTGTCCTGGAGACCGCCGAACACGTTGTACGGCCTCTCCATGTCGTACGCCACCTCGTAGAACTGCGACACCGGCAGGGCTTTCACGTGACGCCAGCGGTTGCCGCGGTCGTGCGAGATGTACACGCCGCCGTCGGTGCCCAGGATCAAGTGGTGCGGGTCATTGGGGTTGATCCACAGGGCGTGCAGGTCGAGGTGGTAGCTCCCGCCACCGCCACCCATGAACGAGGAGAAGGACCGCCCCCCGTCGTCGGAGACCGCGAGGGACAACCCAGGCTTGTACACCCGGTTGAAATCCGTGGGATCGACCACGACCAGCGAGAAGTAGAACGGCCGCTGTCGCACGCTGTTGGAGGCGTTGACCTCTTGCCAGTGCTCGCCCGTGTCGTCCGAGCGATACATGGCGGTCTTCTCGGCCTCCACCGTCGCGTACAGCACGTTGGGCCGTGACGGGGCGATGCCGATGGCGATCCGCCCCTTCGTGTCGGCCGGAAGGCCGTTGGCGAGCTCCTTCCAGGTCTCACCCCCGTCGCTGCTCTTGTGTAGTCCGCTTCCGGGGCCGCCCGAGTTGAAGAAGTCGGGGCCGCGCCGGAACTGCCACATGGCAGCGTACAGAATGTCGGGATCCTGCGGATCCATCGCGAGGTCCGCGCACCCGGTATGCTCATCGACGTAGAGAATCCGCTCCCAGTTCTCGCCGCCGTCGGTCGTCTTGTAGACGCCGCGCTCCTCGTTGCTGCTCCAGAGGTGGCCGGTGGCGCAGACGTACACGACGTCGCCGTCCTCCGGGGTCACATGGATCTTGGCGATCCGCTCGGAGTCACCCAGCCCCATGAACTCCCAATTGTCGCCGCCGTCCGTGGTGCGGTACAGCCCGGTCCCGACCGACACGCTGTTGCGCGTCCAGGTCTCGCCCGTACCGACCCACACCGTGTTCTTGTCCGACGGGTCGATCGTCACAGCCCCGATGGACTGGGTGTGGTCGTCGAACACCGATTGGAACGTGACGCCGCCGTCCCGCGACTTCCACACACCGCCGCTGGCGGTGCCGACCCAGATCGTGAACGGACTCTCCGACCACGCGTCGATCGCGGAGATGCGCCCGCTCATCACGGCCGGGCCGATGGCCCGCGCTTCCAGCCCTCCAAAAGCCGCCGCGTCCAGCTTGACCTGCGCCGTTGCCGCCTGGGGCAACACAAAGGCGGCGGCGCCCAGCACCGCCGCCACGTTGCGTATCACTTTCATGCCGTTCCGCATCGGCCCCTACCCGTCCTCGTTCTGCGGGGGCGTCTCCCCCGCCGGCATCTTGAACAGCTCGCTGTCGATCTCGCTGTTGAGCTCGATCTGCTCGATCAGGATGGTCTGCCCCATCGGGCCCTGCCCTCTGACCTCCACGGAGTGGGGGATCATGAGACCACCCACCTCTTTGTAGTCGGAGAGCACGGTGGTGAACTCCATCTCGTTCCCCTGAATGGTGCGCTTCGCCTCGGTCATGATCACGAGGAAGTACTCGGCATCCAGGTAGTAGTAGCTGATATCGCCGTTCTTCAACGTGAGCTTGAGCTTGTACGCCTCGGCGCCCTCTGCCTCATCCTTGCCGATGAGCTCGATCTGGTGGCCCTTCTCCGCGTAATCCACCATTGGGCCATCCATGTCGGCATCTTCCTCGACCTGCGTGGCCATGTCCGGGGCCATCACCTCCGGGGCCGTCTGGCCCATGAACGGCATGAGCATCCACGCGGTCTCACCGTCGTACGCCTGCACCCC
>JBDHBX010000048.1:0-6758 GCA_039592335.1 Gemmatimonadota bacterium | reverse complement strand
CAACCTGCAGCATCCCCACATCCTGCCGCTGCACGACTCGGGCGAGGCGGACACGTACCTGTACTACGTGATGCCCTTCGTCGAGGGCGAGACGCTCAGGGACAAGATCGACCGCGAGAAGCAGCTGGGCGTCGACGAGGCGGTGGAGATCACCCGCAGCGTCGCGGCCGCACTGGATTACGCCCACCGCCAGAACGTGATCCACCGCGACATCAAGCCCGAGAACATTCTGCTGCACGACGGGCAGGCGCTGGTGGCGGACTTCGGGATCGCGCTGGCGCTCTCCCAGGCCGGTGGCGCGCGGCTCACCGAGACGGGTCTCTCGATCGGCACCCCGCACTACATGAGCCCCGAGCAGGCGATGGGCGACCGCGAGCTGGATGCGCGCAGTGATGTCTACTCGCTGGGTGCGATGCTGTACGAGATGCTGGCGGGCGATCCACCCTACACGGGGAGCACGGCGCAGGCGATCGTGGCAAAGGTGATCACGGAGAAGGCCCCGTCGGTGACGGTGGCGCGTCCCACGACGCCGCCGCACGTGGCAGCGAGCATAGAGAAGTCGTTGGAGAAGCTCCCGGCGGACCGCTTCGCGAGCGCATCGGAGTTTGCGAGTGCTCTCGCCAACCCGTCATTCAGCGTCGCGGCGACGAGTACGGGGGCACCGGCTGCCGCCCCGGCGGGGGAACGGCTGCAGTGGAGCCGCATGACCATTGGCCTCGCCGCCGCGAGCGCACTGCTGCTCGTGGCCACGCTGTGGGGCTGGACGCGGACCGTATCCCAGCCGCCGGCACCGGTCGCCCGAATGAACATCGTGTTCCCGGAGGACCAGCGCCGCAGCTCGTACATCTGGGGACCGACCGCCACCCTGTCACCCGACGGCTCTCGCATCGTGTACATGGGGCCGTCCACCCAGGCGGGCGCGGGGCAGCTGTGGAGCCGCTCCCTCGACCGCTTGATCGCGGAGCCGATCCCGGGAACGGTCAATGCGTACAACTGGAGCTTCTCGCCGGACGGAACGAAGCTGGCCTTCATGACGGGAAGCGGTCTGGCGACCCTGAACGTGGTTTCCCTCACGGGCGAGCCGCCAATAGCCCTGACCGACTCCGCGCAGTGGTTCGGCGGAGATTGGGGCGGGGACGGCATGATCTACTTCACCAACGCCGGGTGGAGCCTCAGCCGCATCGCCGAGAACGGTGGCCCCGTCGAGGCTGTTTCTACCCGCGATAGCACGGAGCGAGAGGCGATACATCACTGGCCCGACGTGTTGCCGAGCGGCAAGGGCGTCATCTTCACCGTGGGCCACACTTCCCCGGCTACGACGGGCGAGTACGACATCGCAGTGCTGGATCTGGAGTCGGGCACGCATCGCACGCTCCTGCGGGGGCTGTACGCTCGTTACGCGACGTCGGGACACCTCGTGTTCGTCCGCTCCGACGGCGTCCTCCTGGCCGCTCCCTTCGATCAAGACCGGCTCGAGCTCACCGGTCCCGCCGTGCCGCTCCTCGAGGACATCTCGGTCAAGCAGTGGGGCGCCGTGGACATGGCAATCTCGGAGTCCGGGACCCTGCTCTACGTCAGCGGAGCTAACGTAGCGCCGGATCAGATCGTGCGCGTATCCCGCAGCGGCGAAGAGGAAATCGTAGATCCGGAGTGGACCGGCGTCTTCGGATCGCTTGCGCTGTCGCCGGACGGCACCCGGCTCGCGGTCTCGGTCGCAGGCAGCGACGGGCAGCACATGTGGGTGAAGGAGGTGCCCCGCGGCCCGCTCGCCAAGCTCACGTTCGAAGGCACCATGAACTACCGCCCGGCATGGACGCCGGACGGCCTGTTCATCTCCTACGTCTCGGATCGCGACGGCCTGTGGGATCTCTACATGCGGCGTGCCGATGGGAGCGCGCAGGACGAGCGCGTGCTCCATCGGGAGCGTGGCGTCGAGCAGGCGTCCTGGTCCCGCGACGGCGAGTGGATCGTGTTTCGCGAGGGCGGCGACGCCGGGCAGCGCGACATCATGGCAATCCGTCCCGGCCGTGACAGTGTGCCCTCGGGGCTCGTGACGACGCAGTTCGAGGAGTACAACCCCGCGCTCTCTCCCGACGGCCGTTGGCTGGCATACGTGGCGGAGGAAACGGGAACCGCGGAGGTGTACGTCCGGCCGTTTCCCAATACGGGTGACGCTAAGTGGCAGATCTCATCCAACGGTGGGGCCTTTCCCGTGTGGGCCCATAGCGGCCGCGAGCTGTTCTACGTGAACGGGAGCAACGAGCTGGTATCGGTCGCGGTGTCCGGCAGCACGACCTTCATCGTGGAGGACTCGCAGGTTCTTTTCTCCGCCCAGGATTACAAGGCCAACGCCCAGTACCATCCGTACTACACCGTGTCACCGGACGACGAGTACTTCTACACGATTCGGCTGGGTGTGGGCGTGGGTGGAGACATGGTGTTGGTGTTCAACTGGTTCGAGGAGCTGACGGAGAAGGTGAGGAACTAGATATATGGCCGAGATCACCGCACGTCTGACCACGGCGATCGCCGACCGTTACCGCATCGAGCGCGAGCTGGGTGCCGGTGGCATGGCCACGGTGTACCTGGCGCACGACGTGAAGCACGAGCGCAAGGTGGCGCTCAAGGTGCTGCGTCCCGAATTGGCCGCCGTGATCGGTGCCGAGCGCTTCCTGGCCGAGATCAAGGTGACCGCCAACCTGCAGCATCCCCACATCCTGCCGCTACACGACTCGGGTGAGGCGGACACGTTCCTGTACTACGTCATGCCCTACGTCGAAGGCGAGACGCTGCGGGACAAGATCGACCGCGAGAAGCAGCTGGGCGTCGACGAGGCGGTGGAGATCACCCGCAGCGTCGCGGCCGCACTGGATTACGCGCATCGCCAGAACGTGATCCACCGCGACATCAAGCCCGAGAACATCCTGCTACACGATGGCCAGGCCCTGGTGGCCGACTTCGGCATCGCGCTGGCCCTTTCGCAAGCGGGTGGCGCCCGCCTCACCGAGACCGGGCTCTCGATTGGCACACCGCACTACATGAGTCCCGAGCAGGCGATGGGCGACCGCGAGCTGGATGCGCGCTCGGACGTGTACTCGCTGGGCGCCATGCTGTACGAGATGCTGGCAGGTGATCCGCCCTATACGGGCAGCACGGCGCAGGCGATCGTGGCGAAGGTGATCACGGAGAAGGCGCCGTCGGTGACGGTGCACCGCGACACGGTGCCACCGCACGTGGCGGCATCGATCGAGAAGTCGCTGTCCAAGCTCCCGGCCGACCGGTTCCCCTCGGCAAGCGACTTCGCCGAGGCGCTCGGCAACCGGTCGTTCACGATGCCCAGGGTCGAAGCCGCCGGGCCCTCGAAGAAGTGGCGTTCGCTGTGGAACCCGCTGAGCATAGCCTCCACGGCGGTCGCCGCCGTGCTTCTGGTTGTAGCGGTCATGAACATGACGGGTGCAGACGTCCCCCAGCGGGTCACACGCTTCGCGGTCGCGCTGGACGATGCCGAAGCGTTGTTCTTCAGCGGCCAGGGCAACCCGCCGCGCCTCGCCGTCTCCCCCGACGGCTCGGAGCTGGTGTACGTAGGCGAGGACGAGGGTCGCGGCACGAGACTGTGGCACCGGCCGTTCGACCAGCTCGAGGCGCAGCCACTCCCTGGGACCGAGGGAGCCTGGTCTCCGGTGTTTGCGTCGGACGGTGAGCGAGTCGCGTTCGTGACGTTCCAGGACGGGGCGCAGATCAAGGTTGCATCGCTGGGCGGTGGACCGCCGGTCACTGTAGCGGACTCAGGCATCGGCAGCACCGTGACATGGGGCCCCGACGACTACATCTACTTCCTGGACCCGTCGAATCTCGTGCTGCGGCGCGTTCCCTCTTCCGGCGGCCCGGGGGAGGAGGTCGCCACCCTCGAAGCGGACCCCGGGGTGCAGTACCAGTGGCCCCACATGCTTCCGTCGGGGCGTGGCGTGATCGTCACGGGTGTTCCGAATAGCCAGACGCAACAGGTTCAGGGCACGGTCCGGTCGCGCGAGTTGCAGGTGCAGGTGATGGATGTCGAGACCGGATCCTCCCGCGCCTCGGTGGCCGGAGCGTTCGGGCTCTTCGCGTCTACCGGACATCTGGTGTACGCGACGCAGGAAGGCACGCTCATGGCGGTCCCGTTCGACGAGCGCGGCCTCTCGCTCACCGGACGGCCGACCGCGCTGCTGGAGGGGCTGGACGTGCGGGTAGCCGGCATCACCGACGTGTCGCTGTCGGAGAGCGGCACACTGGTGTACACCACCCTGAGCTTCAACGCGCCGGAGGAGCCGGCGTGGGTCACGCGTGTCGGCCGCACTGAGAAGATCGATCCCGACTGGGTGCGCGACATCGAGTTCGAGGGGATTGCCCTGTCCCCGGATGGGACGCGCCTGGCGGTCGTGATCGAGACCGAGGAGCGCGCGGACGTGTGGGTGAAGCAGCTGGACCGGGGGCCCCTCTCCCGCCTCACGTTCGAGGGCGATTACAACGGTTATCCCACGTGGACGCCCGATGGACGCTCCATTCTGTTCGGGTCACTGCGAGACGGCGAGTGGAACACCTGGATCAAGCGGGCCGACGGGACCGGACCTGAGAGACTGCTGGTCGACCTGGAGCGCGACATCTGGGTGACGGAGTGGTCGCGCGACGGCGAGTGGCTAGTGATCAGCGTGGACGGACCGCCCGGCACCGATGACATCCTCGCGATGCAGGTCGGGGTGGACAGCGTTCCTGCTCCGGTGGTAGCCGGGGCGTTCGACGAGTACGAGCCGGCCCTCTCTCCCGATGGACGCTGGTTGGCTTACGTGTCCGAGGAGTCCGGGCAGCCCGAGGTGTACGTGCGGCCCTTCCCCAACACGGCCGACGGCAAATGGCAGATCTCCACCGACGGCGGCATAGAACCGGCCTGGAGTCATGATGGGAACGAGCTGTTCTTCCGCAACCTGGACGGGCAGGCGATGGAGGTGGCCGACATGCGGCGCGGGCCGAGCACCGCGACCAAGGAGGTCCTGTTCAACCTGCCGGCGCAGAACAACTACGAAGTCAATCAGCGCAACAGGCTGTATGACGTCGCGCCCGACGGGCGCTTCGTGATGCTGCAGCGTCCCGGCTCGCCCGACGTGTCGGGTGATCTGGTCGTGGTGCAGAACTGGTTCGTGGAGTTGAAGGAGAGGGTCGGGAACTGACATGCCCGGAATCACCGAGCAGTTGAAGACGGCACTGGCCGACCGCTACGTCATCGAGCAGGAGCTCGGGGCGGGAGGGATGGCCACCGTCTACCTGGCGCACGACGTGAAGCACAATCGCAAGGTGGCGCTCAAGGTGCTGCGCCCGGAGCTGGCCGCGGTGATCGGCGCGGAGCGGTTTCTCAAGGAGATCGAGGTCACAGCCAACCTGCAGCACCCCCACATCCTGCCGCTGCACGACTCGGGCGAGGCCGACACGTTCCTCTACTACGTGATTCGAGATACCGGCCCAGGTGTCGCGTCCCTACCTGCGCGCCAACCCACTGTGGCGTCCGCTGGACGGACATCCGGGATTCGAGGCGCTGATGCGCCAAGGAGACGGTTAGTGATGAAAGCCATGACGTCGTTGCTCGTGCTCTCGTGTATTGGTGCAGCGGCCGCCGCAGCGCAAGAGAAGCCGATCGACCGCCAGATCGCGGATGCGGTGAGTCCGCTCCCCGACACCCTGCGTCCGGACGCCCGGGTGCTGGGGTACCGCGACGGGCAGCTCGAGGTGCTGCGCTCCGGCAGCAACGCGATGGTGTGTCTTGCGGACGACCCGGCGCGGGAGGGCTTCCACGTCGCCTGCTACCACGAGTCACTCGAGCCGTTCATGGCGCGCGGCCGCGAGCTCAGAGCGCAGGGTGTGGAGCGCCCGCAGCTCGACTCGATACGACTGGCGGAGATCGAAAGCGGGTCGCTGCCCATGCCGCCAGGTCCGACGGCCCTGTACTCGCTCTCTCACGACGGGGACGCCTTCGATCCTGCTGGCGAGGTGTCCGACGGCGTGCGGGGGCTCTACGTCATCTACCTGCCGTACGCCACCGAAGCCAGCACCGGGATTTCGACGGTTCCGGCCGCGGACCGTCCGTGGTTGATGTTTCCAGGCAAGCCGTGGGCACACGTGATGATCAACCGATGAGGCACCACCGTCATGACCCGACGCGCCAGCGGGAACGGATGATCGCCGACCGCTACGTCGTCGAGCGCGAGCTCGGCGAGGGCGGCATGGCGACCGTCTACCTGGCGCACGACGTCAAGCACGATCGCAAGGTGGCGCTCAAGGTGCTGCGGCCCGAGCTGGCCGCCGTGATCGGCGCCGAGCGCTTCCTCCAGGAGATCAAGGTCACCGCCAATCTGCAGCACAGTCACATCCTGCCGCTATACGACTCGGGCGCGGCCGAGGGGTTCCTGTTCTACGTCATGCCCTACGTCGAGGGCGAGACCCTGCGCCACAAGATCGACCGCGAGAAGCAGCTCTCGGTGGACGAGGCCGTGCGCCTGACGGAAGCGATCGCCGCGGCGCTGGAGCACGCGCACAAGCAGGGCGTGGTGCACCGCGACATCAAGCCGGAGAACATCCTGATGCGGGACGGCGACCCGCTGATCGCGGACTTCGGAATCGCCCTGGCGGTGAGCCATGCCGGTGGCAGCCGGCTCACGGAAACCGGGCTCTCGATCGGCACGCCGCACTACATGAGCCCCGAGCAGGCCATGGGCGACCGCGAGCTGGAC
>JBDHBX010000047.1:0-6747 GCA_039592335.1 Gemmatimonadota bacterium | reverse complement strand
TCGCCCAGCTCGCCAAGCAGGCCGGCGTGCAGCACTTCGTCTACACGTCGGTGGGCTCGGCGCAGCGCAACACCGGGATCCCCCACTTCGACAACAAGTACCGCGTCGAAGAGACGATTCGCGGGTTGGGCTTCCCGTCCCACACCATTCTCAGGCCCGTCTTCTTCATGGAGAATCTCCTGTCGCCCTGGTTCAAGCCGGGTATCGACGAGGGGAACCTCATGATGGGGGTGGATGCCGGCACGAAGCTGCAGATGATCGCCGTGAGCGACATCGGCACGTACGGCCGCCTGGCGTTCGAGCGGCATGCAGAGCTGAACGGCAAGGCGGTTGACATCGCCGGGGACGAGATGACGATTCCCGAAGCGGCGGCGGTCATCGCCAAGGCCGCCGGCAAGCCGGTGCAGTTCGTGTCGGTGCCGATCGAGGAGGTGCGCAAGTTCAGCGAGGATTTCGCCCTCATGCTGGAGTGGTTCGATCGGGTGGGCTACGACGTGGACATTCCCGGCACGGCCGGGGAGTACGGTGTGCAACCGACGCCGTTCAAGACGTGGGCGGCCGGCGCGTCGTGGAACTGAGCGGGCAGCACTCGTCCGAGACCAGAGCGCCCGGCCATGTGCCGGGCGCTTTGTTTGCGCCTGCCAAGCCCACCACTGTGAACGCAACCGTCCCACGCCCTCAACCGTCATGCATGGGACGCGCAGGAGCGCACGGGCCTCGTACGGGGTCCGATCCGGTCGATTGTGGGAGGAGAACATGACACGATTCCGTACTGCCTGGGCCATGACGGGGATGGCGGCCTCCCTGAGTGCCGCACCGCTCGCGGCCCAATATCCCATCGAGTACGAGCTGGTCGAGGTGACCGACGGGGTGCACGTCGCCACCCAGACGAACCCGGTGGCGAGCCCCGTGAACGGGAATTCGGTGGTGATCGTTGGCGAGACGGGCGTCGTGGTGGTGGATGCGGGTCTCACCCCGGCGTACGCAGCGGACCTCATTGCCAGGATCAAGCAGCTCACCGACCAGCCCGTGCGCTACGTGGTGACTACGCACTGGCACGACGACCACGTGTTCGGCAACCAGGGATTCCGGGACGCCTACCCCGACGTGCAGTTCATCGCGCACGACAGCACGCGCATGGACTTCGTCGACATCGCCGTGCCGTCGATCGCCGACAGCCGGGAGAACTTCGAGGGCTTCATGGCGCAGATCGACGCCATCCTCGAGTCCGGCATCGCGCCCGACAGCACGCCGCTGACCGACGAGCGGCGCGAGCGGCTGGAAGGGCAGAGAGAGATGGCGCTGCGGCTGCTCCCCGATATCCTGGGTATGGAGCCGATCCCGCCCACGGTCACCTTCGAGCGCGACCTCACGCTCCACCTGGGCGACCGCACCGTCGAGCTGCACTACTGCGGCCGCGGCAACACGCGGGGCGACATCGTGGTGTACCTGCCCGAGTCGAAGGTGCTGGCCACCGGTGACCTGGTGGTGAATCCGGTGCCGTTCTCGCTGGGGTCCTATCTCGGCGACTGGATCGAGACGCTCGCGGCGGTGAGCGAGTTCGACGCGGACTTCGTCATCACCGGGCACGGCCCCGTGCAGCACGACATGGAGTACGTGCTGGCGGTGCGGGGATTATTGCAGGCGGTGATGGCGCAGGTGAAGGACGCGGCGGAGCAGGGTCTCACGTTGGAGGAGACGCGGGAAGCGGTGGACCTGAGCGAGTACCAGACGCGCTTCGCTGGCGACGACCCCATGCGCAACCGGTTCTTTGCGGCGTACTTCGAGACACCGGCGGTCGAGCGGGCCTACCTGGAGGTGACGGGGCAGGAGCTGGGGGCGGAGCCGGAGTAGGGGCTCCTTTCGCAGCAAATCACTCGCGTTTTCGAGCTGGCCACCCTAGCCGCCGCGTCTACGGTACGTACCTTCCCCTTGTCAGCACCATTTCTCGCGCGGGGGGAAACACAATGCGCAGCAAATCACTGTTGGCGGCGGGGGTCGTGGCGCTCCTGGCAACCGGGTGTTACCCGGCGGGGCCGTTGACCGAGGAGGACATGGCGGCGATCACCGGCGTGGGGCAGGCGTACCAGGAGGCCCTGCTCGCCGGCGACGCGGCCGCGGTCGCGGCGCTCTTTACGGAAGACGGCACCGAGATGCCGCCGCACAATGTCGCCAGGCAGGGACGAGCGGCGATCGAGGAGGCGTACGGAGCCGCGCCGGCCGTGACGGAGTTCACGATCACGTCGAGGGTGACCGAGGGGTTCGGCGATCTCGCGTACGACATGGGTACCTGGACGGCTACCATGCAGATGGAGGGGATGGAAGAGCCGTATCAGGATGCCGGGAAGTACCTGGTGATCTGCGAGAAGCAGCCCGATGGCTCCTGGCTCATGAAGGCGTCGACCTGGAACTCTGACATCCCGATGCCCGAGTAGGCGTCACCCGGCTCGCAAAGCGCCCGGCCAATGCCGGGCGCTTGTGCGTCATGGGCGCGGCGGGTCTCTGCTCGGGGACTGTCGATCAGTCGAACTGCCGGCCGAGCAGCGTGCCGAGCGCGCTTCCGGCGGGAACCAGTATCTCCGAACCCACGTACACCGGGTAACCGATGTCGAGCTCGCGATGCAGCCTGAACTCGACGGTTCGAGGGAGCTTCCCGGTCCGCTGCAAGGCCTCCGCTACCATGAATCCCACCACACCGCCGATCAGCGCACCCGTGCGATCTCCTGGCCGGCGCGAAATAGATATCGCCAGCCACGGCGCGCCTGGGATGGGCATGCGCGTGGTCGGCCGAGTACGGCTGACACCGGAGCCGGCTCGAGCGAGGATCGAGTCCGTGTTGAGCGAGTGCCCGCTCCACGGAGGTGATACGCGGGCGTGACGCGCGTCGGAGTCCTGTGCCGCGGCGTAGGCCGGCAGACACACGGCCAGCGCGAGAGTCAGTAGGGCGGCGCAACGCATCGGACCCCTCCTTCCAGGGTCGCTCCCAACGTATGGCGGGTGCGTCAAGCGCGCGTCAAGCCTGACCGCGGGACTCCTTCACCACCGCGAGCAGCTCCTCCATCTCGAACGGCTTCTCCACCACCGGGCGGTCGATCCGCTCCAGGAAGGTCCGGATCGTGGGCTCGTCGGCGAAGGCAGTGACGAACACGACGCGATTCGCGGCCTGCGGGTTGACGTCCTTGAGCTCGTCGTAGAAGCTGACGCCGTCGAGGAAGGGCATGCGGATGTCGCACACGATCGTCCGGTAGGAGTGCCGCTGCAGGGCCGAGGCCGCCGCGGCGGCGCTGGCTACTGTCTCCACTACGTAGCCGGCCCGCTCGAGGGACTTGCCCAAAGCGTGGCGCACCGCTCGGTCGTCGTCGATGATCAGCACATCCATGGCATACCTTCCCCGTAGCGCACGCTCACAATACGGGGATGCGGAGTCAGACGGGCGTGAGATCGCGCGGAATCTGAGGGGAATGACGGGGTGCCGGGCCGGCCCCTCCTTGTGCTGCACGGAAGCGCCCCCATCTTGGGGCCAATCCGTCGGCCGCCGCTGGCTCGACGGCCCGCCGCCAGCGCGACGCCCCCCTCCCAGCGCCCACCGGCGACGAGACTGCCAGCAACGACGGCCGTGCGTGGACCATCAGCATGGAGGTGGCATCATGCGCAGCCTCACGCTCTTGCTGGCGCTCAGCCTGTTCGCCGCACCGCTCGCCCAGGCACAGAAGGGCTCGGTCGAGATCGGCACGAGGGCCGGTGTGAGCATCGGGATCCCCGACGAGGGCGACACCGAGGTCTTCGTCGCCATTCCGGGGACCGGCTCGCTCATCCTGTTCCCGTCGCTTTACGCCACGTTCTGGGCGACCCCCGCCCTGATGATCGAGCCGCAGGTGTACTTCCAGTGGAACACCGTCATCGAGGAGGTGTGGTTCTCGGGAGTGCTCCAGGGCGGCTGGCTCTTCTCGCCCCAGAAGTCCAACTCGGTCTACGTGGCGGCCGACCTGGGGTGGGTCACGCTGGGCGACTTCGACAGCGCGATCGTGGGAGGCGGGGCAGGATACCGCTTCCGGCTGGGAGAGAGCGCAGCGCTGAGAACCGAGGGGCTGTTCCGCCGCTGGCTGTGCTCCGGCTGCGATTTGAACGAGGTCATCCTCTCGGTCGGAGGCGGCGTCGTGTTCTGACCCCGCGCGAGGCGCTATCTTGAGCCTTCGCTCACGTCAGCCGTTCTCTTCCCAGCAGGAAGGTGCTCTATGCAGACGAGGGTAGCGAGCATTCTCTTTCCGGCCGCACTCCTGTTGATCGGCTCCACCGTCTCGGCCCAGGACATCTACGTCAACGGCCAAGCGGTGACCCAGCAGGAGATTGCGGCCCTGCAGCAGCGGATGGGCATACCCGAGGCGGCCCCGATTCCCGCGGGGCGGTACTGGTACGATCGGGTCTCCGGCCTGTGGGGGATGGAGGGCGGCCCGACGCAGGGCCAGATCCTGCCCGACCTCGACCTGGGCGGACCGCTTAAGGCCGATGCCTCGGGCGGCGGGACGGGCGTCTTCTTCAACGGCCGTGAGCTGCATCAGCTGGAGGTGGCCTACCTGCAGCAGCTCTTCGGCTACACGATCCCGGGCCGCTACTGGCTCGACTGGCAGGGTTACGGGGGTGTCGAAGGCGGCCCCGCTCTGTTCAACATCGCGGCCGCGGCCGCCCAGGCCGGGGGCTCCGGAGGGGGATACGGCGGCTACACGCGCAGGACGCCGTTCGGCAGCATCGGCGGCGACGGCAATTGCAGCTACTTCATGTCGCCGGGCGGCTCGAGCGTGATGAACTGCCTGTGAGGGCTGCGGCGGGGCGTGCGGCCGCCTTGCACTCGCGCGACCCGCGCCGCAGGTTCGGTGATCCCTCCACCGTCGAGGCCCTCGGCGGTGACCCGGTCCAAGCAAGCGAGATGGAGGCAACCATGAGAAGTTGGAGCAAAGTGGCAGCGGTGGGAGTGCTCCTGGCAGCGGGCCTCGGCTGTTACCAGCCGATGCAGGAGGTGACGTCGGGCCCCGACGTGGACGCGATCAGGGCGGTGAGCGCGGCAGAGATCGCGGCGCTCGTTGCCGAGGACATGGACGCGCACCTCGCCACGCTGACCGAAGACTGCATCATGCTGCCGCCGAACGAGCCGGCCGTGGTGGGTCACGAGGCGATCGCGGAGTGGCACGGTGGCTTCATCGAGATGTTCGACATCGCCGGTGGGTACACCGGGTCCGAGGTGGTGGTGCTGGGTGACTGGGCGATCGAGCGCTACACGGGCGAGGTCACCGTCACCCCCGCGGAAGGCGATGCGGCTACGGAGACCATCAAGGGGATCCACATCTACCGGCGGCAGGCGGACGGCTCGTGGAAGATCGCGCAGGACATCTGGAACTCGGATGTTCCCATGGAGTAAGGACCGGTCTCGAACGAGGGCAACGACGTGAAGACGGGGCGCCGCGGGGCGCCCCGTTGTGTTCCCGCTGCTGTGGTGGTACCGCCGCTGCGGCGACGCTGCGTTGCTAGCGCAGCGTGCGCTCGAACAGCGTCGCTACTTCGAGCGAGCCCGAGGCGCCACTCACGCTCCACTCGAGCAAGCCGTCCACCATCTCGGGTCGCTCGTCGCCCTGGCGCCAGCGCTCCACCAGGCGGGCGTCGAGGTCCACGATCCAGTACTCCTCCACGCCGGCATCGAGGTAGAGGCGGCGCTTCTTGCCGCGGTCGCGCGCCGCGGTCGAGGGCGACAGCACCTCGACGGCGAGGAGCGGAATCCCCACCTCGGTCCACTCGCGCGGCCGCTGCTCCGGGTCGCTGCCAATGATGAAGAGATCGGGCTGCACCAGGGTGCGCGGGCCGAGGCGGACGTCGGCGGGGCTCAAGAACAGCTCGAGTGCCGCGTGCTCCACCACGGCCTGCCGCAGCTCTACGTGCAGCTCTCCCAGCACGCGCTGATGCAGGAGCGCCGGCGCCGGCGTCACGACGTGCTCGCCGTCCAGCAGCTCGTGGCGCATGCCGTCGTCGGGCAGGGCGAGCAGCTCCTCGATCGTGGTGACCGTCTGCGGTGCGGGCATGGCCATAATGTGGGTCTCCGTGGGCGAGGCGGGCAATAGGACATGGGGAGACGGTACCACCAGCCACCCCCGCCCCATCATCCAACCGACGCGCCGAGGCGCGAAACAAGCGCCTCCTAGAAACTCCTCCGCGCCGTCCCGCACTTCACCCACTCCCGGGCTTCGCCGGTTTGCGGGTCCAGCGGCAGCACCGCCCGGTCGCGCGGCACGCGCTGGGAGTCCTCCGAGGCCGCGTAGGCAAGCATGGCCGCCAGGGTCGCGTTCTCCTTGAGGTCGTCGAACACGATCTTGTCGTAGGTGTCGCGGTTCGTGTGCCAGGTGTACTGGCGGTACTCGTCGTAGGGCGACTGCAGGCGGAACGCCGGCACATCGTTGCACACGAAGGCGCTGTGGTCGGAGCCGCGGTTGTCCTGCGGGCCGGGGAACTCGAGCGCGATGTGCTCGCTCATCTCGTCGGGCACCTGCGACATCCAGCGCGCGACGTGCTCGCCGGCGTACGCAAACCCCTGCCCCTCGATCTTCTCGACGCGCCAGGTGCCGTTGTCCTGGTTGAACACGGCCTGGATGTCGTCCAGCAGGTCGGCGTGGTCCTCGGTGAAGGCGCGGGAGCCAATGAGGCCCACCTCCTCGGGGCCCCAGTGACCCACCAGGATGGTGCGCCGGGGCTCGGGGTAGGTCT
>JBDHBX010000046.1:0-7248 GCA_039592335.1 Gemmatimonadota bacterium | reverse complement strand
CCACGGCGTGGTGGTGAGCGGCGCGCCCTTGGCCACCGACGTCGGCGTCGCCGTGTTGGAGCAGGGTGGGAACGCCGTGGACGCCGCGATCGCCACCGCGTTCGCGCTCGCGGTCGTCGAGCCCACCATGTCCGGCTTGGGAGGACGCACCCAGACGTTGATCCGGACGTCCGAGGGAAGGTTCGTGGGTGTAGACGGTACGACCGAGGTGCCCGTCCGCGCGCCGGGCGAGCCCGAGAGCGACGAGGATCTCTACGGCTACGCGACCATCGGGATTCCTGGTACCGTCGCCGCGCTCGCCTGGGCGCACACCGAGCACGGCAGTCTGCCCTGGGCGGAGCTCGTGCGGCCCGCCATCGCGCTCGCGGAGACGGGCTTCGCACTCCCGCCCGAGGAAGCCGGCCGCCTCGCCAGCCAGGCGGAGCGCCTGCTGCAGTTCGAGGGCTCGACCCTCCACTTTCTCCGGCCTGACGGCTCGCCGTACGTCGGGGGTGAGCGGTTCGTACAGGCCGATCTCGCGCGCACCCTGCGGGCAATTGCGGAGGACGGAGCCGACGTGTTCTACCGCGGTTGGATCGCCGACAGCATCGCCGCGGACATGGCGCGGCACGGCGGCTTCGTGCAGGCGGAAGACCTGGGGCAGTACCGACCCCGCACCTCGCTGGTGGTACGCGGGAGCTACCGCGGCTACGACCTGGTCGGCACCTACCTGCCCGCTTCCGGCGCCACCACGATCGAGGCACTGCACATCCTGGAGCGGTTCGATCTCACGGGTCGGGCGGGCTCGTCCGAGTGGGCCTGCCTCTCGACCCAAGCGTTGCTGCTCGCGTTCGAGGATCGGCGCAAGGAGCTGGGCACGCGGGAGGAGCAGGCGCGCCTGCTCACGTCGAAGGAGTGGGCGGCGTCGCGGGCCGCCGAGGTGCGCGACCCGGATGCGGCCGCGTCCGTGGCCATCAACGACCGGGCGTGGGAGGCCATGGCCTCACCGGAGCCGGCCCACACCACCCATCTCTCGGTGGCGGACGCGGCGGGCGGGCTCGTCGCCCTCACGCAGTCGCTCGGGCCATCCACCGGCTCCCGGGTCGCGACACCTGGCCTCGGCTTCCTCTACGCGGCGACCATGGGATACCTCGGCGCCATGCCGCCGGGGTCGCGACCCTGGTCGTCACAGTCGCCCCTCATCGTGCTGAACGACGGGCGACCGGCCTACGTACTGGGCGCAGCCGGTGGGCGACGCATCATCTCGGCCATCGTGCAGGTCGTGAGCCGCCTGGCCGATCAGGATCCCTCGCTCGCCGCGGCACTGGCGGCGCCGCGGCTGCATCCCACGGACGACACCGTCTACATGGAGGGACGCCCAGAGGCGACCTGGACCGCCGCGGACCTGGTTGACCTGAACGCCTGCGGATTCCCAGCCGTACCGCGCGCAGCAGCACCCTACTTCGCGCGCATCCACGGAATCGAGATCGACGCCCTGCGTGGCACCTACACCGGCGTAGCGGACCCCCGCTGGAATGGCAGCGCCAATGGCGCGCGCCGCTGACGTGCCGGGCGACACCACAAACGAGGACGACACCATGAACGTGCATATGTGGGATGGGTGGCGAAGGGGCTCCATGCTGTGCGTGCTCGCCGGGGTGTTGCTGCTCGCGGCCCCGGCAGCAGCGCAACAGCCGTACGACATCCTCATCAAGGGGGGACGGCTGCTCGATGGCACCGGCAACCCCTGGTATTACGCCGACGTCGCCATCAGCGGCGATCGCATCGTGGCCGTGGGGACGCTCGATGGTGCTCGGGCCGAGCGGGTGATCGACGCCACAGGGTTGTACGTGGCCCCGGGCTTCATCGACGTGCACACCCACGCCGGCAGCGGGCTCGTGCGCAAGGAGCTGTCGCACGCGCAACCGCTGCTCGCGCAGGGGATCACTACCGCGCTGCTCAACCCCGACGGCGGCGGCCCGGTGGATCTCGCCGCCCAACGGGAGGCCTTGTTGGAGCACGGGCTCGGAATCAACACCGGGCTCCTGATCGGGCACGGCTCGGTGCGCCGGGCGGTGCTCGGGATGCAGAACCGCGCGCCCACGCCCGAGGAACTCGAAGAGATGAAGGCGCTCGTGCGCGCCGCCATGGAGGAAGGGGCGTACGGCCTCTCCGGCGGCCCGTACTACGCCCCCGGCAGTTACTCCACGACGGCCGAGCTGATCGCGCTGTCACAGGTCGCCGCGGAGTACGACGGTGCCTTCACCAGCCACATCCGCGACGAAGGCGACTTCAGCGTCGGCGTGATCGCCGCCGTGGACGAAGTGATCGCGATCGCGCGCGAGGCCCGGCTCCCCGGCGTGGTGACCCACATCAAGGCTCTGGGACCACGCGTGTGGGGCTACTCGGCGGCGATGGTGCACCGTATCGAGCGGGCGCGAGCGCAGGGCATCGAGGTGTTCGCCGACCAGTACCCCTACCTGGCGGGGGGGAGCAGCATCACCGGGGGGCTGGTGCCGCGGTGGGCACAGGTGGGCGGCCGCGATTCCCTGCTCCACCGCATCGAGACGCCCTCGGAGCGGGCGCGCCTGCGCGCCGACATGCTGGAGAACATCGAGCGCCGCAACGGCGCCGACAAGCTGCAGTTTCGCTACCACGAGGCCGACACGTCCATCGAGGGGCGCACGCTGCAGGCGGTCGCGGACGAGCGTGGCATGGAGCCGGTGGACCTGGCGATCGAACTGCTGAAAACGGGAGGCGCCGGCCTGGTTTCACACATGATGAACCCGCAGGACGCGGAGCGGCTGATGCGGCAGCCGTGGACGATGACCTCGTCGGACGGCGGCCTCGTGCCGATGGGCAGCGGGGTGCCGCACCCCCGCTATTACGGTGCGTTTCCCCGCAAGATCCGCCGCTACGTGGTGGACAAGCCGGTGGTGGACCTGGCCTTCGCGGTGCGCAGCATGACGACGCTCTCCGCTACCGTCTTCCGGCTGCACAACCGGGGCGCCATCCGCCCGGGTGCCGTGGCAGACGTGGTCGTGTTCGATCTCGGGAAGTTGACCGACAAGGCGACGTACACCGACCCCCACCACCTATGTGAGGGGATGGTGTTCGTGCTCGTGAATGGCACCCCCGCGATCGACGGTGGCGCCTTCACGGGAGTGATGCCGGGAAGAGTGCTTAGCAGGCGAGAGCGCTAGTTCCCTCCCACCTGTCGCAACGCCGCCAGCGCGCTCTCGACCTCCTTCTCGATCTCGGTCTTGCGCCGCCGCTGCGTCTCGGTGGGCGGGTACAGCGAACCCTGTCGCACGCCCGAGCCGTTGAGCTCCCCCGCCAGGCGACGAAGCTGCGATCCCGCCCGGTCCAGCGTACGACACGCGGACCCGGCCATTTCGTCCGCGTCCGGATCGCACCCTGCGCGCTGCGCCGCATCGTGGACCACGTGCTGCAGCTCGAGCAGGGAGACGAGGAACTCCTCCCGCGCTCGCCAGTCCTCCTCGGTGAGCGACATGAGCGGATCACCCCGCACGGTCACCGTCTGCCTCGCCTGCACCCCACCGACCTCCAGCGTCACCCTGTACGTTCCCGGCGACACGAAGGGCCCACGCGCGGTGACGGGCTGGGACGGCTGCGGGAGCGCGCCCCGGGTGTCGAAGTCATCCGGATCGAACGGCGGAGGCTCGTGGCGCAGGTCCCAGGTGATACGGTGTAGTCCTGCCTCCCCCGGCACCTCGAGCACGCGTACGACATCGCCGTTCTGCCGCGCGATAGTGATCCGCCCGCTCTCGGCGTCCGCGCCCACGTAATAGCTGATGATGGCCCCGAACGGCGGGTTCTCGCCTGCATAGGCCGCCTGCCCGCGATACGACGTGTCCTTCCAGTACTGGAACATCGTGGCCGGACGAACGGCGAACAGGTGCGCGTCACTCACCGCCACCGACGGCGACCACTCGACGAGCGGACCCACGTCGTCCAGCACGTAGATGCTACGACCGTGCGTGCCGACGATCAGGTCGTTGTCCCGCGCGTGGATCAGCAGATCGTCATACAGGGTCGTGGGAAGCCCCGGCACTCTCGTCCACTGATCACCGGCGTCGGTGGACACGAACAGGGCGTGCTCGGTGCCGAGAAACAAGAGGCTCGGGCTCTCGGCGTGCTCGACGAGCACGTTGACCGAGCCCGTCGGCAACCCGCCGGCCAGCGGCGTCCAGCTGTTCCCGAAGTCGGTGGTGCGGTACACGTACGGCGCGAAGTCTCCATCGCGGTGCGCGTCGAACGTCACGTAGGCCGTGCCGTCACCGGTGGCGGACGCCACCACCCGGCTCACGTACGTGCCGCGGCGCACACCATGCACGTTGGCCGCGACCTCGGTCCATGTCGTCCCACCGTCGCGCGAGACCTGCACATTCCCGTCGTCGGTGCCCACCCAGAGGACCGCGGGGTCGAACGGTGACTCGGCGATCGTCGTGATCTCTCCGAACGAGCTGGTCCCGTCGTTGCGCGACAGCGCACTGTCCGCCCCGGCCACCCCCATCAGCGTGAGGGTGTCACGGTCGATCTGTCGGGTGAGGTCCTTGGTGCGCTCCCAACTCACGCCCCGGTCTCGCGACACGAACAGGCGGTTGCCGCCCACGTAGACCACGTCGAGCTCGTGCTGCGAGACGAGGCTGGGCGAGACCCAGTCCCAGCGGTATTCCGCCTCGCCCGCAGGCGGGTAGGGCCGGATACTCAACCGGTCGCCGGTCTCGGCGTCGAGCCGTGTGTAGTTCCCGTTCTGCGCGTTCCCGTACACGTAGCGATGGCTCGTGGGGTCGGGCTGCCAATACATGCCGTCCCCGAACCCGATCTGCCGCCAGTCGTCGTTGATGATGCCGATCCAGTGGCGCGTCGCGCTCGGTCCCATCCACGAATGGTTGTCCTGCATCCCGCCGTAGATGTAGTACGGCTCCCGCATGTCCGCTCCGATGGCATAGAACTGTCCGATCGGGAGGTTGTTGATGCGGATGAACGTACGACCCATGTCCCACGTCTCGTGCAGCCCGGCGTCGCCCGCCAGGTAGAAGTGGGAGGGATTGCCCGGGTCGATCCACATCGTATGGAAATCGCTGTGCACCCCCACGTCGTACGTGGGGCGGGTCGGCATCGTATCGAACGTCGCGCCCCCGTCCTCGCTCATGTAGAACGAGCTGGCCAGTTTGTACACCCGTCGCTCGTTCGTGGGGTCGATGAGGATGTGGCTGTAGTACATGGGCCGCCGATTGAGGTCGTTCACCTTCGTCCAGCGCTCCCCTCCGTCCTCGCTGCGGTAGACACCGCGCTCGGTGGCGTGCTCGATGGTGGCATTCAACACCCTGGGGTTGGTCTTGGCGACAGCCAGCCCGATGCGCCCCTTGTCACCCTCGGGGATGCCGTTGGTGAGCTCCTCCCAGGTGTCGCCGCCGTCGCGGCTCCGGTAGATGCCGCTCCCCGGGCCGCCGCCGTTGAAGCCCCAGGCACGCCGAAGGCGCTGGTAGGCCGCGGCGTAGAGGGTGCCGGGCTCAGTGTGATCCATCACGAGATCCACCACCCCGGTGAGCGTATCCACGAACAGCACGTGCTCCCACGTCCTCCCCCCGTCGGTCGTGCGGAACACGCCCCGCTCGCGACTCGGCGCCCACAGCGTCCCCAGCGCACCGACGTACGCGACCTCGGGGTCGGTCGGGTGCACCACGACTCGCCCGATGTGGTGCGTCCCCTCGAGACCGAGGTGGGCCCAGGTACGGCCTGCGTCGGTCGAGCGGTACACCCCGTTCCCCCACGAGGTGCTCTGGCGGTTGTTCTGCTCCCCCGTGCCCGCCCAGATCACGTCCGGGTCCGACGGCGCGATGGCCAGGTCACCGAACGTGCTCACCACCTGGCCCTCGAAGATGGGTGTCCAGGTGGTCCCCTTGTTGGTGGACTTCCAGATGCCGCCGGAGGCGGTGGCGAGGTAGATGGTGGACGGATCGTGGGGCAGCGCCTCCACGTCGTGAATCCGGCCGCCCGTCACTGCGGGCCCGACGGAGCGAAAACGTAGCTCCTGCAGCAGCTCGGACGAGATCGGCGCCGCCTGTCCCACCACCGGCGCGGGGAGCGCCAGCAGCACAACTGCGCTCAGAACGGAGAGAATCACACGCGATGACCGCATCACCCAACCTCCCGACTCGTAGTGTGAGCGTGGGTACCGCGCGAAGGTACGTCGGGGGGGAAGGAGTGCGATAGGGCGTACCGTTCCCCTTCCCCCTCTGGTTCTGCTACACCCCTGCTGCCGCCTCCCCTTCCCGGTACAGCCAGCCGCCGGCAAACGCCGCAGCCTGCACCTCGACGAACGTCCAGACGACGGCGATCACCCACATCGAGACCGGGATGGCGTAGAACCCGGTAGCCACATCCACGATCATCTGCCACACCCAGCCCAGCAGCCAGACGGCCAGGCCCGCCATGAACGCGGTCTTGGGGCCGGGACCCCAGCGGGGCCGGAACCCCGCGTAAATCCACACCAGGAGGATCCCGATCGCGAACCCACCGAGGATGAGGCCGGCCAACGCGCCCGCGCCGGGCTCGGGAAGGTTCAGTGCGGAGAACATCTCTTCATAGGTGCTTCGGAAGATCCACTGCGAGAGCATCTCGAAGAGGTTGATGATGAGCCCTGCCACGAGCCCGCCGACGATGACCCGCCCCGCGTTGATCTGTGCCATGGATGCCTCCCACGCCGATCGGTCAGAGCCGCACCTGTGTGCAGCTGGATGCTCGATTAGGGCTGAGGCGCCCCACGGTGTCAAGTGATCACGAGATCGGTTATGTACACTTATCTCTAACACCTTCCATTACAACAGGTTATATGGCTGTCGCCAACGCCGGCGCGCCACCTTACCTTTCGTGTCCACTTCACCCCCGATACCATGCCCACCGGAACACTGGAAGCCATCTGGATCAAGCGCGCCAAACGGGGCCCGATGGACCCCACCAACCAGGCCACGCTACAGGCTGGCTACGGCATCGTGGGCAACACCGACTGGGGCGGCAGGCGGCAGGTCACGATCATCCAACGTGAGACCTGGGAGCGGATCGTCGAACGGCTCGGGACCTCGGTGGAGCCGACGGCCCGTCGGGCGAATCTGCTGGTGAGCGGCGTCGAGCTGGCCGACACACGGGACCGTGTCCTGCAGGTGGGCCGCTGCCGCATCCGCATCGGGGGTGAGACCACGCCCTGTGAGCGGATGGACGCGGCCTGTCCTGGACTGCGGG
>JBDHBX010000045.1:0-11140 GCA_039592335.1 Gemmatimonadota bacterium | reverse complement strand
ATGACGCTGGAGGGAGCCATGGCGTTCAAGATCCGGCGTGCCGATTACTTCTACACCGCCGTCCAGAACCAGCCCGGCGAGGGCTACAAGCTGCTGTCGGAGCTCGCCAATCTGGGGGTGAACCTGCTCGCGTTCACCGAGGTGCCGGTCGGCCCGACCCGCACGCAGCTCACGCTCTTTCCCAACGACAACGGGAACCTCACCTCCGCTGCGAAGAAGGCCGGGCTACAGCTCGACGGCCCGCATCCGGCGCTACTCGTGAATGGTGACGATGAGTTGGGCGCGCTGGCGGAGATTCGCGAGAAGCTCTACGAGGCGAACGTGAACGTCTACGCCTCCACCGGCGTCACGGACGGCGAAGGCAGCTACGGCTACGTGATGTACGTGAAGGGGAACGAGATCGATCGCGCCGTGCGGGCCCTGGAGATGTAGGCCTCCGGGAGGACATCGCGGCCCTCGTCTATCGCGCCGCAGTGGCGACCCACGGCGGCCGCCCTATATTCGCCCCATGCTTTCCGTCACCTTCCTCGGCACCTCGGCCTCGCGCCCCACCGTGGAGCGCGGCGTCTCGTCCATCGCGATCCAGCGCGAGGGCGAGACCATGCTGTTCGAGTGCGGTGAGGGAACGCAGCGCCAGATGATGCGCTACGGGGTGGGGTTCACCCTGGGCGAGATCTTCATCTCCCACTACCACGCCGACCACTTCCTCGGCGTGATCGGGCTGGTGCGTACGCTGGGTCTGCAAGGCCGCGACGAGACGCTGCATCTCTACGGGCCCAAAGGTGCGAAGAAGGTGCTGGGCCATGTGCTCCAGGTAGGTGTCGAGAAGGCACCGTTTCCCGTCGAGCTCCACGAAGTGAAGCCCGGCGACAAGCTGGACCGGGGAGCGTACCTGATCGAGGTCTTCGGGGTGGATCACGGGCGCAACGCGGTGGGGTTCGCGCTGCGGGAGCACGAGCGGCTCGGACGCTTCGATCCCGAGATGGCGAAGCAGCTGGGGGTGCCGGAGGGGCCGCTGTGGGGCGATCTACACCGCGGCCGGACGGTGGAGTTCGACGTGACGCTCGACGACGGCACTACCGAGCACCGTACCGTCAATCCGAAGGATCTCGTGGGACCGCCGCGTCCGGGCCGGCTCATCGTGTACAGCGGGGACACGCGCCCCTGCGAGGGTGTGGTGGCCGCCGCCGAGGGGGCCGACCTGCTGATCCACGAGGCGACGTTCGGCGAGGAGGAGAAGGACCGGGCGGTGGAGACCGACCACGCGACCGCAGTGGAGGCGGCGCAGGTCGCGCTCGCGGCGCGCGTGAACAGGTTGGTGCTCACGCACCTGAGTGCGCGCTACTCGGCCGCGCCCGACGCCCTGCTGGAGGAAGCGAAGCCGGTCTTCCCCAACACCACCGTCGCCCGCGACGGTATGACGATCGACGTGAAGTACCAGGCCGAAGACGATGCCGCCGACTGACATCACGAGGAATGCACGCCTCGTGATGCTTGGTAGTGTGACAGCCGCGCTCGCGTGCGCGGCTGATCAGGCGGGCGAGCGCGTCGAGCCCGCCAGCACGTTCGTGTACGAATGTGATGACGGCTATGGATTCGTAGCCCGCATCCAGGGCGAGACCGCCTGGGTGTTCCTGCCCGAGACGACGGCGGCACTGCCCCACGTGACCGCGGCCTCGGGCGCGCGGTATAGCGAAGGGAGCATCACGTACTGGTCCAAGGGTGAGGAAGCGTTGCTCGAAGCAGGGGGTGCGGAGCACACAACCTGCACCAACAATCGGCGGCATGCCGTGTGGGAACACGCCAAGCTCAACGGGGCCGACTTCAGGGCGATAGGGAACGAGCCAGGCTGGCTGCTCGAGATCTACCCGCGACGCATCGTGCTGGTCACCGACTACGGCGAGCACCGCTACGAGTTCGAGACACCCGATCCAGTCGAGAACTCCGAAGAGCGTCGCACGACTTACGAGATTGCCGACGGTGACGTGCGCGTCGTCGTTGCTCTGGAAGGCAGGGAGTGCCGTGACACGATGAGTGACGAAACGTTGGAGACCGCGGTTACCGTGAGGGTGAACGATACCACGTACCGAGGCTGCGGTCGCGCGCTGCATTAGCAACTTGGGAACCGCGCCCGGCCCAGGCCGCTGACTGGGGAGCGCACCGATCGACACTCCAGCTCGCCTCAACCTCCTCGCCCGCTTCGGGCTGATGGTCGTCCTGGCCGTCTACGGGGTCGTCATCATGCGCGATCCCGGCAGCTTCGGCCTGCTCGACGCGCTCGATCTGGCCATTCACGAGGCGGGGCACGTCTTCTTCGGGATCTTCGGCGAGTTCATGGGTTTCGTGGGCGGGACGCTGTTTCAGGTGCTGGTTCCGGCCACCTTCCTCGGCTACTTCCTGCAGCGGCACGATCGGTTCGCGGCGGCCGTGGTGCTCTGGTGGATCGGCCAGAACTTCTGGAACATCTCGGTCTACGTGAAGGATGCTCGGAGCATGGAGCTGCCGCTGGTTGGCGGCGGCTACCACGACTGGAACTACCTGCTCGACGCGGTGGGTTTGCTGCACCGCGACCAGACGATTGGGCAGATCGTGTTCGGGCTTGGGGTGCTGTGTTACCTCGTCGCGATGGTATGGGGATGGCGGGCCGTGTGGCGACCGGTCTGGAAGCAGACCCTGTAGCCCTTGAGGAACCCCGACCCGCTGTATCATGTTTCGCTAGAACTACCGGACTCTTCCTGACACGCGACCAGACGCCGACCTCCGGCCGTCCGCCCTTGAAAGCGGGCGTCCCTCCCGGGCCGGCGGTCTGGCCATGGGGCAGCGGAGAGCCTTCTACCCACCACACGAGGAGGCTGCCATGGCGATCCGTCTGGGAGACGATGCGCCCAACTTCACCGCCGAGACCACCGAAGGACCGGTGGACTTCCACGCCTGGAAGGGGAATGGCTGGGCGGTGCTGTTCTCTCACCCGAAGGACTTCACCCCGGTCTGCACCACCGAACTCGGCTACCTCGCGGGGCTCAAGGGGGAGTTCGAGAAGCGCAACACGAAGGTGATCGGCCTGAGCGTGGATGCGCTGGACTCCCATGCAGGCTGGGCCAAGGACATCGAGGACGTGACGGGCAACGCCCTCAACTACCCGCTCATCGCCGACCACGACCGCAAGGTCTCGGATCTGTACGACATGGTGCACCCGAACGCCGACGACACGATGACGGTGCGCTCGGTGTTCGTCGTGGGGCCGGACAACAAGGTGAAGCTCACGCTCACCTACCCGGCGAGCACCGGGAGGAACTTCGACGAGCTGCTGCGGGTGGTCGATTCGCTGCAGCTCACTGCCAACCACGCGGTCGCCACGCCCGTCAACTGGAAGCATGGCGAGGACGTGATCATCGGGACCGGTGTGACCGACGAGGAGGCCGCTAAGAAGTTCCCTGGATACGAGGCCAAGAAGCCGTATTTGCGTGTGACGCCGCAGCCCAAGGGCTGAGATCGCCGCGCCGAAGCCTAAGCGCTTGTGGGCTAAGCGCTTGGGTCGATCATCCGGGACGATTCGGGGCCGGGGGGCCGGAACGGCGCTCTCCGGCCCCAAATCGTTGACCTGGTTGGACATCCGGTGGGGCAGGTCCGACTGGCGAAATCGGGGAAACACCGACATCTTTTATAGCTTATAGCGCCTCCCGACCCCAGCGACACACCCCCCGCCTTCGGGCGGGCCCAATGGCGGCTCCGGCCGCCGGTTGACCGCGTGCTGGCCGAGTTGTGGGCGCTCGGTAGTACGGTGAGGACGCGGTGGACGCGGGGCTCTGCTACACAGCCCCGTCGGGAATCCAACAGACATACATGGTAGACCTCAGCAACCGCTTCTGGGGGGAGCGATAGCATGAGCGAGATCACTGCACGTCTGACCACGGCCATCGCCGACCGCTACCGCATCGAGCGCGAGCTCGGGGCGGGCGGCATGGCCACGGGGCGGGCGGCATGGCCACGGTGTACCTGGCGCACGACGTGAAGCACGAGCGCAAGGTGGCGCTCAAGGTGCTCAGGCCCGAGCTGGCCGCGGTGATCGGCGCCGAGCGCTTCCTCGCCGAGATCAAGGTCACGGCCAACCTGCAGCATCCCCACATCCTGCCGCTGCACGACTCGGGCGAGGCGGACACGTTCCTGTACTACGTGATGCCGTTCGTCGAGGGCGAGACACTGCGCGACAAGATCGAGCGCGAGAAGCAGCTGGGGATAGAAGAGGCGATCGAGATCACGCGCAGCGTGGCCGCAGCGCTGGACTACGCGCACCGCCAGGGCGTGATCCACCGCGACATCAAGCCGGAGAACATCCTGCTGCACGATGGGCAGGCGCTGGTGGCGGACTTCGGGATCGCGCTCGCCTTGAGCCATGCGGGCGGTGCACGCCTCACCGAGACGGGCCTCTCGATCGGCACGCCGCATTACATGAGCCCCGAGCAGGCGATGGGCGATCGCGAGCTGGACGCGCGCAGCGACGTGTATTCGCTGGGCGCGATGCTGTACGAGATGCTGGCCGGCGACCCGCCGTACACGGGCAGCACGGCGCAGGCGATCGTGGCGAAGGTGATTACGGAGAAGGCGCCGTCGGTGACGGTGCATCGTGACACGGTGCCGCCGCACGTGGCCGCGTCCATCTCGAAGGCATTGGCGAAGCTGCCGGCTGATCGCTTCCCCACAGCGCTCAGCTTTGCCGAGGCGCTGGTGCGGCCGGGGCTGGCCGATACCGATGCGCATCCGCTGCCGACTGGGGAGGATGTGGCGGCAACGAGGCAGCGCCTCGATTGGCGCCTGTCAACCGCCGCCGGCGTCGCCGTCGTCGCGATTGCGCTCGCGGCGTGGGGCTGGCTGCGGCCCGAGCCACCCAAACAGGTCGCTCGCTTCAACATCGCGCTGCCGGAGGAACAGGCGCCCGCCGGTCGTTTCGGTCCGGGTGCGGCGCTCTCGCCCGACGGGTCACACCTCGTGTACGTCGGGCCGAGCGAGACCAGTCCGGGGGAGCTCTGGCTCAGGCCCATCGATCAACTCGAGGCGACGCGCCTTCCCGGGACGGTGAACGCCTTTGCTCCGTTCTTCTCCCCCGATGGCCAGTCGGTCGCGTATAACACGGGCGCACCGATCGCCCTGCGCGTCATCTCCCTGGCCGGCGGTCCCCCGCTCACGGTGTCCGACTCGGCGTTCCCCCTCGGCGGCGACTGGGGTGAGGACGGGTGGCTGTACTACGAACGGCAGGGGGAGGTGGGACTGTCACGTGTCCCCGCTGGCGGAGGAGCCCACGAGGTGCTCACCAGGCCCGACACCGCCCAGGGGGAACTCAGCCACCGCTGGGTCGATGCGCTGCCAAGTGGGAAGGGAGCGCTGTTTACCATCTGGAGAGGGGGCAATGCGGAAGCCGACATCGCTGTCGTGTCGCTCGAAACGAAGGAGGTGAGGGTGCTGCTCCGGGGCACGATGGGCCGGTACGTTCCGACCGGACACATCGCGTACACCCGTGCCGACGGCGCGCTGCTCGCCGCGCCGTTCGACCAGCACAAGCTGGAGATCACGGGGCCGGCGACCCCGCTGCTCGAGGGTGTGATAGTGCAGGGCGGGGGTGCGTCGCAGTTCACGGTCTCCAACAGCGGGACGTTGGTGTATGCCGCCGGCGTAGCCGCCTCAGAGCAGCTCGTCTGGGTCGAGCGGGACGGCACGGAGCGCGCCGTCGCGTCCGACATGGACCACGACTTCGAGTACGTGCGCGTCTCGCCCGACGGCAGGCGGCTGGCGCTCAGCTATGAGTCGGACGGCGGCGGAGAGGATGTGTGGGTGTACGATGTGGAGCAGGGCACGCTGTCGCGACTGACTTTCGAGGGCGAGCTCAACACGCGGCCGGTATGGACCCCCGATGGGAGCCGTGTGACGTTCGTCTCGACGCGGGGCGGAGGGAGGGCGCTCTACTGGAAGCCGTGGGACGGGAGCGGGCCTGCCGAGCCGCTCATCTCCTCGGGCCGGCCCATCCAGGAGGCGTGGTGGTCGCGCGACGGCGAGGTCTTGGTCTACCGCGAGGGCCCCGGTGGGCCCACTGGCCGTGACATCAAGTACATCCGGCCGGGCATCGATTCGGTGCCCACGACCTTCCTCGCCACCGAGTTCGACGAACTCAACCCGACGCTCTCGCCCGACGGGAATTGGCTAGCCTATACCTCCGACGAGTCGGGGCGTCCGGAGGTCTATGTGCGGCCCTTCCCGGGGCCCGGTGGACGGTGGCAGGTGTCCACCGACGGCGGCCAGGAACCCGTGTGGGCGCACAGTGGGAAGGAGCTGGTCTATCGTGACCCCACCGGCGATCTAGTGTCCGTCGACGTTCGCGTGGAGCCCACCTTCAGTGTGGGAGCGCGCCGGGTGCTGTTCCAGTCGGCGGCCTACGAGCGCGACGGCGCCGGGCACGTGGTGTACGACATCACCCCCGACGACCAGCGCTTCGTCTTCATCAGGAACCAGGGCGGCTCCTTCGACGTGGTGGTCGTGCTCAACTGGTTCGAGGAGCTGCTGCGGAGGACGGGCCGGTGACCGGAGTCGAGATCTCCCGGCTCACGTCGGCGCTGGCCGGCCGCTACGCCATCGAGCGCGAGCTCGGTGCGGGCGGGATGGCGACCGTCTATCTCGCGCAGGACATGAAGCACGACCGCCAGGTGGCGGTGAAGGTGCTCAAGCCGGAGCTGGCGGCGGTGATCGGCGGCGAGCGGTTCCTCAAGGAGATCAAGGTCACCGCCAACCTGCAGCACCCCCACATCCTGCCGCTGTACGACTCGGGCGAGGCCGACGGCTTCCTGTTCTATGTCATGCCGTACATCGAGGGAGAGTCGCTCGGCGCGAAGCTGCAGCGCGAGAAGCAGCTCGCCGTGGACGAGGCGGTGAAGATCGCGACGGCCGTGGCGAGCGGGCTCGACTACGCCCATCGGCAGGAGGTGATCCACCGCGATATCAAGCCCGAGAACATCCTGATGCACGACGGGCAGCCGCTCGTCGTGGACTTCGGGATCGCGCTCGCTGTGAGCGAGGCGGGCGGCACCCGCCTCACCGAAACCGGGCTATCGATCGGAACCCCGCACTACATGAGCCCCGAGCAGGCGATGGGCGACCGCGAGCTGGACGGGCGCAGCGACGTCTACTCGCTGGGAGCTGTGCTGTACGAGATGCTGGTGGGCGATCCGCCGCACACCGGCTCCACGGCACAGGCGATCATCGCGAAGATCGTGACGGAGGAGCCGTCGCGCCTGGAACGGGCGCGGCCCAGCACGCCTGCGCACGTGGCCGCCGCGACGCACAAGGCCCTGGAGAAGTTGCCGGCCGACCGATTCCGCTCGGCCGCCGAGTTCGGTGACGCGCTCGAGAAGCCGGGTCTGGTGGACACGAGACCCTCGGTGGCCCCGGCAGTGGCCCGGGTCGGCCGCTTCAGGCTGCGTGTCGCAGCCGCGGTCGCGGCCGTCGCGATTCTAGCGGTGGGTTTCTTCACAGGTCGCGCGATCGCGCCTCCCGCTGCGACCGACGCCCACGTGGTGCGCTTCACGATTCCGATCGGACCCGAGCAACAGCTCAGTGGCGCGCCGACGCAGGCGATTGCGTTGTCGCGCGACGGCGCGCGGCTAGCCTACATCGTGGCGGGTGGGGGGAGGCTGTTCGTGCGGAACATGCGCTCGCTCGAGCCGATCCCGATCGCGGGTCTGCAGGGATTGGACAACCCGTTCTTCTCCTACGACGGCGAGTGGCTCGGCTTCGACAAGGCCACGGGCGAGCTGGGGCGGGTACCCGTTGGTGGTGGTCCGCCGCTCAGAATCACGCTGGGATCGAACAACGGCGGGTTCGCCTGGATGGAAGACGGCACGATCATCTTCAAGGGCGTGCGGCGGGGGCTCATGAGCGTGCCGCTCTCGGGAGGGGAGGCCACACCGTTCATCGTCCCGGACACCTCGTTGGGCGAGCTGGATCTCTGGTTCCCCGATGTCCTGCCCGGCGGAGATGCGGTGCTGGTCACGTTCAACGCGCGCGGCCTGGCGACCCCGCGCCTGGGAGGCACTGGAGTGGCGGTCGTGTGGCCCGAGACGGGACGCCGCAAGTTGCTCATTCCCGCCGGCGCCGGCGGAGCGCGCTACTCGCGCACCGGGCACCTGGTCTACGCGCTCGAGGACGGCACCCTCCAGGCGGTGCCCTTCGATCTGAAGCGCATGGAGATCACGGGCGAGCCGACCACGGTCGCCCAGGACGTGCACATAGCAGGCAGCACCCCCCAGTTCGCCATCTCGGACAATGGGACGCTGGCCTACGTGCCGGCGCGCATCACCGAGTTGATGCTGGTGGATCGAACGGGTAAAGCGACGCCCGTCACCGATCTCACCCGTCAGTTCCACTCGCCGCGTGTCTCGCCCGACGGCCGCCACGTGGTTGTGGACATCAGCGACCAGGGGAGCCGAGACATCTGGGTGCTGGATGTGGAACAGGGCACGCTCACGCGCGTCTCGTTCGAGGGCGACGCGAACGACCCCGTGTGGATGCCGGATGGCCGCCGCGTGTGCTACGCGACCGGCAGGAGCGGCACGCGCGGGGTGTTCTGCCGCAACATCGATGGGGCGGGGGACGCCGACTCCATCCATGTCGGTGAGGACGAGTTCACCGCCGGCGCGTGGCTGCCCGATGGAGAGTCGGTGGTGCTGATATCGCAGAACGTCGAGACACTGTACGACCTGTGGCTGCACGCCCGCGATGGCGCCGCGCCGAGGCCGCTGCTCAACACCTCGTTCTCAGAGGACTTCCCGGCTCTTTCGCCCAACGGCAGGTGGCTCGCCTACGTGACCGATGAAACGGGGCGCAGCGAGGTGTACGTCCGCTCGCTGTCGCAAGAGGGCGGACGGATACAAGTGTCGCGCGACGGCGGCCAGGAGCCGGTCTGGAGCCGCGACGGACGCGAGTTGTTCTACGTCGAGACGGGCGGGGGCGGGAGCCGCATGATTGCGGCCGCCGTGCAGATGACACCCGATTTCCGCGTGACATCACGCACGCCCCTGTTCGACGCCGGCGACTACGAACGCGCCGCCCCGCATGCCAACTACGACGTCCACCCGGATGGCCGCTTCCTCATGGTCCGGCGCGCCGCTGCTTCGGAGATCGTCATCGTGCAGAAGTGGCACCTGGAGGTGGCGGGGTCGGGTGAGCAGGGCGGCGGGCGCTAGGGAGTGATCGAGAACCGAATGAGCGAGGGAAACGCGTGAAGCGAGTGACCTGTTTGACTGCGTGCGCAACATTGGCTGCCCTGTGCGGCGCCACTGCGCTCGAAGCCCAAGAGCCACGTTTGGGATCCGTCACATTTCCCACGTCGGCGTCCGGAGGGGCGCAGGAGCACTTCATCGAGGGTGTGCTCTGGCTGCACAGCTTCGAGTACGACGCGGCTGCCAAGGCCTTTCGCAAGGCGCAGGAGCTGGATCCCGACTTCGCCTTGGCGTACTGGGGCGAGTCGATGACGTACAATCACTCGCTGTGGCAGGAGCGGGACCGCGATGCCGCGGTTGCCGTGCTCGCGCGGCTGGGTTCCACGCCGGCCGAGCGCCGCACCAAGGCGCCCACCGAGCGGGAGAAGATGTTCATGGACGCCGTGGAGGCGCTGTGGGCCGAGGGGCCCAAGGCGGAGCGTGACACGGCGTACTACCTGGCGATGGGTGATCTCGCCACGGCCTATCCCGACGACCCGGAGGCGCAGGCGTTCTACGCGCTGTCCATTCTCGGCCTGAGCCAGGCGGTGCGCGTGTTTCCCAGTTACATGCGCGCGGCGGCGATCGCCGACGAGCTGTTGCGGCAATATCCCGATCACCCTGGCGCCGCGCACTACCTGATCCACTCGGTAGACGATCCGATTCACGCACCGCTGGGGCTGCGCGCCGCACGCGCCTACTCGAAGATCGCGCCCGATGCGGCGCACGCGCAGCACATGACCACTCACATCTTCGTCGCGATGGGAATGTGGGACGACGTGGTGTCGCAGAACATCGTCGCGGCCGACCTCATCGGGTGGTGGCCCAACCACTACACGTCGTGGCTCGGCTACGGGCTGCAGCAGCAGGGCCGCATCGACAAGGCGCGCTCGCACCTGGAGCGCGCGTGGCGCGAGATCGGCGAGGAGCCCAGCGTGCGGCGCCGCGCCTACCTCGCCAGCATGCGCGCGCACTATCTGGCGGACACGCGCCGGTGGGACGACCCGGTGATCGCGTGGGAGATAGACCTGTCCGGCGCCGGAACGGTGGTGCGGGCGATGGATGCGTTTGCGTTGGGATACGCAGCGCTCCAGCGCGATGACGTGGACGCGGCGGAGCGGCGTGTCTCGGCGCTGGGCGCAATGACGATGCAAAGCGAGGGGGGCTGGTACGGCGGCAACGAGACCGTGCCGGTGATTCTGCGCAACGAGCTGCAGGCAATGCTGTACCTGGAGAGCGGCGCGACGCAGAAGGCCCTCGATCTCATGCGCGAGACGACGGCGCTGGAGGACGCGCTGCCCATGGAGTACGGCCCTCCCGACGTGGTGAAGCCGTCACACGAGCTGCTGGGCGAGATGCTGCTGCAGTTGGGCCGCTACGACGAGGCGCAGCAGGAGTTCCAGCGCGCGCTCGCCCTGGCGCCGAAGCGCGCGCTCTCCCTAGCCGGTTTGCAGGCCGCCGCCGCTGGCGCCGGTGACGAGAAGACCGCGAGCCGTGCCCAGGGCATGCTGGCCGAGGTGTGGCACGCCGCCGATCCCGACCTCCTGAGCGGAACCTGGTGATCCATGTCTGAGATTACGGGACGTCTGGCCACGGCGATCGCCGACCGTTACCGCATCGAGCGCGAGCTGGGTGCGGGCGGCATGGCCACGGTGTACCTGGCGCACGACGTGAAGCACGAGCGCAAGGTGGCGCTCAAGGTGCTCAGGCCCGAGCTAGCCGCCGTGATCGGCGCCGAGCGCTTCCTGGCCGAGATCAAGGTCACGGCCAACCTGCAGCATCCCCACATCCTGCCGCTGCACGACTCGGGTGAGGCGGACACGTTCCTCTACTACGTGATGCCGTACGTCGAGGGCGAGACGCTCAGGGACAAGATCGACCGGGAGAAGCAGCTGGGT
>JBDHBX010000044.1:0-8566 GCA_039592335.1 Gemmatimonadota bacterium | reverse complement strand
CCGCGGCCGTCGCCGGTGCGGTAGGTGCCTGCGCTGTGCCACGCCATTCGGATGAAGAGCCCCCCGTAGTGACCGTAATCAGCCGGCCACCAGTCCTGCGAGTCGGTCATCAGCACATAGAGGTCCTTCTTCAGGGCCTCCAGGTCGAGCCTCTTGAATTCCTCAGCGTAGTTGAACTCCTCGCCCATCGGATTGCTCATGTGAGAGTTCTGATGAAGGATCTTGAGGTTCAACTGGTTCGGCCACCAGTCCCGGTTCGACGTGCCACGGCCGGCAGTGGGTTTGTTAGTTCCGCCCGCTACCGGGCACTCGCTATCGCCGTCCATGTCCTCTCCTATGGCGCTATGGATCTTCGAGTCTGCTTTCGACCCCGCCAAGTATGTTGGGGCGAAAGCACGGCGTCTGGGAGATAGTGTCAACTTGAGCCGATGCTGGCAAGACTGTCGTATCCGTGAGCCAACACGACAAATCACGACATTTGACACGACAAAATGTCGTGTCAAACCGACATTCTAGTCTCTAAACCCGGCAAAGGACGACATGGACCCGCGTTTAGGGTGACATTTTGACGCGTTTGGGGCCCGTAGCGGTACCCCTCTGGATCAGAAGAGTCCTGGTGGAGCGCCACCCCCTCCGCACCACCCCACCGCGCTCTGCTGTGCAACGATCCCAGGCGGGGCAACTCGGGAACTACAGACGCGCCTTCAACTTAGCCGGGGTCACGTCTTAGTGTGTCCACATTGGCGTCGCCGTGGTGTTCGGTCTCACGCTGCAGTTGGGGCGGCAACTCGAGGCCGAAGCGCTCCTGGAGTAACTCCATATCTCGGAAGTCTTGCTCGGTTGGATCATAGCCATGCGCGTGGCAGAGAACTTGTGTGGCAGGTGAAAGGCAGCGAACCGTCACGCCGTTGACTGTGCCCGAGCCCCTGAAGCCTTCTGCAGGGTATATCCAGTCTTCTCCATTCTGCATCCGATAGACGCCGTTTCTGTTCTCATCGAATGTGACCGCATGTACATCGACTTCCAGACCTGCGGAGTCGGCAAGCACAAACGAAGTGGGCAGGGAACCTTCTTTGACAGCGAAGCCTCGGCTCGCAAGAAGTCGTCGTGCCTTCGGCACATCAGCCACCTGCATGATCACATCCACATCCCTGTGCGGGCGTGTCTGATGGCCCAGAAGCGCATCGACTCCCCACCCGCCGTCAAGCCAAACTGCGATTGCCTCTTCGTCAAGCAATCGTAGAAGCTCGATAAGAGTGGAAGCTGGCATCTTAGGTGTGATAGTCATCTGCTGATCATCTTCAGGGCAGCCCCGGGGCCTTCCTCTGCCCGGTCCCGCGCCGGGCGCCGCAGCTTCGAAGCTTCGGTTCGTCGATTCCAATCTTCGACACGGCGTCTTGAAGCCTGGAAAGGCCATTTCGAAGCCTCGAAACGGCTGTTTGAAGCATCAGAATGCCCTCTTGAAGCTTCGAAATGGCGTGTCGAGACGGTGGTCTGGCCAACCTCAGCCCCGATCTTTGTCGTTGCCCAAGTCAATTCCGGTTTCCTGCAGGCTCGAAGAAGCACTGTGACAGGCGCTCGCCCAGACCCGGGTTTGAGCCCCTGGCGGTAACCCACTGCAGTTCACCCGCATCCTGATTCGCTGGCTCTTCGGCGAACTCTGATTCGCGTCGCCGTTGCTCCCCTACAGCCCGATCCAGTAGTTGATCTTCAGCAGGAAGATGTTTTCGGTCGGGGCGTCGAACAGCGCGCGCACGTCGCGGCCGAAGTCGAGGTTCCCCACGACTGCCTCGTCGGCCCGGCTCTGGGTCCACACCAGGTAGAGCGTCGAGCCTGGACGAAACTCCCAGCGCAGGATCGCGTTGCCGCGCAGCGACCGGAAGTTGAAGTCGGGGTCGTCGAACGTGAACGGCTCGGCTGGCCCCGCCGGCCCGTCGGGGTCGACCGTGTACGTCCCGTTGTCCTTCGTGATGGTGCCCACGTCCTGCCCGTACACGCTGCGGGCCAGCTCGCGCGGCTGGTCGTACTCCTTGAAGTTCGTGAACGCGTTGCTCGAGATGAGCGGCTGGAGGAACACCTCGAGCGTGAGGTTGGGTGTGAACGTCACGTTGAGGCGCGTGTTCATCGACAGGGTGTTCTGCTCCAGGTCGGAGAACACGTAGCGCGTGCCGTAGAATGCCGTGGCCGTCGAGTCGTCCATCGCGGTCACGTATTGCGTGGTGCTCTCGCTGTGGTACCACGACGGGCCGATCGAGAGCGAGACGTTGGACGCCGGCCGCCAGGTCGCGAACAGGTTCAGGCTGTAGTCGCACGCGCCCTCGCTGTTGCAGCCGATCTCGGGATAGGTCTCCAGCGCGAGCTGCTTGCGCGAGTCGGTCGAGATGCCCAGGTGCCAGAAGTGAATGGCCGGACGCTTGACGACGGGTCCGCCGCGGGTGAGCCGGTCCGCGAACAGGTTGGGACGGTGGATGTAGAACGTGGTCACATACCAGTAGTTGAGCAGCTGCATCGAGAAGTAGCCCTGCACCTGCCGGTCGGTGAGATCGCCGTCGAAGTTGTACTGCTGCTGCCCGCCGCCCATGAACACCAGGCGCCGGTACCAGCTGGTCGGCCTGGTGTACTGCCGCAGCAGGTTCGCGCTCATCCAGATCCAGTCGACCCGCGTCAGGAAGGCCAGGTCGTTGGTCTCGAACCCCGGGTGGCGCACGCTGAGCTGGGCCTCCCACAGCCAGTTGCCCGATTCCTTGGAGAGTCGCGTATACCCGGCGAAACCCCGCATGGACGTGAGGGTGGAGTCGTAGGCGTCGGTGAACAGCCCGTTGCCCCCGTGCTGACGGTCGGGCCGCTGGAAATAGCGCGCGCTCGAGCGCTGGGCGCGCAGCATGGCATCAGGGCTGCCGGAGATCTGTGATACCGCGAACTCCGACGCCAGGCGATAGGTCCGGTTGTTCCACCAGTATTCCAGGTCGAGGCCGGCGCTCTCGGAGTGGCGGGTGAGTCGCTGTGCCAGCTCGGCGTTGCGCAGGTCGCGCACGACCGACGTCAGCACGCCGCCGAGCACGAGGTTGCCGCCCTTCAGGTCGCGCCGTACCCGGCCCACGAAGTAGTTGGTGAGCGGCTCGACTTCGACGCCGAACTCCTGGCCTGCGGTGTCCATCACGGCAGCGTGCTCGCGCGCCGTCACGGCGTCCTCCAGGCCGATGGACCAGCCGCTGCCCGTGCGCCCGGTGACCTTCGCGGCGCCCAGGATGGTCGTGTTCTCCGGGACGCGGTTGTACTCACCGGCGTCGTCGGCGATGTCGGCTCCCTGTGGGTTGCGGCCGATGCGGCGCGAGTAGTACACGTCGATGCTCGACGTGTTGCTGCAGAAGAAGCACCACAGGCTGCCGTACGACAGAAACCCCGCACCCTCCACGAAGAAGGGCCTCCGCTCGGGGTAGAAGGTCTCGAACGCCGTCAGGTTCACGACCGCGGGGTCCACCTCCACCTGCCCGAAGTCGGGGTTGATGGTCGCCGACAGCGTGAGGTTGGACGTCAGCAGGTACGTGAGGTCGAGCCCCATCCGGTAGTCGAGCTCGTGGGGGTCGTAGAACGGATTCTCCGAGGTGGGCTCGCTGGCGTTGTAAGAACGGCCCACCGCGTAGGGCAGGAACTCTGCGCGCGCGGGTGAGCGGCTGATGCGCAGGCTGTCGAGGTGGCCGAACTTGGTCGGGCCGCCCGACTCGTTGAGCGGCCACCACGACCAGGCCGACGCCTCGTTCAGCCGGTTCACGACGCGTATGATCTGTAGGCCCCAGGTCTGCACCGAGTCGCGCGGGAACCGCAGCTGCGACAGGGGGATCCGCATCTCCGCCGTCCAGCCGAGGGAGTCGACCTGCGTCGCGACGTCCCACACCGGATCCCACGACTCGTCAGCGTGCCCGCTGGGACCGTACGCGTCACCCCTCACGCTGGAGGGGTTGACGCGGAAGATGGTGCGGCCCACGTGGTCGTGGAACGTGTCGAACACGATTTGGAGCTCGTCCGAGTCTTCGATTTGGTCGCGCCGCACGAGGCGCGACTGGACCCCCTCTGCGCCCAGCTCGTCGTACATCCGGGCGCCCACGTAGATGGCGTCGACGTCGAACAGGAAGTGCACCTCCGTGCGCTGCGTGGCAAGCTCGCCCTCGTTCGGCTCCCACTGGTACAGGTCGGTGGCCGGCCGCGCCGTGCTCCAGGCAGGCTCGTCGAGCCTGCCGTCGAGCTCGATCTGGCCCGTGAGCGCCGTGGCGATGACGCTGCGCGGCGGCGGGGGCGGTGGGGAGCCGGAGCTGGACGAGCTGTCGCGTGCCTGGGCTCGCAGCGGCACCACGGCGACCAGGGAGTGAAGCGCCAGGATCGCGCAAGCGATGCTAAGCAGGGTGCGTGTCGTGCTGCGCATTTGTGGTGTGGGACGGCCGAGCCGCCCACATCTCTTAGACCGGGAAGGGGCAATATCGGTTGCATTGGAGAGCCTCTTTGTCGGAAAACCGCGTCTGCACCCGGTCGTGATCAATCGGCTGAATACGTGCCCCAGGCCGCCACGGCCAGGAGAGGCCACCGGAGCCGCTGAGATCAAGTGTGACGTCGTATTCGAATCGACCGGCGGGCCGGCCGCTTCTTGACGCTTGACGCCGGCTTGACAGCATCCGGCGATGTTCGGTGTGCCTCTCATTGGAGGGTGCACCCATGCGGACGCTCGCCTACTTGCCAGCCATTTTTCTCGTCGCTCCGATTTGCACGGCAACAGCACAGGATCGGACGTCGCCGCTCGAACCCGGTCAGCGGGTGCGGGTGACAGCACCGAGTCTTGGTCTGGATGGGCACGAGGAGCGGTTCTCCGGAGTGCGCGGAGACACGCTCGTGTTGACATCAATGCGGTGCCTGATCGCTGACGTTGAACGCCTCGACGTGCATGCCGGTCGGCGGTCGCGCGCTGTGACGGGAGGGTTGATTGGAGCGGCCGCAGGGGTCCTGATCGGCATTCCGGTCGGCGCACTAGAGCAGAGCCGCTACGAGTGCGACCCAGATAATGCCTGGGGTATTCCCTGCATCCCCCCGCTCCCGACTATCCCCATCATGTTCGGCGTGATCGGTGGTGTTCTCGGTGCGGTCACAGGCGGCTTCATCAAGACCGACAGCTGGCAGCACGTTCCCCTCGAGCACGTCCGTGTGAGCGTGGTGCCGCAGCGTGACGGATTCGCGCTCGCGGCATCGGTCGCGTTCTAGGTGAGGTGTAGTGACTAAGAAGAGTCGTTACTCGTAATCGTCGAACCGCCGATGGCCTCCACCCCAGCGCCCGGCCCCGTGCCGGGCGTTGGTGTTTGCGGGCCGCTAACTCCGACAACTCCCGTTCAGAATCCGCTTGACGATGGCTTGACTGGGTGCGTAGAGATTGGGTGTGCCTCCCATTGGAGGGCGCACCGATGCGTCGTTTCATCGCCTGTGTTCTATCGCTGAGCTGTGTGAGTGCCTGCACGATGCCAACGGCGTGGGAAGTGCAGGAGGCGAGTCCGCAACAGGTGCTTGCTCGCGAGCCGCCGCCGGAGTGCCTGCTCGTGACCCTGTCCGACAGCTCGTGGGTGGTCCTGAAGGAGCCGACGATCTCGGGCGACAGCCTGTTCGGTGTTGTCTACGATGGCAGGTACCAGGGACAGCGCCTCGAAGGTGGACGGTACACGGGGATCCGCCTCGATGAGGTGGCGCGGGTGGAAGTCGAATGGAGAGGGAATTGGTCGCGGTGGGACTGGCTCCTCCTTTGTCTATCTTGGTGCGAGTGAGCCTATCCTGCGGTTCAACTGTCACTGAACTTACCCAGCGCCCGGCCCAAGCCGGGCGCTGTTGTTTCCGGGCGCCGAGGCGTAGGTTGGCCCAATGCAGTGTGAACTTCGCCGCTGTGGAGTTATCCCAACACAGCAGGAGCCGAACACATGATCCGCGTCGCCATCTCCGGAATCCCCGGTCGCCTCGCCACGGCGACCGCTGCAGGGATAGCTGCATCTGACGATCTCGACCTCGTTGCGCTATACAACCCGAATCGCGGTGGTGACGCGTTCAATGGGATCCCGATCTCGGCAAGTCACGATGAGATCAAGTGTGACGTCGTATTCGAATCGACAGAACCGACCGTTGTGATGGGCAACCTCCGGGCGTGGCGCAAGGCAGGACTTCACGCCGTCGTCGCAACCTCCGGCTTTACGCGGGAGCGCCTCGACGAGGTTCGTTCCTTTTGGGGTGAGGACGGCCCCGGATGCCTTATTGCGCCCAATCTCTCGATCGGAGCCGTGTTGATGATGCGGTTTGCCGAACTGGCCGCGCCCCACTTCACGGGCATCGAGGTCGTGGAACGACACCACCACGACAAGCCAGATGCCCCGTCCGGGACCGCCATCGCGACCGCGGCCAGGATCGCTGCGGCCGGCGGCTCGTCCCATGAAGAGTCATCAGAACTCGTGGCCGGCTCACGCGGAGCAAAGGTGGAGGGCGTTCGTGTCCATTCACTGCGGCTCGATGCGACCCTATCGAACCAAGAGGTGGCGCTCAGCAAGAGTGGCGAACTGTTGTCGATTCACCACGTCGGTACCGAGTACGCATCGTTCGCTGACGGTGCTCTTCTTGCCATCCGCCACGTCGCAGACACCAAAGGCGTGACGGTGGGTCTCGACGCCGCAATCGAAGCAGCAGCGCCCTAGCCGAGGATGCCAGCGGGAGGCGAAGCATGAAGCGAAGCGATCGGGAATTGGGGATGGATCGCGCCATCACGCGGCGGGATTTCATCAGCGGCGTGGGGGTGGCGATCACCGGCTCGTATTTTGCGGGTCCGTGGACGGCCTCGAGATCTGCCCAAGCCGAGCGTGCCGCCACGGCGGGCGTATCTGGGCTGCAGCAGGAGGCCGCGCACTATCCGCCGGGCGCTATGGGGATGCGGGGCAGCCACCGCGGGTCGTACGAGGTGGCGCACGCGCTGCGCGACGGTGCGCGCTGGGACGACCTGGGGCCGGATGCCGAGACGGGCGAGCGTTACGACCTGGTCGTGGTGGGCGGCGGCCTCAGCGGATTGGCGGCGGCGTACTTCTTCCGCAAAGAGGTTGGACCCGAGGCCCGCATTCTCGTGCTGGACAACTGCGACGACTTCGGGGGGCACGCCACGCGCAACGAGTTTCGGTCGGGGGGCCGCACGCTGCTGATCAACGGAGGCACGATCAACATCGAGGACTTAAGCGCGTACGACGGGCCGTCTCAGGCACTGATCCGTGAGCTCGGCATCGACGTCGGGCGCTACCCCGAGTTCCATGACGCAGAGCTGTACCCATCGCTGGGGCTCAGAGGCGGTGTCTTCTTCGACGAGGAAACGTTTGGAGTCGACCGGCTGGTGGTCGGACAGGACGAGCTCGAGCTGCACGAGTTCCTGGCCAAGACGCCGCTGTCCGAGCCGGCGCGCAGGGACATCGCACGGCTCCACGAGGACCGGGTGGACTACCTACCCGGTCGATCGCTGGCGGAGAAAACGCGTGCCCTGAGGTGGATGTCCTATCTCCAGTTCCTCACGGATCTCGTCAAGGTCGACGCCAGTGTGGTGCCCTACTTCCAGACCTGGCGGCAGGGGTACTGGGGGATCGGCAATGACGCGCTGCCGGCAGAGATCGCCCGGGTAACCGGGTTCCCGGGCTTCCAGGGCATGGGGTTTTCCGAATCCGAGCCGAGCGAGGGGGCCTTCCCCGTAGTCACGCCCACCAGCGCGCAGTACTTCCGCTTCCCCGATGGCAACGCTTCGATCGCGCGTCTGCTGGTGCGGAGCATGATCCCCGCCACCGCACCGGGAAGTAGCGCGGCGGACATCGTGACGGCGCGATTCGATTACGCGCAACTCGATGGCGACGGCGCACCCGTGCGGATCCGGCTGAACAGCACCGCGGTGCACGTGCGACATGTCGGGGACAACGAAAGCTCGAGAGAGGTGGAGGTTACGTACGTACGCTCGGGCCGGGCGCGGCGGGTGCGGGGCCGTTCCTGCGTGCTGGCCTGTTACAACGCGATGATTCCGTACATGTGTCCGGAGCTTCCCGAGGCGCAGCGCACGGCGCTGTCGTACGCGTTGAAGGCGCCCAAGGTGTACACCAGCGTGTTGGTCCGGAACTGGGAGGCCTTCCAGCGATTGGGGCTCGGCGAGGCGTTCTGCCCCGGGAGCTATCACGACAGCGTGGGTCTGGCCGATCCGATCAGCATCGGCGAGTATCGCTGCCCGCGCACGCCGGACGAGCCGATGGTGTTGCAGCTGTACCGGGTGCCGCTGGCTCCGGGGTTGCCGGCGCCAGAACAGTGGAAGAGGGGAATGCTCGAGCTGCAGATCACCTCTTTCGAGGTGTTCGAACGCAAGATCCGCGATCAGCTGGGGCGCATGCTCAGCGGCGGCGGTTTCGATCCGGCCCGGGACATCGAGGCGATCACCGTCAACCGCTGGCCCCACGGCTACAGTTTTGGCTACGACCCCACGACTGATGAGGTGGCGTGGACCAGCGAGTGGCCGGTCCAGGAGCGCCCGTGGCTG
>JBDHBX010000043.1:0-9567 GCA_039592335.1 Gemmatimonadota bacterium | reverse complement strand
CATCAGGTAGGCGATGTACGCCAGCCCCACGAGCATCAGCGGCCACATCAGGAAGAAGTGCCAGTTGATGCCGCCCGCCAGCCACCCCCCGAGTCGGGTCCACTCGGGGAATACCACATCCTGAAACGGCTGTGGGTAGTAGGGACCGCCACGTTCGCCGAATCGGGGGTAGGCCCGGTAGATCTGGAGCCCACTCGCGATCATCCCGAACACGAGGACGAACGCGCACCAGTGTGTCGCCCGAACGATCCAGTGGTGACGTCGCTGAGGGTCTGCCGTTCCTTCCATTGCCCGTGCCTGTGTAGCCCGCTGCGAAGCGGGCCGATGCCAAAACCGGTGCTGCTACATCCCTCCCGACGTGTCGCGCGCCATCGCGGAGTCGGCCATCATGCTGGAGTCGGCCATCATGCCGGTGTCGGCCATCATGCCGGTGTCGGCCATCATGCCCGACTCCTCCATCATCATCCCCTCCTCCTCCATCATGCCCTCCTCACTCTGGCCGCCGCAGGCGGCGAGCGCGAAGACCATCAGCAACGCGGAGAGTTTCCTCATCTCGTGCACCTCCAAAGAGTGCCCTGCGCTCACGGCGCTTGCGAGCCGTCGAGGCATCGGCGGGTCGACGGATTGCGACAAACTTAATCCACTTGCTTGTACGGGAAAAAGGGGAATTCCACTCGGGGTTCGTTGTGGCCGTGGGTAGCTGGTCAGACGGCGGAGGACGGGAAGACCCCCGCATGGCGCGGAGGCATAGCCACGCGGGTGAGTTGACGCCCGGATCGGTCCGGGCAGTCAGCCTGGGGCCGTTGCCCCGATACCCGAAGTTCAGCCAGCGCGCCGACCGCAACGGCCAAAGCATGTTCCCAGAAGATCTCCGATGGGCGTTCACCCGCCGTTCGGCATGAGAAGACCCGGGCGGCTGATCACCGGGGTTGTGGTTTCCGTCCCGTCCGTTGTTGACACCCCGCCGCTGGCGGGCGAAGGCTGGCGGCTCGAGCTGGCCGACGGTTGGGTGGTGCGGCCCGCCGAGCGGGCAGGGGACTGGGTGGTCACGCGGGCACCGTGACCTCCACAACTCGACGTGGCCGTCACCCCATATGGCCTCGCGGAGTTCCTCGCGAGTCGCCAGGCCTCCTGCTCGCTCGACCAAGAAGGTGAGCACCCGCAGCGGCTGAGGTGGGAGGGACACTGGCTGGCCCTCCTGTTGGTGTTCGACGCTCCGCCAGGGGAGGGGGCCGAAGCGCAAGCAACGCACCGCAGACGCCCTCGGACAGAGGCCGCCGCAACCATTGTGGGCGCAGGTCTGTCCTATCTGTGGATTCCCGTGCCCCACACCCCAGCCATCGGGCTATGCAGGAGGACGATCGACGATGCGATCCAAGGCGACTATTGCTGCTGTCAGTCTCGCGTCATTCATTTCGGTTCCCGCGTTCTCGCAGGAATTGCCGGCGCAGAGTCCCGCCGCCCGTGCGGGCACCGAGCCGCTTCACGCCGAATCGCCGGCACGTCCGGAAATCCTGATCGTCGGGACCTACCACATGGCGAGCCCCGGACGGGACGTCCACAACATGGAGGTGGACGACGTCCTGTCGGCCACACGGCAACGCGAAATCACGGAACTGATGGAGGTTCTCCGGCGCTTCCGCCCCACGAAGGTTGCGGTCGAGTCTCGGGTCGGCCGTCGGCGGATCCCGGAGCGGTACGCCGAGTATCTCTCGGGCGAGTACACGCTTACGCGGAACGAGATCGACCAGATCGGCTTCCGGCTCGCAAAGGAGCTGGGCCACGAGACCATCTATCCCGTCGATGAGGACGGCGAGTTCCCCTACTTCCGGGTGCTCAACTACGCGAAGGCCAACGGCCTTGAGGCGCAGTTCGACTCCCTCCAGGCCGTCACGGGCGCCCGGGTCGAACGGCAAGGTGAGTTCCTGCGCTCCCACACCGTGCTCGAGACGCTCGTGTTCATGAACTCGGATGCGAGGGTGGCGCAGGATGTGGCAGGGTACTACGCCTTTGTGCCCTTCGGGGATCCCTATGACTATGCCGGCCCCGACCTCATCGCACGTTGGTTCGAGAGGAACATCCGGATTTTTCGGAACATCCGTGCGCTGATCACGTCACCCGACGACCGCATCCTTGTGGTTTACGGTGCCGGACACCTGGGGTGGCTCCAACAGAACGTCGACAACGACGTGAGCGTCCAGCTCCGGAAGCTCTCGGATCTAATCGACGTGTCGAAGTAGCTGCCGGGCCCACCTCAATGGCACCGCGCTCGTCGTCGGGCAACGCGGTCGCGCGATAGCGGACGCCGGCCTGGTGGGCGGAGCCACCACCGCGCGACGCGACGAGATCGCGCTCGAACGTGCCTAGGCGGTGTCCAGGTAGCGGTGATTGCACTGGTCGTGACCCTGCATCAGCGTACGGGTACGCTCCATCCGGAAGTTCGGATTGAAGGCGGTGGGCCAGTAGTAGTCCATGTTGCACACTGCGGCATGCCCGATCTCCCCACCGAGCCCCGCCTGCTGGAAGATCTCTGCCCAGATGCACTCGGTGACCCGCAACTGGAAGACCTTCTCTTCGTCCACGACGATCTCGTGCGTCAGCATGTTGGCGTACCGCGGCGGCCGGAACACGCTCACGAAGGTCTGAAAATCGGTGTCGGGAGAGGCCTGCGCCTGCTGCGCTCCCGCACTCCGCCCAACGTCGGCGGAGTAGCCGTTCAGCAGCCGGATGAGCTTGGGTTCCTCCAACTCGGTCTGGAGGCTCTGGATGAACCCGATGAATTGACGGTACTCGCGCTGCATTTGCTGCCGCAGGGACATGGTCCGGTCTCGTGGAGCGTCGAACTTGTGTGGGTCCTGCCCGGGTGCCGCGCTGGCGCAGAAGGCCGCCTCCGGCAGTTTGCACAGGCCCATGAGCGCCATCGCGCAGGCCGGCGCCACCCGCGTCAAGAGATCTCGGCGGTCCAGGTCAAAGCCGTGTTCACTTGCCATGGTCTCCTCCGTCGTTGCAGGACGTCCCGGCCGGCGCCAGGTCGGCTCTCAGTTCTGCCAGCAACCCGCCGCCAGCGTCAAACTCGTCGAGGCCAAGTGCCGGTCCAACAGATTCGCAGCGAATAGCGGAGATCGTGCAGGGAGCGAGACGACGAAGGCGGCGAGCGTGGGTCGGGTCGGAGGCACACGTCGCTGCCTGCGTGGCACTGTCGATTCCCTGCAGATCCGTACCTGTCGCTGCAATGGGGTTGTCCCGGGACCCAGTGTCTCGATCTTGCGGGTCCAGCGCGGCGCACGCACGTGCCCCGTGGTGGATGAATCGGTTGGCTGGCTAGAGCAGCGGGAGGCCTGTCCTTGTCCCCACCTCCGCAGTCGGGCGCGGCCTTTTGGCGAGCCGTCGCGAGAGCCGTCTTGCTCCTCATCGCGGCCGGTGCTGGAATGCTGCCTGCGACGATGTGGCTGGTATCCACGTCGCCGAGCATCGCCTCTCCATTACTGCTGGGGGATATCGCCCTCGTCTGCGTCGTCGGGGTGAGCGTGGTCCTTGGCTTCGGTCGCTCGCGCAGTGGCCTCGCCGTCATGGTACCCTGGCTCGCGTGCGGTGCGTTGGGCGGCGCCGGTCTCCTCAGCACGCTGCGGCTGGCGCCCTACGTGCTGATGGGGATGATGGCGTTCGCGGCGCTCACTCTCTGGCGGCATGCGGACGGGAAACGGCCGGCGCGCTGCCGTACCGGTAGCCTCGCCGCCGCTGCGCTGGTGAACTTCCTGATCCTGTGGCCGTTCACGCTCGGGCAGTATCGGCCCGTGTCCAAGGCCTCGTACTTGTCGTTGGCTCTCCGCGCGCACACCTTGGTGGCGGATGTGCCGGTGCACGACGTGTGGCACGTGCATCTGCCGGACAGTACCGCCAACCGGACGCTCCTGGACGTGAACGAAGCGATGGAGAGCGGCGGTGCCGGGGATGTGACGGTCGGGCTCGCAGGGGCCGCTGCCGCGTACCAACTGGCGGCACTGGTCTTCGGTCTGACACGGGAGGCGTGTGCCGACACGGCGTCGTCGATGCGGAGACGCCTCACGGACGCCGACCGGGCGCGGTCGGTCGGCGTGCCGGGACGGGGCGGATTCGTGTACCACTTCGAGCGGGAGGCGCTGCTCGAGATCCAGACGTGCACGGCACACGCGATCTACGTGTTTGCGCTTGAACCGGAACCCGGTGGATACGGTCTGTACTGGGCGGTCTACGCGAAGCGGGTGAGCTGGTTCACGCCGATCTACATGAGGCTCATCGAACCCATGCGGCGCCTGGTCGTGTACCCGTCGCTGCTCCAGCGCTTCGAGCGTCGCTGGCGGGTCAGGTGGCGAGCGGAGCCAGGGGCACCGCGGACGTGACCGGTACACGGAGTGATGCACGGCAGCGCGTGAAGCGGTTGGTCGGCTTCGCGGCCGCGCCAGTGATTCTCGGACTCGCGGCGGCGACGTGGGTGTACCTGATCGGCAGCCACGACGGCCAGTCGCCGGACATCCTCCGCACCGTCGCGTTCGTGATGCCCTTTTGGCTCCTGTGGGCGCTGTTCGCGCCCGTCGTGGTGTGGCTGGCGAGACGGCGTCCGATCGAGCGTGGACATGTGGTGGTGCGATCCGGTCTGCACCTCGGGATCGCCATCGCGCTGTCCCTCGCCAACACCGGGATTCGATTCGGGCTGCAGCCCGCCATTCGAGAGAGGCTCGGGTCGAACGCCCCGGACGCGTCGTCGTGGGATCTCCTGCTGTCGATGACGACGTTTGAGCTCCCGGTGCATGTGTTCCTCTACGCGGCGGTCCTGGGGATAACGCACGTCACGCTGTACTACCGTCGCCTACGCGAACGAGAACTGGCCGCCACCCGGCTTCTGGCGCAGCTCGCCGATGCCCGGATGCGCGCACTACGGATGCAGCTCAATCCCCACTTCCTCTTCAACGCGTTGAACAGCGTTGCCATGCTGGTGAGGGAGGAGAGACGAGACGCCGCCGTGGAGACGCTAGAGGGACTGAGTGACCTGCTGCGCTACGTGCTGGAGGACGACGTCGGTCAGGAGGTGGAGTTGCGAAGCGAGATCGACTTCATCCGGCGGTACATGGCGATCGAGAAGATCCGGTTCCAGGACCGGCTGGAGGTGACCATCGACGCGCGCAGCGACACCCTCGATGCGCTGGTGCCGAACTTCGTATTGCAGCCGCTGGTGGAGAACGCGATCCGCCATGGCGTGGCGGGCCGAGTCGGCAGGGCCACCGTCGCGGTCGTGGCGCGTAGGGAAGGGCAGGAGCTGTGCTTGAGTGTGGTGGACGATGGCCCGGGATTCAGCGGCACGATGGCGAATGGCGAGGGGACCGGCCTCGGCATCGGCAACACGCGCAAGCGGTTGGCCGAGCTGTACAGTGACGGGGCCTCTCTGCAAGCGGAGGATCGGTCGCCGCACGGGGCGGCCGTGACCATCAGGCTGCCGTTCCACGTCGCGCCGCTCGCCGACCGGGAGTCGGCATGACCAGTCCCATCGGCGTCCTCATTGTCGACGACGAGCCGTTGGCACGGTCGGGACTGAGGAGGCTCTGCGAGCAGGACCCGGAGATCGAGGTCCTCGGCGAGTGCGCGGACGGCCGGTCTGCGGTGGCCGCGATCGAGCAGGTGGAGCCGGATCTGCTGCTGTTGGACATCCAGATGCCTGGGATGGACGGCTTCGAGGTGCTGCGTGCGGTCGGCCCGGAACGCGCGCCGGAGACGATTTTCGTCACGGCGTACGACCGATTCGCGCTGCGCGCGTTCGAGATCCACGCCGTGGACTACCTGTTGAAGCCCTTCAGCGACGGGCGATTCCGCGACGCGATCGCCCAGGCCAAGCGCACGGTCCGCGAGGCGGACCGCAGCGAGCTGCAGACCCGCCTGCTCGGGCTGCTCGACGAGATGGGGTTGGAGCGCCGGTCCGAGACGGCGTCGATGGGGGACGCCGCGGATCCGGATACCGGGCCGCTGTCGCGCATCGTGGTGAAGGAGAAGGGCAGCGTCTTCCTCGTGCCGGTCGACGAGATCGAGTGGATCGAGGCGGCGGACTACTGCGCCAAGCTCCACGTCCGCGGCGGAGTGCGCGTCATCCGTGAGTCCTTGAAGTCGCTCGAGCGTCGGCTGGATGCGATGCAGTTCTTCCGGGTCAGCCGCTCGGCGATCGTCAACCTGGATTACATCCGGGAGATCCAACCGTTCGCTCGTGGCTCCCAGATCGTGATCCTCAGGAGCGGAACGCTGGTCACCCTGTCGCGCAGTCGGCGCGAGGCGCTCGCGCGCCTGCTGGGACAGTCGCTGTGACCCGCCGGCCCGCTGGCGGCGTGCGACTCTCACCACCTCCTGCGGGCGACGGGATGGCGAGCGGCAGCGTCACTGGCTCCTCGCCAACCGGAAGCCGCTGGCGTTGCAGCGGTTGTTGGACTGCCACTGGAAGCGCTTGGCGGTACGCAGCTCGGACGCGTCTCCCCCCCACCGCCCGCCGCGCACGGCTCGGCCCAGGCCCGCCGACTGATACGGATTGACCTGCGCGTCCGGGGGATAGGGGGTGAGGAAGTCGCTCACCCATTCCCACGCGTTCCCCGCCATGTCGTATAGGTGGAGTGCGTTGGGGGCAAAGGTCCGAACCGGCGCGGTTCCCCGACGTAGCGATCCCCGGTGCAGGTAGGGGTAGTCCCCGGCAGCAGCGTCGAACGCGGCCTCGGCCGGGTCCGCAACGTCCGTCCCGTTGCCGAATCGCACGTCGCGCCCGCCCTCGCGCGCCGCGTATTCCCACTCGGCCTCCGTGGGCAGACGGTAGCCCCTCACCATCGAGATGTCGGTCGTTGCACTGCCCTCGGCATCCAGGAGAGTGCCGGCGCGGACATCGTACGCGGGCGGGAGGCCCTCCAACCGACTGACCCAGTTCGCGTAGGAGGCAGCGTCGTCCCACGACAGGCACACGGCCGGATGCGCATCCGTCTGCTCGAAGCCGGGCGCGGTCCAATCGAGGTGCTCATCCCAGCTGAAGCGACGCTGATCCGGATCCCACGATCCGCAGCCGCCGAATCGTAGCAATTCATCGTGGAGGGCCACGCGCTGCGCGCGGGAAACCCCCGGCCGCATCGCGAGGCGCAGCAGGCTGTCTTGCGCCGCTCGGTCCCGCGTTCCCTCGGCAGAGGTTAGGTAGCCCGTTTCCAGCACGAAGCGCCGGAACTGCCCGACGGTGATCTCGGCATCTGCCAGGTAGAACGCGGCGACCGTGACCTGGTGCAGGGGCAATTCGTCGTCCTTGCCCTCCGCGAAGACGTCGCCCATAGCGAACGCCCCCCCTTCCACGAGAACCATCCGGGACCCGTCAGGGGCGTCGTAAGGCGGCCCAAAGGATGTAACACTGCATACCACGAGGAACAGTCCGGCGCACGTCGCACGCCATGGCGACGACGAGGCGCATGCAGTTGCGAAGTTGTAAAGCGGCACGGCACCCTCACTGTTCGAGTTCCGCCGCAACACCCGGGGGTCTTCTCCTCCGGTCTCATGGGATGTCGCGAGCGGTACCGCAATCTGATCTCGCATCGGGGTGGGCCAAGCAGTTTGCAGGCAGTGGCCGGGAAAGTGCAGGGAAGCAGCCCGTTCGCCGCTGCATCAGGCACAGCGGCCTAGCAAGGGCCCGCCGCGCGGCTCAATCGCTCGTTGGCTGCGGGATCGCAGGGGTTCCCTGCAAAGTGGTTGCGGAGGGACCTCTCGACTCGACATTCGGCGAACGTGACGCGCGGCTCCCTCTGCACAACAGACGAGGACACCATGCAACTGAAGAGCACTACCAGCTACCGGCGGGTCCTGCTCACGGCATGTGGGCTGCTTCTCCTGTGGGGATGCCTGGGAATGGCGGATGTCCGAAACTGGCCCTACACCGGGTACCGTGCTCCGCGAAACCGCACCGTCATCCAAGTGGTCGCCGGCGGCCCGGCCGATCTCGCGGGCATGGAGTTGGGAGATGTCATTGAGCGCGTCGACGGCATTGCCGTAGGGAACCTCGGGGCACTGGCACGTCAGCCTCGACCAAAGCCGGGCGAGGAACGCACGTTTGAGGTGCTTCGGGAGGGCGAGACGCTGCGTCTTGGACTCACCGTCGGATCGCTGCCGACGAGCCGGGCCATAGTGGCCTACGGACAAATAGCCGTTGGCATGCTGTTCCTTTTGTGCGGCGTGTGGGCCTACCTGACGGTCCCTGGCGCGGCGACTGGCCTACTAGCAGTACTGGGGCTTTGCATGGGCGCCTCGCTGGGGGGGGGACCGTACATCGAATCGGCCACCGTCCGCGTTGTCGTCGGTGCTGCCGGGTTTGCACTGATCCTCCTGTTTCTCGCCGTGTTCCTGCACTTCTTGCTCGTCTTCCCGGCAGCAAAAGGCAAGCTGACCCGACGGCGGTACATCGCCGCGATATACGTTCCCGCCGGCGTCCTGGCGCTTGCGGGGTTCTTGTACCTGCTCGTTCCACAGAGCGGGGACAGCACCATCGGGGCGCTGTTCTTGGCGCTGACGGTTGTTCTGCCGGTGGCTTACCTGGGTCTCTCTCTTGCTGCCATCGTACGCAGGTATGTCAAGGCGACACGGCAGTATCGAGCGGACAGTGGGCTCAACTTGCTGCTATGGGGCACGGTTCTCGGTTTGGGGCCCTCGATCGTGGGCTTGTTGACGCAGCTGGTCGCTCCGCAAGTCGTGCTGCCCGGGAGGCAATACGTCTTCGCAGCGTTCTTCATCATTCCTGTAACCTTTGCGTTGGCGGCGATGCGGGCAGGCCGCGCCAATCGCCCGGCGGCGTCTACCGCGCCGACTGATGTTGGTGGATGACTTGGGAGTCCGGCGCAGGGCTACTGCCGTCGTAGCGCATACACTCGTCCCTGAATCGTGCCGACCGGTAGCGGGCGGCGGACGATTTCGCCGGAGCGTACGTGCGTCAAGTGGCCGTGCTCGCCCTCGGCACCTTCGTCAGCGACACCGGCTCGTTCGTGATCCGTACTGCCAGCGCCGACACCCTGCGCGGCACCTTCGACCTCACGACGAGCGCATTCCTGCTCTTCGGTAACGTGACGGCCGACTCGGTGCGGCGGCAGGGGAGCTTCAGGGCAGTCGCCGGACGGGTGCGCGCGCCCTGAGGCCGGGCGTAGCCCGGCCCGCGGTCTGGGACACATACGGCGGCGCCTCACGGTGCCGGGCGCTGTCGTTTCCGGGCCGCTAAACTGAACAAACCCGCTTCAATTTCTCCCTTGCGAGGCGTGTCCCCGGCGACACATTAGCGGCATTCGTCGAACCGCCGATGGCCTCGACGGCCTCGTTGCCAGAGCGAGCGCCCTCCAACCTGGACGCCCCACCAAAGGAGATGCTCCGATGAAGGTCAATGCCCTGATGGTAGTGAATGCGATCGTGGCGGGCCTGTTCGGAATCGGCTTCGTCCTCGTACCCGCTCAGCTATTGTCGCAGTATGGCATCACAACAGATGCGCCGTTCGACCTAGTGGGCCAATTGTTCGGCGCTGCCCTGATCGGGTTCGCGGTGCTGACG
>JBDHBX010000042.1:0-10328 GCA_039592335.1 Gemmatimonadota bacterium | reverse complement strand
CGGAACTCGAGGTCGTAGCCCATCTCGCGCAGCTCGTTGCGCACCCAGGGGGGCACCGACTCGTTGAGCAGAAGCCGTCCGGGCTCCGACACGTGGTCGCCGAACGAGCCGTGCATCTGGTAGCTGTTGATGTTGGGAGCCTCGACCGCCTGCTGCACGTTCATCCCGAACTCGACCACGTTGAGGAAGAACTGGATCAGGTTCTGGTCCTGGCCGTCGCCGCCCTGCACCGCGAATGACAAATACGGCTTGCCGTCCTTGAGGGCGAGCCCCGGGGTGAGCGTGGCGCGGGGCCGCTTGCCGGGCTCGACGACGTTGTACGGATTCTCCCGCTCGTCGACGACGAACTGCTGCGCCCGCTGGCTGATCCCCACCCCGGTGCGGCCGGCGACGACCGCGGGGATCCAGCCGCCGCTCGGCGTGATCGACACGATCCAGCCCTCGGCGTCTGCCGCCTGCACGGAGGTCGTGCCCGCGTAGAAGTCCTCCAGCGAGGCCTCGGGGGTCGCGACCGGATCGCTGGGCGGCCAGTTCTCGATCAGGTGCCGATAGGGGTTCGTCCCACCCTGGAAGGGGTACGGGTCGCCCGGCCTCACGTGCGGGTCGTTCTGCTCCCAATCGATCAGCTTGGCGCGCTCCAGGGCGTACTCCTTGGAGAGCAACCCCTCGATCGGCTCTTCGGGAGGGAAGTACGGATCGCCGTAGTAGAAGTCGCGGTCGGCGTACGCCAGGTTCATCACCTGGTACAGCGTGTGGATGTAGCGGCCGCTGTTGAAGCCCATCGCCTGGAGGTCGAAGTTCTCCAGGATGTTCAGCGCCTGGAGCATCACCGGGCCCTGCACCCACGTATTGAGCTTGTACACTTCGATGTCCTTGTAGGTGGACATCACCGGCTCTTCGAGATAGACCTGCCAGTTGTCCAGGTCCTCCATCGTGAAGAGCGCGCCCTCCTCCCGCGCGCCGCGCACGAACTCCTCGGCGATGTCGCCGCGGTAGAACCGGTCGTAGGCGGCGTAGATCGCCTCCTTGCGGCTCTTGCCCTGGGCCAGCGCCTGCTGCTCCGCCTCGACCAAACGGCGCAGCGTGCTCGCCAGGTCGGCCTGGTGGAAGATCTCACCTGCGTAGGGCCACGGATGCTCGTCGTCGTCGGGATGGGTGAAGTAGACGTCGCGCGAATAGCGCCACTGGGCAATCCGTTCCCTGTGCCGCTCGATGAGCCCCGCAGCTTGCCCCTCGATGGGGTAGCCGTCGGCCATCTCGATGGACGGCGCGAGCACGTCGGCCAGGCTCAGGGTGCCGAACTCCGCCAGCATCACCATGAGGCCGCCGGGCGTGCCCGGGGTGATGGCGGAGAGGGGTCCGTAGCGCGGCGGGTACTTGAGGCCCTGCTCGCGGTAGAACTCGGCGGTCGCGCCGGTCGGAGCGACCCCGAGGGCGTTCACGGCGACGACCTTCTGGGTATTGGGGTCGTAGATCAGCGCCTGGGTCTCCCCGCCCCAGCTCAACACGTCCCACATGGTGGCGGTCGCCCCCAGCATGGCGCACGCGGCGTCTACCGCGTTGCCGCCCTTGGCGAACATCAGCGCGCCGGCGGTGGCGCCGAGCGGCTTGCCGGTGATGGCAACCCAATGCCGGCCGTGCAGCACCGGCTTCACGGTACGCTGGGCGAGCGCCTCGACGGGTGGTGCCAACAGCAGTGCCAGGGCCAGCAGTGTGATTCTCCCGCGCATGCATCCTCCCTGGGGCCGCGCAGCCCCATCCCAGAGATCAATTGTTCCAACCGACTGTGGAAAGTGACCAGCGGGCGGTGCGGAAACCAGTCCCGGCCTCGTCAGCCGCGTCCGGGGTTCCCCCATTGCGTCGCGCCGCTCTCTCGTGCAAGCTCCAACCCGTTGGCCGAACACGTACCGAGAATTTCACTCTGGATTGATCTTCATGCGCAGCTCACTGCACTTCGCGTCGCTGGCGGCAGGTGTGGCGGTCGCTCTCGCCCTCGTTTGCCCCCAGCCGGTCGTCGCCCAGGACGCCGATGACGGCAACGTCGTCTACGCCCCCGCGCTCTTTTCCGACCTCGAGTATCGCATGGTGGGACCGTCGCGCGGCGGTCGCGTCACCGCGGTGGCCGGCCACGTGGACCACCCCGGCTCGTTCTACATGGGGGCCACGGGAGGCGGCGTGTGGAAGACCACCGATTACGGAATCACCTGGCACAACCTTTCCGACGGGTTCTTCAGCACCGGCTCGATCGGCGCGATCCGGGTGGCCGATTCGGACTCCAGGATCGTGTACGTGGGAACGGGCTCCGACGGGATCCGCAGCAACGTGATCACGGGTCGCGGCATGTACAAATCGACCGATGCCGGCGCGACCTGGACGTTCATCGGGCTCAGGGACGTGGGCCAGATCGGCGCGGTGCTGATTCACCCCACCAACCCGGACCTGGTCTACGTCGCCGCCATCGGCCACGCCTTCGGGCCGAGCCCCGAGCGGGGCGTGTATCGGACCACCGACGGCGGCCGCTCCTGGGAGAACATCCTGTTCGTCTCCGACTCCACCGGCGCGGTGGACCTGGAGTTCGCCCCCGACGATCCGCAGACGATCTACGCCTCGATGTGGCGAGCGGAGCGCAAGCCGTGGACCATCATCAGCGGCGCGCATGAGGGCGGCGTGTACAAGTCGACCGATGCGGGCCAGCACTGGACCAAGCTGGGCGGCGGACTGCCCAACGAGCTGATTGGCAAGACCGACCTCGCCGTATCGGCCGCCGACCCCGACGTGCTGTACGTGCTCGCGGAGGCCAAGCCGGGAAAGGGGTTGTACCGCTCCGACGACCGCGGCGAGAGCTTCCGCTTCGTGAGCGACGAGGACGGGCTCACCCGCCGGCCGTTCTACTACCTCAACGTGGATGCCGACCCCAACGACGCCGACGTGGTGTACGTGAACAATGAGCGGTTCTTCAAGTCCGCCGACGGCGGCGAGACGTTCCGCCGCGTGCGCACGCCGCACGGCGACAACCACGACATGTGGATCAACCCCGACAACTCCGACCTGTTCGTGCAGTCGAACGACGGCGGAGCCAATGTGACGCTGGACGGCGGCCGCACCTGGTCCACGCAGCACAATCAGCCCACGGCGGAGCTGTACCAGGTGGACGTGGACGATCGCTTTCCCTACTGGGTGTACGCCGGACAGCAGGACAACTCCACGATCGCCGTGCCAAGCCTGCCACCCTACGATGCGCCGGGCGGACCCACCGCCCACTGGCGCGCGCAGGGCGGGTGCGAGACGGGACCGGCCGTTCCCAAGCCGGGCGACCCCGACATCGTGTACAGCAACTGCAAGGGGCGCTTCGGTCGCTACAATGTGAGGACGGGACAGGAACAGCAGTACTACGTGGGCGCGCAGAACCTGTACGGTCACAACCCGAAGGACCTGATGTACCGGTTCCAGCGAGTCTCGCCGATCGAAGTCTCCCCGCACGACCCCGACGTGGTGTACCACGCCTCGCAGTTCCTCCACATGACGACCGACGGCGGCAAGACGTGGGAGACGATCTCCCCCGATCTCACGGCGTTCCGCCCCGAGCGGCAGATGGCCTCGGGGTGGCCTATCACGCGCGACATCACGGGGGAAGAGCACTACTCGACGATCTATGCCGTGGAGGAGTCACCGCTCGAGAAGGGCGAGATTTGGGTGGGCGCCAACGACGGGCCGGTGCACCTGACGCGCGACGGCGGGGCGACGTGGACCGAGGTGACGCCGCCCGACCTGCCGCCGGAAGGCCGCGTGCAGCACGTCGAGCCCTCGCCGCATCGTCGTGGCAAGGCCTACATCGCGGTGTACCGCTACCTGCTCGGCGACTGGCAGCCCTACATCTACCGTACCACCGACTACGGCAAGACCTGGACCCACCTCACCCCGGGAACCAACGGCATCCCCGCCGACTACCCGACCCGTGTTGTGCGGGAGGACCCCGACCGTGAGGGGCTGCTGTACGCCGGGACGGAGTTCGGGCTGTTCATCTCGTTCGACGACGGCACCCACTGGCAGCCGTTCCAACAGAACCTGCCGGTCACCCCCGTCACCGACATCAAGGTGTACCGGCGCGACCTGGTGCTCTCCACCATGGGGCGTTCCTTCTGGATTCTAGACAACCTGACGGCCCTGCATCAGCTGACCGATCAGGTGGCCGCTGCCAACGTGCATCTGTTCACGCCGCGTGACGCGTACCGCATGCGGTACCGCACAGGTGGCTTCCGCGTACGGTCGCCGTCCGATCCGGAGTACCCGGCCGCCGGGGCCATAATCGACTACTACCTGGCCGAGGAGCCGAAGGGAGACATCAGCCTTGAGATCCTGGACGCCGATGGCGAGCTCGTCCGGCGGATCGTGAGCGCGGGTCCGGGTGGAGGTCGCATGGCGGGTCCGAGCATGGCCACGGACTTCTTCGGGGAGGGACCCCCGCCGCAGCTCGAGAAGGGCGCGGGGATGCACCGCTTCATCTGGGATCTGCGCTACCCCGGGGCGTGGGACCCCGATCGCGGCGCACCGGGCGGGCGCGGGCCCATGGTGGTGCCCGGCACCTACCAGGCGCGGCTCACCGTCGAAGGCGCGAGCACGACCCAGTCGTTCCGCGTGTACATCGACCCGCGGGTGGCGGAGGACGGCGTCACCCAGGGGCATCTCCAGGAGCAGCTCGCACTCAACCTGAAGGTGCGTGACGCGTGGTCGCTGGCCCGCAAGGCGGCGCTGCGCGTGGACTCCCTCATGGCGGGCATGGACCCCGCGGGCGGCCAGGGCACCGACATCGACGCCGCGCGCGCGGAGCTGGCCACGTTGCGGGCCGCGCTCGTCACCCACGAGGTGCGCTACTCGCAGCCCATGTTGATCGACCAGCTCGAGTACCTCTTCGAGATGACGACGCGGGCGGACCAGCAGCCGGGCCGCGATGCGTACACCCGCTACGAGCAGCTGCGGGCCGAGTTGGCCGAGATCGAGCAGGCCCTGGAGCGTATCGAGCGGAGCGACGTGGCAGCACAGTACTGACCGCATCCGATGCAACGAGGCCGTCGCGAGTCAGCTCGCGGCGGCCTCGTGTTGTTTGGCGGCTCTGAGCGGTGACTACTCGCGAGAAGCACCATTCTCGGTATGGACTTCCGGCAGCCGTTCTCCCTCGCTAAATCTCGGTGCCACGGCGACCGATGGAGGGATCGCGAGACATGTGCCGGAGCCAAATCCAATGAAATTGCTCCAGAAGCTGGCCGACTGGTCCATCCGGCATCCCCGGACCGTCATGCTGGCCGTGACGGGGCTCGTGGTTGCCCTCGGGAGCCAGATCCCGCGCATCGCCATCGACACCGATCCGGAGAACATGCTCCCGGCCGATCAGCCTGCCCGGGTGCTGCACAACGAGGCCAAAGAGACGTTCAGGCTCTACGACCTGATCGTCGTGGGCATCGTGAACGAGGGCGATCCGGACGGCGTCTTCAATCCGGCTTCCCTCGCGCGCATCCATGAGCTGACCCGCGCGATTGAGCAGATCGACGGTGTGCGCCGCCAGGATCTCCTCTCCCTCTCGACGGTCGACAACATCTCCCAGGGTGGGCCAGGAGTGGTGCAGTTCGAGTGGCTCATGCGAACGCCGCCCCAAACCCGGGAAGAAGCCGGCGCGATCCGCGCGGCCGCCAGAAGACTCCCCCTCATCGACGGGACCCTCCTGAGCGAAGACGGCAAGGCCGTCGCGGTCTTCGTCCCCATAGACGCGAAGAGTGAGAGCCACCGCATCGCCACCACGATCGATGAGATCATCGCCGGACTCGGCGGCGACGAGGAGTACCATATCACGGGCATCCCGGTCGCCGAGGACACCTTCGGCGTGGAGATGTTCAAGCAGATGGGCATCGCGGCGCCGGCCGCGGGGCTGATCGTGTTTCTCCTCATGTGGGTGTTCTTCCGGAGCGTCGCCCTGATCGTCGCCCCGATGATCGTGGCCTTGGTGACCGTGACCGCAACGATGGGGCTACTGATCGGCCTGGGCTTCACGGTCCACATCATGTCCTCAATGATCCCCATCTTCCTGATGCCGATTGCCGTGGTTGATTCCGTCCACATTCTGAGCGAGTTCGCCGACCAGTATCCCCACATCGGCGATCGGCAGAAGACGATCCGCGCAGTGATGGACGATCTACTCACGCCGATGTACTACACCTCGTTGACCTCGGCCGCCGGTTTCGCCTCGCTGGCGTTCGCCCCCATTCCTCCCGTTCGGGTGTTCGGGGTGTTCGTGGCCATCGGCATCGGCCTCGCCTTTCTCCTCACCATCACGTTCATTCCGGCCTACGTCGCACGACTGAGTGACGAGCGGCTCGCGACGTTGAAGCGCGAACAGAGGGGCCCACACGAGGAGACCCTCTTGGCCAGGGCGCTCACCGCGCTTGGACCGAGGACGCTCTCCGCCTCCAAGGCCGTCTTGATCGTCACCGCGGTGGTAATCGCGGTCAGCGCATATGGGATCAGCCGGATCGAGATCAACGACAACCCGGTGCGGTGGTTTCGGCCCGGCCACCCCATCCGCATTGCCGACCGCGTCCTCAACGACCACTTCAGCGGCACCTACAGCGCCTTTCTCGTCCTCGAATACGAGACTCCTCCTGGTGAGCCGGAGGCGTTCGATACCGTGATCGCCAACGTGCTCGACGAGGCGGCCGGACGGGGCGCGGTCGATCTCACCGACCAATGGTCGGCACTCCGGCAGTCCGTCGCGTCGACGCCGGCGGGGGCGACTCTCGATGCTCTGATTGACGCGGTCTGGGGAAAGCTCGACGAGGCCGACGACGAAGAGGCCGCCATCTGGGAGGCAGTCCTTCTGGTTTTGGAGGACGCGCAGACCGAAGCCAAGCTATTTCTGACACCGGAGGCTCTCGCGTTCATCGAGCGCCTCCAGGCCCAGTTGGGCACCGTGGACGTGGTGGGTAAGTCCAGCTCAGTTGCCGACATCGTCAAGACCGTGCATCGGGAGTTGCGCGAAGGGGACCCGCGCTACTATTCGATTCCAGCGACGGCGAGCGGTGTGGCTCAGACTCTCTTGAGTTACGAATCCTCACATAGGCCCCAGGACCTGTGGCACTTTCTCACGCCCGACTATCGCGCCGCCACGATCTGGGTTCAGCTCCGGAGCGGCGACAACCAGGACATGCGTCGCGTGACGGACCATGTGGAGCGACACCTCGCTGCCAATCCGGCGCCGGAAGGGGTTTCCCTCAACTGGGCCGGCCTCACCTACCTCAACGTGGTGTGGCAGCACGACATGGTGAACGGCATGCTGCGCGCCCTCTTGGGCAGCTTCGTGATCGTGTTTGTCATGATGCTCGTGCTGTTTCGCTCAGCCTGGTTCGCTCTTCTCGCGATGCTACCGTTATCCGTGACGATCGGCTTCATCTACGGCTTGATCGGCCTCGTGGGCAAGGACTACGACATGCCCATCGCGGTCCTAAGCGCGCTCACACTCGGCTTGTCCGTGGATTTTGCGATCCACTTCCTGCAGCGGGCTCGCGCCATTCACAAAGAGGAGGGCGAGTGGCGGCGCACCGTGCAAGGGCTATTCGCCGAGCCGGCGCGTGCGATTACACGGAATGCCATTGTCATTGCGGTGGGTTTTCTTCCGCTCTTGGCCTCTCCGCTCGTGCCGTACAACACGGTAGGATTCTTCCTGGCAGCGATCATGGCCGTCTCGTGCATGGTGACGCTCCTTCTGCTGCCGAGCGTAATGACTCTGATCACGAAACGACTCTTCACTTGGGGCATATAGCGTTGCGAGAGATGTGATGAGATACCATCGCCTTCCCACCATGGTAGCCGTGACGGCGTTGACACTCACCGCTCGCCCGTCCATCGGCCAGGATCTGAGCGACGTCGATGAGATCGTGCAGCGCGCCAACTTGGCCACCTACTACGCTGGCGACGACGGACGCGCGGGCGTGCGTATGACGATCACCGACGCCCAGGGGCGGGAGCGGATTCGACAGTTCGCGATCCTGCGACGGGACGTCGCTGACGGCGGCGATCAGGATTACGCTCTCCTCTTCAGCCGTCCGGCCGACGTGCGCAACACCGTGTTTCTCGTGACGAAACACGTCGGGGCGGATGACGATCGATGGCTGTACCTGCCAAGCCTCGATCTCGTGAGGCGCATTGCCGCGGGAGACAGGCGCACCAGCTTCGTGGGATCGCACTTCGTATACGAGGACGTGTCGGGTCGCGGCGTGGAGGAGGATACCCACGAACTGGTGGAAACCACCGACGCATTCTATGTCGTGCAGAACACTCCCATCGACGCGGGGTCGGTGGAGTTCAGCTCGTGGACGGTGTGGATCGACAAGGACACCTTCCTCCCCATCAAGGTGGAGTACGTGGATGAGGGCGGAGAGGTTTACCGCAGAATCGAAGCGCTGCAGGTGGCCGAGTTCGGCGGACACCCGACGGTGACCACGATGCAGGTGTCGGACCTCCGCTCCGGGGGTACCACGGTCTCCGAGGTCCGCGACGTGGAATACGATCTGGGCATTCCAGAGAGCGTGTTCACGGAACGTACGCTCCGCAGTCCGCCGCGGCAGTGGTTCTCCGTCAGATAGCGTGATTGGCGTGCGGAGGCCGTGGCGCTGGATCGCGCCGGTTCTGGTGGTGTGGCCGGTCGTCGCGGCAGGACAGGAGCCCGTCGAGATCCATGGGTTCGGCGAGGCGGCGGTGGCGGGCCGGTTTCTCGAGAACCCGGTCATCGCGGACGACTTCGCGCTCGCCGAAGCGCGATTTCGGCTCGACGTCTCACACTTCACCGACTTCGCTGAGCTTTCCTTCAAGGGCGATCTCATCGCCGACGACGTGATCGGTGACGTCGAGATCGACATCCGCCAGGCCGTCATTACCATGCACCTGAGCCAGTGGCTGGACGTGCGTGCCGGGAGGCAGGTGCTCACTTGGGGCACGGGTGATCTGGTCTTCCTGAACGATCTCTTCCCGAAGGATTTCGTGTCGTTCTTCGTCGGCCGGGACGATGAGTTTCTCAAAGCTCCGTCGAACTCGGTGAAGTTCAGCGTCTACCCGAGGCCGGCGAGCCTGGACGTGGTATGGACCCCGGTGTTCACGCCCGACCGGTACATCACGGGGGTGCGGCTATCCTACTTCGATGCGTCCGTGCCGGGACTGGTGAGCGCGGAGAGCATGGGGCAGCCGCTGACGGCGGCCCTTCCCCCGAGGACGCTCGGGAACGGGGAGTTCGCGGGCCGCCTCTATCGCACGTTCGGCGGCTACGAACTCGCTCTCTACGGGCACGTCGGCTTTACCAAGCGGCCGCTCGCCTTCGACCCCACCCTCGACACGGCGACGTTCGCGCGACTCGGCGCCTACGGCGCCAGCGTACGGGGCGCCGTGGCCGGCGGCATCGGCAATGCGGAGGGGTCGTACTACGACTCTTGGGACGACCGCTCCGGCACCGACCCCAACGTCCCCAACTCCGAGGTACGCGGCCTCCTGGGGTACGAGCGCGAGCTCCTGGCCAACTTCACGCTGGGACTCCAGTATTACTTGCAGTGGACGCTCGGGTACGACCAGCTGATCGCCAACTCCCCCGCCCCGCAGTTCGAGCCCGACGAGCTGCGGCATACCTTCACGCTGCGGACCACCTATCGGTTCCGCCGGGAGACGATGATCCTGTCGTTGTTCGCGTTCGTATCGCCGAGCGATCGGGACACCCACCTGCGACCGTCGTTCACCTACGCCTGGAGCGACGCGGTGCGGCTCGACCTCGGGGCCAACATCATGGCAGGCAATGAGAGCGGGTTCTTCGGTCAGCTCGAGGAGAGCTCGAACATCTACGGCCGCCTACGCTACAGCTATTAGAAGGGAGCCCAACATGACGTTGGACAGGAAGATCCGCATGATCGCCGGGACATTGGTGCTGGTGAGCCTGGCACTGGGGTGGTGGGTGAGTCCGTACTGGTTCCTATTCACGGCGTTCGTCGGAGCGAATCTGTTTCAGTCCTCGCTGACGAAGTGGTGCCTCATGGAGGACATCCTGCGCAAGACGGGGCTTCACAAGGAGAGCAGCGCCTGAGCCCCGCCGCGTTCGCCGCTACGGGGATCGAATGATCCCAAACGACTGCACCCTGAGGGCGCCGCCCTCGCGCACCCCGGTCACCCAGACCTTCGCGCCGACATTCTCGGCCAGCGCATCGGGCACGTAGCTGAGCGTCACGGCGGCGCTGCTCTCGCCGATCCGGTAGGTAGTGCCCTCCAAGACGAGCACGCCCACCACGGGCCGCTCCTCGCCGATG
>JBDHBX010000041.1:0-12840 GCA_039592335.1 Gemmatimonadota bacterium | reverse complement strand
ATGTGGCAGATGATGGCGAAGCGGGTGCCGGATCACATGATCGCCGTGAGCGAAGCGATCGGGGACGCGTGGGGAGAGATGGGAGAGATCGAGTCGGAGAACGAGACGGCCGAAGAGACCCGCTGGGGGCGCTGGCGCGGCCGGTGGGGACAGGCCGAGGCGCCGCCCATCACGGTGGTCCGCAACGGCGTCAACCTCGACCGCTTCAAGCCGCGGGAGCGCACCCATTGGATCCACGACCGGCTGGGCGTCCCGCACCAGCACCGCATCATCGGCATGCCGGCCGTGTTTGCCCGGTGGAAGGGCCAACTCGAGGTGATCGAGGCGTTCTCACAGATCTGCGACGACTTCCCCGACACCCACCTCGTCATCATCGGCGGGAGCATCTACGACACCACGGCCGAGCGGGAGTACGGCGAGGAGCTGCTCAAGACCACGGGCGAGTGGGGCCTGGCGCGCGGGACGGCGCTGGGAAGCGGCGAGTGGGGACCGATATCGGAGCTGACCGGGGAGGAGTCCGGTACCCCGCCCAGCTGGCGCGACGCCGGGAAGCGCGATCCCGACGCCGAGCGCGTGCCGGCCGAGGCCGCGCGGCTGCAGCGCGTCCATCTGCTGCCGTTCCAGCGTGAGATCGAGCTGGCCTACCCCGACTTCGAGCTGGCCGTGCACTACTCCCTCAGGCCGGAGCCGTTCGGGCGCGTGGTGCTGGAGGCGATGGCGTGCGGGGTCCCCATCATCGCCGCCGCCGAGGGCGGGCCACTGGAGATCGTGGGCGACGGCATCGGTCCGCGGCGCGAGGCCGGGTGGCTGGCCGAGCCGCGGGACCCCGAGGCGCTGGCCCGGGTCATGGCGTCGGCGCTCAGCCTGCCGAGTGAGGTCCTGCAGTCAGTGGGCGCCGCCGGGCGGCGCCGGGCGGAGGACGAGTTCTCGTCACGCCACTTCGCGGCGGGGGTGGCGGAGGTGCTGCGGGGGGTGGGGGGTACCAGCAGCACGTCGTAGTCGCCGCCGTCGAACCTCGATCCAGTCCGACTTGTCCCGTTGCGTCACATCCCTTCCTGTTGTTAGTGTTGCGGCCCATGGTGAGACACGTGCGTCCGGTCGAAGCCGCTGCGGCTGCTACCATCTTTGTTGCCGCGATCGCATTACCCCAGGCGGCCAACGCTCAGCACGACTCCGGCCTCGCCGCCCACGCGACACTGCGTGGCTGGGAGGAACGGGGGCGCCTCAGGATCTTCGACCGGAGTGGCAACATCTTCGGCCGCAACAGCGATCAGGGCATCCTCCAGCGGTTTCACCCCGACATCGACACCGAGTACTGGGCCGACATCATCTCGTACGCCTTCTCCCTGACAGAGGTTTACGAGTGGTACGAGCGCGGCGTCGGCGCCCGGTTCAACGCTGGCAGCATAGACCACCTTCGGCTCGTACAGAATGCTCAAGTAGCAGGGAGGGTGTCGCTGGGCGGCCACTGGGACACGAGGATTCAGCTCACGCAGCAGAATACGCTGCAATCTGACAGAGCTCTGGTGGAGGTACAGATTGCGTACAGGCCAGCCGGTGGCCCAGTCCGCACCTTCTTCAATACGACCCTAAAGCCCCTGAAGGCTGAAACGGACCTGGAGGTGGGGGCAGAGTGGTCCGTTGGTGGCGCCCGGCTCACCGCAGCCGTCGCGGTGCTGGACCCCTTCACCGATCTGATCTACCAGAACCTCGGCGGTCTGGCCGATACGGCCCTCGACTACCTCTCACAGCCCTTCACGGCGCGGACCAGCTTGGAAATCCCCCTGGGTGAGAAGGTGCGGGTCGAGGCGCACGGACTCCTGATGACCCCCACGACCGTGGACATCTATCCCGACGAGAGCCGCGACGAGGGGTTCCGGCAGGACGAGCGCTATGCGTACGCAGGAGGCCTGGTGGAATGGAACCCGTCTGCCGGCGTCGCCGTGGGCGGCTTCGGAACCTGGGTCGGTTCCAGACTGGATCGCGAGCCTCTGCCACAGGGGCAGCCCGAGGACCACTTCGACCTCAAGGAAAGAACCTGGCAGGCCGGCGGCTACCTGATCCATTTCCTGTCGAGCCGCTTCTCGGTCGAAGCGCGGCTGTCCCATGTGTGGCGCACGGAGTCGAGGCTTCGGCCGGACACGAGCGTGGCACCGAATATCGACTACGAAGACCGAACGTGGGTGAGCAGGAGCGGGATTCGCTACAGTGCACCAAGCGGCTTTCGCGCCGAACTCGGCCTGGATCTCACGCTCGGCGACGTGATTCGGGAGGGCAACCTGCCGGGCGCCTCGACGTACGACGTGCACAACAAGCGACTGCGCGCCGACCTAGGATGGCGCTTCGGCCAGCGAGCCTACTTGATCCTCGGCTCAAACGTGGACCTGGACTTCGACGACAACGACACCCCCCTCGGCATCTTCGACGGGGGACACGGGCGCTTCGCGCTCTACTGGTAGCTCCCCGAAGCCACGGCAGCCTTGCGTTTCCACGGCAGCAGCCGTGCCGAGACCATGTCCCAGTTGTCCACGACGAAATCCTTGAGGGTCTTCTCCGAGTTGGCCCGCGTCGAGATGTAGCACATCTCGCACGTGTTGTGCGGCGTGAACTCCTGCAACATATCCCGCTGGGTGTCGTAGTACGCCATCACCATGGCGCAGGGGGTCATGCGCCCGTCGGGGTTGACCACCAGGAAGCGCCTCCCCGCCTGGCAGCCCGGCACCCCACCTCTCGTGAGGAAGTCGTAGTACTTCCACAGCACCCGTTCGGAGTTGTACAGCGGCTTCCCCGCCCGCTTCATGTCCACCAACTGCTGGAACACGTCGCGCAGCTCACCGTGGGCCTGCTCGGCCGGCATGCCCCCGAAGTCGTTCACCCTGATCGGTGTGTAGACCGAGAGGTTCATCTGGGTATTCCAACGCCCAGCAAGCTCGACCATGGCCGGCACGTCGCGGAAGTTCCACGCCGTGATGCAGGAGTTGAGGGAGACGTCGCCGTGGCCGAGGGCAGTGAGCTGCGGGATCACCCGGTTCATTTTGTCGAACAACCCGGGAATGCGCCGGAACTCGCTGTGTCGCTCGTCGGGGAAGTCGAGCGAGATCGAGAACTGATTAACTCCCGCTCCCCTGAGCCGGTGATACTTCTGCTCGGTGAGCGTCGCCGCGTTGCTGACCAGCACCATCCAGGGGAGGTGCCCGGGATTCGCCATCGCCCGCACCACGTCGCACACGTCGTTGCGGGCCAGCGGCTCGCCACCCGAGATGTTCACCACGACGGGGCGCATCTCGCGGCAGATCGCCGCGTACTCCTCCGGAGTGCGGCGCTGCTCCCCCTTCACCGGGCCACCCCAGTTGCAGTGCCAGCAGTTGGCGGTGCAGTAGTGGGTGATCTCGAACGAGACCGAGAGGGGGCGGTCCTCCCACCAGCAGCGGATGCCCTGCGCCAGCATCTCGAGCGCGAGACGCCCGGATACGTTCATGCGTGTTCTCGTGTGGTCGTCAGGTCAGGCTGCATCTTCGGATACGGGCGCGGGGCGGCTGCCGCGCAGGCGGCGCCACGCCGCGGGCCCGGCCTTGATCCCGTAGGCGCTGAATACAACGACCACGAAGGAGATGAGAATCCAGTTGGGAACGCGGATCATCGCCCCGACCCACGCCGTCACCCAATACCGCGGGAAGCGGGCCACAGCATTCGCCAGCACATAGCGCCACAGCGGATAGTGGATCGAGAAGGCCATGATCTTGAATGGCCAGTACGGCAGCGGGGTCGCGCCAACAACGACCAGCGTGGCGAACGGATATCGCCTGAAGTAGTCGGCGGCTTTCCGATAGAACCGGGTCCGCTTATAGTGCGTGATCCTGCGGTGGTTCAGGATCGGGACGAACACCCGGTGGTCCAGATAGGCCGATACAAGGGTCCCGGCCGTGGCCACGACGGCCACCAGGAAGAGGTCGGCGAACTTGCCGTAATAGAGCAGCACCGGCTCGTGCGGGAACACCGAGATAGCCGCGTTGGCCGGAATCGAGTAAAGGAACAGCAGGTCGTAGCCGTCGCCGTGGTCCTGCACGAACATCAGTACGAAGGTGACTACCCCGATGGCGATCATCAGGGCGCCCAGCAGATACACGTGTAGCGGGAGGCGGGCGTATTCGATCGCCTCGGCCTCTACTGAGGGCGGCGGGGGCGGACTCGGGGCGGCGGTTGCATCGGTCATGACGACTGCTAGGCTAGCGAGGGGCGGGCCCGAGTGCAACCGGCAGGTTCTCGGCCCCCCGGGTTGGCTGCCGGCTCGAGTAGAGGAGATGCCAAGAATGGAATGCGCGGTGTGCGAGCGTGAGGTCGAATCGCGAGCGGAGCGCTGTGGAACGTGCGGGGCGCCGGTGGGGCCGCGCGCGGCGACGGGCGTGAAGTCGGCGTGTCACGCGTGCGGCAGCGATCTCTGGTCCCTCTCGGAGACCTGCCCTCGGTGCGGTGAGAAGGGGTACCCCGGCCTGCGGCCCAGCTTTGGCGATCGCAGCCGCGGCCGCGACTAGCGCAGCAGACTGAAGCGGATCTCGCCGCCGATCTTTCCAACGAACTCCGCGCCCCAGTCACTGACGACGTGAGCGTCGTTCTTCACGATGTTCACGCCGAGATCCCAGATCCCGTCAACTGTCCACTGCCGCTTGCTGCCCCAGCCGAAGTTCCAGCGGCCGGCGAGGGCGGGGCGGATGGTCTTCTCGACGACGCCTACGAGGAGCAACGGGTAGTCAGTGAATGCATTGTCCGGCCATGGATCGGTGAGGTTAGCCTCCCCCTTCCACATGAAGTCCAGCGTCGGCTTCAGAATCAGACCATGGGGGCCGAACCACTCGGCCTCGGCGTGCACGAGGACAACATCGGTCTTATCCCGGGCGAGACCGATGTTGTCGAGCATGTAGTACTCCGGGAGTCCGATGCGGCTGCGGTAGGCCAGGCTATTCACGATGGAGAGCCACGTGCCCGCCGACCAACTCGGTGCCAACTGCGGAAGCTGCACCCCGATGGTCGTGCCCCACTGGGTGAATCCCGAGGCGCCCCCCTCCCCTACCCGAGTGTTGTCGATCAACAAGCCGCCGTAGAGAGCAATCCACTGCCAGGGACGCCACCAGACCTCTGCCAGACCAACGGTGTTCCTCTCCGTGTCGGTCTGCTCACCGCGCCCGCTGATCTCCCAGATCCCGACGGGATTCACGAAGGCAAGATCCAACCTGGCATTCGGGCCACCCCATATGGCCGATTCGCTCAGCGAGAGCACGAGATTGTCGCGGATCTGCCAGTCGAGCCGATGGGTGGAGAAGTACCTGACCGTGTCCTCCGGAAAGTCCGTCGGCAGGGCCAAGATCCCGCTCAGCGAGATCCGTGACGTGCCGAACCGATACCCGAGGTGATCGTAGCTGTAGGCGTACGGGGACAGCAGATGCCCCAACGATCCCGGCCATCCCCAGTTGCGGTACTGACGACCGATCGACAGCCGCACGTACGGGGCCTGAATCTCTACATACGCCTCCTCTACTCGGTAAGCACACTGAGAAACGAGAGGATCGCACTCGCGGACTTCAACGACGTTGCCGTCCGGGTACTGGGGGTCGTTCAGGTAATGGTTGTCCCACCGGAAGCGGAAGTCGCTGGCGAGCAGCGGAGCCTCGACGGCCAGTCTGAGTTCCACCGTGCCAAAGGCCTTCTCCTCCCCCTCGGGCCGAAGCACGTCCCGGTGAGTGTGGCTCATGCCCTTGAGGCCCGCCGCGAACTCCGCACCGAGCCGGAGCTTCTGCGGAACGTCGGCCCCGAGTTGGTGGAGTTCGGGAGCGAACTCTTCCTGCAGCCGTTCGACCCATGCCCCCTCGGCGTCCGCCAGCCGCCCTGCACGCTCTGCCTCACCGATGGCCTTGGCGATGTCGATCCGGAGATACGGCTGCAGCAGGGGCTGCAGGCCCAGCAGCGTTCCCCGCGCCACGAGTAGGTCGAGGTAATCGTACGCCCAGTGGCGCAACGGGAGGTACCGGGACCCGACGAGGCCGGTCCCTCGGCTCGCCTCCGCCGGCTCTTCCGGTTCCTGCGCGCCGGCCTGGGGTGCGGCAATACCGAGCAGTACCACACCCACCGCCACCACGCCCAATCCCCTTCTCATGGCTCCGCTCCTCGTCTCGCGCTCCGCAATGTTACTCCCCGCCATTGGGTCCTGCCAGCGCCACTCAAAGAGATTGACTTCACCCCGCGGTCAACTGATCATTCCGCGCAAAGATGCCAGCCGCCAGCTCTGATGTCATCGTCGTAGGCGCCGGGGCCATCGGCGCCAGCACCGCCTACCACCTCGCCCGACTCGGTCTTCGGGTGACCGTCCTCGAGAAGGAAGCCGAGCCCGCGCTGCACCAGAGTAGCCGCAACAGTGGGGTCATCCACGCTGGGTACAATCTCAAGCCGGGAAGTGCCAAGGCCAGGTTCTGCGTCGAGGGCAACCGCCGCCTGCGAGCATACTGCCTGGAGCATGGTATCCCGATGCTTCAAGGTGGGATTCTCGTCGTGGCGCCAACCGAGCACGGCATCCCGACCCTGGGCGAACTCAAGCGACGGGCCGACGCCAACGGCGTCGAGTCGCGGATCGTGGATGCGGCAGAACTCCGCGCGATCGAGCCGTACGCAACGGGTGTCCAAGCACTGCACGCACCGGAGGGGGCCAGCTTCGACTCGGGCGCGTTCGTACGACAGTTGATGTCGGATGCGGCACGTTTCGGAGCCACCGTGCGGCTCCGTGTGCGCGTGCTGTCCGCTGAGGAGCCATCCTCGGTGACCGGGGGACAAGCTGGCGTCCGCGTGTGGACCACAGCCGGTCCGTTCCACGCACGGGCACTCGTGAATTGCGCAGGTCTCCATGCGGATCGTGTCGCCGGACTCGTCGCCTCAGACCTCCGGCTCGTCCCATTCCGAGGCTACTACGCCGAGCTCCGGCCCGAGCGCCGCATGCTCGTGCGCAGTCACGTGTATGCGGCACCCGACCTCGAGTTTCCCTTCCTCGGGGTCCATATGTCGCGGCAGGCCGACGGCCGGGTGCTCGTTGGCCCGGGGGCCATGCTCGCATTCGGGCGCGAGGCATACGAGCTCCACCACGTGGAGCCCCGTGATCTGGCAGAGACGCTGACGTGGCCCGGCTTCTACCGGTTTCTGGCTCACTCGAAGGCCAAACACCTGATGCGCAGCGAGGTTCGGAAGAGCCTGTTCCTACGGGCCATCTGGAAGGAGGCACGGACGCTCGTGCCCGAGCTGCACCCGCACGATCTGATACGATCATTCGCCGGCAACCGCGCCCAGCTCATCACCCGCGGAGGGGAGTTGGTGGACGACATCTTGGTCAGAGAGACCGATCATGCGGTGCACGTGCTCAACGCGGTGTCCCCCGGACTCACCGCAAGTCTACCGTTTGGGGAGGACTTGGCCGCAAGGGCGAGCAAGAAGCTGAGCTAGGCAAACCCCGCCAGCATAGCCTTGAGTTCTTCAAGATCCCCCGTGGTCGCCGACACGCAGACCGCCGGCTCGAAGCGCCTCCGTACCCGCTCGACGAAGGCCTCACGATCGGAGACGAGGTCCATCTTGTTGAACACGTGCACGACCGGGCTGTCGCCCAGCTCGAGGTCGGCGAACACACCGTCCACGACTTCTACCTGCTCTTCCAGATCGGGGTGCGAGGCGTCCACTACATGCAGCAGCACGTCGGCCTCGCGCGCTTCCTCGAGCGTCGCGCGAAAGCTCGCGACCAGATGGTGCGGCAGCTTGCGGATGAACCCCACCGTGTCGATCAGCCGCACCCGCCGCCGGCCGTCCACCGAAGCCTCCCGAGTGAGCGTGTCCAGCGTGGCGAAGAGACGGTCCTCCACGAACGTGTTGGCTCCGGTCAACGACCGTAGCAGGCTCGACTTGCCGGCGTTGGTGTAGCCGAGCAGCGCCGCGGTTGGGATCGGCCGCCGCCCACGCCGCAGCACCTCTCGGTGCCGCGCCACCTTCTCGAGCCGCTTCTTGAGTTGGCTGATCTTGCGCCGGATCATCCGGCGGTCGGTCTCGAGCTGGGTCTCGCCGGGACCGCGCAGGCCGATGCCGCCCCGGATGCGCGACAGGTGAACCCACATCCGCGCTAGACGGGGGAGCAGATACTCCAACTGAGCCAACTCCACCTGGAGCTTCGCCTCGCTGGAACGAGCACGGGTGGCGAAGATGTCCAGAATGAGTTCGCTGCGGTCCATGATGCGAAGGCCGAGGGCGGCCTCCAGGGCCTTGCCCTGGGCGGGCGAGAGCTCCTCATCGAACACGACCAGCGTGGCACCTTCGCCTTCGGCTAGCTGCTTGAGGTCCGTGACCTTCCCCGGCCCGATGTACGTGCTGGGATTGGGAGTCGCGACCACTTGCTGGATCCGGCCCGCGACGGAAGCGCCTGCCGTATCGGCCAGCCGGGCAAGCTCGTCGAGGTGCTCGTCGGCAAAGCGAAGGTCACGTGTACCGCGGCCTGGGGCGCCGACCAGAATGGCGCGCTCGGCGGGGAGACGAATCTCGATGGGAGCTCGGATAGCCGACGGTTCCTCCGCTGGAAGCACTCGCAACCTACGACGGAGCGGGCCCCGGTACCAGAGGGGGACACAACCCCTTGACTTGTCTATGGTTAGCCCCCATGTTTTCCGGCGTTTGACAGGCCGGATTCCCGGCGCTAAAGTACTTTGCTCTGTAAAGTCGATCACCCAAGGAGCGGGGTTCGAGAGCTTGGCGCAGCAGCCTTCTGTAGGAACGACGATGCCACACTGGCCCAGGATCTTCCTCTTCATGGCCGGGCTCATCGTGTCGTGCAGCGCCGCGCTGTTTCCCAGCACCGCTGTTGGGCAAGTACCGAGTCGCCAGGAGATCGAGCGGCTGCTACAGGATCCCACAGCGGCCCAGGCCATTCAGGGGCGCATCCGACAGTCTGGGCTCTCCGAAGACGAGATTCGGGGGATGCTCCAGGCGGCCGGGTATCCACCGGATCTTCTCAACGAGTACCTCGGGAGGGGCCAGGCGATCCTCGCCACCCCGGGAGACTCGACCATCCAAGCGATGGCGATTCTGGGCCTGGGCACCGCAGACGAGCTCCAGGCCTATGCCGACTCGCTGCGTCTCGAGGCACTCGTGGCCCGCCCCGAGGAGGAGGAGAAGCCGGACTCGATACTCGACGTCTTCGGCCTCGACGTGTTCCGACGCCCGACGACGCAGTTCCTGCCCAACCTGGCAGGTCCCGTGGATGAGCAGTACCGCCTGGGACCGGGTGACGTGATGGTCATCATCCTCACCGGCGACGTGGAGCTGGCACACACGCTAGAGGTCACGCGGCAGGGGTTCGTCTTGGTGCCGCAAGTGGGACAGGTCTTCGTCAACAGCCTCACCCTGGACCAGGCACGCACACTGCTGCGCCAGCGCCTGGCGCGCTCCTACTCGGGGGTCCGCAGCGGCACGACGTCCTTCGAGGTGACGGTGGCACGGGTGCGGATGATACAGGTCTTCGTGATCGGCGAGGTGGCGACGCCGGGCAGCTATCAGATCCCGTCGGTGAGCACCGTGGTCACCGCACTGTATCACGCCGGCGGCCCGGCCGAGCGCGGCAACTTCCGTCAGATCGTCGTCCGCCGTGGGGCGGACACGGTCACCGTGTTCGATCTCTACGACTACCTGCTCACAGGCACTGCACGAGGGGACATCCGCCTCGAATCCGGCGATGTCGTCTTCGTACCGGTCCACGGCCCACGCGTTGCCATGACCGGCGCGGTTGTGCGCCCGGCCATCTACGAGCTGAGACCGGGGCAGACCCTGGCGGATCTCGTCGCGGCAGCAGGCGGGTTCCGGGCGGACGCTGAGCTGAGGCGCGTGGCGGTGCACCGGATCCTCCCGGCCCCGGAGAGGGGGCCCGGCCCCTTCCCCAGAGCCGTCGTCGACGTGCCGCTTACACCTGCCTCTGCGGACGGGGCGGAGGGCGAGCGGGAGCCGGGCACCGCGCGATTCGGCGGGATGCTGGTGCCGGCGCTCCGGCTCGAGGATGGCGACTCCGTCGTCGTGGATTCGATCCTCTCACCTGAGCAGTCGCTGTACGTGTCCATCGGTGGCATGGTCAACAAACCCGGGCGGTATCCCTGGAGCGAGGCGATGACGCTGCGCGACCTCGTCCAGCTCGCGCGCGGGCCGGAGGTCGGAGCCTACCTCGAGGAGGCCGAGATCGCCCGGATGCCGGGGAGCCGCGAGCAGGGAGAGCTGGCCCACATGATGCGCGTACCGCTCGACTCGTCGTACCTGTACGAGCGGGATTCGTCCGGCCGCTACGTGGGTGCGGCCGGCCTGCCGTTCCCCGCACCGGGAACGGCCCCGGAGGTCGTACTGGAGCCGTTCGACCAGGTCATGGTCCTGCGGCAGCCCGAGTTCGAGCTACAGCGCACGGTGACGGTGACCGGCGAGGTTCGGTTCCCCGGTCCGTATGCCCTTACGAGCAAGGACGAACGGGTCTCGGATCTGTTGGAGCGAGCCGGTGGCGTACTTCCCACGGCGTACGTGGACGGAGGCCGCTTCTACCGCGAGCTGGATGATGCCGGTCGCATCGACGTCAATCTGAGCGAGGCCATCACCCAACCGGGAGGCCGACAGGACATCATCCTGCAGCCCGGCGACTCGCTCGACATACCAGAGTACATCCCGACGGTGCGCGTCACCGGCGCCGTCACGGCACCGACGAGCGTGCTGTTCCGCGAGGGCGCCGATCTCGAGTACTACATCGAGAACGCGGGTGGATACGCACGTCGCGCGGACCGAGGCCGCGTGAACGTGCGCTTCGCGAACGGTTCCGCGCAGGTATCTCGCCAGTTCCTGTTCTTCGGCCGCAATCCCGAACCCCTGCCTGGCAGCACGGTCATTGTGCCGGCCAAGCCGGAGAGCGAGCCGATCAACGTGACGCAGCTGCTTGGGAGCATCGCGTCCATTCTGGCGGCGACGGTGGCGATTGTTGCGATTGCGATCAGATGATCAGAACGATGTTCCGCTCGCGCGACCCCCGTTGCTCGCTCCACTGACATGCCAAAGCGCCGATTCTACTTCCTCGAGCCAAGCAAGGTCGGAATCCAGCACATCACGATGATCGAAGGCTACCTGACCGCATTGGCGTCCAGCACGTCGATCGGCCGGGACTTCGATCTCGAGCTCTGTGCGTCGGCGAGCACCCTGGCTGCGCTGCCGGAAGCGCTCACCAGCAAGATCCGCTGTACGCGGGTCCCCGTCATGAACCCGGAGAAGCGGCGCCTGATACGCAAGAGTTTGCTCGAGCTCCTCGTTGTGCTGCGGTGGCTGGTCAAGCTCCGTCCCGGCGACGTCTTGTTCGTGTCGTGCATTCTCCCGCCGGCGTTCTGGCTGCTGGCGTACGCCCACCGCTTGCTCCGGAGGACCGGCGTCCATGTGGTCCTGCACGACGAGATTGAGGGTCTGTTCGGCGGTGCGCCCCTTAGCTTCCGGTCGATCGGGTACTGGTGCGCGACGTGGCTGCGGTCACGACGAGCCGACAGCCGTCTCTCGCTCGTCGTCATCGACGATTTCATCAGGGACAGGCTCCTCGAGCAGTATCCGGCCAAACTGACTCGGGCAAACGTCTCAGTGGTTCACCAAGCGGTGCTTCCCCCGGCCGCAGCGCCGGCCGCTGACGGGCAAGGTAAGGCGGTGTGTCTGGTGGGCTTCCGCACTCGCTTGAAGTGGTTCGACGCGATCGTGCAGATGGCGTCGGACCACCCCTCGGTCACGGTGCTCGCGATCGGCGGCGGGAAGGTCGAGAACCTCAGCGATGGGACCGTGGAGCCCCTGAGCGACAAGCCTGCCTACTTCGAGGCGCTGTCGAGCTGCTCGGCGGCCGTGTTTCCCTATGTATCCGGCTACGCGGCGACCTTGTCTGGCGCGGCTCTCGATGCCTTGTCTGTCGGATTACACATTCTCGCCTTGGATCGACCGTTCTTCCGGAGCCTCGCCTCGTACCTCGGCCCCGAATGGGTCACGGTTCGTTCCACGATCGACGAGCTGAGCGCAGAGCTCGACGACTGCCGCCTGTCCCGCAAGGCTCAGAACAGGGCGGCTCGACTCCGAAGTCTGGCAGACTCGAAGTACGGCATCGCGGCCGTGCGACGGTCTTTCGAGCGACAGCTTGTCGGTCCCACAGCCTAGACGGCTTTCGACGGCGACATGGGTCTACGCATTTTCGGCCGACAGCTACTCGCGCAATTCCCGCTGCTCGACGGGTGCTTCAGGCGATTCGTGTGGAGCAGGATCCACTTTGCGGAAGCCGAAATGCGCTTCCTGAATGCGCTCCCCGCCGGCTCGATCGACGTGGCCCTGGACGTGGGCGCGGCAATGGGAGAGTACTCCTGGATCCTCAGCCGGGTGGCACGACAAGTGATCGCGTTCGAGCCGGGCGCCTCACATCATGAGTACCTGAGCCGCCTCCTCCTGGGCACAAACATCTCTCTGGTCCGTGCCGCCGCCGGCGCCGCTCCCGGCCGCGTCGCTCTCTACACGCCGGGTTCCGATTCCAATGCCCGGCACTCGGCGACGACCAGCCAGGACAACCCCGTCATCTCGCAACCCCATACCAGTATCGATCAGGTCGAGCAGATCACGCTCGACGCCTTCGTGGGCGAGCGTCTGGAAATGGGTCGGACTGTGGACCTCCTGAAGATCGACGTCGAAGGCTCCGAGCTCAACGTCCTCGAGGGCGCCCTGGAACTGCTCGCCGCGCATCATCCGCTCACCATCTGCGAGATCGAGGCGCGGCACAATCCGGACTACGCG
>JBDHBX010000040.1:0-15695 GCA_039592335.1 Gemmatimonadota bacterium | reverse complement strand
GACCGCGCCATATAAGAGCCCCGTGACGGTCGCCATCACGACCGTGAGCCCCACGAACGCCAACGTCTTCTTGGTCCCCATCACGCTGCGAATCACGAGCATGTTCGGCAGTGAGAGCGCCGGACCCGCGAGGAGCAGGGCGAGGGCCGGGCCCTGACCCATGCCATTGCCGAGCAACCCTTCGAGGATCGGCACCTCGGTGAGCGTCGCGAAGTACATGAAGGCCCCGGCAAGGGATGCAAAGAAGTTTGCGAGCAGCGAGTTCCCCCCGACTGCCCCGGCCACCCACCCCGACGGAATGAGTCCCTCCTGGCCGGGCCGTCCCAGCAGGAGTCCGGCAACGAGCACGCCCAACAACAAGAGCGGTAGGATCTGCTTCGCGAACGTCCAGGAGGACTCGAACCACTCGCGCGTCTCCCCCTCCTGGCTGGTGGCTACGACCGACAGTCCTATCGCCCCGGCCGTGAACGGGACTGCGGGATGGGCCGGGAACCCTGCCCCGACGCCAGCCACCGCAACACCCGGCACCGCAAGCCGTCGCCAGGAGACGCCGTACCACAGGGCGAGCACCGCCGCGAGCAGGAGCGCTGCCAGTCCGGTGAGCCACCACTTGGCCCGGAAGACGGCATACCAGAGTCCCTCGGGCGCCGCGGGTGCGCCCCAATTGGCGAACACCAGGATCGCCACCATGGAGCCGAAGAACAGGGCGGTCTGCCACAACGGGCGCCCCGCGGGCTCCTGCGGCGCGTCCGCCTGGGCGGCGGCCTTCTCCAGTTCCTCTTTGCGGAACAACAGGTGCATCACCAGGCCCACGACGATGCTGAATACGACTGCACCGGCCGCGCGCGCCACGCCGAGCTCGATGCCGAGCACGCGGGCGGTGAGAATCACGGCGAGCACGTTGATTGCGGGGCCTGCATAAAGGAAAGCGGCAGCAGGTCCGAGCCCGGCCCCGCGCTTGTAGATCCCGGCGAAGAGCGGGAGCACGGTGCAGGAGCATACCGCAAGGATGCTGCCGGACACCGACGCGACCCCGTAGGCGAGCACCTTGTTCGCTCCCGCCCCCAGGTACTTCATGACCGCGCCCTGGCTGATGAATACCCCGATGGCGCCCGCGATGAAGAAGGCGGGCACCAGGCAGAGCAGGACGTGTTCGCGGGCGTACCACCGGGCGAGCAGCAGCGACTCGGCGACCGCTCCGGGGAGCGGCAGCACGCCCTGCAGTGCCTCGACCGGCAGGTAGTAACACAGTAGGAACCCGCCGACGAGCAGCAGTGTCCACTTCCACTCGCGCTTCCAGAACCCCACGTCCACCCCCGGTCAACCTGCCGCACCGCGCAGGCCTTGCACGAATCTCCAGGCTACAATACTATAATTCGCGAAAGGCCGAAATGACAGCCCTCAGCTCCAGCACCCAGCTGTACAAGGCGCTCGCGCACCCGGCGCGCCTGAGGATCCTCGCCATGCTGCGCGGTGGCGACCTGTGTGCTTGTCAAATCACCGCGGCTTTGGGACTCGCGCCTTCCACGGTATCGTCGCACGTCGCCGAGCTGCGGCGGGCGGGCCTCGTGGCAGAGCGCAAGAACGGTCGCTTCGTGCACTTCGATCTTGCCAGGGATCGAGGGGCGCGGTCCACCCTGCGGCAGGTTTGGCCGCAGATCGAATCCGACGCTCAGGTCACGGAGGACGCCGACGCGCTCGCCAAGCTGCGGAAGATCCCCGTCGAGCAGCTGTGCCGCGGCGGGTAAGAGGCGGATCATCATCTGAGGACGTTCAGCAGTCGAGGCGAAACGAACGTGAGCGGACCGGAGCATCGGCTGCGATAGCAGCCCGTAGCGCGAGACGAGTCTCGTCCTCGAGAGAAGGGGGGTGGCCAATGCCAATCCATTTCAACGACCTGGACGTGGTTTCTGATGTTGCGGGATTGAGTTCCGCACTCATCGTCCCCTGCAACATGTGTCCCGCGGTCACCGTTGCCGCGAGAGAAGAAAGACCTTTCATTCAACTCTTTAGGAATTTCCTGAAGTCGGCTCCTTTCGAACAACACATCAAGACACTGCAATCCCGATTGGAGGAGAAGGGTGTAGCCACAAAGGTGTTCAAAAGCAATCTGCCTCATCAATGGTTTCTTTGCATGTGGACTTCGGGCCGACGCAAGAAGCTGCAGAGATATGCAAAGCAGTATGAAGCTGTGATAGTCGTGGGCTGTGAGTCTGCGACCGAGACCGTGCGCGATGCAGTCAAAGACACGGACTCCGAGGTGGTTGACGCGATGGAAGTTGCCGGCTTTACGAACGCAAAACTCAGGTTCCACCTTCCGTGCGACGTGTCCTTTGAAGACTGCAAGATGGTTCCCATGTCCCAGCAGAAGGCTCGAGCCGCGCACGCTCAGTAGTATCTGGAACGGGTGGTGCAGTGGGCGCTCTTAAGGGGGCGCCCACGATCATGGCCCCGCCAGCCACCCGGCTGACGGGGCCTAAGTCCTTACGGAGGGCGGGGGACTCGTTGCGAAGCAGAGCGAGGCTGCGATAGCAGCCGCAGCTCCACCCCCAATGGCTTGCGCCCGGTGGTGGGCCTTCGCGCAGCTAGCCAGGGACAACTGCGCACACCATCTTTGGTGCGAGAACGCAAACGGAGCGGAGCTGTCATGAGATACCTCTTGAGTCGGGCGACCGGGATCGTCGCCTCCGTTTTGGTGCCTGTCTTGGCATCGTGCGCACCCGAGAGTCCTCCGAATATCCTGTTGATTGTCGCCGACGACCTGGGCTATTCGGACATCGGCTCCTTCGGCGGGGAGATCGCCACCCCGACGCTGGATCATCTGGCACAGGAAGGGTTGAGCTGCTCCCCCACCCGCTCGGTGCTGATGTCCGGCACGGACAATCACGTGGCGGGCATGGGGACGATGGGGGAGTTGATGACACCAGAGATGGAAGGGCATCCCGGATACGAGGGATATCTCAACTTCCAGGTCGCGGCCCTCCCGGAGGTGCTGAAGGCAGGCGGGTACCAAACGTACATGGCGGGCAAGTGGCATCTCGGTCACGAGGAGGAGACCAGCCCGTTCGCCAGAGGCTTCGAGGAGACGTTTATGCTCGTGCCCGGCGGAGGGAGCCACTGGAGCGACCTCAGGCCGCTGTCGCCTCCGCAGACGATGATATACCGGCGGAACGGTGAGGTGGTGGAGGAGCTGCCGGAGGATTTCTACTCGACCACGCACTACACAGACATGCTGCTACGGTTCATCGAGCAGGGCCACGGCGACGGCAAGCCCTTCTTTGCCTATCTGTCCTACACCGCGCCGCATGACCCGCTGCACGCCCCCAAGGAGTACATCGACAAGTACCAGGGCAGGTACGACGAGGGCTGGGATGTGCTGCGTGAGGCACGGCTCCAGGAGCTGAAGGACCTCGGTATCATTCCCGCCGACGCGACGCCCTACCCACGTCTGGCGTCGGTAGAGGCTTGGGACGAGATGTCACTGCGGGAGCGGCAGGAAGCCGCACGGGACATGGAGGTCTACGCGGCGATGATCGAATACATGGACGAGCAGATCCAGCGGGTCTTTGACTATCTCAAGGAGATCGGCGAGTACGACAACACGATGATCATCTTCTTCTCGGACAACGGCGCCAACGGAGCGCTGCCGACCGCCTACCCCGGGCAGACCGAGGAGTACCTCAACTCGTTCGACAACAGCCTTGAGAATCGCGGCCAGAGGAACTCCTACATCGAGACGGGACCGGGCTGGGCCCAGGCCAGCATGGTGCCCAGCCGGATGTTCAAGGGGTTTACGGCGGAGGGCGGGATCAGATCGCCGCTCGTGCTCAAGCTCCCAGGAGAAACGCCCGGGGCTGGTACGATTGATCACTCGTTCCTCCATGTACGCGACATCATGCCGACGATTCTCGACATTGCCGGTATCGAGCATCCTGGCGAGATCAACGGTCGTCGAGTCGTTCCGATGCAGGGCACATCGGTCCTGGATCTCTTCGCCGGGAACGTGGAGGTCCCCTCCGCTGAAGTCAGCCAAGTCGGCTACGAGCTCTTCGGCCTTAGAGCGTTCTTCGACGGCGACTGGAAGATCCTGTGGATGCCCCCGCCGTTTGGACCGGGGGAGTGGGAGCTATTCGACCTGAGGCGGGACCCGGCCGAGATGAACGACCTCAGTGGAGATTACCCGGACAAGCTTGCCGAGATGATCGCCCTCTGGGAGCAGTACAAGGAAGACAACGGTGTGCTCGACGTCGCGCTCGACCTGGGCGAGATGGTTCACTGATACGGACGTCCAAGGCCCGCCGGCCACCCGGCTGACGGGCCTGAGTCTCTGCGGAGGGCGGGGGTGAGATTCTGCCGGGAGGAGAACTAACGGGGCGACTTCGGCAACCCGCCTGCCCTACTTCAGGTAGTCCACCGACGCCGCGGCGAAGCTTGCCGGAAACGCGATGAGTATTGCCCGCTTCACCGCCAGGAGCGCTCCGTCGAGGGGACCTTTGTCGATGAGGATCAGAAGTCCCATCGCGACAAGAAACGTCATCGTATAGCCCAAGACCACCCGCAGCGTGAAATCTTGCCGGTGCCCACGGATTCCCTCTGGGTAGAACAGCGTCTGTACAAACACGGCGAGGGTGAACACGGAGAGCAGCCAGATGAGCACGACGCGGCCCAAGGATAGGGTCTCGCCCAGCATCCACACCTCCTCGGTGAAGGCGACGGGGATTCCTATCACGCAAGCACCGGCAATGAGCTGCACGACGTCTTGAATCTTGAATTGCCTACGGCGTAGAGACCTTGCCGCTGCTTGATCTGCAGTTGACTGGCTCATGCGCATCCAACCTCCGACCTGAGTGAGACGGATGCCGAGCAATGTAACTCGGTGTTGATCGGCCGAGCCACAGCAAGGCCCCGCCAGCCACTCAGCTGACGGGGCCTGAGTCCTTACGGAGGGCGGGGGACTCGCTGGTTCTGACGTGGTTGACGCAAGCGGAAATCCGATTCCTTATTGACCAGTACATTGGAGAGCGACCCCCCAACAGGTACTTGTCCAGGTGAAGAAAGCCCTTCCACCCGTCTACCTACTCTTTGCCTTGGCGGTGATGGCAGGATTGCACTCCGCGGTGCCGGTATTTCGCTATTGGTCCTTCCCCCTGGCACTTATCGGAGCGATACCGCTCGCCCTCGGCATCCTGCTCAATGTGACGGCGGACCGCCGGTTCAAGAAGCACGAGACGACTGTCAAACCATTTCAGCGGTCGTCCACCCTGGTTACCGCCTTCCCGTTCTCGATTAGCAGGAATCCCATGTACCTCGGCATGTCCCTGATGCTGCTCGGCGTCGCTCTGCTCTTGGGAACGGTAGCGGCTCTCGTTCCCGTGGCAATCTTCCCTTACACCATGGACCGGGTCTTCATACGCATAGAAGAGAACATGCTGGCGGAGACGTTTGGCGAGGCGTGGACAGAGTACGAATCGCGAGTACGCCGATGGATCTAGCGGCGCTTCCTGCGCATCTAGCTGCGAGAGGGTCATTTACGGTCCGGCACTTCTGCGTTGAGCTGCGCCTGGTTGCGTCTGGCCGCGGGCGTTTCTGCCCGGGGTATGCCCAGCCGGAGACGCTTGAGGGGCCGCCGCAGTCGCATTAATCTGAAGGCCCAAAGCGGAGTCGTTCCAACGATTGAACTGGGGAGGTGCCACTGTGAGGACGTTGTTGGTCGCCTGCGTGATACCCGTTGTGCTGTTGTCGTCGAACGCGGCGCGCCAAGCGGGGCCGATCTGCGATCCGGAGTCACTGCCGCACCTCCCGGACGTGCGGATCACCGCCGTGACGCACGAAGCGGCACCCGTGCCGCACTGCAAGGTGGCGGGTGTGATCGGCACTGAGACCAGATTCGAGCTGCTGCTGCCGGAGCACTGGAACGGCAAGTTCGTGATGGGCGGCGGCGGCGGCTTTGTGGGCTTCGTCGTCAATACGTCATTGATGTTGGGTGCGCTGCAAAGAGGGTATGCGACCGTCGGTACGGACACAGGGCACCGGGGACATCCGGCAGACGCGAGCTGGGCGCTCAACCACCTCGAGCGCGTGGTGAGCTTCGGTCATCAGGCGGTGCATCGCACGGCCGTGACGGCGCAAGCCCTAACGTCGGCCTATTACGGGCAAGACATCACTCGCCGCTACTTCACCGGTTGCTCGCGCGGTGGGGGGCAGGGACTGATGGAAGCCCAGCGATATCCGGAGGACTTCGACGGCATCGTCGCGGGGGCCCCGATGTATAGCTGGACGGTGGAGGCCGGGGCACGAAACACCCGGCTGAACCAGGCGATGTACCCGGACCCGAATGACCTGTCGGTGGCAACCATTACGCCAGCGGCGCAAACCCTGATCGGCAACGCGGTACTCGAGCAGTGCGACGCGCTGGACGGGTTGGAAGATGGTATTCTCAACAACCCTGCGAAGTGTGACTTCGACGTCGCGGCTCTGGCCTGCGACGGCGCAAAGACGGACGGGTGCCTGTCCGAGCAAGAGGTGGCTGCGGCGAAGACCATCTACGATGACCTCTACATCGACGGCGAGCGCGCCTTCCCGGGCTTCCCGGTGGGCGGGGAACTGAGTCCGGCTGGCTGGACCCGGTGGTTAACCGGTGGGCTGGCGGTGGCAGAGAGCATGGACCAGTTCCAGCAGGGTGTAGCGGCCCAAGCCGAAGATCCGGCACCGGAGACTCCGAGCGCGCATTTCGCATTCGGCAACGGCGTGATGAAATACCTGGTGTTCCATGACCCTGACTGGGACTACACCACGTACACGTTCGACACGTTCGATACCGATGTGGCCGCGGCCGCGCAAACGTTGAACGCGACCGACCCCGATGTCTCGGCATTCCGGGAACGTGGCGGCAAGCTGCTGCTGTACAACAGCTGGGGGGACATGGCGGTCACGCCGTACGGGACCATCGAGTACTACCAACGGGTCCTCGATCATGACCCGAGTGCGGCGGACGACGTAGTGCTGTTCATCATGCCGGGTGTCGACCACTGCTTCGGCGGCGTCGGACCGAGCTGGGTCAACTACCTCGACGTGATCGATACCTGGGTGGAGAATGGCACCCCGCCGGATCAGCTGACGGCGTATTGGCTGAGCGATCAGATGCAGCCGGACGGCTCCAGGCCGGTGTGCGCCTATCCGAATGCGCTCGAGTACGACGGGGTAGGGGACCCGCGGGAGGCGTCCTCCTTCAGTTGCGTGGCCCCTGACTAGTCCGTGTTGAACAACTGAAGACGGACCTCGCCAGCCACCCGGCTGACGGGGCCTCAGTCCTCACGGAGGGCCGCGGCGGTGGATGTCGGGTTCTGAAACGGAGGCGGGTCGGTATCCGTAGAGGTGGGTGAGCGATTCCCATGCTGAGGATTCCCACGCTCGCCCTGAGCTTGCTGGGCACGGCCGTGGCGCTCGCGGCGGCCGTCGCCACCTGGCCCTCCTCGCCACATGCATCCGTATCGAGACTGCTGCTCGCCGTTGTTGTTGTCGTCGCGCTGGCGACGGGCGGCGCCGCTGCAGCCGCGCGCGCGGGACGACTGAAGCCGCCGACCTGGATACTGTGGGTTGCGTGCGGCGCAATCCTGGGCGCCGCGGCGGCGGGGCCCGTGAAGCTGGCTCTCTGGCTCGTACCGGGGGCGCTGGCGTTCGCGGCAGCCGGGATATTCGCTGGCCTGCAGGGGTTCGCAGGAGCGCTGCGGCGACTCGGGCTCGCCTTCGCCGCTTTCACCATCAACTTCAGCTTCCTGTGGTCCGCGACGATGGGAGGCGAACCGCGTATCACGCCGTCAGAGTTTCAGGCCAAGGACTTTCGCGTGAACTCGTTCCTCGCCGACGTTCCGCTGCACGATGTATGGGTGTTTCACTTGCGGGGCGGCGATGAGGGCCTCACGCTTTTCGATGCCATGGAGATCGTCACCGACGCCTCCCCGCTGGAGGCGAACACGGCGGTCGCAGCCCTGGCCGGGGTCCGCATGTTCGTGGGCGCCCTTCTGGGAGTCGACGACGAGAAGCACTTCGACCCGTCGCGGTCGTATGCCAGGCGACTGACGGAAGATGATCGCGCACGCACGCTCGAGGAGCCTGGGGGCCGGAGTGAGCTGTTTCGAACCGTCTACGCGTTTGACAACGAGCGGCTGGCCGAGATGATGAACCTCACTGCGCACGCCTTTTTCTGCATGGCGCTCGAGCCTGCTGGCGACGGCTACACGATGTACTGGGTGATATACGTCAGGGAGACCAGTGGGCTCACTCCCATCTACATGACACTCATCGATCCGTTCCGCCGTCACATCGTCTACCCCGCTATCGTGCGCGGCGTTGAGCACAGATGGGCTGCTCAGTGGGATGAGGGGCGGTAGGTCCGGCCCCGCCAGCCACCCGGCTGACGGGGCTAAGTCGTTACGGAGGGCCGAAGACTCGTTGCGCAGCAGAGCGAGGCTGCGTCAGCAGCCGCAGCTCCACCCCGCTGCGGTCGATCCCGGCGGTTTTCAAGTTCCCTCCGGGCCTTTGCGTCTGGCTGCGTTCAGCTGCATCTAGCTGCGAGACAACCACCTACAGTCAGACGGTTCTGCGTTGAGTTGCGCCTGGTTGCGTCTGGCTGCGGGCGTTTATGCCCAGATTATGTCCAGGCGGCGCAATCAAGGTGCTGCCGGGTCCGTTTCAGACCGGACCGCCCGTCGCATCCGGGCGCCGATTTGCGTCCCGGGCCGCCCGGCGTGTAAACAGAACGGGGGGTTCGGCTGTACCCCCTGCAGACGAACGAGGCGACCAGCCGCCACGGGCCCCGCTCCCGAGAGAGACGTGACACACAGGCATGCCGGCTGAACCGACCGATCGGGACCTGATCCTCGAGACGCTCCGCGGCGAATCCCGGGCGTTCGGGACACTGGTGGGGCGATATCTCCGCCCATCCCTCGCCGTCGCGTGGGAGTACGCCCCGGCCCTCGATGACGCCGAGGACCTGGTGCAGGAGGCCTTCCACCGGGCCCTGCGGAGTCTGCGCCGGTTCGACACGCGGAAGCCGTTCGCGCCGTGGCTGTTCACGATTGTCCGCAACCTCGGCCGCAACGCGGCGGCCCGGGACGCCCGGTGGGGCGGCGAGGCCGTGCCGGAGGACCTGGCCGCCCGAAGCGACCCGCAGCGGGAGGTGGAGAATGCAGAGATCCGAGACCGGATCGAGGAGGCACTCGCTGCGCTGCCGCCTATGCAGCGGTCGTGTTTCCGGCTCTGTCAGGTGGAAGGGTTCGAGAGTCACGAAGTGGCCGAAATGCTCGGCATCGGAGCCGCGACCGTGCGCACGCACGTGCACCGGGCCCGGGCCGCCCTGCAGGACGCGCTGAGCGCTCTGCGAGAAGAGAGGAATGCATGATGACCCCACAGGATTCCGACCAGCGGCCCGCCCCGCGGCTGCCCAAGGATCCGGCCTACTGGGCCCGGCTGTCCGATCGCATCGTCGTGAGCGCCGCCCCCATCCTCGAGGAACACCGCACCTGGGCGCCGTGGTGGAGCCCCCTCGACCGGTTCGCGCCGTCACTCGGACTCGCGGCGGCGGCGGCGGTGGTGGCCGTGATGCTCATGACGTCGTCCGGACCGGAAGCGGAGCCGCCGGCGTTCGAGCTGGCCCTGGCTCCCGACGATCCGGTGGCCGCGCGCCTGGTCCTGAGTGCCGGCCCGCCGGACATCAGCACGTTGCTCACGCTGCACCCGGAGGCATCACGATGACTCAGTACGCCCGGGCCGCCATCGGGGTGGCGGCGCTGATCGGCCTCGGATTCGCGCTCGGCATGGCGACCGAGCGCCTGTGGCTCGCGCACGAGGCGCCGGCGCCGGCGGAGACGCAGGCCGAGACGCGCGCGCGGCTCCTCGACGACATGCAGGAGACCGTGGGACTCACCCCGGAACAGCTGACCGCCGTCCACGAAATCCTGAGCCGCCATCAGGGCACCGTGACGCGGGCCTGGAACGATCTCCAGCCGCGCCTCTCGGCCGCGCTCGACAGCGCGTTCACCGAGATCTATGCCGTGCTAGACGACGATCAGATTCCCGTGTTCCGCCACTGGTACGCGCAGACGCATCAACTCACCCCCGCGCCGCGGCGCCCATGAGCCGGGCACCATGGACGGCCCACGAGGAGGCCCGATGAAGATCGCGATGGGATTGACCCTCGCCGTCGCCGCCCTGGCGGGCGGCTGGTACATCACCGCGGACGGCTCCACCACCAACGAGGCTGCCGCCGATCCCGGGACGCTGCGGACGGCCGCCGTGGTTCGCCGCGACGTCGGGGCCACGGTGCTCGCCACCGGCGTCATCCGCCCCAAGATCGGTGCCGAGGTCCGGGTCGGCTCCCGCGTCTCCGGCGTACTCCATCAACTGAACGCCACGGTGGGTGAGCGCGTGCGGAAGGGACAGCTCCTGGCCCAGCTGGACTCGGCACCGTTCTGGGCTGCATACCTGGAGGCGCAGGCCGCGCTGGCGAACGCGCGGGCCGAGTCGGCGTTTGCGGCGGGCGAGTTCGAGCGGGCCCGCGAGCTGCGAGACGTCCAGGCCGTCACGCCGACGGAGTTCGCCGGGTACGAACGCGCCCGCGCCGTCACGGACGCCCAGGTGGACCGCGCGGCTGCGCAACTCGACGCCGCTCGAATCCAGCTGGGGTACACCAGGATCATGGCCCCCATCTCGGGCGTCGTGGCCTCCGTGTCCACCCAGGTTGGGGAGACGGTAGCGGCCAGCTTCGCCGCACCGACGTTCGTCACGATCATCGACCTCGACCGGCTCGAGGTCTGGGCCTACGTGGACGAAACGGACATCGGGCGCGTGGAGGTGGGCCAGCGGGCGCGGTTCACCGTGGACACCTACGTGGACACGGAGTTCACGGGGGTGGTCTCCGCCATCCGGCCCCAGGCCGAGATCCAGAACGCGGTAGTCAACTACGTCACCGTGATCCGGATCGATCCCGGTCACGGTCGGATCCTGCGGCCCGAGATGACCACCACGACCAACATCCTGCTCGACGGCCGGACCGACGCCCTGGCCATTTCCAACGGGGCCGTGCGGCGGGACGAGAACGGCGTCTACGCCCTCGTCTCCGGTGACACCGGGGCACCCCTTCGTCGGTCGCTGTCACTGGGATTCCGGGGCCGCGAATACACCGAGGTCATCGACGGCGTTCGGGAAGGCGATCGCGTCGTCGTCGGATCCCTCACCACTCCCGCGCGCTAGCGAGGCGACATGATCGAGCTGCACCACGTGCGCAAGCACTACCGGAAGGACGCCGACGAGGTCAAGGCCCTCGACGGCGTGACCGTCGAGATCGGGCGCGGGGAGTTCGTGGCGCTCGTGGGCCCGTCGGGCTCGGGCAAGTCCACGCTCATGAACATGGTGGGCCTGCTCGACCGGCCAGACCACGGCACCTATCGGCTGGACGGCCACGAGATCGACCGGCTCACGGCCGACGAGGCCGCCGCCATCCGCAACGAGCGGATCGGGTTCGTGTTCCAGGCGTTCCACCTCCTGCCCCGCACTCCCGCCGTGGAGAACGTGGAGCTGCCCTTGATCTACTCGCGGCGCTCGGACATCGCGGGGCGCGGCCTCGAGGCGCTGGCCCGCGTGGGCCTCGCCGATCGGGCGCACCACCATCCGAGCGAGCTGTCCGGCGGCCAGCAGCAGCGCGTTGCGATCGCCCGGGCCCTCATCAACGATCCGGCTCTCATCCTCGCGGACGAACCGACCGGAAACCTCGACAGCGAATCCGGGGCCGACATCATGGCGCTCTTTCAGGAGCTGAACGCGGAGGGTCGGACGATCCTGCTGGTGACGCACGACCCCCACGTCGCCGGCGCCGCCCACCGCACCATCCGCATGGTGGATGGGCGGATCGCCGACGATACGAAGCAGACCGGGGCCGCCGTCGCCGGTGATCTGGCCGCCGCTCGGATGGAATGGGTATCCACATGAACGCGCGGCGACTGCTCGCGAGCTCGCTCCGGGCCCTCGGCCGGAACAAGCTCCGCACGGGGTTCATGATGCTGGGCACCCTGATCGGGGTCACCGCCCTCACGGTCGTGGTGGCCCTGGGTCAGGGCACGCAACAGCAGGTGCTCGACACCTTCCGGCGCATGTTCGGCGGCTCCACGATCATGGTCCAACCCGTGGCCGCGAGCCACAGCGGCATGGTCCAAAGCGGTATCCGCACCACCCTGACGCTGGGCGACGTCGCGGCCCTCGAGGCGGAGGTCCCCGACGTCCGGATGATCGATCCGGGCCAGTTCATCCCGGCCGCCGACCTCGTCTTCGAGGGCAACGCGGTCAAGACCACCGTCCGCGGGCACTCGGAGCACCACGAAGCCGCGTGGAACCGCGGGGTGACCCGCGGCAGCTTCCTCACCGATCAGCACGTGCGCGCCTCGGCCCGCGTGGCGCTCGTGGGCGAGACCGTCGTCGAACGCGTGTTCGCCGAGGTGGACCCCATCGGGCAGACCATCCGGATCGGGACCGTACCGTTCGAGGTCATCGGTGTGCTGGAACCCATCGGGCTCGATCCCCACGGGGTGGACCGGGACAACGAGATCATCATTCCAATCAGCACCATGATGCGCCGCGTCATGAACGTGGACTACCTGCTCTCGGCGCGGATCGTGCTGGACCCCGACGCCGACCTGGAGGCCGCGGTGGGCGTGGTGAGCAACATCCTGCGCACCCGCCATCGGCTGGCCGACGGCGAGCCGGACGACTTCCAGACGTGGACGCCCGTTCAGGTGGAGCGGATGGTGGAATCGGGCAACCGGGTCTTCACCGTGCTCCTGCCCCTCGTGGCGCTGATCTCGATCGTGGTCGGCGCCGGGGTGGTGGCGAACGTCATGCTCATGTCGGTCGGGCAGCGGAAACACGAGATCGGGCTTCGCAAGGCCGTCGGCGCCCGACCGCGGGACATCTGGTGGCAGTTCGTGCTCGAGTCTACCCTCGTCACGACAGTCGGCGGCCTGATCGCGGTCGGGTTGGGCTTCGCCGCGCTGGCCGTCATCACCACCCGTACCGGCGCGGTCGCCGGCTTTCCGTGGGCGGTGACGCTCCTCGGCGTGGGCGTCGCCGTCGGGGTCGGCATCCTGGCCGGCGTGGCCCCCGCCAACCGGGCGGCAACGCTCGACCCGGTGGACAGCCTGCGGTGAGACTGCTCCGCAACGCCGCGCTCTCGCGACGTGCCCTGTACCGCCATCCGGTGCGCACGGCCCTGGCCGTGAGCGGCACCGCGGTGGGGGTGGCGGCCATCGTCACGACTGTCGCGGTCGGCCGTGGTGCCGAGCGCGAGGTCCTGGACCAGGTGGATGCGTTGGGACGGAACCTCCTCATGGTTCGCGTGGGTCAGCTCCCGCCCAATCCCACCCGCCCCGCTTCCGGGGTCGCGTTCACGACGCTGCGCGAATCAGATGCCCGGGCCATCGCGGAGCGCGTGCCATTGGTGGCCCGGGTGGCCCCGTCGGAGGGTCGGCCGCGGTCCGTCAAGTACGGCACCGTCTCCACGACCGCGACGGTGCGCGGTACCACACCCGAATACGAAACGATCCGGGACTTCCCCACCGTCGCCGGCCGGTACTTCACCCATGCGGAGGATGCCGCCGCCGCCCGCGTCGCCGTCCTCGGCGCCCAGGTCCGTGACGTGCTGTTCCCCGACACCGATCCACTCGGCCAGTGGATCCGCGTCGGCGCGGTCCCGCTTCGGGTCATCGGCGTCCTCGAGCGCAAGGGAGTCAGCGTTGACGGCGGCGCCACCGAAGACGACCAGATCCTGATCCCGCTTCGCACCGCACAGCGGCGCGTCTTCAACGTCAACTGGATCTCGACCATCTACGTGGAGGTGCGGGACCGGGACGCCATCACCGAGGCCCAGGCCTCGATCGCCGCCCTGCTCCGCGAGCGGCACGCGCTCGACCGGCTACATCGGCCCGACGACTTCCTGCTCGACAACCCGCGTCTCCTGCTCGCGGCCGAGCTGGAAGCCGCCCGGGCCTTCCGCCTCATGATCACCGGTCTCGGGGCGGTGGCCCTCGTGGTCGGCGGAGTCGGGATCATGTCGCTCATGACGCTTTCGGTCCGCGAGCGACGGAACGAAGTCGGCCTCCGCGTTGCCGTGGGCGCCCGACGCCGTGACGTGCTCACCCAGTTTCTCGTCGAGGCCGTGGCCGTCACCGGCTTCGGAAGCCTTACCGGCCTGGCCCTCAGCCTGGTCGCCGTTGCCGCCATCGCCCGCTGGACCGACTGGGCGGCCGTGCTGACCGGGTCGTCCGTGGCCCTCGCCCTCGGATCCGCCGTGCTGGTCGGCGCGCTCTTCGGCGTGTATCCCGCTCAGCGGGCGGCCTCGTGGCATCCCGTGACGGCACTCCGAGCCGAATGACTTCACCACGCAACCCACTGGAGGTACCAATGCACCGCAGCAACCGGTTGGCCGCCTTGACCCTCGCGGCCCTCGTCGCCGTCCCCGCCGCCCTCACGGCGGAGGGCCACGCCCCCAAACTCACCGGCGAATGGAATCTGGAGTTCGCCGCACCGTGGGGAATGGTGGTGTGGACGTTCGATCTCGAGCAGGAGGGCACCGCGATCAACGGCACCGCCGACCCCGGCATGGGCACGATGGTGCTGGAGGGCACCGTGACCGATCACGCTATCGAGTTCTTGCTCGATCTCCGGGACGGGCCCCATGCATTCTCGCTCGAGTTCACGGGTACGGTCTCAGCGGACGGGGTGACGGGGAGCGTCACGTTCGAGGACGGGACGAGCTCGGAGTGGACGTTCACTCCGGTGGAGGTGCACGACGGACCGAACCCAAAAGACCGATAGGAGCGGGCCCGCGTCCGGTGGGGTGATCGCCCGGTCGCCAGGCGTTGCTAGAGAAGTACGGGAACTAGCGAACATGTCCAAGGCCCCGCCAGCCACCCGGCTGACGGGGCCTAAGTCGTTACGGAGGGCGGGGGACTCGTTGCGCAGCAGAGCGAGGCTGCGGAGCAGCCGCAGCTCCACCCCCAAGGGCGCGAAGGCTGACGCCGTAGGTTACGGAGGGCCGGGGATTCGAACCCCGAAGCGGTTGCCCGCGGCGGTTTTCAAGTTCCCTCGCGCCTTTTGCGTCTAGCTGCGTTGAGTTGCATCTAGCTGCAAGACAACCGCCTACAGGCAGACGGTTCTGCGTTGAGCTGTGCCCGGTTGCGTCTGGCTGCGGGCGTTTATGCCCAGGATATGCCCAACGGATTGCGTCACAAATCTGCGACTGCAATGCCTGCCGGAGCGTGGCGGTTGTATGAACACGGCGGTCGGAGTACTTTGCTCGCTTCCCCACTACAATCTCTTGTAGAAGGCATCAGCCCTAAGCCGAGAGCGAAGCCGTGACCAGAGTCATCCTAGCTATGCTTGCCGGGGGTCTTCTCCTCGGCCCACAACAGGCCACCGGACAGAGCAAGCCGAACATCGTCCTGGTCTTCATGGACAACTTCGGATGGGGCGAGCCCGGGTTCAACGGAGGCGGCATCACGCGAGGCGCTCCGACCCCTCGCATGGACCGACTGGCCGAGGAGGGCCTTCGCCTGACGAACTTCAACGTCGAGGTGCAATGCACGCCATCCCGGTCGGCGCTGATGACGGGGCGCTACGCGATTCGGAGCGGGAACGCCACGGTACCC
>JBDHBX010000039.1:0-15991 GCA_039592335.1 Gemmatimonadota bacterium | reverse complement strand
GGCACATCGGAGCACCCGCTCAGAGTCGCGATCATCGGCTCGGGTCCCGCGGCCTTCTATGCCGCCGAGCATCTGCTGGGACGCGACGATCTAGTCGCTCAGGTCGACATGTTCGAGCGACTTCCCACGCCGTACGGCCTCGTGCGGTACGGCGTGGCCCCCGATCATGCCAAGATCAAGAACGTGACGCGGGTGTACGAGAAGACTGCGAGGCGTCCGGGGTTCCGGTTCTTCGGCAACGTGGAGTACGGCACGCACCTCACGCTGGCGGACCTGCGGCGGCACTACCACCAGGTCTGCTTCGCAACCGGCGCCCAGACCGACCGCCGCATGAACATTCCGGGCGAAGATCTGAGGCGGAGCTACACCGCCACCGAGTTCGTGGCATGGTACAACGGGCACCCCCACTACCGGGACCGGGAGTTCGACCTCTCGGTCGAGCGGGTCGGCGTCGTGGGGATCGGCAATGTCGCGGTGGACGTGGCGCGCATCCTCTGCCGCACGCCGGACGAGCTGAGGCAGACGGACATCGCCGACTACGCGCTCGAGGCGCTCAGCGAGAGCCGCGTGAAGGAGGTGCACATCCTGGGTCGCCGCGGACCGGCGCAAGCGGCTTTCACCAACGCCGAGGTGAAGGAGCTGGGAGAGATGGAGGGTGCCGACTTCGTGTTGCGCCCCGGGGAGACGGCACTCGACCCACTGAGCCAGGAGGCGGTCACGCAATCCGACGAGCCGGCCATCCAGAAGAAGGTGGAGCTGCTGCAGGGATTCGCGGCCGCCCAGCCGGTTGGCAAGCCGAAGACCCTCACGCTGCGCTTCCTCGTCTCGCCGGTGGAGCTGATCGGGGACGCGGCGGGTGCGGTCGTGGGGATGACGCTGGTGCAGAACGAGCTCTACCGGAGCGACGATGGATCGCTCAGGCCCAGACCGACGGAGCGCGTCGAGGACTTGGCGGTGGAGATGGTGTTCCGCTCGGTGGGATATCGGGGCGTGCCGCTGCCCGATGTCCCGTTCCACGAGAAGTGGGGGATCGTGCCCAACCAGGGCGGGCGGGTCAGCGCAGATGACGGGCAGCCGCTTCCCGGGGTGTACGTGACCGGTTGGATCAAGCGGGGGCCGTCGGGCGTGATCGGCACCAACAAGCCGTGTGCCGCCGAGACGGTCCAGGCGATGGTGGACGACGTGGGTCGGGGTGTGGTGCCGTCCCTGGAACAGCCGGATCCCGCCGCCTGCGAGGCGCTGGTGCGGGAGCGCCAGCCGCAGGCGATCACCTTCGAGGAGTGGTGCCGACTCGACGCCCGGGAGCTGGAGCGCGGCAAGGTTCAGGGTCGCCCGCGCGTGAAGCTCACCCGCGTGGACGAGATGCTGGCAGCCGCCAGGGGGTGAGGCAATCGGCTGCGGCGCTTTCACTGCGGCCTGGTCGGGCCGATATTGAGACCGAATGACCCGAGCCTGCCGCCCTGCCCGGTACATCCTGCTCCCGCTCGCGGTCCTGTCGCTTCTCACCGGCCACCTCGCCGCGCAGGAGGAGGAGCCCAGGGGGCTCATCGTGCGCGGGCTCTCGTTCGACGGTAACCGCACCATCGACGACAACACCCTCCGCATTTCCATCGCCACATCCCAATCGTCGTGGTTCGCCCGCGCGTCCCTCGTCAGCTGGATCGGTCTGGGCGCGAAGCGCTACTTCGACGAGACCGAGTTTCGCCGCGATGTGCTTCGCGTCCGGGCGCTGTACCGCCAGACTGGGTTCGCGGAGGCGACCATCGACACGCTGGTACGCCGGGGCAGCGATGACGTGCGGGTCCGGTTCCTCATCGACGAGGGTGAGCCGATCAGCGTGACGGCGCTGCGGATCAGCGGCGTGGAAGGGATTCTCCACGTCCAGGACGTGTACGAGGCCATCCCCCTCAAGGTGGGTGACCCGTTCAACCGTCTCTTCATGCGCGCCGCGGCCGACAGCATCCGGCTGCGCCTCGCCGATGCGGGATACCCATTCGCCGAGGTGTTCATCAGCTTCGACGAGCTACGTGACCGGCGCATGGCCAATGTGGTGTTCGAGGTCGTGCCCGGTACACGGGCACGGGTGGAGGCCGTGGAGGTCACCGGCACCGAGAAAGTGAGCGAGAAGGTCGTGCGACGGGCGGTGGCAGTGGAGCCGGGGAAGGTCTACCGCCAGCGGGATCTCTATCAGAGCCAGCTGAACCTCTATCGTGCGGGGATCTTCAACTACGTGCGGGTGGCGCCGCTGGACACGATACCCTCGGGGCCCGACGACTCGCTGGTCACCGTGCAGGTACAGGTCTCCGAGGGCGCGATGCAACGGGTGCGGCTGGGGGCCGGGTACGGGACCATCGACTGCTTCCGGGTGCTCACCTCGTGGTCCACCACCAACCTGCTCGGTGGTGGGCGGCGGTTGGAGCTCGGCGCGCGGTTCTCGAAAATCGGGGCCGGTGATCCGCTGAACTTCCAGCGCTCGGTCTGTCCGGTGCTGGAGCAGGACGCGCCGGAGCGCTGGGTGCTGAACTACAATCTCAGCGCGGCGCTGGAAGAGCCCTTCCTCTTCTCCCGGCACTTCGGTGGGGGCGTGTCGGCGTTCCTGGAGCAGTACACCGAGTTCAAGGCGTACGTACGTCAAGCCGTCGGCGGCAACCTCGCGGTGACCTACCGGACCCCGTGGCGCATGCCGATCACGGTTTCGTATCTCGTCTCGTACGGCAACACGCAGGCCGACCCCGCGACCATCTGCGCGCTGCTCAACGTGTGCCGATTGGAGGATGCCGAGCGGTTCGGCGAGAACCAGCGCCAGGGTACCCTCTCGCTTGCCGTGGTGCGCGATCGGCGCAACTCGATCTTCAATCCCACGCGTGGCACGCTGTTCTCCGGCGAGTTCCGCCATGCCTCGCGCCTCACCTTCTCCGACGACCGTGCCCGTTTCAACAAGGTTTCGCTCGAGTTCTCTTCGTACCACGCCGTGGGACGGCGGGCTGCCTTTGCCTGGCGGATTCGCTGGGGCACGATCTTTGGCGCGGGGTTCAGGGGGCGAGGGGTAGACTCGATTCCCACGGAGGAGCGCTTCTACCTGGGTGGGGCCAATACGGTGCGGGGGTTCGGTCAGAACGAGATGGGGCAGGTGGTGCGGGTCATTGAGGGGGACACGGTCACGGCGGACGGGCAGTTGCGACCCATCACTGCCTTCCGTACCTCGCCCATCGGCGGTAACGATCTGTTTCTCGTGAACGCCGAGTTGCGTTTTCCCCTTGGGATCTCCGGGAGAGCGTTCGGGGCGATCTTCGTGGACGTGGGGCAGATCCGCACGCGCCTGTCCACTGGCGAGGGGAGCACCATTGGTGACCTCACCAACCTGAGGATCACGCCCGGGGTGGGGTTCCGTGTCTCTTCGCCGCTTGGTCCGGTGCGCCTGGACGTGGCGTACAACCCGTACGATCCGCAGCCGAGCCCCCTGTACCTGCAGACCCGGGATCAACTCATCGAGCTCACCAATCAGTTCCAGCCGAAGGAGCCCACGTTCTGGGGGCGGTTCCGCATTCACATCTCGATCGGGCAGGCGTTTTGATGCGGCGCTCGGTGCTTCCCTGGGTCCTCGCGGGGGCGTGCTGGCTCGGCGGCACGGTGCTCGGCGTGGCGGGCGCCGCACTGCGCACCGACGAGGGGCGGCACATCGTGGTGGACTGGGCGATGCAGGTCGCCAACGACGCGCTCGGCGGCACCGTATCGGTGGGACAGGTCGGCGGCTCCTTCGTGCGCGGCCTCGAGGTGAGCGACGTGGTCATCCGCGACACCGCCGGGGTGGACCTGCTCACCGTCGAACGCGTGGGACTGCGCTACGGGCTGGGCGATCTGTTACGGGGCCGCATCGTGTTGGGACACCTCAGCGTCACGCGCCCTCATATCCACCTGGTCCAATGGCGGCGGGGAGCACCACTCAACCTGGATGAAGTGCTGCCCAAGGGGGACGGCGGCGGCGGGCCGTCGGCGCTCATCGCGTTCAACGACGTGCAGATCATAGACGGCACGGTGACCGTGCGGACGCCCGTCGGTCCCGGCGACTCGCTGGTGGAACGGGAGCGCGGACCGTTCGGCGACGTCAGGGTGCGGCGCTTCCGCTCGTTGAACGCGCGGCTCGGGTACCTGCGAGTATCCTCGCCGCTGCCCGGTGAGAACGGGATCCGGGCCGAGGTGGAGCGGCTGCGCGTGGTAGGATCCGACCCGGTGATCACGGTGACCGACCTGCGGGGACGGGTAACGCTCGTCGGTGACACACTCCAACTCGAAGGCCTGCGCGTGCGGCTGCCGGAGACCAGTGCGCTCGTGGACGGCGCCCTGTCATGGCCCTACGGTCCCATCCTGTTCGATCTCCTGGTCGACGCCCAACACGCCGTGGCGGACGAGGTGCGCGGGCTCGTCTCCGCGATCCCGGCTGGGCTCGTCGGTGTCGGCCGGTTCACCGTGCGTTCGCGGGGCACCGACGAGCTGCACTTCGTGGGCACGCAACTCGATCTGGAAGGAAGCGGTGGGGGCGGTCGCGCTCGGGGTCGGCTGGGCATGACGCTCGGACCGGGCGAGACCTGGGCGTTCGACGACACCGACCTCGACTTGCAGGACTTCGATATGGAGTACGTGCGCGGGTTCCTCGACACGCTCCCCATGGCCGGTCGCGTGACGGGAGATGTGGCGGTGGATGGTCCGCGGGAGGGGATGCAGCTCGAGTTGGACGTGTCGTTCCGCGACTCCCTCGTGGAGGGTTGGCCCGAGTCGCGGATCGAGGGCCAGGGGCTCGTGGCCGTGGGGGTGCCCGGCGAGTTCATCTTCCAGCGGTTCGGCGTCACGGCTGCGGACATCGAGCTGTCGACGGTGCGGCGGCTCGTGCCGGCGATCGAGTTGCTCGGTCGGCTGCGGGGGAGCGGCACGCTGAGTGGTCCCTGGCGCAACACGACCTACGAGGGCGAGCTGCGCTACGCGCACGAGCCGCTGCCGGAGACGGTTGCCCGCGGTTCGGTGCACCTCGATTCACGGAGCGACACGCTGGGCGTGTGGAGCGACGTGGTCTTCGATACGCTGCGCCTCGCGAGCTTCCACTCGAGCTATCCGGGGTTCGACGTCGTGGGATCGTGGGCGGGAGCTCTGCGTCTCGCGGGGCGGTTCGACTCGCTCGCTCTCGAGGCGGACCTTTCCGGGCCCGGCGGCGCGGTCCGCATGGAGGGAGCGCTCCTGCTCCTTCCCGACCGGCGCGGCGCCCACACGCTGACGGCGCAGCTACAGGCGTTCAACCTCGGCTCGGCCAAAGAGGACCTTCCCGCCACGAGCGTGTTCGGGCGGCTCGAGGGAAGCGGCGAGGAGCGGCTCGACGAAGGTGGGTTCGGGCTTCGTGCCCAGGTGTCACTCGACAGCTCTGTCATCCAGGGCGTGAGCATCGACGGCGCCGAGGCGCTGATCAGCGTCGCCGACGCGCTCGCACGCGTCGATACGCTGCGAGTGTGGGCCAGCAACCTCGAGGTGGAAGCGGAGGGAAGCTTCGGCGTCGACGCGCCGCACACCGGCACGTTGCGGTTCGTGGCGTCGGCCGACTCGATCGGCGCGCTGGAGCCCGCGGTGGCATCGTGGCTCGGTCCGCTCGTCACCGCCGACTCATCGCGACTGCCGGACGGCACGGCCCGACTGGCGGGGCAGCTCTCGGGGAATGTCGAGTCCTATCGGCTGGTCGGGAACCTGGAGACGGGCGATTTGCGGCGCGGGCCGTTCTACGTGTCGCGCCTGTCCGGCCGGGCCACCTGGGCGTCGGCGTCCCGCGTTCTGGCGTTCGACGGACAGGCCGACTCGCTGGAGCTCGGCGACTTCGCGTTCTTCGACGTACAGACACGCCTCGACGGTCGGCCCGACTCACTTCACTGGCAGGGCCGCGGCGCATTCGGCCTGGACGGTGCGTTGTTGGGTGGGGGACAGCTGTTCGTCGATTCCGCGTCGTACACGGTGGCCGTGGACTCGCTCGGCGTGCTGCTGCTCAGCGGTCCGTGGTTCGCGGACACCGCGGCGGTCGTCACGGTGGACAGCACGGGCATCGAGTTTGTCGATCTCACCATGCGGCATGCGCGCGAAGCGGGGGAGGTGGTAGTCGAAGGGCGTCTGGCACTGAGCGGCGCCGGCATGCTCACCGGCTCGGTCGTGGCGCTGCCGCTCGCCGACGCATGGCTCGTGTTCCAGGGAGACTACCAGCAGGTCGGCGGCGAGCTGAGCGGGACATTCGTCATGAGTGGCTCGGTGGACGCGCCGACCATCGATCTCTCGGCCAACCTCCGGAACGCGGTGTACGGCGAGTTCAATGCACCGTTCACCAACGCGATCGTGGGGTACCGCAACCAACGCCTCACGGGCGAGCTGGAGCTGACGCGCCTCGCGGAGCCGATCCTGCACATCGAGCTGTCGCTGCCGGTCGATCTGGCGCTGCGTGGCGCGGAGAGCCGCCGCATACCCGGCCCCATCATGATCCGGGCGCTGGCCGACAGCGTGGACCTCGCGTTGCTCGAGCGGACGACGCCCGTGGCGCGCGACCTGGGTGGCACACTCGACGCGGATTTCGGAATCACGGGGACCTGGGAGCAGCCCGAGCTCACCGGGCAGGTGGCGCTGCACGACGGCGCGGCGACTTTCCCCGCGCTCGGGGTACGGCACCAGGCGCTGAACGGCACGCTCACGCTCTCGGGAGACACGATCACGATCCAGCACCTCTCGCTCACGAGCGGTGGTGGCTCGGCGGCGATGCGGGGATTTGTGCGGCTCGAGGAATTGAGCCGCCCGATCCTCAACGTGGACATCAGCTCCCGGGGGTTCGAGGCGATCAACGTGCGCGACTTCCTCGGCCTCACGGCGACCTCGGAGCTCACGTTACGTGGCCCCTTCTACAATGCCCTGCTCCGGGGGAATGGGACCGCGACGCGCGGCGCCCTCTACTTCGAGGACCTGGTACGCAAGGACGTCGTGAACCTCGAGGCGTACGCGCAGGATCCGGAACTGGGATCGTTCGCGGACACGCTGGCCCTGCTCATCAGCCGCCACGGGCTCGGCGCACCGTTCGAGAGCCGTTTCATCGACAGTCTGCGCGTCGACTCCCTGGAGGTCGCAATGGGCGCCGACTTCCGGCTGCGGTCGAGCGAGGCGAACATTCCGTTGGAGGGCTCGGTCTTCGTAAGCAAGGTGCGTGACCGTTATCAGCTCGACGGCACGCTGGGGGCGTCGCGCGGGACCTACCGCCTGCAGCTGCCGCTCGGCAGCATGCGGGAGTTCAACGTGACGCGGGGTGAGGTGCGGTATCTCGGGACGCCCGACCTCGACGCCGACCTGGATGTCGAGGCCGAGCACGTGGTGCGCACCACGCGAGGTGAGGAAGTGACGGTGTTCGTGCACATCACCGGCCGGCTGTACCAGCCGCAGCTCACGCTGACGAGCGACATCCAGCCGGCGGTGTCGGAGACCGAGCTCATCTCCTACCTGCTGTTCGGCGCACCCAGCTTCCAGGTGGCCGCGCAGGAGCGCGGGTTCGGCTGGCGACTCGGATCGCAGACGCTGTTCGGCGTGGTCTCCAGCCAGTTGGAGTACTCGCTCATCACCGATTTGGGAGCGCCGCTCGATTACTTCCAGATCCGCCCCGAGACCGGGCAGCAGGGACTGGCGGGCGCCGAGCTCTCGGCCGGTAAGCAGTTCACGGTGCTCGGCACGACGGCGTTCCTCACGGCGAGCCCGCGCATCTGCTCTCGGCAACAGACGTTCGACGTGGGCGCGAGCCTGGAGTTCCGGTTGACGCGGCGCTGGCTGGTTGCAGGGAGCGTGGATCCCCTCCGCAGCTGCGAGGCGTTGACGACCCAGCTGCCGACGAGATATCAGTTCGGTCTCGACTTGTTCTGGGAAACGAGATACTAGTGCCGCGAGCCCTGCTGATCTTCAATCCGATCGCCGCCCGTACCGACGCCAAGATCGTGGGCAAGGTCGCCGATGTGTTCTTGAAGGAGGGGTGGGATCTGGACGTGGCGGGCACGACGCGCCCGGGGCATGCGAGCGAGCTGGCGCACCAGGGAGTGGAGGACGGTGCGGACCTCATCGCGGTGTACGGCGGCGACGGCACCACCACGCAGGCGATGGAGGGCGTCGTGGGCTCCGACACCCCCATGGCGCTGATTCCGGGCGGCACCGGCAACCTGCTGGCCGGCAACCTGCGCATCCCGCGCAATCCCCGGGCGGCGGCCCGGGCGGCGATTCGCGGCAAGCCGCGGCCCATCGATCTCGGTCGCATGAAGTGCGGCGGACTCGAGCGGTACTTCGCGGTCGCGGCGGGGACGGGCATCGACGCCGAGGTCATGGCCAAGACGTCGGCCCGCGAGAAGCGGAAGTGGGGCATGGGGGCCTACGTGGCGCGCTCGTTGGAGGCGCTGGGCGCTCCCAACGTGGTGTCGCACCGCATAACGGTGGACGGAGAGACGTTCGAGACCCCGGCCCTGATCGTGCTGGTGGCCAACTGCGGCGAGATCATTCCACCCATCGTGCGGCTCAAGTGGGGCATTGCGTTCGACGACGGCCTGTTCGACATCCTGGTGATCAACGCCGGTACCTTTGTCGAGACGATGGACGCCGCGTGGCGCATGATCACGGGGTTGGGACACGGTGGGGCGCGGGTCGCGTTCCTGAGCGGCAAGAGCGTGACCATCGAGACCGATGAGCCGCGGCCGGTGGAGTTCGACGGCGAGTTGTGTGGCGAGACGCCGTTCACGGCAGAGATCGTGCCTGGCGCGATCAACATCGTGGTGCCGAAAGGGCGGTGAGGTTACCGCCCTCAAAGGAGGTATTGCATGGCTGACGAGCAACTCAAAGAACGCGATGTGATGGTGTGTCGCGCCTGCGGCAACGAGGAGCGTGCATCGGAGGGGTATCCCTGCGAGGGATGCGGCACGTTCATATGCCTCGTGTGCTCCATGCGCGGCGTGACGCGCTGCAAGGACTGCCAGGCGAAGGTCGGCGACGCGTCCGAGAGTGCGTAACGCACTGACCGACGTCGACGGTCTCCTGGTCGGGCATGCCACCGACCGAGAGGCGGCGACCGGCTGCACGGTGGTCCTCGGTCCGCCCGAGGGTATGGCCGCCGCCGCTTCGGTGCGCGGCCGGGCAACGGGTACCCGGGAATTCGACGCGCTCTCGCCGCGTCACCTGGTACCCGGGATCCACGCGATCCTGTTGACCGGGGGCTCGGCGTTCGGCCTCGGAGCGGCGGATGGCGTCATGCGCTGGCTTGCCGAGAGGGGGCGTGGCTTCGATGTCGGCGTGGGTGTCGTGCCGATCGTTCCTGCGGCGGTCGTGTTCGACCTCGGGATCCTGGGACGATCGGATCGCTGGCCGGGTCCCGCGGAGGGCTACCAGGCATGCGACGCCGCCGGCGATTCCGTGGAGGAGGGTGCCATCGGTGCGGGCACCGGCGTGACTGTCGGCAAGGTGATGGGCCCCCAGGGCGCCATGAAGAGCGGGGTTGGGACCTGGGCGGAGCGACGGGGTGATGTCGCCGTAGGTGCCCTCGCGGTCGTGAACGCGTTCGGAGACGTGCGTGACGGCGACGGGACCATCATTGCGGGTGCGCGGCACGACGGGGACTTCGTAGACTCGCGCCACTACCTCGCCGAGGGCGGTGCTCCGGGCGGCTCCTTCGCCCGGGCCGGCAGCAACACCACGCTCGTGATCGTCGGCACCAACGTCCACCTCAGCCGCGGCGAGTTGGCGGAGGTCGCGGCGATGAGTGTGGATGCCCTGGCGCAGCGCATTACGCCGGTGGGCACGCAGTTCGACGGCGACATCGTGTTCGCGGTCTCGACGGAGAGGCTCCCGGGCGTTGCTCCCATCGCGGTGGAGATGCTGGCACAGGATGTCGTTGCCACGGCGATCGAGCGCGCGGTGCGGACGGCGGTGGGCACCGCTGAAGTTCCGGGGTTGGCTCAATGACCAACGGCATGGAGAAGCTCGTTCTGTTCGACATCGACGGCACGCTCGTGTGGACCGCAGGAGCGGGACGCACGGCGATCGGTCAGGCGCTGCTCGAGGAGATGGGCGCGACCGGCCCGATCGAGGGCTTCCGCTTCGAGGGGAAGACCGATCCGCAGATCGTGATGGAGCTGATGCGGGCGGCGGAGCACCCGCACGCCGAGAGCGAGGAGCACGTCGACGCCGTGTGCGATCGCTACGTGGCGCTGCTGGTGTCCGCGCTGGAAGAGCGGCGCCAGCAGGTGAAGCTCTATCCCGGTGTGGCGACGTTGCTGGAGGAGCTGCACGGGCGGGACGATGCGCTGGTCGGCCTGCTCACCGGCAACCTGGAACGCGGTGCAGAGCTGAAGCTGGGGGCCGCGGGTCTCGACTTTTCGCGCTTCGAGCTCGGAGCGTACGGCTCCGACGCCGCCGCCCGCTCGGACCTCCCGGCCATCGCGGCGCAGCGCGCCGCGCCGCTCATGGGGCGCGTGCCCCAGGGCGAGGAGATCGTGATCATCGGCGACACCCCTGCCGACATGACCTGCGGTAACGGCATTGGCGCACGGGCCATCGGGGTCACGACCGGCTGGCACTCCCGCGAGGAGCTTGAGGCGCACGACGCCTACGCCGTGTTCGACGACTTCTCCGACCCGGCCCCGGTGATCGACGCCATCTACGCATGACCAGTCCCAAGCTGCTCCTGCCCCTGAGGATTCCGGAGCTTGGCCCGTCGCTCGGGAAGATCGTGACGGGCACGGGGCGCGATCCCGGCGGGCTCGAGCTCGACGCGATCCGCTACCGACTCACCACCCGTCTGTTCGAGGCCGCCGGAGAGGCGCGTCGCCTGGCCTCCAGGGAGGAGCGGCAGGCAGCCGTTGCGACGGCCGGCCGCACGATGTGGCTCGAGGCGTGGGAGGAAACGGTGGCCGGGGTGGCGGAGCTGCTGCTCGCCCGCATCGCGGCCCGGCTCGATGCGGAAGCCGGGGCGGTGCGCATGCCGAAGCGGCGCCGGCAGCGACTACAACTCGACCCGGCGCAGCAGGGTGCGCTGGCCGCGCGGCTCGGCTCGGCGGGAGCGGGGCTGGTGCCGGCACTCGATCTGCTGGAGGAGCGGGCCGTCCCCGCGCTCGGCGCGACGGCGCTGGAGCGCGAGACGGTAGACGCCTGGCAGGAGGCACTCACCACCGCGGCGCGCCGGCTCGAGGCGGCGTGGCTCGAGCTGGAGGATGCCATCGAGTCGGAGTGGCGGCACTGGGAGCTGGTGGCCGATGGGGTGGCCCACTGGCGCAAGCCGCTGTGGCCGGTGCTGATCGTCGGCGGCATCGTAATCGTGGGCGCCGCGTGGCTCGGCCTGGTGATGGGTGGCTACATCGCTGCGCCCGCCTGGTTGCAGGACGCGTGGCGCTGGGTGTTCCGGCGATGAACCCCGTCGGCGTGGGCATCGACTTGGTCGACGTGGCGCGCGTGAAGCGCATGCTGGAGGACAAGGGCGAGCGCGTGATGCAGCGACTACTCACCGAGCGCGAGCGCGCCTACTGCGAGCAGCAGGCGGTGCCGGCGCGCCACGTGGCCGCGCGGCTCGCCGCCAAGGAGGCGGCGTACAAGGCGCTCAATCAGGACGGCGACACGGGGTACATCGGGTGGCACGAGGTGGAGGTGGGGCGGGCGGCGGATGGGAGGCCGTCGCTGACGTTCCATGCCAAAGCTCGTGAGGCGGCGGAGCGGCTCGGGGTCACGTCGAGCATGGTGTCGCTGACGCACACGGACACGCAGGCGGCGGCGGTGGTGCTGCTGTTGAGCTAGACGGCGTTGCGGGGCGTGGGGGCTCGGTCGTTCGGCCAGGCATCTCCCCTCGCTCGCTGCAGTTGCCGCCGACCTACCCCCCACCACGGCCCGTCCACTGGGAGCGGCCGCTGGCCAGACGCTCCGCAGCGGCGGGGCACTGATGCTCGCTCGGGGAGATGCCCGGCCTCGCGTTGTCCGAGCCTCCACGCCCCTTGGCTGCCACGCTCCGTCCAATCACATGACTCCGCCACGCCGAGACGAGTTCGCTGCGCGGCAGGACACAACCCCCCCGTGACCCCGGCCGCGCCGCGAGTGGGTTCCCTGGTCAAATTGCAATCCCGATAAACTCTATCTAGATTCCACGACCCTTTGACCGGGATCGGGGCGGTTTGCCTTTCCATATATCAGTGCGTTGCTGCACGCTGTTTCTGCTCGTCGGGCTCCTGGCCGGGCCCGCGGTGGCGCAGCAGGACCAGGTCGCCGCGGCGCGGCGCATCGCCGACGTGGCCTCCATCGCGCTCGCGGAGTATGCCGAGGGTGTGGTGGATGGTGAGGTCGTCGCGGCGGAGGAGCTGAACGAGGCAAAGCTGTTCCTGACCGACGCGCTGCGCACCGCCGAGGGGCTCGAGCCCGCAGCTCGGACAGCCGCTCTTTCGTATCTCCAGCGCATGCAGGCCGGCGTCGAGGCACTGGCACCGGAGGCCGGTTTGCAGGTGGAGTTGGCCGGCCTGCGGCGAGACCTGGCGGCGGCCGTCGGCACGCCGCTCGACCCGATGCGCTCGAGGGCGCCGTCGCTCGCGCGGGGCGGGGCGCTGTATGGGCAGTACTGCGCGTCCTGCCATGGCGACCGCGGCGCGGGAGACGGGGTGCTGGGCGTGTCACTCGACCCGCCGCCCGCCGACCTCAGCGATTTCGACGCGCTGCGCAGCGTCCCGCCAGTCGAGTTCTTTCGCAAGATCAACGTGGGCGTGGCCGGCACGGCCATGCCGGGCTTCAGCGAGCAGCTCGATGCCGACGACCGCTGGGCCGTCGCGCTGTACGCCGCCATGTTGCGCCACACGCCTCGCGCTCGCGCTGAAGGAGCACAAGAGCTGGACCGTCGCTGCCTCGATTGCGCGGTGTTCGTGAGCGACTTCCAGGCGACCGCGTCATTGAGCGACGACTCGTTGGCTGCGCTTCTGGCGGCGCGCACGGGCACGCAGACCAGCGACTCCACCCTCGGGCCGATGGTCGCGTACGCGCGCGCGGCCGGGGCCGCAGAGGTGCTGGGAGCCGACCGCCGACTCGCGGCGGTGCGCACGGCCGGGCAGACCAGCGCGGTGTTGCACAAGGCCGCACTCGCCGCTCACCGGGGAGACCGTGAGATGGCGGAACGGCACGCGCTCGATGCGTACCTCGTATTCGAGGGCATCGAGAGCGCCGTGAAGGCGCGCGACGCCGCGGCCGCACGGCGGGTGGAGCGGGCGTTCGCCGACTTCCGCGGTGCTCTCGCGCGCGACGCGTCGGCGAGCGAGGTGATCGTGTCGCAACAACAAGTGGAAGCGGCACTCGACGCGGCCGTGGAGAGCATCACCGCGCAGGCCTCGCCCGGGCTGCTGTTCGGCCAGTCGCTCCTCATCATGCTGCGTGAGGGGCTCGAAGCGATCCTCATCATCGGCGCGCTCGTCGCGTTCCTCACGAAGGCGGGCGCGACGGATCGCAAACGCGACATGGGACTTGGCGTGCTGGCGGCGATTGCGGCGAGCGTGCTCACCGCGGTCGGGTTCGCGACGCTGTTCAACAATGCGGTGGCGCAGCAGGAGATGCTCGAGGGCGTCACGATGCTGGTGGCCGCTGCCGTGCTGTTCTGGGTGTCCTACTGGCTCGTCTCCAAGATCGAGATGCGCAAGTGGCAGCAGTTCGTGGGCTCGCAGATGAAGAAGGCGTTGAGTAGCAAGCGCGCCTGGGCGCTCGCGGCAGTCGCGTTCCTTGCAGTGTATCGCGAGGGGTTTGAGACGGTGCTGTTCTACGCCGCGCTGTTCACGACGTCCGACGGCACGGCGGCGGCGACAGGTGGGATCGTGGGCGGCATCGCTCTCGGCGCCGTCATGCTTGCGGTTGTCTACTTCGCGATCGAGCGCTACGGCGTGCGATTGCCCTTGAGGCCGTTCTTCATCGCCACGAGCGCACTGCTCTACGTGATGGCGTTCAGCTTCACGGGGAAGGGCGTGTCGGAGTTGCAAGAGGCGGGCGTCATCTCCATCACGCCGCTGGAGTGGCTCCCTGCGCTTCCCGTGCTTGGGGTCTTTCCCACGTATCAGACATTCCTGACGCAGATGTTCGTGGCGGCCGCGCTGGCCGGGGCGCTGGTGTGGGTGTTCTGGCTCGAGCCGATGCGGGCGCGGGGAGTGGTGTCAGCTACCTCCTGAGCCCTTGGTGTGCAGGCGCTCCCACAGCTGGCGCGGCGTCACAATCGGGAGGGGTGGCTCCTCGATCTCCAAGAGCTCGGCGTCGCCGGTCACCAGAACGTCGGCGTGACCGACCACGGCCGAAGCCAGGACCCACGCATCGTCCGCATCGCGAACGGGTACATCGGCAGGCTTCTTGGGCCGGGCCACCACGGTCTGTGCCCGCAACAGCTCCTCGACGGACTTGATGACTCGCGGTGAGACCTTCAGGCGCGTCTTGAGGGCGCGGCGCAGCTCGGTGAGATTGACCTCCCCCGTCAGCAGCTCATGCTCGGCCAGCACGGCGCGGACCACATCGGCGCACAGACCGCGAGTGGCGAACGCCGCCACCAACACGTTCGTGTCGAGAAAGACCCTCACGACACATCCCGAAAGACATCCTCATCGGTGAGGTACCCCCGCGCTTCGGCGAACGGCATCACCTGGCGCCGTGCCTGCTCGAACTGTAGCAGCGCGAGTTGGCGGCTGAGCGCCTCGCGCACGACCTCGCTGCGGCTGCGCCCCCACCGCGTGCAGAGTCGATCGAGCCGCCGCCGTAGATCGGGATCGAGGCGGATGGTGATGACGGTATCCTTCATGTAATACAATGTAATACACGCAGTCAGTGGGTAGCAAGGGGCATGTGGATGTTGCAGTCGGAGCCAATGTTGATGGGAGGGGCAGCGGTCAGAGCTTGATCAGGGCGATCACGGTTCCGAGGATGGAGAAGGTGGTTCCCGCCCAGAAGATGAACATCCACTTTAGGAGGTCGGCTTTGAGCTCGCCCAGGCGCCGGTCCCACTTGGCGTCCAGTTCGGCAAGGCGCTGCTCGAGCTTCGCCTCGAACCGGGCGAAGTTCAGCTCATTGAGCTCGCGCAGATCCGATCGGTAGGTCGCGTCCACCTGATTCAACCAGTCCACCAGCTCGTTGACTAGGTCATCACCGAACTTCTCGTAGAATCGCTTCGACAGTCTCGCGGTGACCGGCATTTCGTCGGCTCTCCTGGTGCACGCCGGTCACACCATAACGTACGGATCCTCGGGCGGTTAGGCAAAGCTGTGCTGGTGGGGCCGAATGGCGGCAACACAGGGAGACCGTCTGCCTAGCGTTAGGGTAGAACCTCCTCTCCCATAGCGACTTGCGCTCATTCCGCGCGAGCGGAAAAACCCACCGTTAGCTGCATCACCGACCCGATTCACGGGTACTACTAGCCTGGCGCATGCTCAAAGCACGTTTCGCGTTCGTGACGCTCTGTGCGATCGTCGTGACGGGGTGTGAAGTGCCCCCGCCGCCGAACGCGGTGTGGGTGACCATTCCGTCCGGTGACTCGATTGGGGCGGTGGCGGAGTCGCTGGCGGCGCACGACATCGTGAGGTCCGCCGAGCGGTTCGAGCGCTTCGCGCGCGTGAACCGTCGCCACCTCGGTGTACAGGCCGGTACCTATCCGTTGCGTCCTAGGATGCCGATGGGTGAGGTGCTGGCGACGCTGCGGCGCGGCACGCATCCGGTGACACCCGTGACGATTCGCGAGCGCGCCACGCTGGCCCAGGTCGCGCGTCGCCTCGAGCGATCGCTGGGCGTCGAAGCGGAGAGCATACTAGTAGCCGCGCACGACACAAGCCTGCTCAAGCGGGTCGGGTCGCGCGGTGAGTCACTCGAAGGCTATCTCTTCCCGACGCAGTACTACTTCCCCACGGAAGCCACCGCGCACGAGTTGGTGCGACAGATGGTCGACACGTTCGAGGCACGCTGGATGCCGCACTGG
>JBDHBX010000038.1:0-16466 GCA_039592335.1 Gemmatimonadota bacterium | reverse complement strand
CTCCGGGCTTCAACTGGCCCCGCAGGTAAGCGCAGGCAAGAGGCCGCCGATCGAGCACTCCGGAGCCCGGCCGCATGGCCGGGCTCTCTTTTTCGGTGTGGCGACCGCGAGGCTAGATTAGTCGCGACCATGATCCGCTTCACGACAGCCGGGGAATCGCACGGGCGCGGTCTGGTGGCCGCCGTCGAGGGCCTGCCGGCGGGCTTGGCGCTGCGGGCCGAGGACATCGACCGGCAGCTCGAGCGCCGCATGGCGGGGCACGGCCGCGGTGCGCGGATGAAGATCGAGTCCGATGCCGTGGAGTTCCTGAGCGGCGTGCGCGCGGGTGAAACGCTCGGCTCCCCGATCGCGATGGTGATCTGGAACCGCGACTGGGAGAACTGGACCGATGTCATGGCGCCCGAGCCCACCGAGGACGGCGCCGCGCGGCGCCGCCAGGTCTCCCGGCCCCGTCCGGGGCACGCCGACCTGGTGGGTGTGCTGAAGTACGATCGGGTCGACGCGCGTGACATTCTGGAGCGGGCGAGCGCTCGGGAGACGGCGGCGCGCGTGGCTTGTGGCGCCGTATGCCGGCGACTGCTTGGCGAGTTCGGCGTGGAGATCGGGAGCCACGTGGTGGAGCTCGGCGCGGTGCGGGCGCGGGAGGTGAGCCCGCTGCCCGTCCCGCTCAACGACGCGGCCGATCGGTCACCGGTGCGGTGTCTCGACCTCGAGGCGTCGCAGGCGATGGTGGAGGCAGTGGATGCGGCCGTGGCGGAGCGGGACACGCTCGGGGGCGTGGCCGAGGTGGTCGTGCGAGGCGTGGTGCTGGGCCTCGGATCGCACACCGCCTGGGATCGGAAGCTCGACGGCAACCTGGCACACGCGGTGATGTCCATTCCCGCCGTGAAGGGCGTGGAGATCGGCATGGGGTTCGGTGCCGCGCGCGTCCCTGGCTCCGCGGCGCACGACGAGATCGAGCGGGGCGGAGCGGCCACCAGCGGGGGCTATGCCCGGCGCAGCAACCGGGCCGGGGGCCTCGAGGGCGGCATGACCACCGGCGAGCCCATCGTGATCAGGGCGGCCATGAAGCCGCTCTCGACCCTGCGGCGCCCACTCGACACGGTGGACCTCCAGACCGGCGAGGCGGCCAAGGCGCAGTCCGAGCGCTCCGACGTGACCGCCGTCCCGGCCATGGGTGTGGTGGCGGAGGCCATGGCGGCGCTCGTGCTCGCCCAGGCCATGACGGAGAAGTTCGGCGGCGACTCCCTGACAGAGATGCGCGACAACTACGATGCCTACGTCGCCCGCATGAACCGGGGCGGCGATGAGGTGGGCCGGGACGGGTGAGACGCCACCTGGTGCTGGTCGGGCTGTCCGGCTCCGGGAAGACCGCGGCTGGCCGGCTTGCGGCCGACACTCTCTCGGCACCCTTCCACGACATCGACGCCCTCATTGAGGAAGAGGAAGCTGTCTCGATCGCCCGGATTTTCGCCGAGCGGGGGGAGCCGGCGTTCCGGCAGCTCGAGCACGCCGCGGTCCGGGAGGCCCTGGCCGGGGAGCCCGCGGTCATCGCCCCCGGTGGTGGCTGGGTGGCGCAGGCGGGCAATGCGGAGGACGCGGGCGAGGGTGCGATCCTGGTCTATCTGCGCGTGAGTCCGGAGGTCGCGGCCGCCCGGGTGGCCTCCCAGGGGAACCGGCCCCTCCTGCAGGGCGCGGACCCGATGCAGCGGCTGCGACAGTTGCTGGAGGAGCGGGAGGCCGCGTACCTGGGTGCCCATCGGGTGGTCGAGACCGACGCCAAGTCGGTCGATGAGGTGGCTGCCGAGCTGGTCGTGCTTGCGCGATCTACAGCCGGGTGGTAAGTATCGGCGCCGATTTACAGGCTTCGGCCTAGGTGGCGTTGTCAGCCGCCTAGGCCGTGCGACCGTTGAGGGACATTTGAGCCACCATGCTCACATCTCGCCCTCCACGCGCTGGCCGCCGGAGAGATATGGCGAAGACCGCTAGGAAGGCAAAGAAGGCGAAGAAATCGAAGAAAGCGGCCAAGAAGACCGCGAAGAAGCAGTCTGCCAAGAAATCCACCAAGAAATCCACCAAGAGCGGCAAGGCGCTCGTCATTGTCGAGTCGCCGGCCAAGGCTCGCACCATCGGCAAGTATTTGGCGTCGGGCTACACGGTGAAGGCGACCGTGGGGCACGTGCGCGATCTGCCGCAGCGCGAGCTCGGGGTGGACGTGGAGAACGGCTTCGAGCCCAAGTACGTCACGATCCGGGGGAAGGGAAAGCAGCTCGCCGAGATCAAGCGAGCGGCCAAGACGTCCTCGGCGGTGCTGTTGGCCACCGACCCGGACCGCGAGGGAGAGGCGATCGCATGGCACGTCGCCGAGCAGCTCGGCAACGGCTCCAAGATCCGGCGGGTGTTGTTTCACGAGATCACCAAGGACGCCGTCACCGAGGCGATCGAGCAGCCGGTCGACATCGACGGACAGAAGGTCGAGGCGCAGCAGGCCCGGCGCATCCTCGACCGCCTGGTCGGCTACAAGGCGAGCCCCCTGTTGTGGAAGGCAGTGAAGCGCGGTCTCTCGGCCGGCCGGGTGCAGACGGTCGCCCTGCGGCTCATCGTGGAGCGGGAACAGGCGATCCGGGACTTCAGGCCGCAGGAGTACTGGTCGATCGAGGCGGAGCTGGAGGCGAAGCGCAAGCGGTTCATCGCGAAGCTCCACAAGGTGGACGGCAAGAAGCCGGAACTCCACTCCAAGAAGGAAGCGAGCGCGGTGGTGCGCGCGGTGAAGGGCAGGCCCTTCGTGGTGAGCGCCGTCGCCAAGCGGCAGCGGCGCAAGCGGCCGGGGGCGCCGTTCATCACGAGCACGCTGCAGCAGGAGGCGGCCAAGCGGCTCGGGTTCTCGGCGAAGCGCACCATGCGCGCCGCGCAGCAGCTGTACGAGGGGATCGAGATCGGCAAGGAAGGCGCCATCGGTCTCATCACCTACATGCGTACCGACTCACCGCGTGTCGCCCCGCAGGCGATCGATGCGGTCCGCGACTACATCCTGCAGCGTCACGGCGACAAGTACCTGCCCGAGAAGCCCAACTTCTACCGCAGCAAGAAGGCGGCGCGGGCGCAGGAGGCGCACGAGGCCATCCGTCCGACCGACGTGGATCGCCGCCCGGAGGCGGTGCGCAAGTACCTGGCCCCAGACCAGTACAAGCTGTATCGCCTCATCTGGCAGCGGTTCGTGGCCTCCCAAATGACGCCGGCCGTGTACGACACGACCAGCATCGACTTCGCGATCGCGAAATACCTGTTCCGGGCCACGGGATCGGTGATGGTGTTCGACGGCTTCCACGTGCTCTACTTCGACACGAAGGAAGCGGGTGAGGAAGAGACGTTCGAGGATCAGGCCCCGGTGCCGGCACTGGCCAAGGGCGACGAAGCTGCCGTCCAGGCCATCACTCCCAACCAGCACTTCACCGAGCCCCCGCCGCGGTTCAGCGAAGCGAGCCTCGTGAAGGAGCTCGAGGCCGACGGGATCGGACGGCCCAGCACCTACAGCTCGATCATCTCGACGCTGCGGGATCGTGACTACGTGCGCATGGAGAGCCGCCGCTTCCAACCGACGGACCTGGGCGCGACCGTGACCAAGGTGATGGTGAGCCGCTTCCCCGACATCTTCAACGTCGAGTTCACGTCGCAGATGGAGACCGAGCTCGACAAGGTGGAGGAGGGGGACCTCAGCTGGCAGGACGTGCTGCAGGATTTCTACGGCCCGTTCTCCAAGGCACTGGAGTCGATCGACACCGACGCCCTGATTCGCGAGGCGCACGACGTCGAGGAGATCGAGAAGGAGCCGTGCCCCGAGTGCGGCGGGAAGCTCACCGTGAAGAGCGGTCGCTTCGGCCCGTTCATCGCGTGTACGAACTACCCGGAGTGCCGGTTCACCAAGCCGCTCAAGCGCGACAAGGTGCCCGACAAGCCCACCGACGAGGTATGCAAAGAGTGTGGCGCGCCGATGGTCATCAAGACGGGTCGGTACGGCGAGTTCCTGGCGTGCACCATGTATCCCAAGTGCAAGCACACGCGCCCGATTCCGTTGGGGGTCAAATGTCCCAAGTGCGGCGAGGGCGACATCGCGCAGCGCCGCACGCGCCGTGGGCGCTCCTTCTACGGCTGCACGCGCTATCCCGATTGCGACTTCTCGACCTGGCACTTGCCGGTGCCCGACACGTGTCCCGAGTGCGGGTTCGGCGGTGCGGAGAAGCGCTCCACCAAGGCGCGCGGCGAGTATCGCCGCTGCCTCAAGTGCGAAGCCGAGTTCACGGTCGAGGAGAGCGACTCTGAAGTAGCGGCCCAGTGAGCGCCACCGTGGTCGGGGGAGGCCTCGCGGGCAGCGAGGCCGCTTGGGCACTGGCGCAGCGCGGCGTCGACGTCACGCTCTACGAGATGCGGCCGCGCGTCACGACGCCCGCCCACCAGACCGACCGGCTCGCCGAAATCGTCTGCAGCAACACCTTCAAATCGCTGGAGCTGAGCAACGCCCACGGTGTGCTCAAGGCCGAGCTGCGCCTGCTGGGCAGTCTGTTGATGGAGGTCGCCGAGTCGGCGCGGATTCCCGGCGGGGCGGCGCTGACCGTGGATCGGGAGGTGTTCAGCGCCGAGGTGACTCGGCGGGTCGAGGCCCACCCGAGAATCGCCCTGGTGAGGGAGGAGATCGCGGCGCTGCCGAGCCCGGGCGTGGTCGCCACCGGCCCTCTGACGTCGGACGCCCTCGCGCAAGTGATCGCCGGGCGACTGGGCGTCGACTCGCTCGCGTTCTACGACGCCATCGCGCCCATCGTGAGCGACGAGTCCCTGAACCACGATGCCCTGTTCCGCGCCTCGCGGTACGGCAAGGGCGAGGGTGACGACTTCCTCAACGCGCCCTTCACGGTCGAGGGGTACGACGCCTTCCTGGACGCATTGATCGCCGCCGACCAGTACACGGGCCGTGAGTTCGACGCAGTGCCGTACTTTGAGGGATGCCTGCCGATCGAGGAAATGGCGCAGCGCGGGCGGGACACCCTGCGCTTTGGCCCGCTCAAGCCGGTAGGGCTGCCCGATCCCCGGAGCGGCCGCGAGGCGCACGCGATCGTGCAGCTGCGGCGGGAAGACAGGGCTGGTCAGATGTGGAATCTGGTCGGGTTCCAGACGCGACTCCGTATTCCCGAGCAGAAACGGGTGTTCGCCATGGTCCCCGGACTGGAGGCCGCCGAGTTCTACCGCTACGGCAGCATCCACCGCAACACCTATCTCAACAGCCCGGCGACGCTCACCGCGCACCTCTCGGCACGGGACGACGATCGCCTGCTGTTCGCCGGCCAGTTGGTCGGCGTGGAGGGATACACCGAATCCCTTGGCACCGGACTCTTGGCGGGCATCAATCTGGCGCGTATGCTGGAAGGGGAGGCCCCCGTCGTGCCGCCCGCGGTCACGGTGCTCGGTGCGCTGATGCGGTACGTGCACGACACGGCTCCCAAGCACTTCCAGCCGATGAATGCCAACTTCGGGCTGCTGCCGCCGCTCGAGCGGCCGGTGCGCGACAAGCGGAAGAAGCGGGTGCAGCTTGCCGAACGCGCCCTCGCCGCAATGCGCGAGTTCGCGGCGACTGCTGCCGCCCCGGTCACGTGAATCGCCGCGCCGGCTCGCCCCGCCTCGCCCGCGATCCCGGCAAGGAGATCACCGAGTTCTCGGTCTTCCTGGAAAAGGAGCGGAACGACTCGCCCCATACCGTGCGCGCCTACGTGCGTGACCTGGACGCGTTTCGCGCGTTCTGCGACGAGTACTACGGCGGACCGCGGCGCTGGAAATGGACCAGCATCGATCGCCTGGCCCTACGGAGCTTCATGGGAGAGCTGAAGCGGCGCGGGCTCGCCAAGCGGTCCATCGCCCGCGCCATCTCGGTGCTGCGCTCGTTCTACCGCTTCCTCGGTAGCCGCTACGGTGTCGAGCAGAATCCGGCCAAGGGCGTCCGCTTGCCCAAGCTGGAGCGCCGCCTCCCGGCCGTGCTGGACCGGGAGCAGATGGAGGAGCTGTTTCGCTTCGCCCAGTCGCTGGCGGAGCAGGGCGGGTTCCGTGAGCAGCGCGACCTGACGATCCTCGAAGTGTTCTACGCCACGGGGATACGCCTCTCGGAGCTGGCAGGGCTTAACCTGGCCGACGTGGACGTGGTGTCCGATCAGGTGAAGGTGCGCGGCAAGGGACGCAAGGAGCGCATCGTGCCGTTGGGCGGCTACGCGTCGCGTGCCCTGCGATCGTACTACGGCGCGCGCGACGACCTGCTCGCCAACCTGCCGCGCGGCCGTGGCGATCGCCGGGCCGTGTTCCTGTCGCAGCGGGGCAGCCGGCTCTCGCCGCGCGGGATCCAGCAGGTCGTGCAGCGCTTCCTGCGCCGGCTGGACGGCCGGGCAGGTCTCAAGGTGCACACCCTGCGTCATAGCTTCGCGACGCACCTGTTGGACGCGGGCGCGGACCTGCGCGCGGTCCAGGAACTGCTGGGGCATGCCTCCCTCAGCACGACCCAGGTGTATACTCATACGAGTGTGGAGCGGCTGAAGCGGGTGTATCAGAAGGCTCATCCGAGGGCATGATGCAGACGACACCATTTCGCGCCACCACGATCCTGTGCGTCCACCGGGACGGGAGGGTGGCGATGGGCGGGGACGGACAGGTGACGGTCGGCGATACCGTCATGAAGGCGCACGCCAACAAGGTGCGGGAGCTCGCCGGGGGGAAGGTGCTCGCCGGGTTCGCAGGCGCCGCGGCCGACGCGTTCACCCTGTTCGAGAAGTTCGAGGAGAAGCTCGAGCGCTTCCCGGGCAATCTCTCCCGCGCGGCCGTGGAGCTGGCCAAGGACTGGCGCAGCGACCGGGTGCTGCGGCGCTTGGAGGCGCTGCTCGCCGTCGCGAACGCGGAGCACGCCTACCTGCTGAGCGGCAGCGGCGAGCTGATCGAGCCGGACGACGGGATTCTCGCGATCGGGAGCGGCGGCAACTACGCGCTGGCGGCGGCCAGGGCGCTGCTCCACCACACGGATCTCTCCGCCATGGACATCGTGCGGCAGAGCCTCGAGATCGCCGCGGACATCTGCGTGTTCTCGAACCGCAACATCTCCGTCGTCGAGCTGCAGGCGGCGCGCGGTGGTGGGAAGAGGTCGAAATGAGCACCGAGCCCAAGCCGCTGGAAGAGAGGCTGGAGGCGATCGACAGTGGGCCTGACGCGGTGCCGTGGCTGGAGGAGTTGCCGCCGCGGCAGATCGTCGTGGAGCTGGATCGCTACATCGTGGGGCAGGCCAACGCCAAGAAGGCGGTCGCTATCGCGATCCGGAACCGCTGGCGCCGGCAACACGCGCCCGAGGGCATTCGCGACGAGATCCTGCCCAACAACATCATCATGATCGGCCCCACGGGGGTGGGGAAAACGGAGATCGCCCGGCGGTTGGCGCGGTTGGCCGGCGCGCCGTTCATCAAGGTCGAGGCGTCGAAGTTCACCGAGGTGGGCTACGTCGGTCGCGACGTAGAGTCCATGGTGCGGGACCTGGTGGACGCCAGCATCAACATGGTGCGCAGCGAGCGCGAGGACGACGTGTTCCCTACCGCGGAGCGCCGTGCAGAGGAACGACTGCTCGATCTGTTGCTGCCGCCCCCGCCCAAGACGCGTCCCCGGCCGGAGCTGCGCCAGGAGCCCGTGACCCCGCCGCCCGAGACGCCCGCCGAGCCGGAGCCGGAAGCGCCGCCCGCGGGGCAGGCCCTGTTCATGGTCTCCTCGAGCGGCGAGGTGCGCCGGGGCGAAGGCGAGGAGCCGTTGCCCACCGACGACGAGGAACGCCGTGAGCGCACCCGCGAGAAACTGCGCAAGCTGCTTGCCGACGGGAAGCTGGAGGACCGTGAAGTCGAGATCGAGGTGACCCAGCAGGCGTTCCCGGCGTTCGACATGATGGCGTTCCCGCAGGGCATGGAGGGCGCCGACATCAACTTCACCGAGATGCTGCAGGACATGCTGCCCAAGCGCACCAAGAAGCGCGTGGTGCGGCTCACCGAGGCGCGGCGCATCCTGGTGGACGAGGAGCTGCGCAAGCTGGTGGATATGGATGACGTGGTGAACGAGTCGCTCGACCGGGTCGAGAACCACGGCATCATCTTCATCGACGAGCTCGACAAGATCGCCGGCGAGCGCGGCCACATGGGCGGACCCGACGTCTCGCGCGAGGGCGTGCAGCGCGATCTCCTGCCTGTCGTCGAGGGTTCGACCGTGCAGACCCGCTATGGGTACGTGCGCACCGATCACGTCCTGTTCATCGCGGCCGGCGCGTTCCACGTATCGAAGCCGTCCGATCTCATTCCCGAGCTGCAGGGCCGCTTCCCGATCCGCACCGAGCTATCCTCGCTGGGGCAGGAGGAGTTCGTGCGGATCATGACCGAGCCCGAGAACTCCCTCGTCAAGCAGTACCAGGCGCTGTGCACGGCCGAGGGAGCCGAGCTCTCGTTCAGTGACGACGGGGTGTCCGAGATCGCGCGCATCGCCATGGTGATGAATGAGCGCACCGAGAACATCGGCGCGCGCCGCCTGCACACCGTAATGACGACGCTGCTCGAGGATCTCCTGTTCGAGCTGCCCGACGTCCCCGACAAGCGGGTCACGTTCGATGCCGCGCAGGTGCGGGAGCGGCTCATGCGCATCGTCGACGACGAGGATCTGAGGAAGTACATCCTCTAGGGGCCCGGTGCGCACCGCTGCGTCGCTCCCCTTCGCCCACCCCCCGGCGCATCCGTTCGCCCCGGTGCCCGGTCTGCCGGAGTGGACGGACCGGCACCGTCCACCGGCGGCCGCTCCGGAGCGCCTTTCCGCCTGACAGTTCTGGCTTTACACCCCTTCGCCATGCGGCTAGAATGAGTCGGCTAACCTGTCATTTTGACCTACCTCGCTGATTGCCATGCCGAAACGTGATTTCCTTCAGGTACCCGACCTCACTGCCGACGAGATACGAGAGCTGTTCGACCTCGCCCTCCAGATGAAGGCGGGGAAGTACCGCAAGCAGCCGCTCGCGGGGAAGACGCTCGGGATGCTCTTCACCAAGAGCAGCACCCGCACTCGCGTCTCGTTCGAGGTGGGCACGTGCCAATTGGGCGGACACGCCCTGTTCCTGTCCGCGCGCGATCTCCAACTCGGGCGCGGCGAGCCCATCAGGGACACCGCCAGAGTACTGTCGCGCTACGTCGACGGGATCATGATCCGGACGTTCGAGCACAGCGACGTGGTCGAGTTGGCGCAGCACGCCTCGATCCCGGTGATCAACGGGCTGACCGACTACCTCCACCCCTGCCAGGTGCTGGCCGACGTGCTCACGATGCAGGAGAGCCTCGGGGGATGGGAGGGAAAGGTGGCGGCCTGGGTGGGAGACGGGAACAACGTCGCCAACTCGTGGCTCCACGCGGCCGGCGTGCTCGGGTTCGAGCTGCGGCTCGCGTGTCCCGAGGGCTTCGAGCCCGAGCGCGACGTGTTCGATCGGGCCAAGCATATGACCTCCGTGTCGATCCACGAGGATCCCGAAGAGGCGGTGCAGGGCGCGCACGTCGTTAACACCGACGTGTGGGCCTCCATGGGGCAGGAGGGCGAAGCCGACGCGCGCAAGCTGGCGTTCAAGGGCTTCACAGTCGACGCCCAGCTCATGAAGCTCGCGGCGCCCGACGCGATCTTCCTCCACTGCCTCCCCGCGCATCGCGGCGAGGAGGTCACGGACGAGGTGATCGAGGGGTCGCAGTCACGCGTATTCGATCAGGCAGAAAACCGGCTTCACGTGCAGAAGGCGCTGCTCGTGAAGCTCATGGGGTGAGAGGATACCCGATGAGTGGAGAGAAGCTGCAGCGCACGCCGTTTCACGATCTGCACGTCTCGCTCGGGGCGAAGATGGTGCCGTTCGCCGGGTTCGAGATGCCGGTGCAGTACCCGTCAGGGATCACCAAGGAGCATGCCGCGGTGCGCACGGGGGTGGGAGTGTTCGACGTGTCGCACATGGGGGAATTCGAGTTCACGGGCCCCGACCGCAATGCGTTCGTAAACCGCCTCACCAGCAACGACGTGGCGGCCCTGGGAGACGGCCAGGCCCAGTACTCGGCGCTGCTCAACGACGAGGGCACGTTCATCGACGACTGCATCGTATATCGGTTCGACGACAAGGTGATGATGGTCGTCAACGCCGCGAATCTGGAGAAGGACTGGGAGCACGTCGTCGGCAAGAAGGAGAGTGTGAACTGCCGGGTGAGGAACATTTCCGACGAGGTGGCGCTACTCGCCGTGCAGGGACCGAAGAGCGAGGCGCTGGTGCAGGGTCTCACGCAGACGAACCTCGCTGACGTCGCGTACTACCACTTCGCCGTGGGGGAGGTAGCCGGCGTCGAGTGCTTCATCGCCCGTACGGGGTATACCGGTGAGGACGGCTTCGAGCTCTTCTTCCGGTCCAAGCATGCCGAGGGCATGTGGCACTCGCTGGTGGGCCAGGGGCGGGGGGAGCCCTGCGGGCTCGGCGCGCGCGACCTGCTGCGCCTGGAGGTGGGCTATCCCCTCTACGGCAGCGACATCGATGACACGACCAACCCGTACGAAGCACGGCTCGGGTGGATCGTGAAGCTGAACAAGGGTGCTCCGTTCATCGGGAAGCGCGCGCTCGACGTGATCAAGGCCAAGGGAGTCACGCGCAAGCTCGTGGGATTTGTGACCACTGAGCGGACCATTCCGCGCCACGGCTACGGCGTGTTCCTCAAAGGCCACAAGGTCGACATCGTGCGGAGCGGTGGCTTCAGCCCCGCGCTCAAACAGGGGATCGGTACGACGTACCTGCCCACACACTCGGTCGACCCGGGGACCAAGATCGAGATGGACGTCCGCGGCAAGCGCGTTGGGGCCGAGGTGGTGAAGCTGCCGTTCTATACGGAAGGAAGCGTCAAGCGGAAGTAGGAGACCGGTCCGTGTCCTCCCCGATTCGCGTAGCCGTACTCACGGTGTCCGACCTCGGTGCCGCCGGGGCACGTGAGGACGTGTCGGGCGATGCCGTGGTGGCGTGGGCCGGCGAGAAGGGGTTCGAGGTGACGACCCGCGAGATCGTCGCCGACGAGTCCGACCGCATCGCCGGGTTCCTGTCCCGCTGGGCCGACGACGGCATCGCGGATCTCATCGTGACGACCGGAGGCACCGGGCTCGGGCCGCGGGACGTGACGCCCGAAGCGACGCGCGCGGTGCTCGACCGGGAGGCGCCCGGCATCGTGGAGGCGATCCGTGCCCGGGGGCACGCGAGCTTCCCGCGCAGCGTGCTGTCGCGCGCGGTGGCGGGCACGCGGGCAGCCGCGCTCATCGTGAACCTGCCGGGGAGCCCGGGCGGCGTGAAGGACGGGATCGCGGTGCTCGACCCCCTCATGGAACACATCGGACAACTGTTACGAGGCGAGCGGACGGATCACGGATGACCGATCGCGTGCTGTTGACGATGGACGACCTCGAAGCCGCGGTGCAGTCGAACGCGGCGTTCGAGGCGGCGGGGTTCGAGACCACCCTGGTGTCGTCGCAGGACGACGCCCGGGCGGTCTTCCGCAGTGCCAATCCTGACATCGCCATTCTCACGGGTGCCCTGCACGAGCAACGCGCCGCGATGCTGGTGGCGCTGGCTCGGGATCGCGCCATCTCCACCCTCGGACTCATCGAGCAAACCGACCCGGATCCGCGGCAGCTGGCACAGCAACGTGGGCTCACCGCCTGGATGGTGAAGCCCGTGGACCCGCGCGACGTGGTCGCGGCCGCCGGCCGCGTGATCGCCCGGCGGCGGCTGCAGGAGCACACCGGCATCCTGGGCGAGAGCCCGGCGATCCAGGAGGTGCTGGTCAAGATCGAGCAGATTGCGCCCGCCTCGAGCACGGTGCTGATCGAGGGAGAGTCGGGCACCGGGAAGGAGCTCGTGGCCCAGGCCATCCATCACCTCTCGCCGCGCCGCGACCAACCCTTCGTGGCCGTGAACTGCGCCGCCCTGCCGGAGACACTGCTGGAGTCGGAGCTGTTCGGGCACGAGAAAGGGGCGTTCACGGGCGCGGCGGAACGGCGACTGGGCCGGTTCGAGCTGGCCGACAAGGGGACCCTCTTCCTGGACGAGATCGGCGACATGTCGGCGTCGCTGCAGGTGAAGTTGCTCCGCGTGCTCGAGAACCGGACGTTCTTCCGGGTTGGCGGCACGCAGCCGATCCGCGTGGACGTGCGGGTCATCACTGCCACCAACCGCTCGCTGCGGGAGGCCCTGAGCCTGGGCGACTTCCGCGAGGATCTGTTCTACCGGCTCAACGTGCTCTACATCTACCTGCCGCCGCTGCGCGAACGGAAGAGCGACGTCCCCATTCTCGTGAAGCGATTCGTGAAGGACCTGAGCAAGGAGCACGGGCGCGAGTTCCGCGGCATCGCTCCGGAGGCCATGCAGATCCTGGTAGACGCAGATTGGCCCGGGAACGTGCGGGAGCTGCGCAATCTGATCGAGTCCATGGTGGTGCTGGCGCCGGGGCGGGAGATCAGGCCGAGCGACATTCCGAGCGAGGTCCGGGAGGGTGGCACGCGACTCCTGCCCATGCGGGTCCCCGAGACGGTGCGCAGCGTGCCGGGCCAGGAGCTGGAATTCATCTTCCGCAGCCTCATGGATCTCAAGCTGCAGATCGAGGACCTCAAGCGGCGGATGGACGAGGAGCCGCACCGGGTGGAAGTGGTGGATGTGAGCCGCAGAGTGCCGTTCGACGAGTACCCCGTGGGCGAAGTCGTGGAGTTCGACGAGCAGGCACCAGTGACCCGCGACGACCACCTGCGCGTGGTGTACCGTCCCGGTATGCGCATGGCCGACGTGGAGCGGGCCGCCATCGAGGCTGCCCTGGCGGAGACCCGGGGTAACCGGCGCCGGGCGGCCGAACGCCTGGGGATCGGCGAGCGGACGCTCTACCGCAAGATCAAGGAGTTCGACTTGGCGTAGGGTGGGGAGGCGCGTGGCGTTTTCGTGCCCGTCCTACTCGCCCTCCACGTACTCCAGCAGCTCTCCCGGCTGGCAGGACAGCTCCCGACAGAGCGCCTCGAGGGTGGAGAAGCGGATCGCCCGCGACTTGTTGGTCTTGAGGATCGACAGGTTCACGATGGTGATCCCCACGCGCTCGGCGAGCTCGGTGAGGGTCATTCGGCGCTCGACGAGGAGCCGATCCAGCCGCACGACGATACCCATGGAATTATTGTAAAACAATAATGACTTATTGTAAAACATATAGTCTGCGGTGCCTCCCGGCGACGCGGCCCGAGGACTGGCGCACCAAGGTGCGCGAGGGCTCCGAGGTGCTTCCAGGACCGCCGTCCGCCGGTGCGAGTGGGAGGTATATCGGGGTGCAGTTTCCGGTGCTATTCTAGGCCAATCTGGCGGCCATTCGGCCGCCGCCCCCCGGGCCCGCTGGCCCCTCCGAGACGGGCTGAAACAGGGGTGGGCTGAGCTATGCCAACCTATTGACAGGACGTGACTTGAGGCCCATAGTGTCCCTCGCCCTGCGAACCTCGTATACAGCGGCCCCGCGCCCGGGCCAGCCCAGACGTGCGATTTGAGATAACCGACAAGTGCGTCAGCTGCCTGGCATGTGTGAGGGCGTGTCCGGCGCATGCGATTGCGGTCGACGGCGACGATGTACGTATCGTCGACGAGTCGTGTATCCGTTCGGGAGCGTGCGTCCCGGCGTGTCCGCACGACGCCATAGACGCCGTCGGCGACCTCACCGAGGCGCTGACGCTGGCGGCCCGCGGGGATGCGGTGATGGTGTTGAGTGTGGAAGCGGAAGTGCACTTCCACCCCCACACACCTGAGCAGGTCGTCAACGCCTGCTACGGAGCAGGCTTCAGGACGGTGCACCGCGGCGTCCTGGGCGATGAGCTGGTCGCCGAGGAGTACCGTCGGCTCTTTGCAGATCCAGGATGGGGGACGATGGTCCGCTCCACCTGCCCGGTGGTGGTGGAGCGAATCCGGCACGACTATCCGGAACTCGTGCCGTACCTCGCACCGGTGAAGACCCCGTTGGCCGCGGAGGCTGCATACGTCCGCCAGGTGTACGGGCCCAGCGTCCCGATCGTGTACGTGGGCGTGTGTGTCGGCGAGGCCGACGGTGATGTGGACGCGCTCATCACGTTCGACGAGCTGGCGGAGCTGTTCAGGGTGCGGGGCGTGGAATTGGCGCAGCAGCAGCGGCACTTCACGCGCATTCCGGAAGTGCGGCAGCGACACGTGAGCACGGCGGGCGGGCTGCCGCTGCCGGTGCTCAAGTTGGAGCCGCAGACGAGCCGCCGGTTCCGCAAGGTACGGGGGCTCCAGGCGCTGAGCGTGATCGCGCAGGCCGTGGCGGTGGACAGGGTGGACCTGGGGTTCGTGGACATCCTGCCGTGCGAGGGTTGCCTCGATCACCCGCTGCTGGGGCCGCCGCACGAGCTGTTCCGGCGCCGGCGCCTGGCCGAGGAGGCCGAGCCGCCCCGCAGCCCGGTCCCGGTGGTGGAGCCGGGGGTCCGGGTGAAGGTGGGGGCGGCGTTCGAGTTCTTTCACAACGGACGCCGGCCGTCCGACGAGGAGCTCGAGAACGTGATCGGTCGGATCGGCACGGCCCCGGGCGGGGTGCACTGGGACTGCGGCGCCTGCGGTTACGCCAATTGTGTGACGTTCGCCACTGCGTTTTTGTGCGGTAGGGCAACGTTTAGACAATGCCCGCCCCATATGGAGCGCCGGGCAGAGGAGGCGAGCCGCAAGGCTGCTATCGATGAGCTTACGGGGCTCTCGACCTATCGAGTGCTCCAAGACCGTCTCTCGCAAGAGGTTGCGCGGAGCGAGCGGACGCAGGAGCCCTTCGGACTGCTGTTTCTCGACCTCGATCGTTTCAAACTGGTCAACGACCACCACGGACACGAGGCGGGAAACGAGGTGCTGGCGTCGGTGGGCCGCGAGCTCGCACGGGTGGTGCGAAAGACCGATGTGGCGGCGCGGTACGGGGGAGACGAGTTCGTCCTTATCCTCGTAGCGACCGGTATCGAGGGTGTGCGGCACGTGGGTGAGGTGGTGCGGGAATCGGTCGAAGCCGTGGGCCGTGCCTTGGGATACAGTGAAGGAGCGGTGACCGTCTCGGTGGGGGCTGCCAGCTACAACCCTCTCATGGGCGAGCCCCCAGACGCGCTTGACACCGCCGACAAGGCGCTGTATCGGGCCAAGGCAGCGGGCGGGAACCGGGTGGTGATGGGCAATGGCGGAGGCGAAGGTAGCGTAAGTCTAAGTCAGTCTTAACGATCCACTTACGGACTTTTCACGGGCGTTCCGTTTACATGCCCTCAAGGGTGCGCCAGCAACGCGAATAGAGGAGCCTTGGTCAGCCCAACAGACCCGAGCATGCAGCCTGAGGCTACGCCGGACGTACCCGACACGGCACGCCGCGATCCGTGGGGCGTGAAGCGGGCCGAGAACCTGCTGTCGAGCCTCCAGGGTGTGCTGTCGGCGCGGGTGGAGGTCTCGCCCGTCGGAGAGGTCACGGCCGTGCACATCCTCACGCACGCGGGCGGGTCTCCCAAGCAGATGGTGCGCAACGTGGAGAGCGCGTTGCTCGCGCAGCTCGGGCTGAAGGTCGACCATCGCAAGATCAGCATCGCGCAGACGGCCGAGATCAAGCCCATCGAGGCGCTCGAGAGATCGGCCGTGCGCGACGAGGCGCAGCGGCGCAAGGTGATCTTCAAGACGATCGAGATCGCGCCGGCGAGCAACCGCCGAGTCGTGGTGCGGGTGACGCTGGCCGTGTCGGGGGACGAGGCCTCGGCTGAGGAAGAGGTGGCCGACACGCCCAAGTCCCGCATGCAGGCAGCGGCGCGGGCATCGCTCGCCGTGCTGGACAGGCTCCTCGCAGGCGGCACGCTGGAGCTCGAAGGCATCAAGCAGGTCGAGGAGTTCGATTCGAACGTCGTGATGGTGGGAGTGCACGCCGTGGAGGGTCGGGAGCCGAATCTGATTCTGGGGACAGCTGCGGCCAAGGAGAGCGCCGAAAGGGCGGCCGTCTTGGCTGTACTGGACGCCACCAACCGGTGGGTCCAATGGAGGACCTAGGGCGGGGATTCTGACGAGACGGTCGAACCCCGCGTCTCCGCGGGGTTTTTGATCTGATAGAGAATCGTGACTTGTCGACGCCGCTACGCCGGCAAGTCACTCAGCGCCGAGCAGAGAAAGGAGAAAAGGGAACCCCCGGGAGAGGACTACCACCGTCTGGGCAGCGGAGCCAAGCGGAAATCAGGATGAGCGGAGCCTCGAGCGTACCGTAGCGGGGTATGCTACTCCACGCGGTCGGAAGGCCGTCGAAAGGAGGTGAGGCTCGAAATGTCGTTCGTCTGGCTTGCCGCGTTGATCCAGAAGCTCGCTGCGTTTTTCATGGCGAGCGGTG
>JBDHBX010000037.1:0-30195 GCA_039592335.1 Gemmatimonadota bacterium | reverse complement strand
CGTCGCTGGCACTCGTATGCGCGCTCGAATAGCTTTAGCGCCGTTCCACGATCACCCATATTCCCACACACAATATCCGACCGACACCGCGCGTGACAGTCTCACGCCAGACCATCTGGCTCCTCGTGGCCGCAGCGCTCCTGCTGCTGGCATTCGCCTTCGATCTCGGAGGTTACGCGTTGCTCGAGCCCGACGAGGGCCGCAACGCCGAGGTCGCGCGTGAGATGGCCGAGAGCAACGACTATATACTCCCCACGCTCAACGGCCTGCCCTACCTCGACAAGCCGGCGCTCTACTTCGCCGTCGGCGCTTCCCTGATGGAAGTTCTCGGGCCGACGGAGCTCGCCGCGCGGCTGCCCTCCCTGCTCTTCACGCTCGGTACCCTGGCCCTGGTGTTCTGGTTCGGGATGCGCATGTGCGGCCGTATCGGCGCATGGACCGCCACGCTGGTGACGGCAGCGACCCCGTTCACGTTGGCGTACGCGCGCACGGTGATCTTCGACAGCGCGCTGACCATGTGGACGACGCTGGCCGTGCTTGGATTCTGGATGGCGCTGGAAGGGGAACGTGGAACGGGGAACGGGGAACAGTCGGTCCGACCACCCTCGCCCCGTGCGGCGGGCAGCGGGAAGCGGGAAGCGGGAAGCGCATGGTGGACCGCCCTCGCCTGGGGGGCGATGGGATTCGGCGTGCTCACCAAGGGCCCCATCGCCTTGGCGGTACCGCTCATGATCGTCGTACCCTACGCGCTGTGGCGCCGTCGCGGACGGCAGCCGTTCGAGTGGGTCGCGGTATTGTTGTTCGTGTCCATCGTGCTCCCCTGGGTGTTCGCGGTGTCGCAGGACGTCCCGGACTTCCTGGAGTACGCGCTGGTCACCGAGACCGCCCGCCGGCTCACGACGAGCGAGCTCGGCCGCACCGGACGGCTGTGGTACTTCATCGTCATCCTGCCGGCCGCGGCGCTACCCTGGTCGGTGGTGGCGATCGCGGCACTGGTGGAGCGGCGACGAGGGAAGGCAACAGGCGCCTGGCAGTCTGGCGTTGCCCGCGACCCGCGCCTCGTGTTCCTGCTCTGCTGGATCCTCGTGCCGCTCGCCTTCTTCACGCTCTCGCAATCCAAGCGCCCTCAATACGTGCTGCCGCTGATGCCGGCGGTGGGATTACTCGTGGCGCTGCTGTGGCAGGGGGCGCACGACCGGCTCGCGGGCGCACGCGCAGGCGCGGTGGCACTCGCCCTCATGGGCGTGTTCCTGGCCGCCGCGAGTCGATTCATCCCCGGTTGGGTCCCGGCGAGCCCGGGGGTGGCGGCCGCGATTCCCGGCACGGCCGTCGCGCTCGGCATCGCCTGCGTGCTCGCCGGAGTACTCGCCTGGCTCGCGGCATCGCGCCGTGAGGTCGTCCTGCTCTGCCTCAGCCTCCCGGTGGTTGCGATTCCCTTCGTGAGCCGCGGGTTGATGGACGCCATCGGCACCGACCGCTCCGCGGTCGAGGTCGCTCAGGCGATCAAAGACGTCACCGGGCCCGGCGCCCGGGTCATCGGCGTCGAGGTCTATCCCCTGTCGCTGCCGTTCTACCTGCAGCATCAGCTGTTTCTGTCGACCGCCGATGGCTCCGAACTGACCAGCAACTACCTGCTGCGCACCTACCGGCGCTGGCGCCGCGCGCCCGGTTCGCCGTTGCGCCACGCGCAGTGGTGGCAGGAGGAGCTCATCGCCTGCACGCATCCCACCGTGTTCATCACACGCGCGGACGACGACGCGGCGCGCACGGTGCTCGCGGCGCAGCTCGCGCTGCTGGTGGAGACCCGCAAGTACGCGGCGTACGGACCGTGCGGGGAGGAGCAGCTGGCAGCAGCCCACTGGTAGACATCCCAAAATGGAGCGCCGCCCGCTGACCGCAGGCGGCGCTCCACCTCCTAATCCGGACGTTCAGGGCATGACCGCCAGGGTGAACTCACACACCATGCGGGTCGTTTCGGCGCTGAACGCACCGCTCACCGGATCGTAGTACTGCAGGTCCACCTCGAAGGCGCCGCGCACGTAGCCGTACGCCTCACCCTCTGCCCGATATTCGGCGATCGTGAGGACGCCCGTGCGGGAGAGGGCGTACGCATTCACTGCGTCATCCGTGTCCTGCGACACGTGGAGCGTAGCCCACGAGGCAGCCCCGTACGGCGGATCGGTCAGCGCCGTAGGCGGGGCCTCGCCGACGTCGGACTCCCCAAGTGCCACTTGCGGCACCCACACGTTTGCCTCGACCCGGCCACGCATCAGGTCCGGATGAGAGGTAACGACCTGGAGCGCAAGGCCCCCCTCCACGGGCCGCGCGTGCCCGCTCCCGTGCAAGGCTTGCGCCTCGTGCGGCCCGCCCCACAGATCCAATCGGCTCCGCCCGGACAGCTTGTACTCGAGCGGAGCGACGAACTCCGCAAACACGACAACCGTCGTGTCTGTCAGCGGCTCGATGTTCTCCACTCCGCCGGGCGAGTAACTCAGCAGCAGCCCGGCGGTCTCGAACGTGACTCTCCCCTCCACCGAGCCCCCGAGGCCCGGTATAGGCGGCACCTCGGGGACCGCAGTGATCTCCAGCGGCGAGTCGTTAACGGCCACCCAAAACTGCTGCCCGCGACTCTCTTCGAATGTCAGGTACACGCCCTCGTCGCCCGACAGATAGAACGGATTGGTGTTCACCTGGAAGGGCGCGATCAGCATCGCGCCGGGCTCTGGTACGCCCGGCATGCGAAGGAACATCCCGTGATCGTCTTCCCACCCACCGATCACGGTGTGCCGGGCGTGGGTCTCGGCGTTCTCGTAGACCGTCACTCGTCCTGGGATGTAGCGGCGGGTGCTCGACCCCCGGAACCGGAGGGCGATCTCTCCCATCCCGATCTCATCGAAGTGCACGAGCACCGCCACCGAATCCTTGAACATCCCCTGCTGCGCCCACACCCATGCCACGCCCGGGGCCAGGCCGGTGACCAGCCCCTCGGCCACGTGGAGGGTGGTGCTGTCATCACAGGACCAGTTGACGCTCTGGGGCGAGACGAGCTGCCCCCTGATTGTCGCCCCCAGGGTCAGCGTCTCACCCTCTACCAGCTCGGTGGCCGCGGCCTGTATCTCCAGCACCCCGGAACCGGGGCCCAGGTCGGTGCAGGCCATCGCCGACAGCATCACGCCGAGCGCCGCCAGGCCAAACGAAAGTCGTTTCATACGCCCCCCAGTGAGGTCACGAGCGGCCGCTGAGGCGGCCGCGAATCCATCCTGCTCCCACACCGTGTAACTCCCCGGTCGGGCCGGCCCGTCACAGCCAAGGTGCTTGTGACCGCACTGCGTCATTGGGAAGTTATCACGGTAGTGGAGCCACGGGATGAGGACCTCGTCCAGCGAACGCGGGCGGGCGACGAGGAGGCGTATGCGGTGCTCGTGCGCCGGCGCTATCCACGCTGCCTTCGCTACGCCCTGCACATGCTGGGAAACCGAGCCGACGCGGAGGAGGCGGTTCAGGACGCCTTCGTCCGGGCATACCGGGCGCTCGACCGCTACGAGGAGCGACAGCGATTCGAGGCATGGCTATTCCGCATTCTCGTCAACCAGTGCCGCACGCTGGGGCGGCGGCGCGGCCGTCGCGAGCGCTCCATCGTCTCCTACGAGGACCCACCGGCGGTGGCCGCGCCGGAGGATGGGGACGTTCACCTGCGCCTCGAGTTGGAACACGCCCTCCAGCAGCTCACCCCCGAGTACCGCGAGGCGCTGCTGCTGCACTACGTCGAGGACCAGTCATACGAGGACGCGGCCCGAGTAACGGGAGCGAGCGTCTCGGCACTCAAAATGCGGGTGATGCGAGCGCGGGAGCAGCTGCGCCACATCCTGGAGGAAGACCATGAAACGTGATCCTCCGAACTGGAATCAGGTCGTCCGCGAGCTCAAGGCCATGCCGCCTGTGGATCCGGCGGCACCGGAGCGCATCGTGCAGGAGATCAGGGGCATCGAGCGGCGTGGCTGGGGAGCGACGGCCTGGGAGTGGCTGCTGCGGAAGCGCCGGGTGATGATCGCTCCGCTCCCGGCCATGGCGGGAGCGGCCGCCGTCATCGTGGTGCTCACTGTGCTGCTGCGCGGCGCGGGACCGAGCACGGGCGAAGCCGGTCCGGACACATCCAGCTTCGGGATGCATCCGACCCAGTTCATGGTCGTGGACCAGGAGGCCGCACACGTTGCAGTCGTGGGCGATTTCAACGGATGGGACCCGACCGCACACTCGTTGGAGCAAGTCTCGCCCGGCGTCTGGTCGCTGGTGGTGCCGCTCGAGCCTGGGCGGCACACGTACGCCTACGTGGTCGACGGAGAGCGGTGGATCCCCGACTCGCTGGCGGCCCGCGCGCCGGGAGACGAGTTCGGCGGTCGGAACTCCGTCCTCCTCGTCGCCGGGGGCCCGTGAACGGATTCAAGGCGGTAACCGCCCTCGCGCTCCTCCTGCCGAGCTGGCTCGCGGCGCAGGAGCCGTCGTTGGAAGGTCGTCTCGACCCGGCAACGGCCGCAGCGGTCCTGGCCATCGTGGATTCCGCACGGGCCGACGGAATCCCGACCCGGCCGCTCCTCAATAAAGCGCTCGAGGGAGCGGGGCGCGGCGCCCATCCGGAGCGCATCCTCTGGGCGGTTCGCGGACTCGCCGGCCGGTTGGAAACCGCGCGCGCCGTATTGGGGTACCAGTCAACGGAGCCCGAGCTGGTGGCCGGGGCCGGGGCCCTGTACGCGGGCGTGCCGCCGGCATCGCTCGCGGAGCTACGCGAGGCCGTCCCCGGGGCGTCGGTCGCATTACCGCTCGTGGTGCTGGCGGACATGGTGGACCGCGGCGTCCCGACCGATACCGCTACCACGGTACTCGTCTCGCTGGCTCGGGCCGGGGTGGATCATGCCGCGTACGACGCGCTGCGCCTTTCGGTAGCGCAGGACATTCGGGCCGGAGCGGCCCCGGCAGCAGCGGCGTACACGCGCGCCCGAGGATTACTGCTCGAAGCGGGACGTGTCCCGCAGCAGCGTCCTCCACCCTAACGCGAGCCGCGGGAGGCGAGCATGCGAATGGGTTGGGTGTGTGGGCGAGCCCTCGCTTTGATGGGGTTGTTGGCCGTTCCAGCGGTCGGACACGCCCAACAACATTCCGCGATCGATCTCGCCAGCGGTGCGCTCGCCATCGACAGCGCACCCGCACACGCTCTGTTCCTCGGCGGACGCTTCGGCGTCGACCGCGGAGTTCTCGGGCTCGATGGCTCGGGAAGTTTGGCGTTGCTGGGAACGCGTCCCGCATTCGGCGACGTCCATCTCACCGCTCGACTCGCGGCACGTACCGGGAAGCTCCACACGTCACTGTTCGTGACAGGGCTCGCCGGCGGACTCGTGGATCACGCGTCGAGCTGGGGCGGCCGTGTGGGAATCCGGCCCCGTCTCGAGCTGGGCCCGACTCACCTCTCACTCACTGGCGCCTTGGGCCGTCTCCAGGTCGGCACCGAGTGGCGTGACGTGCGGACGATCGGCGGCATGCTGAGCCGACATCTGCCCAGTGCGCTCCTGACGCTTTCCGCCGCGTACACCACCTACACCTACCGCGGCCTCGTGACCGAGGAGCACACCTATCACGTAGCTGGCTTCCCATTCGTCAGCCGCGTTACCGTCACCGGTGACGCGGTCACCTCCTATTTCGACGGCGGTCTGGCGGTGCGGTGGTGGCCCGGTCGGGTGAGCCTCGTTCTCGCGACAGGGTTGCAGGGTGGGCAGCGGACGGCGACGCGCCCCTGGGCGCGCGCATCTCTCGAGGTACCCGTGCACAGAGGCTTGCACCTCGTGGCGCAAGGGGGATGGCAGCCCGCCGTGCCCGAGCGTGAGCTCCCCAGCATGCGTATCGCTTCGATAGGTCTGAGACTCTCCCGTGCGGTACCGGCTCGACTGGCCGAGACGGACGAGACCGCAGCGGTGTCGCTAGTCGAGGACGTTCCGGGAACACTTCGCCTGCGGTTCTCGGGTGTCCGGGCTGACCGGGTTGAGCTCGAGGGTGACTTCACCCAGTGGCAGCCGCTTCGGCTGGTGCGGCTCACCGGGACCAGCTGGGAGCTTCCGCTCGCCGTACCGGTCGGCGTACATCGCGTCTGCGTGCGCATCGACGCCGGCGCGTGTGAGCCCCCACCCGGACTCCCGGTCGCGAGCGACGAGTTCCAGGGTCAGGTAGGAGTGCTCGTCGTTCCCTAGCGGTGCAGCGGGGCGGCGATGCCATCCCGCACTACATTCCCTGCATGTGCGGCATCTACGGCATGGTGACGTTCGGAGAACCGCCGCCGGACGCGGCCGCCGTCGTCGAGCGCATGGGCCGGACGCTCAGGCATCGCGGCCCGGACGACCGTGCCGTGCTAGCCTCGCCACACGCCATCGTCGGCACCGAGCGGCTGCGCATCACCGACCCGCTGCCCCGCGCCGCGCAACCGTTCACGACCCCGGACGGAACCGTCTGGCTCGGGTGCAACGGGGCCATCTACAACGCCGCGGACCTGCGGGCGCGCTACTCCCGGTATCCCTACCGCTCCCGCTCCGACATCGAGCCGATCCTGCCGCTCTACCTCGACCGTGGTCCGGCGGGCATCGCGGAGCTCGATGGGATGTTTGCCGTCGCGATCTGGGATGCGCGGCGAGCGCGCCTGCTGCTGGTGCGCGACCGCGCGGGAGAGAAGCCGCTGTTCTACGCTCGCCTCGGTGACACCGTGTGGTTCGCTTCCGAGGTGCAGGCGCTGCTCGAGCATCCGCACCTCCCGCGCGACCTCGACGCCGTTGCCCTCGACGACTATCTGACCTTCGGCTACGTGCCGGAGCCTCGCACGATGTTCAGCGCCATCAGCAAGGTGGAGGCCGGCACGGTCGTGAGCTTCGACGCGCGGGGACACGGGACGATGCGCTACTGGGTTCCGGAGCTGATCCCGGTCGACTCATCGCTCCTGGCGACGCTCGCCGCCCGGGCCCGGACACCAAAGGAGCTGCACACGTTCACGGTCGGCTTCAGTCAAGCCGACTTTGACGAGAGCGACTACGCGAACGCGCTGGCCGAGTGGCTGGGAACCCGGCACCTGACGGTGCAGGTCGCGGAGCGGGACTTGCACGAGGCCCTCGATCTGATCACACACCGGGTCGCAGAGCCGATCGCCGACCCCGCCATCCTTCCCACTTGCCTGCTCGCTCGAGCCGCCCGGGAGCGCGTGGGCGTGGTCCTCAGCGGGGAAGGAGCCGACGAGCTGTTCGGTGGCTACCCGACCTACCTCGGTCACCTGGCGGCGCCGTGGTACGCGGCCCTTCCCGCGGCCGCCAAGCGAGCCGTCCGTGGCATCGTGAACGCCCTGCCGGCCTCTGCTGGCAAGGTCCCGCTCGAACACGTGGCCTGGTTCGGCACCGGACTCGACCTGGTGGCCGGCGCGGAGAAGCGGCACAGGCCGCCGTGGCTGCCGGTCGTGCGCGGCAATCCCGACCCGCTGCGGCAGGCAATGCTGTTTGACTACCTCACGTACCTGCGCGACGACCTGCTCCCCAAGGTGGACCATGCCACGATGCTGTTCTCGCTGGAGGCGCGTTCCCCCTTCCTCGACCGGGACCTCACGACGTTCGCGCTCGGGCTCCCCACCTCACTCAAGCTGCGTGGCGTCACCACCAAGTGGCTCCTCAAGCGGGTCGCACGGCGCTGGCTCCCACGGCGGGTCGTACATCGCAGGAAGCGAGGCCTATCGGTTCCCGTGGCGGCGTGGATCAACGACGGGCTGCGCACCGAGGTGGACCGGCTGCTCGATGGGGAGCGGCTCCGCACCCAAGGGGTGTTGCGCGGGGAGCGCGTACGGCAACTTCTGTCGGAGCACCGCAGCGGCCGGGCCAACCACGCCAGGGCCCTGTGGCCCCTGGTGGTGTACGAGCGGTGGCGAGAACGCTGGCTGGGAGATTAGGAGACGCGCATGAACCGCGAGGAAGCTCTGGCACTGGTGCACGAGTACACGGAGTCGGACGCCCTCCGCAAGCACATGTACGCGGTGGAGGCCGCCATGCGGGCGTATGCCCGCAAGCAGGGTGAGGACGAGGAGAAGTGGGGGCTGGTGGGCCTGCTACACGACTTCGACTACGAGCGCTATCCCAACGACGCGCACTCGCCTTCCGAGGAACATCCCTCGTATGGAGTGGGGGTGCTGCGGGAGCGGGGGGTGCCCGAGGACATGCTCAGCGCCATCATGGGGCACGCTTCGTACACCGGCATACCTCGTGAGTCGCTCATGGCCAAGACGCTCTTCGCGGTGGACGAGCTGTGCGGTTTCCTCGTTGCCTGCGTCCTGGTGCGCCCATCCAAGAGCTTCGAGGACCTCACGGTCAAGAGCGCGAAGAAGAAACTCAAGGACAAGGCCTTCGCCAAGGGCGTGAACCGCGACGAGGTCAGGCAGGGCGCCGAGGAGCTGGGGGTGCCCCTGGAGGAGCACGTCCAGTTCGTGATCGAGGCGCTGCACCTGATCGAGAAGGATTTGGGCCTGGGCGCCGGGTAATACCGCGGCCGGCAAGACGTCTAACCCAGGGCACCGCGGGCCCGGGCTCTCGGCCGGGCCCGCCTCACCCGGGGACCATCTCAACGCCGACAAGCCCTCATGCGTAATCCCGATATGAAGGACGCCGAGCTGGCGGCCCTCGCCCAGGCGGGCGATCGGGAGGCGTTCGGCGATCTGGTGGAGCGCCACGCCGGCCAGGCGCGGCGGCTGGCGCGGGCGGTACTGGGGGACCCAGAAGAGGCGGACGACGCCGCCCAGGACGGGTTCCTTGCCGCACTGCGGCATCTCGGCCGGTACGATCCGGAGCGGCCTTTTGGACCTTGGCTCATGCGGATCGTGACCAACGCGGCGTATGACCGGCGGAGACGGCAGAAGGTCCGGACGGCGGAGCCCCTGCCGGAGCGGCTCGGAACCCGCGAGGCTCCGCCGGACATCGTGACCGACCGACGCGGCTTTCAGGACGCGGTAGTGGCCGCACTGGAGACCCTGCCCGAGCGGCAACGCGTAGCCATCGTGCTGTTCGACGTGGAGGGATACTCGCACCGGGAAATCGCCCAGATTCTGGGGGTCCCGGAGGGGACGGCGCGATCGGATGTGTTTCACGCGCGGCGCTCCATGAGAAACGAGCTCGGCGCCTGGAAGGATTGGACGGAGGAGACCGGATGAACCAGACATCGCCATTCGACCATCGGCCCGATCCCGTGCTGGGAGCGGCGCTCCGGGCGGCCCTGGCGACCGATGACGACGCGGCGTTCGCGCGCCGCGTCGTGGTGGCGGCAGACGCGGACCTGGGTGGTGCCGGGCTCTGGTACCAGGAGCTCTCCGCGTGGGCGCGCCCCGGACTGGTCGCCGCCTTGCTCGCGGTGGCGGCGATGGGATTCTGGCTCGGCGCCATGGCCCAGGGTCGCGGCGCCCCGGTGAATGGGACGACCGCGCTGGGCGATCCGCTCACGGCCGAGGACAGTGCGCTGGCAGTCCCCATGCTCCTGGCCGGCGAGCAGCCACCCAATGTGGATCTCGTACTCGGCCTCGCGCTCGAGCGCTAGAAGCTAGAGAGGAACAGGGAAATGCTGAATCGATCTAAGGCGCTCGCGGCGAGCCTGCTGGCGGCCACCTTCCTGCTGGGCATTGCGCTGGGCGGGGTCGCCATGGCCGCGTGGGGTGACGACGACGACGACGGCCGGCGTACCCGCCGCTCCCGTGAGCATGTGAGCTACGCCGAGCGGCTCGCCGAGCGGCTCGATCTCACCGCCACACAACAGGAGTCCGTGGCGGTAATTCTGGAGCGGCGCCAGGAGGCGATGCACCAGTTGTGGCAGGGGGTGCACCCGCAGTTCGACTCGCTGCGCCTCCAGGTCCGTGACGAGATCCTGGCGGTGCTCGATGTGGAGCAGCAGGCGGCCTACGAGGACCTCATCGCCCGAAGTGACAGCGTTCGCGAACATCGGCGGCTCCACGGTGAGCGGCGCTAGCGGGCAACTCGAGCCGGCGATACCACGTTAGGTTGTAGCGATCACGCAACCGCCGCCTAGGTACGGAGGATGGGCATGACCAGCGCCGTGAAGCACATGGATTTCGTAACGGGTGACGTCCCGCAGCCGGACATCATCATCCTGACGCACAAGCTCACGCGCGACTACGAGCTCGGCTCGGAGATCGTGCACGCCCTGCGGGACGTGAGCCTCCAGATCAAGCGGAACGAGTTCACCGCGATCATGGGGCCGTCGGGCTCCGGCAAGTCCACACTCATGAACCTGATCGGGTGCCTCGACACGCCGACCAGGGGAGAGTACTGGCTCAACTCGCAAAAGGTGAGCGAGCTGGACGACGACGAGCTGGCCCGGATCCGTAACAAGGAGATCGGGTTCGTGTTCCAGACCTTCAACCTGCTTCCCCGGGCGAGCGCTCTCCACAACGTGGAGCTGCCCTTGATCTACGCCGGGAAGTCCGGGAAGCAGCGCAGGGAGCAGGCCGCGGGCGCCCTGGAGAAGGTGGGCCTGGGCGACCGCATGGAGCACCGCCCCAACGAGCTGTCGGGCGGTCAGCGGCAGCGCGTGGCCATCGCTCGGGCGCTGGTCAACGACCCCAGCATCGTGCTGGCCGACGAGCCGACCGGGAACCTCGACAGCCACACCGGGGCCGAGATCATGGAGGTGTTCGAGACCCTCCACGACGCCGGCCAGACGATTCTGCTCATCACGCACGAGAGCAACATTGCGGCGCATGCCGGGCGGCAGATCCACCTGCTGGACGGCTACGTCGAACAGGACGTGATAACCGAAAGAGTCCGATGAAGGCACTGAAGTTGGCGGCGTCGATCGCCGTCATGGCGCTGGTGGGGTGCTCCGAGGAAGAGGAGCTGCCCGTCTACCAACTGGTCCCCGTGGTGAGCCGGGACATCGTGGTCTCGGCGAGCGCGGCGGGGATCATCGAGCCCATCACCACCGTCGAGGTCAAGTCCAAGGCCTCGGGGGAGATCGACGAGGTGCGGGTGGAGACCGGCGACGCCGTCCGCGCGGGGCAACTCCTGGTGAAGGTCGACCCCCGCGTGCCGCGCAACGCGCTGCGGCAGGCCGAGGCGGACCTGGAGGTCGCGCAGGCCTCACTCACCAACGCCGAGTCCCAGCTGCGGCGCGCCGAGGAGCTGCGCCAGGGCGACCTCATCACGGAGCAGGACTACGAGAACACGGGCCTGCAAGTAGCCAACGCCAGAGCACAGCTGGTGCGAGCCGAGCGTACGCTCGAGGACGCGCGGATTGCGTTCGAGGACACCGACGTGCGCGCAGCCCTCGACGGCGTGATCATCGAGCGGAACGTGGAGGTCGGTTCAGTCATCGCCTCGGCGACGCAGCAGGTGAGCGGCGGGACGGTACTGCTGCTCATGGCCGACCTCGACACCGTACAGGTCCGTGCCCTGGTCGACGAGACCGACATCGGGAAGATCCAGCCGGGCCTCGAGGTCACGACCACCGTGGAGGCGTATCCCAACCGTCCGTTCCAGGGCAACGTGCTCAAGATCGAGCCGCAGGCGATGGTGGAGCAGAACGTGACGATGTTCCCGGTGCTGGTCCGCATCCCGAACCAGGACGGCCTTCTCAAGCCGGGGATGAACGCCGAGGTGGAAGTGCACGTGGGCGAGCGCCGCGGCGTGCTGGCGGTTCCCAATGCGGCACTGCGCACCGACGGCGACGTGAGCTCGGCGGCACAGGTACTGGGCCTCGAGCCCGACGCCGTACGCGAGCGGGTAGCTGCGGTTCGGGCGGCGGCAACCGAGCAGCGGGGCGGCAGCGGCTCGTTCGGCGGCACCGCGGCAGCGGCAGCCGACCACGGCCCACAGCGGGAGACCATTACCCTCCAGGGGAATGAGGTAGAGCTCCCCGAGGGCGTCACTGCGGAGCAGGTGCGTGCGGTGTTCACCAGGATGCGTGAGGGCGGTGGTCCCCAGGCGCTCAGCGCCGAGGACCGGCGGGTCATGCAGCAGCTGCGCAACGCCATGCATGGGAGCGGCGACCGGCGACCACGCCAGAGCAACGAGTACCTGTTCGGCGGCAACTACATCGTGTTCACCATGCAGGACGGCGTCCCAACACCCATTCCGGTGCGCACCGGCCTGACGGATCTCGACTACTCCGAGATTCGCAGTGGGCTGACCGAGGCCGACAGCGTGCTCATCCTCCCCAGTGCGAGCCTGATCGCGAGTCAGCAGGAGTGGCAGGAGCGCATCAACCGCATCCAGAGCCGGAGCCTCCCCGGCGTGTCGAGGAACTGATGCTATTCGGCGAGATCTTTCAGGTCGCGTTCGCGGCGATTCGGGCGAACAAGCTGCGCTCCTTCCTCACGGCGCTGGGCATCGTGATCGGCGTAGCAGCGGTGATCACTATGGTGGCCCTCGGCACAGGCGCGCAGAAGGCGGTGCAGGCGCAAATCGAGAGCTTGGGCACTGACCTGTTGTCCGTGTACGCGGGCCAGCAGATGCACCGCGGCGTGTCCAGCTCCAGCATCAGGCTCACGACCGAGGACTCGGAAGCCCTCGAGCGTGAGGGGGAGGGGTTCAAGGCGATCATCCCCGAGATGCGACGCAGTCAGCAGGTCAAATACGTCAACCAGAACATCAACGTGAACGTGATCGGCACCTCCCCCGAGTACGTCTCGGCGAACAACTACACGGTCGACTAGGCGAGTCCCGCAAGCGGGTCGCCGTGCTCGGCTTCGCGGTGCCCGATCAGCTGAGCTCCAACCCGGCCGCCATGCTCGGCCAGCAGATCTTCATCCGGGGCATCCAGTTCGAGATCATCGGGGTGCTCGCGGAGAAGGGCTCGCAGGGGAGCTGGTGGAATCCGGATGAGCAGATCCTGATCCCGGTCCAGACCGCCGAGTACCGCATCTTCGGCAGCGACCGGTTGAATTCCATCACGGTTCAGGTGGAGGACCCCACGACCGTGAACCTGGCCATGATCGAGATCGAGCGGGTGCTGCGGCGTGAGCACGGCATCCGACCGGGCGCCGACAACGATTTCAACATCCGCAATCGGGCCGAGTTCCTGGCCACGTTCGAGGAGACCACGAAGACGTTCACCTTCCTGCTGGCGGGCATCGCGGCCGTGAGCCTGCTGGTCGGCGGCATCGGCATCATGAACATCATGCTCGTGTCAGTCACGGAGCGGACCCGCGAGATCGGCATCCGCAAGGCGCTGGGTGCCACGCGGCGCAACATCCTGTCGCAATTCCTGGTCGAGGCGCTGGTGCTGTGCATGCTGGGCGGGGTGCTCGGCATCCTGGCAGGCTCGGGCGGCGCCATCGCGCTCTCCGTCCTCGCCAATTGGAATACGCTCGTCTCGCCTGCGGCGATCGTTCTGGCCGTCGCTTTCAGCGCGGGCGTGGGCCTGTTCTTCGGCATCTGGCCGGCGCGTCGCGCGGCGATGCTGGATCCGATCGAAGCGTTGCGGTACGAGTAAGCTCGACGTAGCACATCGGCAGCTGGCAGTCCGCGGCACCTGGGTTCTTCCAGTTCGTGCCTACCCATCTATCGGGGACTGCTGGCTGCCGTTTTTCGCGCACGCTATCTTGCGTGCAACCTCACGGTGAGCAGATCATGATCGGCGTGCGCGTCCCCGCCAGTACCTCGAATCTCGGAGCCGGTTTCGACTGCCTCGGCCTCGCCCTGGACCTCTGGCTCGAGGTGAGCCTGGTCGAGGGTGAGGGCCCGCCCGAGCGTCTCGGCACCATCGAGGATCTCGACCCCGCCGACGACATCGTGCTGCGGATCGTGAACGACCACGTCCCGGAGCGGCAGCGTCTCCACGTGCGATCCGACATTCCCGTCGCCCGTGGCCTGGGCTCCTCGGCCGCGGCGGCGGTGGCCGGATACGCCCTGCTCGGCCTGATCCAGGAGAACAGCTTCGACCGGGACGACGTCTACCGCCAGGCGGTGGAGCTCGAGGGCCATCCCGACAACGCGGGGGCCGCCACCTACGGCGGGTTCGTGCTGGCGGCGCCGCGCCCGGCCCGGCTCGCCTTCAACCAGCGGCTCGGAGTGGCGCTCGCCGTTCCGGACGCGCCCCTCGACACCAAGAAGGCCCGCAGCATCCTCCCGGATCAGATCTCACGCCAAGCCACCATCCGCCAAGCTGGGCGTGCGGCGGCCCTGGTGTTAGGCCTCATGAACGCGGAGGCCGACCTCATCGCCTTCGGGATGGACGACCAGATCGCCGTGCCGCTGCGCAAGCCGCTCATCCCGGGGTACGACGAGGCGGTAGAGGCCGGCCAGCGCGCCGGCGCCATCGGCGTGACCATCTCGGGCTCGGGGTCCGCCCTCGTTGCCATCACCCCCGGGGACGAGGCAGCACGTGTCGCCGACGCGATGGCCGACAAGCTGTCCTCACTGGGCAATCGCGCTGTGGCGCTCACGCCGGGGGTGAGCACCCAGGGAGTGGGACCGCTGGAGTAATCCCGGTCCTACGACAGCGGCTCACGGCGGAAGCATGACAAACCTGTAACCGCAGGGCAGCGGGCAACCTCCAGAGCCCTTCCCGCGTTGTTCTCACGCAAGCGGAGTCCCAACTCATCGGTATCCCGTGGAGGTGTGCGGTGGCTGTGACACGTGCTCGGGCCCTCGGAGTCTCGTTGTTGACACTCTGCCTGGCTGCCGGCTGCGCGCCGGGCGACCGCGGCCAGGACCGGACGCCACCGGCCCTGGTGCTGCTCATCGTCGTCGATCAGTTCCGGGCCGATCTGCTGGAGCGGTACGAGCCCTTCCTCACGGGCGGCCTCCGCCGCATGCTCGACGACGGTCACCGGTTCACGCAAGCGAGGCACGACCACGGGATCGCCAACTCGTCTCCGGGTCACGCGACATTGGCCACAGGACGCTTCCCGGCCCACAACGGCATCGTGGACAACTCCTGGCTCGAGCTGGTAGACGGCGAGTGGCGGCCCGTGAGCGCGGTGCACGATAGCACCTCCGAGATCGTCGGCTTTCCCGAGCTCCGCAACGCTTCGCCGCGCAACCGCCTCGCTGAGGGGCTCGCCGACTGGACCGCACGGGCCGACGAGTACGCCCGGGTCGTGGCAATCGGCCAAGGCGCGCACTCCACCAACTCCTTGGCGGGCAAGACGGGCGGACACGCGTACTGGTCGTCTCCCGAGGCAGGACAGTTCATCACCTCGTCGTACTACCGCGACGCGTATCCAAACTGGGTGGATCGGTTCAACAGCGAGCTGCTGCCACAGCTCTTTGCCGAGAGGGTATGGGAGAACACGACGCCGGCGACTGCCCGGGACGCTGCACGACCGGACGCGGCACCCTATGAGGCCGATGGTAATCACACCACCTTCCCACACGTCTTCCGTGAGGAAGTGTCGCCGGAGGACGCCGGGGACCTCGAGGCGTTCTACGGCTGGTTCATCTCCAAGCCGATGCACGACGAGGCGATCCTCACACTCGCCCGCGAGGCGGTCGTTTCTCTCGCTCTGGGGCGGCGCAGCAGCACCGACTATCTCGGCATCAACCTGTCGTCGCTGGACGACGTGGGTCACGAGTACGGTCCATTCTCACAGGAACAGCTCGACGCCGTGCTGCGCATCGATCGCGCTCTCGGCGAGTTCTTCGAGTTCCTGGACGACCAGGTGGGACCCCGCCGCTACCTGGTCGGCCTCTCCGGTGACCACGGCGCGGCGACGGCGCCGGAGTATGCCGAGCAGCTCGGCGTGCCCGGACGGCGGGTGTCCCGAGACGAGATCGACCACCTGATCGCGGTAGCGCACGAGCTCGGTTCGCCGCCCAGCGAGTATTCCGACGCCCTCGCCAACCGCGTCGCCGAGGTAGCGGAACGATTCGACTTCGTTGCCGACGCGATGACGCGGCGGGAGCTGGAGGAGGGAGAGCCAGCGGACTCGTTCGTGGCACTGTACCGCCGCTCGTACCGCCCAGACCGCGCCCTCTGGTTTCCGCTCCTTTCCCGCGATCGGCGGTTCCTTGCGGACTTCGGGGTGTTCGTGCGCCTCACCGAGGGAACGATGCCCGACTACGCCACGTCCGTACACGGCTCGCCGTACGAGTACGACCGCCGAGTGCCGCTGCTGTTCATGGGTGTGGGAATCCCTCATGGGGTGTCAGATCAGCCGGTGCGCACGGTGGACGTGGCGCCGACGTTGGCATGGTTGGCGGGCGTCCCGATCCCGGCCGACGTGGACGGGACACCGCTGTTCGCGCGGAGCAGTATGGACTAGGCTAGTGGCCCGTGCTCCCCATCCAGTCCATCAGCTGCGTGATCTGCCGCGCGTGATGGCGGCAGTGGATGTAATGGAAGCGCACCCACTCGGGCAGGTTGAGCTCACCCAAGTATGGGTGCGGTAGGAAGACCGACTCCTTGCGCTCCTCGGGCCACTGATCATTGAGGAGCTTCGTCATCTCGACTCCCATGCGGAACTGCGCCGTCACGAGCTCGGCTTCCGGGTGGTCGGAGGGCTCCGCCGACTCGACGGTCTTCATCCCGCGCGGCAGGCGTCCTCCCCCCAACACCAGGTGACGCAATACCGTCTGATGCGGCTTGCTGCGGCGGCGGCGGCCGCGCAGCTCGCCCCGCTCCTCCAGCAGCTGCGCCACCAGGTCCACGCTCACCGCCAGGTGCTCGACGACCTGTGACACGGTCCACTTCCCTCGGGGGGCGCGGTGCCAATCCTCCTCCGGGATGCCGTGGAGTGGGTTGAGCACCAGGGGCTCGAGTCGTGACAGATGCCGGCGGACCTTCATGCGCCCACCAGTGCGATGCACTCGATCTCCACCCGCGCCCCCAGAGCGAGGCCGCTCCCGGCGACCGTGGAGCGTGCCGGCGGCTTCTCGGGAAAGAAGGTGCGGTACACCTCGTTCATCACCGCGTAGTCGGCGATGTCGGCGAGGAAGACCGTACACTTCACGACTCGCTCTAGCGAGCTCCCGGCATGCTCGAGCACGCTGCGGATGTTCTCCAGGGTCTGGCGGGTCTCCGGTCCGACACCACCCGCGCGTAGCTCCCGCGTTCCCGGGATGGCGCCAATCTGACCCGAGAGGTAGAGCAGGTTGCCCACCCGCACCGCCGACGAGAACGGCAGACCCTCGAGCGATCCGGGAACCTGGATCACCTCCTTCTCCTGCGCTGCCGCCGCCGCGGGCAGCGCAACGAGCAGCGCCATCGCCAAAACTGCCTTGTGCATCATGTCAGCCTCGCTATCGCTGTCTCGTGCCCGTCACCGCGATCTTCCATCCACCTCCGGTCTTCAGGAACACGCGATCGGACCATCCCCGCGCGGTATCGCCCCCTTGTACCACCGTGTACTCGTAGGCACCCCACACTACGCCGGGTCCGATCCACACCAGCACCGGCCGTCCCGCGATCAGCGTGTCGGGCCAGTCCTCGCTGGCACGGCGCGCCTCGGCAAACAGCACGAAGCCTCGCCGCAGCGAGTCGGCCGAGGCCACGACGAGCTCCGGCGACTCCAGGTAGTGGGCCAGGTACGCTTCGGTGTCACGTCGGTGGATCGCCGCGATGTTGGAGCGGAAGGCCTCGTACGCTCCCTCGAGATCCCGCTCCTTGAGCATCTCGGGGTGGGGGCCACCGCAGGCCACCACGGTCACGCTACAGAGGGCCACTGCGATGTGGCGCATGGCTCCCTCCCTATGGATTGGGGCTCCTCCAGGGTGGGGCCGTATCCCACCCGTCGAGGGTTTCGATCTGGGCGGCGCTGGGTGGCCGCTCCAGCTGGAGCCGCTCGGCCACCTTCTCCGCCTCCTTCATCACCCGGAGCAGATTGACGCCGATCACCTTCATGGCGTCCTCGTCGCTCCAGCCGCGCCGCAGGAGCTCGGCGATCAGCTCGGGATACTTGGACACGTCCTCCAGACCCTCGGGCGGCACTTCGATACCGTCGAAGTCGGACCCGATCCCGACATGATCCACCCCGGCTACGTCTCGCAGGTGCTCGATGTGGTCTGCTACCACGCGCAGGTCGGGCAGCGGCCGCGGATTCGCTGCCTGCCATGCTGCGAGGGAGTCGGCGGCCGCTTCCATGCTCGGCGCCACCTCACGGTACTGCGCCCGCATCTGCCTGCGTTGTTCGTACCACTGGTAGGCCGGCAGGTAGATGAAGGGTAGCACGAAGTTCACCATGATCACCCCGCCGTTCTCCCCCACCGCCGCGGCGAGGTCGTCGGGGATGTTGCGCGGATGCGGCGTGAAGCGACGCGACGAGGAGTGCGACAGGACCACCGGAGCCTCGGTCACGCGCAGCACGTCCCACGCCGTGGAGTCGGAGGCGTGGGAAATGTCCACCAGCATGCCGAGCCGGTTCATCTCCTTGACAACCTCCTCACCGAACCGAGTGAGCCCACCGTGCTCCAACGAGTCGGTGGCGGCATCGGCCCAGTCCGTGTTGCGGGAGTGCGTCAGGGTCATGTAACGCACCCCGTCACGGTAGAACGCACGCAGCATGCCGAGCGAGTTCTCGATCATGTGCCCACCCTCGAGCCCCAGGAGGCTCGCGATCTTCCCCTCCCGGTGGATCCGCAGGATGTCGTCCGCCGTCCCGGCCAACTCGAAGACCTCCGGATACCGCTCGACCATTCGGTGAACGATGTCGTTCTCCTCAACGCCGGCGCGGCCCGCTCCGTTGCCGCCGAAGCTCGAGGGGACGTACGTGGACCAGAACTGTGCTCCCACGAGGCCTGCGCGCAGCCGGGGGATGTCGGTCATGAGCTGCAGTTGCCGTCGGGAGATGTCGAGCGAGTCCCAGTCCATCCCGTAATCGGTGCGCAGCGCCCAGGGCAGGTCGTTGTGCCCGTCGATCAAGGGGACCTGGCGCATGAGCTCCTTGGCCCGCTCGAGCTCGGACGCAGGTTCCTGGCCCTCGGCGTGCGGCGCACACAGCACGCCGACCAGGGCCAGCAGGGCGAACGCCAACACGACGCGTCGGATCATGACTCTTCCTTCTCTCGGTACCCCGGGCAGTCCACGACCGGGAGCACTGGGTACTTGGGGAACTTGGGTTCCATCTCGGATCGGCGGCAAAACCAGAACGTCGATCCACGCGCGGACCGGACGACGCGGCCATGACGGCACGTGGCGCAGAGGTCCACACTGGGCCGAAAGCTGGTATCGCGCGCCTCTCGGTGCAAGATTACATTACCCCGCCATGGCTGAGATATCCTGTGCCCGTTGCAAACAAACCGGCGAGCAGCTGCCGGCGCCACCCCTGCCGAACGAGCTGGGCAATCAGATCTACGACACCATTTGCCAGAAATGCTGGCAGGAGTGGCTGCAGATGCAGACCGCCATCATCAACCACTACGGTTTGGATCTGCGTGAGCAGGACGCGCGGAAGTTCCTGACGCAGCAGACGGAGACCTTCCTCTTTGACCAGCCGCAAGGCTAAGTCGAGCACGAACGCCCAGATCACGCTCGTCGTGAACGGCGAGCTTACCGAAGTCGCCTTCGCGCCCCACAAGACTCTGCTGGAGGTGCTGCGGGAAGACCTGGGGCTCACCGGCACGAAGCACGGCTGTGAGCTGGGGGAGTGCGGCACCTGCACGGTGTTGGTCGACGACACCCCGGTGCTCTCGTGCCTCGTTCTCGGTCTCGCTTGTGCGGGGAAGCGCGTCGAGACGGTCGAGGGCATGGCCGACGGCCCCGACCTCCACCCGTTACAGCAGACGTTTGCCGATCTCGGTGCCGCGCAGTGTGGCTACTGCACTCCCGGCTTTCTGCTCGCCGCGCAGGCGCTGATCGAGGAGAACCCCAAGCCTACACGCGACGAGATCAAGCAGGCCCTGGCCGGCAACCTGTGTCGCTGCACCGGCTACCTGAAGATCTACGAAGCGGTGGAGCTGGCGGCGGCGCGGATGCGGGGGGAAGACGCCCACCCCACGAACGAGTCGATTCATGGGCACCCGTAGCCCCCACTCCGGAGGCATGACCACCACTGCTCCGACCGGTGCGCCGAAGCGTGAACTGCCTGCCCAGCAGTCGCTCCGCATCGTCGGCACTCCCCAGCGCAAGGTCGATGCGGTCGCGAAGGTCACGGGCCGCACGATCTTTGCCGACGACGTGCAGCTCCCCCGCATGCTGCACGCCAAGCTGCTGCGCAGCACCGTGCCGCACGGTCGGATCGTCTCGCTCGACACCTCCAAGGCTGAAGCGCTGGAGGGTGTGAAGGCCGTACTCACGGGCGAAGATCTGCCCATTCCGTTCGGCATCCTCCCAGTGAGCCAGGACGAGCACGCCCTCGCTCCGGATACGGCGCGCTTCACCGGTGACCCGGTGGCGGCCGTTGCCGCCATCACCGAAGAAATCGCCACGGCTGCACTCGATCTGATCGACGTGCAATACGACGAGCTTCCGGCCATCGCGTCGGCCCAGCACGCCGTGGCCACTCCTGAGCCGCGCATCCACGACTACGGCCCCGAGGGCAACCTCCACAAGTTGGTCGACCTCGAGTTCGGGGATGTGGAGCAAGGGTTCGCCGAGGCCGACCTGGTGCGCGAGGACCTGTTCTTCTACGAGGGGAGCACGCATCTCCCCATGGAGCAGCACGCGGCGGTAGCCGACTGGTCGGGCGACAAGCTCACCCTGTGGAGCTCGACACAGACGCCCCACTACGTGCACCGCGCGCTCACCAAGGTGCTGGAGCTGCCGGCCTCCCGCATTCGCGTCATCGCCTGCCCCAACGGCGGCGGCTTCGGCGGGAAGAGCGACCCATTCAACCACGAGGTCGTGGTCGCCAAGCTCTCGATGGTCACCGGCCGACCGGTGAAGATCGCCCTCACGCGCGAAGAGGTTTTCTACTGTCACCGCGGGCGCCATCCCACGCTGATGTGGGTGAAGACCGGCGTCGCCAAGGACGGCGCGATCAAGGGCATGCACTTCAGGACGCTGCTCGACGGTGGGGCGTACGGCTCCTACGGGGTGGCGAGCACCTACTACACGGGCGCGCTACAGACCGTCACCTATCACGTGGAGCGCTACAAGTTCCAGGGCGCGCGCACCTTCACCAACAAGGCGCCGTGCGGCCCCAAGCGCGGCCACGGCACGCCCCAGCCGCGCTACGCGCTCGAGATCCATCTGGACAAGCTCGCCGAGGAGCTGGAGGCCGATCCCGCCGAGCTGCGCCTGCGCCACCTCGTGCCGCCCGACTCGGTGACCGCCAACTACCTGAAGGTCGGCAGCATGGGACTCGGCGAGTGCATCCGGAAGGTCACCGATGGGGCAGGCTGGAAGGAGAAGTTCCGTAAGCTCCCGCATGGGCAGGGTGTAGGGCTCGCCTGCTCGAGCTACCTGAGCGGCGCGGGACTCCCCATCTACTGGAACAACATGCCGCACTCCGGCGTGCAGCTGAAGTGCGACCGGGGCGGCGGCGTAACTGTATTCTGCGGCTCCACCGATATCGGCCAAGGCTCCGACTCCATCCTCGCGTACATCGTGGCGGAGGTGCTGGGGATCGAAGTCGCCGATGTCCAGGTGGTCACCGCCGACACCGATCTCACACCGGTCGATCTGGGAAGCTATTCCTCGCGCGTCACGCTGATGAGCGGCAACGCGGCGCTCCAGGCCGCCGAGCGCGCCCGCGAGATCATCGCCCCCCACGTGTCACAGAAGCTCGACGTCCCCGAGGTCCGGATTGCCTTCGCCGAGAATCGCGTGTTCGACGTGGAGGACCCCGACTGCGGAATGAGTTTCGCCGAAGCGGTGCAGCTCGCCGAGGGCGCCGAGGGTACCATTGGCACGGTGGGATCGTACACGCCGCCTCGTAACCCGGGGCGCTACCGCGGCGCCGGCGTGGGGCCGTCGCCGGCGTACTCCTACAGCGCCGCGATCGCCGAGGTCGAGGTTGACCCGGACACCGGGATCCTGCGCGTGCCCACCATCTGGATCGCCCACGACATCGGACGCAGCATCAACCCCGTCACGGTGATGGGCCAGGTGGAGGGGGGCGTGTACATGGGCCTGGGCGAGGCTCTGATGGAGGAGATGGCGTACCGGGAGAAGCGAGGCCTCGTTCACAAGATCCCCAGCATGCTCGAGTACAAGAGCCCCACGACACTCGAAATGTGCGACGTGGTGACCTATCTGATCGAGGATCCCGACCCGCTCGGGCCGTTCGGCGCCAAGGAAGTCGGCCAGGGGCCGCTGCTGCCGGTGATGCCGGCCGTGGCCAACGCGCTGTACGATGCCGTGGGGGTGCGCGTGGACGAGGTGCCGATCACACCCGAAAAGGTGCTCAAGGCGCTCCAGCGCAAGGCAAAGGGGGAGGAGCCCCGCTACGGACCGTCAGGCTTCCCGGCGGTCAACTGGCCCGAGCCGACCCGCGTGCCACCACCTTGGGAGGGCGGTGACGGAAAGGCGGTGCAGCCATGACCGACGAAGTCGCCAAGGGCGTCAATTTCGTGTTCGCCAAGGAGTACATCCTCAAGGAGTACGGCAAGGACGTATGGCAGCGGGCCCTGGCCCGCCTTCCCGAGGACCGGGCGAAGGTGTGGTCGAGCGCGCTGGTGCCGTTCGGCGCCTACTCGTTCGAGGCGTTCAAATACATGGCCCATGCCGTGGCAGAGGAGAGCGGGCAGCGCGACGACCACGCACTGGCGAAGATGTACGAGTTCATCGCCGACCGCAGCCTGAACGCGGTGTACAAGGTCTTCTTTCGGCTCGCGAACCCGTCGTTCGTGATCGGCAACTATCCCAAGCTGTGGAGCCGCTTCTTCACGACGGGAAGCGTCACGGTACCCACGGCCGAGAAGGGGTTTGCCACGGTGCACTTCGAGCTGCCCGAGATGTTCCTCGACTGGCTCGGCCCCGCCTGTCTCGGCTACTCCAACAAGGCGGTTTCCATGTCCGGCGGCCGCGACATCGTCGTGGAGGAGCTGTCTCGCAAACTGATGCCGGGGGGAGACTGGGAAGTGGACTTCGAGATCCGGTGGAGCGAGTGAGCCGGTAGCGATGCTGCGACTGCCACAGTTCAGCTACCTCGAGCCCAAGACCGTGCGGCAAGCCCTGCGCATGAAGCAGGACGCCGGGCCGGGCGGGATGTACGTCGCGGGGGGGACGGATCTCTACCCCAACATGAAGCGGCGGCATCAGGAGCCGAAGGTGGTGATCTCGCTGGCGCGCATCCGCGCGCTCACGCGCATCACCGGGGGCAAGGCCGGCACCGAGGTCTCCGTGGGCGCCGGCGTGACGCTGACCGCGTTGCATGCCAACGCCCGCATACGCAAGGGTCAATCGGCACTCGCGCGCGCGGCGGAGCTCGTGAGCACACCGCTGCTGCGCAACATGGGCACGTTCGGTGGCAACCTTTGCCTCGACACGCGCTGCAACTACTACAACCAGACCTTCGAGTGGCGGAAATCAATCGACTTCTGCATGAAGAAGGACGGCGAGATCTGCTGGGTGGCGCCGTCCAGCCCACGCTGTTGGGCCGTGCAGTCGAGCGACACGGCGCCCGTCACCGTGGCCGTGGGCGCCGAGTTCGTCCTCGCCGGCCCCGACGACGAACGCGTCGTTCCGGCAAGCGACTTCTTCAACGACGACGGCATTCGCTATCTCACTATGCACCCGGACGAAGTCCTCACCGAGGTACGCCTCCCGGCTCTCGACAGCTGGGATGCGACCTACTGGAAGCTGCGCCGCCGCGGGACGTTCGACTTCCCGGTGCTGGGGGTGGCGGCGTGGATCCGATGGGACGGCAACCTCGTGGCCGACGCCCGCATCGTGCTGGGCGCGGTGGCGAGCTACCCCATGCCGGTGGCCGAGGCCGCGCAGGCGATCATCGGGACCTCGCTGGACGACGAGGCGGTCGCGGCGGCCGCCAGTGCGGCGTTCAAGCCGTCCAAGCCGATGGACAACACAGATTTCGGACTCGCGTGGCGCAAGGAAATGACGCGGGTGTACGTACAGGGCGCCCTGGAGGAATTGCGGGAGCGGCGACGTACCGGGAAGGCACGGTAGCGCAATGACGATCATTCGGTGTCACCTCATCGCGGCCACGGCACTGGCCGGTCTCCTCGGAACGCCGTGGCACGGGGTGCTCCTGGCTCAGGAGCAACAGCAACCGCCCGCCACTCAAGCGGACACGGTGGCAATCCCAAGCGGCCCGCAGCCAATCGCCGCGACGGACATCCCCCAGCGGGCGGAGGAGGCAACCGCGATCCTGCGCGAGATCCGCGCGGGATTGGTCTCCGACAGTGCCGTGGCCAGCATCGACTCCGCCCTGCAGTCCCTGGTCGAGACCATAAGCGAGCAGCGCGACGGACTCAGCCAGGGCCGCCTCACCACACTTTACCTCAGCGAGTTGGAAGACCTGGACCAGCAATGGCTCAGTTACCAGTCCACGCTCGATCAGGGACGTGGCACGCTGGAGAGCCAGACTCAATCGCTCAACGAGCAACGAACTCGCCTCGCCGAGATGCGCGGGTCGTGGCAATTGACCAGCGATTCGGCCCCAGCCGAAGAGCTCCCAGAAGCACTGGTCGAGCGGGTGCGCTCACAACTGAGCGACATCGACGCCGTCGATGCCCAGGTGCGCCGCCCCCGGGACCGCTTGCTGACGCTGCAGAACCAGATTGCTGATCAATCGATCATCGTCAGCGAGGTCCTGACGTCGATTCAGGCGGCACGGCAGAGCGCACAACGCCGCATCCTGAGCGCGGAGAGTCCGCCGCTGTGGGGGGCATTCACCCGGGAGGAGCGCGAGGCACGCGCGCCCCGCGCACAAGCAGCGTTCCGCGAGCGCCTGGCGCGAGTCCAGGACTACGCCACGCGCAACGACGAGAACCTGTGGGTGCATCTGGTCCTGTTCCTGGTCTTGGCAGGTTCCCTCATCGCGTTACGGCGACGCACGCAGCACTGGGACATCGACGACAAGACCGTTCAGTCGGCGGGGCTCATCCTGGACCGCCCGGTCGCGACCGGCTTCCTGCTCGCGCTGCTGTTCACACGGACGCTACACCCGTTGGCGCCAACTGCGTTCTTCGAGATCGTGGGCCTGGTTGCGATGGTGCCACTCGTGCGTCTGGTGCCGGCGCTGGTGCCGTCCAAGTTGACCAGTCCGGTGTATGCCCTCATCGGGATCTTCGCCGCAGACGTCGTCCTCGACATTGCCGTCACCCAGCCGCTGCTCAAGCGGCTCATATTGCTCGCCGAGAGCGTGGCAGTTTTCGGGGGAATCCTCTTCTTCCTCCGTCGAGAGCTCCGGAAGAGTAGCGCGGCGCGCTCCCGCTGGCAGCGTGCGTTCCTCTTCTTGCTCCGCGGTGCCGTGGCGCTGCTCGGTGCCTCGCTCATCGCGAACATTCTCGGCTACGTCGCGCTCGCAGAGCTCATGACCGACGGCACGGTTGCGGCCGCCCTGATTGGCCTCATCGTGCTACTCGGCGTCAAGGCCGCGGACGTGGTGCTGCACGCGTCCGTTCACATGGACACGCTGCGAGCCTTGCGCGTGATCCGTGACCACGGCGAGGAGATCGTGGGGAAGGCCACGACGCTGGTCCATCTTGGCGGCGTCTTTGCATGGCTCACCTTCGCCACACGCGCCTTCCGGCTGTACGACCCCTTCATGGACACGTTGGGTGCCATCCTCACGACCGAGTGGGGTCTGGGAAGCTGGCAGATTTCGCTGCTCGACATCCTGGCTTTCTTCCTGGCCCTCTGGCTCGGCCTGATGTTCGCCCGCATCGCGCGGCTCACGCTGCGGGAGGACGTGCTCAGCAGGATGACGCTTCCGCGCGGCATGCGCGAGACGATCTCTACCACGGCCTACTACATCATCCTGCTGCTCGCCTTCTTCTTCGCAGCGGGAGCGGCGGGGTTCGATCTCACCAAGTTCACGATCCTCGCCGGTGCGCTGGGCGTCGGTATCGGCTTCGGCCTCCAGAACATCGTCAACAACTTCATCTCGGGGTTGATCCTCCTGTTCGAGCGACCCATTCAGATCGGCGACACCATCGAAATCGAGAATCTGGTGGGCAGCGTCAAGCAGATCGGCATCCGGGCCAGCGTGGTCCGCACGTTCGCCGGCGCTGAGGTGATCGTGCCCAACGGCGACCTGATTTCCGGGCGTGTGATCAACTGGACACTGTCCGACCGGTTGCGCCGCATCGAGATCTACGTGGGTGTGGCGTATGGGACGGATCCGCAGCTGGTCATGAACATCCTGCTCGAGCAGGCCAAGAGCCATGAGGACACGCTCCAGCACCCCGAGCCATACGTGCTGTTCACCGGGTTCGGGGAGAGTTCCCTGGACTTCAAGCTGCGGTTCTGGACGAACAACTATGACCGCTGGTTCTTCGTGGAGAGCGAGGTCAAGGTGGCGGTCAACAACGCACTGAAGGAGGCCGGCATCGAGATCCCGTTCCCGCAGCGGGACCTGCATGTGCGCTCGGTGGATGAGACGGCCGGCGAGGCGTTAGCACCCGGTGGCGGCGGCGCCGTGGTGAAGCGCTCCAGGCCGGCGCCGAAGAAGGAATAGACGCACCGCACGGTGACGGCGCCTTCAGCAGCCGCGCAGCGCCAGCCGGTCGCGCTCGCCGTGGTCGGCGCGCTCGTCGCCGTCAAGCTGGCACTCCACTTCGGCACCAACACGCTGGGCCCCTTCGAGTTCCACCGCGACGAGTTCCTCTACATGGCGATGGGAGAGCATCTCCAGCTCTTACGCATGGATTTCCCACCGTTCATCGCAATGCTGTCGGAATTCGCACGCGGGCTGCTGGGCGACACGCTGTTCGCGGTTCGCTTCTTCCCCGCCCTGTTCGGCACCGGGCTCATGGTGCTGGCCGCGCTGATCGCGCGGGAGCTCGGCGGTGGGCGCTTCGCGCAGGGCCTCGCCGCGCTGTGCGTGCTGTGCAATCCCCTGTTCATGCGCTCGGGCACACTGTTCCAACCGGTGGTGCTGGATCAGTTCTGGTGGACGCTGGGTTTGTACGCCCTGGTGCGGTGGATCAGGGAGCCCGAGCCGCGCTGGTGGGTGGTGTTCGGCGCCGCGAGCGGGCTGGGACTGCTTTCAAAATACAGCATCCTGGTGTTCGGGCTCGCCGTGCTGCTGGCCCTTGCCGTCACGCCGGCTCGGCGCGCGCTCAAGACCCCGTGGCCATGGCTGGCCGGCGCCATGGCGTTCGTCATCGGCAGCCCCAGCATCATCGGCCAGATTCGGCTGGGCTTTCCCATCTTCGACCAGATGGGCGATCTGCGGAGCGCGCAGCTCGCTCGCGTCACGCCGCTCGAGTTCCTGATCCGGCACGTGCTGTGGGGTCCCACCACCGGCGTCGTGTCGTTCGTTGGGCTCGCAGCGCTGGTCGGATCCAAGCGCTTCCGCCCGTTTGGGCTAGTAGGGTGGAGCTGCCTCTGGGCGCTGATCCTGCTCGTCGTGTTGCGCGGCAAGCCGTACTACGCGGGTCCCGTGCACCCCACGCTGTTCGCCGCGGGAGCGGTGGTACTCGAGGGACTACGGATCCCACGCTGGGGCGCCGTGCTGCGCTGGGGTACTGCAACAGCCGTCGTGGCGTGGGGTCTTCTCATCCTGCCCCTCGGGTTCCCCGTGCTGCCCCCGCCCCGCATGGAGGCATACGTCACCGCCCTCGGCATCGAGCGCGCCCGCACCACGAACGTGGGTGCGGTCGAGCGTCTGCCGCAGGACTACGCCGACATGCTCGGGTGGGAGCCGTTCGTCGAGGCGGTGGCGGGCGTGTACCACGGACTGCCGCCGGGGGACCGCGAGCAGGCGGTGATCCTGGCGAGCAACTACGGGGAGGCGGGCGCAATCGACTTCTACGGCCCCCGGCACGGTCTGCCCAATGCCGTGGCCATCGTGGGGAGCTACTGGTTCTTCGGGCCAGGGGACAAGCCCGGCGACGTCACGATCACGGTGGGGCTCTCGCGCGACGAGATTGGGGACCACTTCACCACGCTCGACTCCGCTGCCTACTGGACTCATCCGTATATGGTGGCCGAGCAGCGCAACCTCACGTTTTTCGTGGGGCGGGGGCCCGAGGAGACGCTACAGGAGATCTGGCCGCGGTTCGAGGGCTCACAGTAGGCAACCTCCAGGGAGGCTGACATGTCTAAAGCAGAGACGGGGGGACAGGTGGGGTCGGTATGGTTCATTGGCTGGTTGTTCACGCTGGGATTCGCCAAGCTCGGGTTCTTCAAGGCCATTCTCGGGCTGCTGTTGTGGCCGTACTACCTCGGGGCGGCCTTGCACTAGCGCTCACCAGCCTGCTGCTGACCACGCCCGGCGCACTGGACGCGCAGCAAGCCGACCAATTGCCGCCGGGCACCCGCGTCCGCGTGACCGCGCCGAGCTCGTCTCTCGACCCGCACGTGGGATCGCTGGTCCGACTCTCGAGCGAGTCGGTCACGATCGACCTCGAGAACGGTGCGCCCGATCTCACTCTCCCGCTCGCTCGCGTGCGCCGCATCGAGGTGAGCGAGGGAGAGGGGTCCAAGGGTGTGACGGGGGCCGCCGTCGGCTTCGGCCTCGGTGCCACCGCCTCGTTGCTGTTCCTGGCGGGCTTCTGTGGCGGCGACACGGTGTGCGGCGGGGACGAGTGGCTCAGGGCCTTCGCCATCATCACGTTGCCACCCACCCTCGTGGGCGCCGGCATCGGCCTGCTGATCCGCACCGAGCGCTGGCGGGAGGTCGAGCTCGTGCCACACGCTTCGCTGCGGCAGCTTCGCTCGCCGCAATGGCACGTCGGCTTGTCGCTGCCATTCTAGCCCCTCCCGCGTCAGGTTGACGCGCCCCATAGCTCCCCGCGAAGTTCCCTGACTTCAGCAGGCCCTCGGCACCCTCGTGGTGCTGTTCATTGGGCGGCGGGCCGGTTAGTCATATCGCCCCGGTGTCCGTGCGCGGCATGGAACCGCGCGACCGCAGCCGCAGTTGAGGAGAGACATGCAGAAACAGCGAATCGCCGAGTGGAACGCGCTCGAGGACCGCGCACCGACCCTCGCCCTGGTGGGGAACGTGGACCTCGTCATCATCCGTTACGATGACGAGGTCTCGGTGCTGTACGGCCGTTGCCTGCACCGGGGAGCGCTGCTGGCCGACGGCTCCATTCAGGGCGAGAACCTGATCTGCGGCGTGCACCAGTGGGACTTCCAGTTCCGCACCGGCATCAGCGAGTACAACAACGCCGAGCGGCTGCACAAGTTCTCCGCCTGGGTGGAGGATGGCGCCGTGTGGGTCGATGCCGACGAGATCACCGCGTGGGAGCGCGAGAACCCGCAGCCGTTCGACCGAGACGCCTACCAGGGTACGTACCAGGACGTGCACGGTACGCCCGAGGAGCCGCACACCAAGACGATCCAGGGGCTCGCCGCACAGGGGTTGGAGGGCGCGCACGGTCCGGTGGCGGCGATGGGGGTGCCCGGCCCCGAGCTGCCACGCTGGGACAGCATCCAGTTCGTGACGGCGCAGCTCGCCACGCCGCCGCAGCTCGACGACGTGGAGGTGGGAAGCGACCTCACGATCGGCCCGGGGGCGAAGAGACCGCTGCGGCTCGACATCCCGCTGTTCGTCTCCGACATGAGCTTCGGCGCGCTGTCGGAGGAGGCCAAGGTCGCGCTCGCGCGCGGCGCCGAGCTGGCCGGTACCGGTATCGCCTCGGGCGAGGGGGGGATGCTCCCCGAAGAGCAGGCCGAGAACTCGCGCTACCTGTACGAGCTGGCCTCGGCCCGGTTCGGGTTCTCGATGGACAAGCTCCAGAAGGTGCAGGCCATGCACTTCAAGGGCGGGCAGGCCGCCAAGACGGGGACGGGCGGGCACCTGCCGGGTGAGAAGGTGAAGGGCAAGATCGCGCAGGTGCGGGGACTCGCGGAGGGAAAGTCCGCGGTCTCCCCCGCGCGCTTCCCCGACTGGACCACGCCGGCCGACTTCCGCGCCTTCGCGGGAGAGGCGCGCGACGCCACCGGTGGCATACCCATCGGCTTCAAGCTCTCGGCGCAGCACATCGAGCAGGACATCGATGCCGCGCTCCAGGTGGGGGTGGACTACGTCATTCTGGACGGGCGCGGCGGAGCCACCGGCGCGGCGCCGCTCATCTTCCGCGACAACATCTCGGTGCCCACGATTCCCGCCCTGGCGCGGGCGCGGCGCCACCTCGACGCCACGGGCGCCGAACAAGTTACGCTCATCAT
>JBDHBX010000036.1:0-20449 GCA_039592335.1 Gemmatimonadota bacterium | reverse complement strand
GCCGAAAAGCCCGCGCCTGAGGTGCCCATCGTCTTTCTCGGTGGCGGCATTCGCTCTGGCCGGGGCGAGGAGGAGGCTCGCACTATCGACATCGCCCCGACGCTGGCGTGGCTCGCCGGTCTCCGGGTGACGGCCACCGTCGAAGGGAGGGTATTAAACGTCGGCGCCAGGCGGCGAGCCCCGCGCCGATGATGACCGCAGCCTGGCGTCTACTATGGGAGGGACGTTCCGGAACAAAGCGGCGGCATACGGCGTAGCATAATCGCTGGTGGCGTCGAGGGGTGCGCCAAAGACGCCACAAAAAGAGACGGGAGGGGCGATGAAAAGACTGGCGTTGGGATTGCTGGTGGCAGCGGCGGGCGTCGCGTGCTCGAATGGCGTGACGGGACCTGAGGAGCTGAGCGGCGTGTACGTGTATCAGGCGACGGATTCGACCGGCACGCTCTTGCTCACCGGTACACTCCAGATCCTGTTCCACGACGATTCGTCGGTCAGCGGCAGCTGGGGGATCGAACGGGCACCGGACGCCGATACCGACACCGAGGTTGGCCCGCAGGTCGGTGAGGGAACGCTGCAGGGTCAGTTCAGTGCCGAGGACCTCGTTCTCGACTTGAACCCCGGCAGCGCGGACAACAACGTCTTCCTGGCGGGCGCATTAGCGCGGGGGAGCCCGGCGCCCCGACTTGCCGGAGATTGGAGCTACTCCACGCTTGCGGGAGCGGTCGCTGCGGGCCACTTCACAGCGACCAGGCTGCCGTCGGCGATGGAGTAGTGGGCCTTCAGTATGCAGCGCCACGGATAGCCGGAAGCGTCGCCCAAGCGAATCGAGCAAGAGCCGACGCGCTCCGAGCAAGTTGCCCCGCCTGGGATCGAACCAGGACTCTTCTGATCCAGAGCTGCGGCGCTAAGGGGCTCAAACGCGGCAAAATGTCACACTAAACGCGGGTTCGTGTCGTCCGTTGCCGGGGTTTGAGGAGAAGATGTCGTACTTTGCGGTACTTCACGGCCACAAATGTCGGACTTCGTCGCGCGACCTCTCGGAGAAGACAGCGCTCAACACAAGGCCCCCGCGCCCGCGTGTACACTCAGGGCGGGGGCCAATCGTAGGCGACTGGTCGATGCGATGTGGTCGGTCATGGGATATCCTCAGTCCCAGCGAGTGGCCGCGCCTCCACGGGGAGCGGACGCGGCGCTCGTTCGCCTGGCACATGCTGCAGGTTCATTCGCCGCGCAATTGCCTGGAACCGCGGATCATCTCGATACTCCAGGAAACCCCAGCCCACGCTCCACGCGACCCAGGCGTGGTGGGGCTCGTAGTCGAGCCAGCGGAGGGCCTCGTCCTGATTCCCTAGCGCCTCGTATGCATCTGCCAAGCCCAGGGCGTTCCAGGCGCTGGGAGGCAGAGCCTCGAACTTCTCCACAATGCGGAGGGCATCCTCCCTGCGACCGACCTGCACATAGAGATAAACCAGGCCTAACTCCCCCTCTGGATCGAGGGCCAGTGCCCGTTCCCCGGCCGCCAGCCCCTCATCGAAGAGCCCCGCTTCTGCAGCACACCCGGCCAACACGTTCCAGGCAGTGGCATCGTCAGGATACTGTTCCACGTTGTGCCGGGCTTCCGCCAACGCCCGCCTTGTGTCCGGTTCCTCCGAGAACCCGTACAATCCCGGTATCCACACCGTGTGAAGCGGCGTCAGCGGATCCAGCTCCTGGGCCCGCCGGTGCTCCACGAGCGCCTCGTCTACCCGACCGAACAGCGCCAGATACCACGCGTAGTGGTAGTGGTTCATGGCAAGGCTCGGATTGAGTTCGTTGGCCCGTCGGAACGTCCGCTCGGCACCCTCCCAATCACTGTCGGCGTACAACTTGATGTGGGCCAATGCGGCCCATCCTTCTGCCAGCGTCGAGTCAAGACGAATCGCTCGTTCTGCCGCCGCCCGCGCCCGCTGCCACACGTCGTCCGGAGGGCTCACCCCGTGACCGATGGTGGTATAGCCGAGGGCCAGGCCGGTGTACGCCAGCGGGTCGGCAGGGTTCTGCTCTACGGCTGCCTCGAAATAGCCGATGGCATCATCGAACTCTTCCGACCTGCTGGCGTTGTTCAGGAGGTGCATCCCCCGGAGGTATGCCTCGTACACCGCGGGGTTGACCGCCCGTGTCTGACCGAGGCGTTCCTCGGCCGCGGGGCTCAGGCGCACTTCAACCTCGCCGGCGATGGCGCGCGCGAAGCCGCGGTACAGCGCCACGACGTTCGACAACACGCCATCGAAGGTGCCGTTCCAGATCTCCTGCTCGTCGGTGTCATAGAGCCGGGCAGCGATCTCGAGACTGTCTCCTCCTCGGAACACGGAGCCCTCGATGACCGCGTCCACGTCCAGTTCGCGCGCGATCTCGCTGATGGTCTTCTCCGTGTCGCGGTATTGGGCCATCGTGGCCCGGGCGGTGACGGAGAGCCCCAGCCGCCCCAGCTCGGCCAGCAGTGCTTCGTGCACCCCCGCGACCAGGTACTCCTGCCCTGGATCGTTGGTGAGATCGGTGAGCGGAAGTACTGCCAAGCGCTCGACGGTGGGGCCGCCCGCTATCGTGGCCAGCCACCAGCCTGCAATGGCCGCCAGCGCGATGGCGACCGCCCCGGCCAACGTGCGCGGGAGCCACGGGCGCCGGCGGCGCGCGCGCGCCACCACCGTCCCGGTGGTCAACGCCTGCGCAAATGCACTCGGCGTGTCGAAGCGATCCTCCCGATCCTTCGCCAGCGCCTTCTCCACCGCCCGCTCGACAAAGAGCGGAATTGCGGGATCGCTCCTCCTGAGCTCGGGCACGGTATCCACCGCATGCCTCGCCAGCAACGCCTGCGGGGTCTCTCCCTCAAACGGCAAATGCCCACTCACCATCTCGTAGACCACACAGCCCAAGGCGTACACGTCACTGCGGGCGTCCACCTCCGCCAGCCCCATCGCCTGCTCGGGACTCATGTACGCCGGCGTCCCGATCGCCAACCCCGTCCCCGTCAAGCGTGCACCGCCCGCGACCTGCACGGCGCGCGCAATCCCGAAGTCTGCCACGATCGCCTGGTCGCCCGCGAGCAGAATGTTCTCCGGCTTGATATCGCGATGCACCACGCCCTGCTCGTGCGCATAGCTCAGGGCCGACGCGACCTGATCGGTTAGGCGGATCCCCTCTTCGACCGACAACTTCCCCTCGCGGTCCAGCCGATTACGCAGCGATTCGCCTTCGATGTAGGGCATGACGTAATAGAGGAACCCCTCCGCCTCGCCCGAATCGATCAGCATGAGGATGTGGGGATGGGTCAGCTTGGCCGCGATCTCGATCTCGCGGATGAATCGCTCCGTCCCGAGCGCAGCGGCGAGCTCGGGCCGGAGGACCTTGATGGCCACCTTACGATGGTGCTTGAGGTCCTCGGCGAGATAGACTGTGGCCATCCCACCGTGACCCAGCTCGCGCTCGATCTGGTAGCGGTCGGCCAGTGCGGCCTTGAGGCGTGCAATGAGGTCATCCATACCAGCGACCTCACGTACGTACAGCCCTACAGTACGGCTCGAGACGGCGCTAAGCTAGAGCGTTGAGGGGAGGAGGTCACTCCTGATTCGATGTCGAGCAGAGGGCTTCTGATCCAGAGCGTCCGCGCTAGGGGCCCGAAACCCGGCAAAATGTCACACTAAGCGCGAGTTCGTGTCGTCCGTCGCCGGGTTTGGACGTCAAAATATCGTACTTTGTCGTACTTTGGGGGTGCAAATGCCGTACTTTATCGTCTCCCCCTGACCACGCCTCCGCAGCTGCATGCGCCTGTTAGGCGTCACCACGCTCCGCGCGAATGACCGCGATTCTCTCGACATGATGAGCCACGTGATCAGCCTGCATCTCGACCACGGCGCGGACCGACACCCGTTCCGTTCCTTGCGGCGTCCGAACACTCACCGATCGGCTCCATCCGTCAGGGACGTGTTCCAGTAGTTGCGCGATGTGAGCTCTGGTCGCCCTGAACAGAGCCAGGGAAACGTCGAGCGGTCGGTGGGCGTAGCACCAGCGATCGGCCCAGGCGTCTTGCGGTAGCCTCCAGTACCACTCCAGGGTAAACTCGCCTTCTTCATTCCCCAGCGCGGCCTTGATACCGATCTTCCAGAGATCGTCCCCATCAACAACGTGATGCACGATCTGCCGAATCGTCCAGCCGCCTTGCGACGGAGGAGCATCGAGGTCGACATCGCGCAAACCAGCAACCGCCTGCTCCAGCATCGCCGGCCCCTGCAGAAACCGGGAGAGCAACGAGCGTTGGTCAGTCTCAGCACCCATTCTTCCGTCATCCCCGTTCATGATCGGTGACGCCTAACTAGTAGTAGGCTGCAGTCGCCTGTACCCAAAGCCTGCCTCCGTGGCACGGCCTAGCGAAGCTCGGCCGGGTTTAGGCTGCGGCAGATGCGGTTTTGGGAAAGAAATGTCGTACTTTGTCGCCTCCCCCGACCGCACATCCACAGCACCCTCATCGGCTCGTCGATCCTCGACTCTTCGGCCGCCACAGTCCGCTGCGCAGGAACATGCCGTAAGACATCAGATACAAGAACAGGATGTTCATGATGTCGAGTCGAACCCACTGACGGTCCGGGATAATCTGCCAGTAGGTCATGAGGAACGCACAAGGCAAGGTGGCCGAAAGTACACTAATCGACGCGATGCGGTGCACGTCAGAGCTCGCGGCTCGATGCGCCTCATTGAGCAGAACGGCGAAGCCCAGCGATAGCAGGCCAACGAGCTGCGTCCAATCCTCTGCATGGGTACTGCCTCCATAGCCGATGCCAGCAGACTCATTTGTGAAACGGGGAAAAAAGACGAATACAACAGCCCAGAAGGCAAAGATCAGCGAGGAAAAGCGAAACCAGGACACGCGTCGCCTCTCTTTCTGCCCAGGACGATCTAAGGTTGCAGCGAAGAATGTCACGCTCTGTCGCAACTTGTGGGCGCAAATGTCGCACCTTGTCGAATTAACTCGCGTAAACATGCAAATGCCAGGCGCGAAGTCGCGCCGGCGCTAGGTCATGACGATCTCCTCAACACACGAATCCTCAGTGCCGGCCCGGAACTGCAGCAACCCGAAGCGCAGCCTGGGATCAAGCTCCTTGGCGGCCCGGTCCATGCGCGGCAGGATTCGGGTGCGGCACAGCGATTCGATAGCCGAGTGGTCCATGCCCAGCGCCCGGCCCGCTTCGTAGATCGGGCAGCGACCAGTTCTTATCACCACCCGCTCACGACCTTCCTCGAGGAACTCAGGCTCCAACCCCACCACTCCAACCATATCCAGAAGCAGCCTTGCAGCAGTCTTGGCATCCAAGGGATGCGTGTCGGCTCTTCCTTTCAACTCCTGAAGCTTCGCACGAAAGCCGTGTACCTCCTCAATGGCTCGCAGGTAGTTGTCGTACGCTGCCACATCGTCGATCGGTCTGGCCGTCATTCGTCGGTCTTCCTCGGGCGTCAGCTTCACCTTGAGAGCGTCGACAATCTCGCGGGAAACAGTCTCCTGAATATCGAACACATCGTCGAGCGTCCCACTGAACTTTCCTGCCCAGACGTGTCCATCACAAGCTGCGTCAATGAGCTGGGCAGTGATCCGGAGGCTGCTCCCGGCCCTCCTGACTGTCCCCTCCAGGGCATACTGAACACCTACCTCCTGCGCGATGGATCGGATCGAAGTGCGAGCATCCTTAAGCATCATTGTGGACGTGCGCGACACCACACGTAACCTGCTCACTTGCGACAAGTCGGTGATGAGTTCCTCGGTCAATCCGTCGGCGAAGTACTCGCTGTCCGGGTCAGGGCTCAGGTTTTCAAACGGCAGCACCACAATCGACGGCGTCTCGATCTCAGGGACGGTAGCCTCTGCAAACAGCGCTTCCGCGAACTGCTCAGCCGTCGCAAACCGATCGGCAGGGGTCTTGGCCAACGCCCTCCTCGTCGCTTGTTCAACCACGTCTGGCACGGTCTCCCGCGCGATCTTCAAACGAGGGACTGGCTCGACAGACTTCCGCGCGAGAATCACCTGTACGGTTGGTCCGGTATACGGCGGCTCGCCCACCAGCATCTCATACAGCACACAGCCGAGCGAATAGAGGTCACTCCTACCGTCGAGTGCCCTCTCCCCTGTCATCTGCTCGGGACTCATGTAGGCTGGCGTCCCGACACCGAGCCCTGTCTCCGTAAGCTGTTTTTCACCAGCCTCCGTGATCGCTTTCGCAATCCCGAAGTCGGCCACTACGGCTTCACCGGCCGAAAGCAACACGTTCTCCGGCTTGATGTCACGATGGACGACATCGTGCCTGTGGGCGTAGCTCAAAGCCCGGGCCACACTGCGCGTGATCTCCAGCGCCTCGTCCACCGCCAGCTGCTTCTCGCGCTGGATCTTGTCGCGCAGCGTCTCGCCTTCCACATACGGCATCACGTAGTACAGGAACTCGTCCGCCTCGCCGGAGTCGAGCAGTGGGAGGATGTGCGGGTGATTCAGGTTGGCTGTGATTTCGACTTCGCGCAGGAACCGCTCTGTCCCCAAGGCCCTCGCCAATTCAGGGTCGAGGAGCTTGATGGCTACCTGACGGTGGTGCTTCAGGTCCTCGGCGAGATACACCGTCGCCATCCCACCGCTACCGAGCTCCCGCTCAATGGCGTAGCGGCCGGCGAGGGTGGCCTTGAGGCGTGCAATGAGGTCTTCCATGCCGCGCGACCTCACGCGTGTACAGCGCTACAGTACGGCCTCGGGCGGTGCGCGGCCAGAGCGAAGAGGGGAGGTTGTTTCTCGTCTTTGAGCTGGTGCAGGAGTTTCCTGATCCAGAGCGCCGCCGCTGAGGGGGTCAAACCCGGCACATGTCACACTGAACGCGGGTTCGTGTCGTCCGTTGCCGGGTTTGAAGGGGAAAATGCCGGTTTGCCACGACAAAGTGTCGTGCCAAATGTCGTGATCTGTCGGGTCGGCCACCCACACCACAGCGCCCGGCACCAGGCCGGGCGCTGTGCTGAGGTTCCACTGCTCTGATCCCTGCTTCGCTAAGACCAGGGCCAGCCGTCCTTGAGGGTCCTCGCGATCAGGCTCACTCCGTCCGGCACCTCCACGACGAAGTTCACCTTGACCACGCCCTGTCCTCCATCCCATACGGTCATGTTGCCGCCGAAACCCGGCGCGCACGTGTTGGGCGTCTGCCCCGGGGCATCGGGATACACGGCGCAGATCGTGACACCAGTCTCGTGCGGCACCACTTCGATGCTCACGTCGTCCACCTTATCGGCCGCGCCGATCTTGGTCGCCCTGACCACCACCTCGGTTCCCGCGGTCCGCACGCCGCGGATGTCCCCGAAGATGCTCTTGATCTCGACGTGCTGTCCCGCGGTGAGCTGACCACGCCACTCCCACGTGACGCGCGCGTTGCCGGTGGCACTGTCGGGATCTTGCCACTTGGGCCAGTCCGGCCCGTTGATCTCGACGTCGCCGCAGCTCGCTCCCAAGAGCAGCACGAGGGCGATTCCGCCCAGGTTCAGTGTCCGTTTCATTGTGACCTCCTCCTGATGGGGGCTCGTTTGCCCCTGTTTCGCTGCCGTCCTACCTTTGCGGCAGGATAGGAGGAGCGCGTCTCCCCGCTGTCTCCCTGCCGTCTCCCAGGAGGGTCCAACCCCAGATGATCGAGTTCCGGGCGCTCGGGGCGGCCCAGCTCGTGGGCCCCGAAGGCACCGATACCCAGGCCGTGCTGGCCCGGCCGAAGCTGCTCGGCCTGCTCGCGTTCCTCAGCGCGGGCGCCACCCGAGGCTTCCACCGGCGCGACTCGCTGATCGGATGCTTCTGGCCGGAGATGAGCCAGGACCGGGCACGGAGCGCCGTGCGCCAGTCGCTCTATCGCCTGCGGCAGTTCCTGGGTGACTCGGTCGTGGTCACGCGGGGCGACGACGAGGTATCGCTGTCGGACGAGGGGTTCTGGTCCGACGTCGCGGCGTTCGAAGACGCGCTCGCCCGCGGCGATCGAGCCGCCGCGTTGGAGCTCTATCGCGGGGATCTGCTCGAGGGCCTGTACGTGCCGGATGCGCCGGAGTTCGAGCGCTGGATCGACGAGCGGCGCAAGCACCTCAGGGAACAGGCCTCGACGGCCGCGTGGGAATTGGCCGACCAGGAGGCGGAGTTGCGGCACACCGCCGAGGCAGGTCGCTGGAGCCGGCGCGCCAGGCACCTGGCGCCGCTGGATGAACGCCTGCTGCGGCGCGTCATCAAGCTGCTGGACGGGCTGGGCGACCGCGCAGGCGCGGTGCGTGAATACGAGACCTTCGCCCGGCGAGTGGCGATAGACCTCGAGCTCGAGCCTGCACCGGAGACCAGGGTCCTGATCGAAGGCGTCCGGGAGCGGAGCGAGCCCGTCGCGTCGCAGGCGCCTTCACCAATCCACGAGCCGTCCGCGGATTCAGGTGCTGCACCGCACCTACAGCACTTCACCGACGCGCTTGCCGATCGGTATCGCCTCGGTCCGCAGATCGGGGCTGGGGGAATGGCCACCGTGTACCGCGCGCGCGATCTCCGGCACGAGCGGGATGTCGCGGTGAAGGTGATGCATCCCGACCTGTCGGCACACACGGCCGCGGAGCGCTTTCTCCGCGAAATCAGAATCGCCGCGAACCTGACCCACCCCCACATCGTCCCGGTGTACGACTCGGGATCCGCCGAGGGCCAGCTCTACTTCGTCATGCCGCTGATCCACGGGGAGTCCCTCAGGGGTCGACTGGAGCGCGACGGGCAGCTTCCGCTCGACGACGCCCTGACCTATGCGCGCGACGTGGCCGAGGCGTTGGCCTACGCGCATGCCCAGGGAGTGGTGCACCGCGATGTGAAGCCGGAGAACATTCTGCTCGCGGGCAGCAATGCGCTGGTTGCGGACTTCGGCATCGCGCGAGCCGTCAGCGCGGCGGGAGACGCCCGGCTCACGCGCCGGGGCATGGTGGTCGGCACGCCCGGCTACATCAGCCCGGAGCAGGCGTCCGGAGGCGGCGCAGTCGACCACCGTAACGACCTGTACAGCTTCGGATGCGTCTTGTACGAGATGCTCGCGGGGCAGCCGCCCTTCACCGGGGACAACACGCAGGCGGTGCTCGCGGCGCACGTCCTGGAGCAACCGCGGCCGCTGGCGGAGCTGCGGCCGGACGTGCCGGCGCGGCTCTCACAGGCGGTCATGCGCTGCCTTGAGAAAGAAGCGGCCGAGCGGTGGCAGACGGTGGATGAGCTACTGGCCCAGCTCCAGGCCGTTGCCACGCCGAGCGGAGGCGTGACACCCACCGGCGCGACGCCCGCGGTTTCTCGCAGGAGCATCGCGGTCGCGGCAGCGAGCGCGGTCGTCATCGCCGCAGTGCTTGCCCTGCTCGTGATGCGAGGCGGCCCGAGCATCGCTCCAGCAGCGCGCCACACCCAACTCACGTTCAGTGGGAACGTGACCCACGCGGAGATCTCACCGGACGGCGAGCTGCTGGCCTATGTGGAGCAGGGCGACCCGAGCCGGCTGTTCGTGAAGGACCTGACGGGCGGGACGGTCATCGACGTCGCTGCAATCAGATCATCCATAGGGGTCCTCGGTTCCCTCCGGTGGTCACCCGACGGCGCCTCGCTGCTGTATGCAGGCTTTGACAGCACCGGCCGAAACGTGACCGTCACCTACCCCAGGCTGGGCGGCCCACCACGCCAACTCTCCGGCGTGGTCGCGTACGTGGTCTGGTCGCCCGACGGCTCGCAGGTGGCTCACTGGTTGCAGGGAGGACCTGATGGTCGCAACCCGATCAGGCTCACCACGCTCGCCACCCATGACACCGGCTCGGTGGAAACGCCTGACTCCATCGGAGCCTTTCTGTATTCGGGCGACTGGTCTCCGCGCGGCGGGTTCATTGCCCTGGCCTCCAGCGAACAGTCGCCGCCAAGCTACCAACTGTGGACCGTGGCGTTGGAGGGTACCGGCTCGCATCGACTGGTGCAGGACACGGTGCTGCTGGCAGGGCCGCGCTGGTCACCGACCGGGGATGCGGTCTACTACCTGCGCGGCGATGAGCTACGGAAACTGCGCGTCGCGCCCGACGGGCGGGCACGAGGCACTCACGAGGTGCTGCAAGCCGGGCTGGACGCCGCTCACGGCATCTACAATCCCGGGCTGAGCCTCACGGCGGATGGCCGCACACTCGTATTCACCAAAGCGCAGAGCCACTCGAACATATGGCTACTCACGGCAGACGCGACCGCCGTGCAGCTCACCCAGGGGACGGCTGCGAAATCCGCTCCCCGACTCTCGCCCGATGGGACGCGGATTGCGTACGTCCGGTTCGAAGGAGCGGGGGGAGATGTGTACGTGGTCCCCACCGACGGCGGAACGCCGAGGCGGTTATCGGCGCACGGCCAGGCCGTGACCAACCCGGTGTGGTCCCCCGACGGGACGGCGCTGGCGTTCGGCGCCCGCATCGAGGGCAAGATCAGGATGCAAACGGTCCTGCTCGATGTCGGGCAGGTCCGCACCTACCAGAGCACCGAGATGGGCGAGAACGGACTCGCATGGGCCCCCGGCAGGCGCATTGTGTACGCCCGACCCAACGACCGGGACTTTCACCTGCTCGACCCGGAGACCGAGGCGGAGGAGCCGCTCGTCGCCAACGACACCGTTGGCTGGGTGGGGTTCCCTCACGTCTCTCCCGACGGGGAACGGGTTGCGTTCCTCTGGAATCGAAGAACCCAACGCGGCACCTGGGTCGCCTCCCTCCGGGATGCGTCCCAGGCTCTCATGTACCCCGGCCGGTTCGACCCGGTGGGATGGGCCGCGAACGGTCAAGCCGTATACGTGCGGGAGCATGGTGCCGACGACATTCTCTTGGTCCCGCTCTCGGGCGGTGACGCAACGGTCGTTGCCACGGTACCGTATGCGAACGCCCAGGATTGTCTTCCCATCGAGCGCGCTACCGGCCTAGCCCTACTGTGCAATGTCGTCGAGTCCGTTTCCGATGCCTGGATGATCGAAGGCTTCGACCCGGAGGTGCGGTAGGGGGCTGCGGGGCGGGGCCCCGAAATCCATGTCGCACCCCGCAACACCCACAACATCCTCATCATGGACTGCCACTTCAGAGACCCTATCCAGGGAAACCGCCACGCGGTCATCTCGCCAGAAGCCGCTCAACGAGTCACCGGATACACTAGCCGGAACGGCGGCTATCCCCTCCTGTAGGCCCAGACCCCGGTAGTGAGCACGTCCCCAGCATGGAATCCCCGTGTGTGCGCTTCATCCCGGAATACCCCGCAGGGTGCCGTCTACTCCCCGACGTTCAGCTCAACGCCTGCCACGCCTCCATCGCTCGATCGATCATGGGCGTTAGCCCCATCTGGGTACGGATCGTGCCGATCTGCCCCATGTGATAAGTCTCGTGCCATACCACGTACGCGAGCACACCCAGCAGGTTCCTCTCTTCGTGCGGTGCGCCCATCTCTGCGATCGGCTTGACGAGCTGCTCATCGGTCACGGCGCGGAGTGCCGTGACCACGCGCTGTGAGACGTCGCTCCACGCCGACATGAGATCCGCCAGGGGCGGGTAATCACTACCGTCCGAAGCGGCCACGAGGCGATCGAACTTCTCGGCGAAGGGGTTCTCGGCCTCCGGATCGAGCAGCTTCAGAATCTCACAGCGTCCGTTCAGGAGGTGGCCCACTATCCAGGAGATCGAAGGTCCCTCATCTACACGCACGCGCTGTGTTACTTGCGCGTTCGAGAGATCACCAGTGAGGATACCCATGAAGAAGTCGGATACCCTCAGGCTTTCAGCAATGGGCCGGATGAGGTCGCTCATGACGTCGCGCGGTTGGAGCCATCGACGGTTCGAGGGTTGCCGCTACTGTGTCACCGTAGACGTGTCTCGCAAGAGTGAAGTCGAACACAACTCGATCGAATTACTGCCCCGGCTGGTCCCGTGCGAACGGACACGCCGCCCTAGAACCAGATCCTCACCCCCGCCAGGAGGTCCGAGTACTGCACGTCCCGCTCGAAGCGATCCTCCCGGGGGTCGCAGTAGGCCGCGTCGGGGGTGCTGCGGCGACAGGGACCGCCGCGACTGACGGTGTAGGTGACGTTGTTGCGGTGACCCAAGGCGAGCCGGTTGTGGAAGAAGAAGCCCAGGCGCCACGCGGAGAACCTCCGCTCCCAGTCGAGCCGCTGGTCGAGGCCCAGATGCCACGAGCCGCGGCTCGCGTTCGGCTCGCCGGCGACATCGGGCACGACGGTCTCACACAGGCCCCGGTCTTCATCACACACCCGCTCACCGGGGTGGAGTCGCGTGTAGGGCGCACCCGAGGCGGCCGTGTACGCCTGCGCGATCGAGATCGATCCCCCCAATATCCGCAACGGCACGTACCAGATGCTGGTCACATCGAAGGCGTGCCTCCGGTCTTCGGCGGCCGGAAAGCGCCGCCCCGCGGCCTCCATCTCCGTATAGCTGTAGGTATACCCCACCGACCAGGTGAGCCGCCCCGCCAGCTGCCGCAACGCCGTCTCGATCCCGGCGGCGCGATTCCGTCCCTCGACGACGTTTGGCGTTTCCGGCAAGGGGCCCGGGGTCGGATCGACCAGCGCGATGCCCGTCCCGCGCCTCGCGTAGAGATTCACCGACGCGAGCAGACCAGCACCGAGCCATCGCTCGAGCCCTATCGAGACGATGTCGTTCTGCAGCACCGGTGCGCTGTCGCCGGCCAGGAGCCAGAAGTGTCCCGTCGTGAGGCCGGGCCCGACCCGCAACCCGGCGGGAGCCAGGCTCTGCAGATACTGGTACGACCGTCCCATCCCTCCGGTGAGGGTGAGCCGGTCGGCGAGCGCGTACCGGCCCGCCAGTTGCGGGGCGAGGCGCACCGGCGCGGCATTCGCCAACGCCTCGGAGCCCTCCACCCTGATCCCGCCCTGGACACTGAGCCGGCGCGCAGGCTTCCAGCGCGCCTCGGCCCAGAGCGCAGCGACCGTTAGCCGCCCGTCCGGCGTCGCCGCGCTCGAGAACGTCTGCACGGGGTGAGGCGCCGGCGCGGCGCCATCGTATCGCAGCGACTGGTGAATGAGCCCGTAGCCGGCTCGCCAGCCGGTCTCGTACTCGTCGGGCATCGGCGATCCGAACTCGCCGTTCGCCGTCAGATAGGTGATGACGCCGTCGGTATGGGCCTGCACCTCCCGGAACGCATCGGCCGGTGCAAGTAACGCTCCCTCTTCCGTGTACCGTGCCGCCACGTCGAACCGGCTGACGCCCACGGTATGCCGGGAGAACAACCCCGACACCGGCACGTCGAGCGTGGCCCTCGCTCCCAGATTCCCCCAAGCGAACGTATTGTGCGTCGCGCCGGCATCGAGCGGCTGCCGTATCCAGTCACGCTCCCAGATGCCGCTCAGCTCGAGACGACGCTCGGCACCCAGATCCGCGTCGACTCGAGCGACGACGTCGGCGAACTCCTTGGGAATCACTCCCGACCCGTCGGGGCTCGATCGCCTCGCCGCCACCAGCGCGCCGCCGCTTCCGCCGAACAGGCGCCGCTCCAATGCGAGTCCCACGCCGAGCCAGTTGAGCGTTCCCTGTCCACGCACGTCTCCGGTGCCGCTGGCCGGCCGCGACGTGAGGCTCACGACGCCGGCCGCGCCTTCGCCCAGTGACACGGAGCGGACACCGGGGTGAAACAGCACGGACCCGAGGACGTAGTCGTTCACCGCCGTCGTCATGCCGCCCGCGTGGAACGGGTTGAAAAGCGGCAGCCCGTCGAAGTAGACGCGGGTGTGGTCCCATCCGGCCCCGCGCGTCCAGATCTCCGCAGTCCAGTTGTCCCGTGTCGTGACGCCGGGCAGGCGTTGCAGGGCCCGGAACGGATCCGAGTTGCCGAGGGTCGCCGCACTGAGCACGTCCTCGTGGGTCAACACGCGCACGTCGCTGGTCAAAAACGAGCGCTGACGCCACCGCTCGATCTCGATGCGTCCGCGCCCCGCGCCGGACGCCGATTTCGCTCCCCCGCCGTACAGGTCCACGGACACGGCCTGCACCTCGATCGGCCGCAACCGGACCGGAGCGACCTCCAGGGCAACGGAGACGTTGATGCCGGTGGGGCGTCGCAGCTCCACGTCCACGGAGGCGGCATGGTAGCCGATGCAGCGGATGTGGACGCGATAGGCCGCGGGCGGGATGTCGCTGAAGCGGTACGTGCCGTCGTGTCGCGTCACCACGGTCCGTACGTGGTCGCCGTCCGGCGCGCTCGAGTGAGTCTCTTCCGAGTCCGCCGGTAGCGAGAGCAGCGTGACGATGGCGTAGGGGAGTGGGCTCGCCGCGTCCGCGGCGAGCACCGTGCCCGAGAGGGCGGCCGACTGCTGCGCCTCGAGCGCAGACCAGGGCACCCCGGCCACGAGGCCAGCCCATGTCGCTGCCCAGGCCACGCGACGCACGACCCTGAATCCAGTCCGCATCGGCGTTGTTCGCGTTGCTCCCTGCCCGGAACGATCTCCACCGGGCGATTCTGACGCAACAAATCCCGAGCACCCGCGTCGGTCTTGGTAACCCGCAAGCACCCAGGCCCCCGCGCCCAGGAGCCCTCCCCGGCGGCGAGGATCGTCAGAGTCCGAGCGCCCCGTTCGTTGGACCAGTGAACACGGCGCTCGCTTTTACTACGCCCCAGGAGCGATACAATGTTTCAGAAGACCGCACTTTCCCTGACACTCTTGCTCGTGTTGGCCTCCACGTCGGCCCTGGCCCAGGAGGCGAGCACGCGCTCGGGATTCTGGATGAGCTTCGGAGGCGGCGGTGGCGTCATGAACGGAGAGCGCGGCGCCACCTTCTACGCCCGGTTGGGGGGAACGCCGAACGATCACGTGCAGTTCGGCGCGCAGGTGCTGCACTGGTGGCGCGACGAGGCCAGCACGGGAGACGACACGCGGGTAAGCGTTGGGGCGACGGCCGCGATCTTCCCCGTACGCAACTCGGGCCCGAACCGCAGCCTGCTGAGCGAATGGTTCCTGCGGGCCGGATTCGGTATCGTGACGGCTCAGAGCACGTCGGGCGTGGGTCCCACGGTCGGTACCGGCATCGACCTGCGCCTCGGGCGCAACTTCTTCGTCACGCCGAACGTCGACATGGTGGTCTACTTCTTCGCGGAAGAAACGGACGTCTCATTGACCTTCACGCTCGGTTTGACGTGGCACTGAGATCGTGTTGATGGACGAGCACACGGTGGACGTGGACGCGCTGTTCGCTGAGCACAACACCGCGCTGGTTCGGTATCTCACGCGGCTCACGGGCGATTCGGAGCAGGCGCAGGACGCCGCCCAGGAATCCTACCTGCGCCTGCACACGCGGCCTCCCGTCCACACGGCGAACCTCCGGGCGTGGCTGTTCACGGTCGCCACCAACGTGGTGCGCGATCAGTGGAAGAAGCAGGCTCCGGTGCGCGAGCTCGCCGACGCTCCGCCCCTGGCCCTCGCGACCGATCCGCAGCACGATCCACACGAGCAACTGGAGCGGGCCGAGCGGCGGCAGATCGTACGCAGAATGCTCGCGAAGCTAACAGACCGGGAGCGCACGGTGCTGCTCATGCGCGAGGAGGGCTTCCTGCACCGTGAGATCGCGGAGGCCGTCGGTACCACGACCAAGTCGGTCGGCACCATGATCGCCCGCGCACTGCGCAAACTCGCCGGTGAGCTCGGCCCGGCAGGAGGAGTACTGTCATGACCCGAGGGCACATCGAGAACGGCGAGCTGATCAGGCTGCTCGACGGCGAGTGTCCGCCGGAGGAGGAGGCGCGGATGCGCCGGCACCTGCAGCACTGCGAGGAGTGCCGCCGCGGAGCCGCCGAGCTCGAGCAACTGTCGGACCGGTTCCGTCTCGCCCTCCAGCACGGAGACGCAGCCGAGGGCGTGGCACACGCGCCCGCGCGCGCGCGGCGCTGGCCACGCAGGCGGTTGCTCCAGGCGGCAGCGATCTTCCTCGTCGTCGCCGTGGCCGCGAGTCCGGCTCGAGGGTGGCTGGTCGAGGGGTGGCACGCCATCCGGTCGCTGTTCGTTGAGGCACCGGCACCTGAGGGACCGGTGGGTGCGCCGGGCATTGACGTCGGGGAGACGACGGCGGTCGTGACGTTCGCCACCGTCGGTGCGGAGTTCCGCTTGGACGTGCTCAGCACACAGCACCGGGGGACGGTCACCATCGCCACCGACTCGGTAGAGTCCGCGAGCGCGAGGGTGCTAGGGGGGGACGGCAGCGAGGAGCTCGTGGTGTTCCCGGGTGGTCTCCGGATTCTCAATGCCCCGACGTCGGCGGCGAGCTACGAGGTCTTGCTACCACCGACGGTGAGCGACATCGAGATTCGCATTGCCGGCCGCACGGTGTGGACAGCGAACGCGGCCGCGCTGTCCGGCTTCATTCGACGGGAGTTCGAGCTGGGGCCCGGGGCCGGGCGCTGAGTTCGTGTCGTCCGTTGCCGGGTTTGAGTGACGGAGGCTCTCCGATCACTCGAGGCGCAGCACCTCCACGATGTTGACTCGCATGGCCCGTGACGCGGGGATCGTGCACGCGGCGATCGCCACGAGAATGAGAAGCGCGATGCTGGTGCCATACGTCACGAGGTCGAGCGGCGAAGTGTCGAACAGCACGCGGCGAATCAGTAGGGACGCGGGGTAGGCCGCCGCAACGCCGAGGCCGACACCGTAGCCAATCAGGGAGACGCCGCGGCGCAGGACCGTGCCGAAAACGTGCGCGTCGGTCGCCCCCATGGCGAGACGAATCCCGAATTCGCGCATGCGCCGCCGGATCTGATACGCCAACACGCCGTACAGCCCGATGGCCGCCAGCAGCAGGGCCACGCCGGCGAACAGCGTCGACGAAAGGCTCATCACCCTGATGCCTGCCAGCTCTCGTGCGAGGACCGCCTCCATGCTGAGCGGCCGCGCGAACAGCGCGTGGGAATCCATGCGTCGCAGCACGTCCTCGATCGGCCCGACGAGCTGAGCTGGGGGCAGGGCCGTGCGAACGGCCAGCTGCAGCCGAGTCGCCCCGATCTGAGCCGACGACATGTACGCTGCCGCGTCGGCAGCGCCATTCACGGCGTTCAACCGCGCGTCGGCCACAACACCGACCACGACGAACTCCCGGTCCTCCCACCCGATCTTCACGCGCTGGCCGAGGGGGTCGCGATCGGAGAAGATGTGGCGCACGGTCGACTCGCTCAGTACGGCTGCGTACGGCCGCCCCGGAGCATCCACCGCCGAAAAGTCTCGGCCCATCACGTGCGGGATGCCCATGGTCCGGAAGTACGCCGGCGATACCCAGCGAACCATTGCCGAGAAGCTCTCCTGCACCGGCGGCACCGGCTGGTCGGCGCGCCGGATGCCCCAGTCCTGCCACGGGTTCCTGATCGGGAGGCGGCTACTCAGCGCCGCGGACGTCACACCGGGGATCGCCTCCACTTCCGCCAGAAACGTCGTGAAGAACTGCGCCCGCGCCTCCCGCGTCTCGTAGATCTGGCGGTCGATCTGCACATGCGCCGTCAAGAGATTTTCCGCGTCGAATCCCAATTCGACGCGCGTCAGCCGCGTGAGGCTGCGCAGCAGCAGGCCCGACCCCACCAGCAGCACGACCGTCAGCGCGATCTGAAGCACCACGAAGCCGCTCCGTAGCCGGGTGCCGCTCAACCCCTCGGTGGTATGCGTCCCCGCGCGAAGCTGCTGGGCCGGCCGCAGATTCGTGCCGTGCAGCGCCGGAGTGACACCCACCAGCAGGCCGGTCACCACCGCCAGCAGCAGGGCGAAGCCGAGCGCCCAGGCATTGAGGCCGATCGACCGGATGCCCAGCTCGCTCAGCGGCAGCACCTGGAGCAGCGCGTGCTGCATGAGGTGGGCCACGCCGAGTCCCAGCATGCCGGCGGTGATCGTAAAAATCACGCTCTCGGTCAACAGTTGCCGCACGAGGCGGCCGCGTGACGCTCCCAGCGCGGAGCGCATGGCCATCTCCATCCGGCGGTGCTCACTGCGGGCAAGCAGCAGCCCGGCGACGTTGGCGCTGGCGATGACGAGTACCAGCACCGTCGTCACCATCAAGATCAGCAGGCTCGTGCGCACGGAGCGCACCATGTACGAACGAAAGTCCGTGATCCACAGGCCCTTGCCGGTGTTGGTCTCGGGATACTGCGCAGCCAGCGCACGCGAAATGATGGCTGCTTCCTCCCGCGCCTGCGCCAGCGTGGTTCCGGCCGTCAACCTCCCGATCAGGACGTGGCTGTGCGAGTCGCGCTGTGCGTCGAACGGGCCATCACGGTGAATCAGGCGCCACACGTCCGCGTCGAACAAGATGCGGAATCCCGCCGGCATCACGCCCACCACGGTCTTGGGCCGGCCGTCCATGGCGAGGGTGCGGCCGATCACCTCCGGCATGCCCCCGAAGTGCGTCTGCCAGAAGCCGTGGCTGATGAGGATCAGATCGTCTCGGCTCTGCGCTTCGTCATCCGGCCCGAACCCACTCCCCAACACCGGCCTCACACCCAGTGCCGGGAGCAGATTCCATGTGATGTAGCTGGCCTGCGCGAGCATTGGCCGCTCGCCACCCGTCACGATCTGGTCCATCGTGAAGTTGGCCACCGCGGCCAGCTGCTCGAACGACCCGCTCATTTCGCGAACATCGAAGTAATCGACACGTGAGACGGTGCCGGACACCTGGCCCTCGATCGTCTTCAGCGCCACGACCAGCCGTTCCGCCCCCGGAAACGGAGCCGACTGCCGCATCACCGAGTGAGCCGTGCTGAACAGCGACGTGCTGGCACCGATTCCGATGGCGAGGATCAGCACGGCCACGACGGTGAAGCCGGGTCGGTTGCGCAGCGTGCGAACGGAGTAGCGGACGTCCTGGAACCACCCGTCGAGCCTAGCGCCGAGCCGACCCGACTGCCTTTCCCCCTGTCCCTGCACCATATCGGCCATCCTGCGAGTAGTCCGTACCGGTGTGCTCCGGAGCCGCAGCCGAGAGCCGGAGCCCTACGTGATACCGGGTTAGATGCACTCCGCTGAGAAAGCGTTGACGCAGGAGGCGGGGGGATCACCCGACAAATCGCGAACGTGATCATCGGGATCAGCGCCAGGGCAGCCGGCGTTGATGGTAGTACAGCGTGAACTTCCGCCACTTGGCCTGGGCACTGTCGTTTTCGAAAGCGCTCAAGAGCCCTGACGAGCCTGCGGCTCTTAGCGACCCTACGCCGTCGATCCCGTAACGGCAGCCGGTTCGGCCGAGAGACCCTGTACTCGCGCCAAATAGCCGACCAACGCGAGCGTGGCTACGATCTGCACGAAGATGAGCGTCGTAATCAACGTTGGTCGGTGGGCGAGCCAAGTCTCGGGTCCCGGAATGGCCGCCGCGAACATCGAGATGTTGGCGACGTTGAAGAAGACGATCGCTGCAAGCAGCGCTTTTCCCCCACCGTAGTACCACCAGCACCAGACACCGAACCCTAACTCGAGAGCGAATGCGGCAAGTGGTGCCGCCGCGTAGAGCCCGAGGCCCAGTTTCGGGTCCGAGACGAATGGCGCAAGCTGAAGGTCTGGCTGGTGTGTAAGCAGATCGAGCACAAGGTGCGATGCGACTCCGATGCTGACTGCGGCCCCGAGCTTCGCCTTGCCGAAGCCCTTACCCAAGACGAGCCACGCGAGTACGGCGACACCGAGCATGGTCGCAACTGAATGCGACCAGGGCATGTGGGTCAGATGGATGTCGCCGACGAAGGCGACTGTGTCATCTGTGGTCGTGCGCTCGATGCCGAGGTAGTTGAACGCGACCCATATGAACTCCATGAACTGCACGGAGATAAGGAGCCAGATCAGCGAGACGGTAGGGTACTTACGCTTGATGGCGAGGGCGGCGGCGGCATGGTTGATAGCGAACACAGAGAAAGCGCCTTCCAGCGTGGAGCGATGCGGCAATCCCCATTGGTGTGAGCGGGGGTTCGCAAGATCGGCGGGCGGCGCGACGCGCGCAAGCCAAAGGTTGACGTCGTTGAGCGTCTACCTCGGCTTGCTGCGTCGGATCACACGCCACAACGCGACCCCAGCCAAGCCAACGTCGCGTCGTAGGTTCCCTTAGCTGCCCCGCCTGGGATCGAACCAGGACTCCGCCGATCCAGAGCGTCGGCGCTAGGGGCTCGAACCCGGCAGAATGTCACCCTAAACGCGGGTTCGTGTCGTCCGTTGCCGGGGTTGGAGGCCAAAAGGCCGGTTTCCCACGACAAGATGTCGTATCAAATGTCGTGACTTGTCGTGTTGGCTCACCGAGACGACAGCGCCCGGCGTGGCGGCGGGCGGAGCGGTTGATGGATGGGTTGTTGAAGGCTGCGAAAGGGAGCTAGTCGCGCGTTCCTCGCCGTCCCGCAACTGCACGGATCGCGCTCACCACCAGCGATCCCTCCGGC
>JBDHBX010000035.1:0-38121 GCA_039592335.1 Gemmatimonadota bacterium | reverse complement strand
GGTACACGGTGGCCAGCTCCACCGACGGCCGCGTGGATACGCTCTATCTCGACGGCCGCTCGGTCAACAACCCCGCCACCATCGACCAGGGCTACGCCGAAGTGGAGTTCGATGTCCCGGCAGCCGCTACGCTCCTGGGCCGCTACTGGTTCAACGAGGCGCCCTCGGGCCAGACACCGGATACGGTCTTCGACGACCAGGCGAGCCCAGTTCACCTGACCACCGTCGTGTACGACGCGAATACGGCGTGGACGGTGGACGACGGTCACCGCGGTCTGAACGGCGCTAACGACTCGCACACCGGCATCGCGTATGGAGATGCATCGGGCACCAAGTACACGACCAATCTCGATGGGGCGCTGGAAGCGACCTTCGTCACGGTAGCGGAGTGGGGGACAGTCACCTCCAGTCAGCGCATCGCCGGTTTCGTGGTGGACAACGGTCTGAGGATTGTTGAGTTCGTTCCGATCTCAGGCGACAAGCTGTCTCTCCGGGTACTGACACAGCTGCAGTCCATTACGGCGGAGTGGGACAATGTGCCGGCCGATTCCACACGGCGAGTGTTCCATTTCGTGTACGACGCCGACAACCCCGTCGACAGCCTGCGGATCCGTCTGTACATGGATGGGTCCCTACTCCCACCGCCCACACTGACCAGTGGAACGTGGCCGGTGACCACCGACGGGTTGGACTTCAGCAATCCCAATCCGATCCTGTTGACGGCGCTCAACAACACGCCGGCTGACCCGACCAATCCGCTCGACGGCACCGTGTTCTACTACGCCGTCTATGACGGGATGCTGAGCGACGGCGACATCTCCACCGACGCCGCAGCGCTGCTGCTGGACGACGACAGCTACACCCCCACCGTGGCCGTCACACCGGATGGTGCGGCCGTGCTACGCGTGGCGGGCACCGACTACAGCCAGGACTTCGCGGTCACCAACAACTCGACGCTGATCGACGACTTTGACCTGCTGGGCAGCGTCGGTCCGGCCTCGTCGTTCCTGAGCATCGACTCCATCACCGGCACCAACGTGACGCAGGGTGCCGTGCTCGACAGCGCGCGCCTCACCGGCGTCACACCCAGCGGTACCGACAGCGTCACGGTGTGGTACACGGTGGCCAGCAGCACCGACGGCCGCGTGGACACGCTGTACCTGCGGGCGCGTTCCATCACCGACACGACCGTCACCGACGACGGCTACGCCGAGGTGGAGTTCGACGATCCTGGTGCCGGCGGCCCCGGCAACATCCTGATGATCGTGGGGAGCGCTGCCACCCCCGACCCGGTCGATGACAGCCTCAAGGCATACTTGGAGAGTCAGGGCCTCACCGTCTGGTACGCCGACGACGCCGACCCGCGCTCCACCTACGACTCGATCATCGCTGCCAACAGCGTCCTTGCGGTGTATGTCTCGCCGACGTCGGGATCCGCCGCCATCGGCACCAAGACCTATGACCTACCGGTCGGCGTGGTGATGGCCAACGTGGGGAGTTGGGACAACCAGGAGCTGAGCAGCAACGACGGCTCGGTGACCGGGACCCAGACGGACATCATCGACAACACCCACTGGATCACGCAGCCGTTCTCCACCGGACTGCTGAACGTCTACACAGCGGATACCGCCCGGGGCTATGGCTTGAGCGGCTTCGGGAGCGGGGCACAGATCCTTGCACAGGTGCCGGGGGCTCCCACCCAGGCGATGCTGATCGTCTACGACTCCGCGGCCGTCCTTCAGGACGCTACCGAGGCGCCGGCCCGCCGGGTAGGCATTTTCTCGGAGTCCGAGGATTGGAACGGCTACACCGCGGACGCCAAGACCCTGATCTACCGGTCGCTGGTGTGGGCGCAGTCGGGTGACCCGGGCCTGCCTTCGGCCGGCTTGATCGGGCACTGGACTTTTGACGAGGGCAGCGGCCAGACGGCAACCGACTCCTCGGCCAGTAACAACCACGGCACCCTCGGACCTACTTCTAGCCCCGAGAGTGGTGACCCGACCTGGGCCTGCAGTGGCACCGCCCTGGACTTCGACGGCTCCGATGACGAGGTCAAGCTCTCCAGTGTGGCCATTGGCGACAGGGCCACCTGGTCGATTACTGCCTGGTTCAAGATGGACCCCGATGCAGCCGACAAACGCACCATTTACGGTGAAGGCAATACCACGCAAGAAGAGTATCTCTACCTGCAGGTGCGTGAGGCCGATTCTACCGTCACGTTCTACTCCGAGCAATTCCCGGGGACCGTATATACGCAGATGACCGGCACCTCGAACGTCGAAGACGGTGCGTGGCACCTTGTCACCGTGGTGCAGCGCTCGAAGACCGACCGGGTGCTCTATGTCGATGCTCTTCCCGAAGACAGCAGTACCCAAGACGCGGGAACGCTCACCTTCAATACAGCCTCGATCGGCTACCTGAGAACCAATTGGGTTGCGGACCCATTCCTGGGAACGATCGATGAAGTCCGCATCTATGATTACGCCCTGAGCACGAGCGAGATCGCCGCTCTCAACGCCTCCCCGCCCAGCGCGTGCGGAGTCCCCGCGCCGCGGCTCTCGTCCGAGGCCAACCAGACGTTTGTGGTGGGCGATCCCAGCTTCGCCGCCGTGGTGGACACGATCGCCGACGACGATACCACGCCCACGATCACCGACGCCGCCAACCTCAGGCTGCGGATCCCGGCCGGCTTCAACATGATCTGGGATACCACCGTCACCACGGTCAGCATCGGCGGGGCGGCCTCGACCAAGGTGGAGACGGCGTTGCTGCCGTATGAGGACGGCGGCAAGACCCTGGTGCTGGACGTCAACACCGACTTCCTCGCCGGCGACCTCATCACGGTCGACGGCCACCGCTTCATGGACTTCAGCGCCGTCTCGGCGGCCGACAGCCTCGACCTCGAGGTGAACGACGACGACGTGGTCTCGGCCACCGACGACAAGACCATCGAGATCATCGCCGAGACCTACGGGGTGGTGGTGACACCCGATGGGCTGGGATCGCCCGTAGTCCGCGCGCCCGGCACCGACTACAGCCAGGACTTCTACGTCCGCAACAGCGGCAACGGCTATGAGCCGTTCGACCTGCTGGGCTCGGTGGGTCCGGCCGGCTCGTTCCTCACGATCGACTCGATCACCGGCACCGGCGTGAGTCAGGGGGCCGTGCCCGACAGTGCGGGGGTAACCGCCATCGCGCCGGGTGACTCGGTGCTGGTGAGCATGTGGTACACGGTGGCCGCCAGCGTCGACGGTCGGGTGGACACGCTCTATCTCGACGGCCGCTCGGTGAACAATCCCGCCACCATCGACCAGGGCTACGCCGAGGTGGAGGTCGATTCGCCGGCCACGCTGCTGGGCCGCTACTGGTTCAACGAGGCACCCGAGGGCCAGACGCCTGCCACCGTCGTGGACGACCAGGCGAACCCGCTGAACCTCACGCTGACCTACGACACGCCAGTGGAGTGGACGGTGGACAGCATTCACCGGGCGCTCGGCGCCAGCACCGACGTGCACACGGGCATCGCCTCTGCCAGCGCGGTGGCCACCAAGTACACCGACAGCCTGGAGGCGACGAGCCGGGCCACGTTCGTCACGGTGGCGTCGTTCGCGGGCACCGGCAACACCCAGCGCATCGGCGGCTTCCAGACGGCCGGCGGTACCCGCGTCGTCACCATGCTGGTCCTCGGCGACGGCCGCTTCACGCTGCGGCTGGCTACGAAGACCCAGCCCCTCGTGCAGGTCGACTGGCCCAACACCTGGGCCGACGGCGCGCGGCGCACGTTCCACTTCGTGTACGACGCCGACAACGCGGCCGACAGCCTGCGCCTGCGGCTGTACGTGGACGGCGTGGACCAGGGACCCGGCACGCTCAGCAACGGTACATGGCCCGCGGCCGGCGAGGGGCTCGACTTCAGCAACGGTACCCTCACGCTTGGCCTGATGAACCGCGCGACACAGGATGCCGGCTTCGGCGGCAACCTGCACTACTACGCGGTCTACGCCGGCCAGATGACGGACGCCGAGATCTCGACCAACAGCACCGCGTTGCTGGCCGACGACGACAACCTGACCATCGCGGTGGCGGTGACGCCCGACGGCGCGGCGGTCACGCGCCAGGCCGGCAGCGACTACAGCCACGACTTCACGGTGACGAACAACGGCACCGGGCTCGACGCGTTCGACCTGCTGGGCAGCACGGGGCCGGCGTCGTCGTTCATCACGATCGACTCGATCACCGGCACGAACGTCACGCAGGGGGCGCAGGCCGACAGCGCCCGTGTCACCGATGTCGCCGCCAGCGGCGCCGAGACCGTGACGGTGTGGTACACCGTGGCCAGCAGCACCGGCGGTAGGGTGGACACCCTCTACCTGCTGGCGCGCTCGATCAGCGACACCACGGTGAGCGATCAGGGTTCCCTGGAGGTCGAGTTCGAGGCGCCGGCCGTGGCGCTGGTGCGCTACTGGATCGACGAGGCACCGAGCGGCCAGGGCGTCGCGAACCTGCTCGACGCCGAGGCGAACCCGCTCAACATGCCGCTCAACTACCCCAGCACGTCGACGCCCATCTGGGACGGCGGCTCCGGCGGCAACCGGCACCTGAGCTTCGACGGCACCGACGGCACCGACACCGGCGGCGGCCTGGTGGACGTGAACGGCACCAAGATCGACAGCATCCACGGTGCCACCAACGTCACGGTGGAGGTGAAGTACATGGCTGAGGGCTGCGTCGGCAACGATTGGCGCATCTTCGGCATCAGCGACGGCAACTCCAGCACCGACGGATGGTTGACGGTGCGGGAACGCTCGCTGCGCGACGTGCTCCAGGTGCAGTGGGCCGGCCAGACGGTAGGTGTCTATGCCCTGGAGACCGGCTGCCCCATCACCTCGGCCTCGGTGGTGCACTGGGTGGTCGACACCCGTGAGGCCACCGACAGCGACCGCATCCGGGCCTACATCGACGGCGTGCCCGCCACGGTCACCCCCATCGACGCGAGCACCTGGCCGAGCCAGAACGAGACCATCGACCTCGGCCCCGGCACCCGGCGGATGTTCGTGGGGCGCCCGTGGGACGGGATTCGCACGTTCCGCGGCCGCATCTGGCACGCCGCGCTGTACCAGGGTGTGCTGAGCGACGGGCAGATCGCCAGCCAGGCTACGGCGCTCACTGCCAGCGACGACAACAACACCTACGCGGTCGCCGTGACGCCCGACGGCCAAGCCGTGTCGCGCCAGGCCGGGACGGACTATAGCGAAGACTTCACCGTCACCAACAACTCGAGCGTGCTGGAGGACTTCGACCTGGCGGCCCGAGTGGCGCCGGCGGCGTCGTTCCTCACCATCGACTCCATCACGGGCACGGGCGTGACCCAGGGCGCCACCGCCGACAGCGCCCGGGTGAACGGCATCACAGCGAGCGGCACGGGCACCGTGACGGTGTGGTACACCGTCGCCAGCAGCACCGCGGGACGGGTGGACACCCTGTTCCTCGAGGCCCGCTCGGTGAGCGACACCACGCAGGCCGACGAGGGCTCGTTCGAGATCACCTTCGCGGTGAGCGTGGCGGTGGACCCGGACGGCGCCGATACCCTGCAGCTGCTGCCGACCAACGCGGGGGCCTCGTCGTCCTACAAGTTCACCGTCACCAACGGCTCGGCGGCGGACGAGACGTTCGACCTGCTCGTGCTGCTGGGCGACGCCGGGGCCACGGTGCTCACGCTCGACTCCATCACGGGTCCCAACGTCTCGGCCGGCTCGGCGGACAGCGCCCGCACCGGCAACATCGCCGGCGGCGCCAGCGATAGCGCCTTCGTGTGGTTCAGCGTGGCGGACAGCGCCGCGGGCCGGCTGGACTCGCTCTACCTCATGGGCCGCTCGGTGACCCAGCCCGCCCAGGTCGACTCGGGCTGGGTGTTCGTGCAGATCGTGAAGCCCAACATCCAGGTCACCAAGGGCGTGAACCCCAACGGCACGCAGCCGCCGGGCACGGACCTGACCTACACGGTCACGGTCACGAACAACGGCAGCGCCGACGCCGTCAACGTGGTGACCATCGACTCGCTCGCCGTGGAGGTCGAGTTCAAGGTCGGTACGCTCGTGAGCAACCCCCCACCCGCGGTGTCGGACTCCGTGGAGTACTCCGACGACGGCGGCAGCACCTGGACCTACACCCCCATTTCGGGCGGCTGCAGCGCCACCGCCGGCTACGACCGGTGCGTGAACCGCATCCGCTGGCTGCTGCTGGACGACCTCACCTACGTCGGCCCCAACAACACCGGGAACTTCGAGTTCGTTGCCAGGATCAGGTGATTCTCCGACCCGCTCCCAGTCCCGGAGCGGTGGGGCGCAACGCGTTCAGCGACGTTACCGAACGCGTTACCGCACGGTAACCTGGTACCAAATCGGGCGTTTTCGGGGACCACCCCCGAACAGCCTAACCCCATCTCACATAGAGACTTACGAGGACGCACGCAGCCGGCTCTCGGCGGCACAGCTCCTGCCATTACAAAGGAACAGACACACGACCTACGGAGCGAGAACGATGGTGCTGCGCTGCCCCACCTGCCAAACGAATGCCTGGCATGTCCGAGGCGACTTCTTCGGCAAGTGGGTCGTGTGTCCCAAGTGCGAGCGGCCCTTCGCGTGGCGTGAGGCCGAGGGGGATGACTCCCCGCGGATCTCGGGCCCCTTCGCGATGCGGTCGGCACACAAGGAGGAGGAGTAAATGCAGCAGCTACGTAACGCGTGGACGCTCCTGGCGCTCAGCACCCTGGTGTGGGCCGGTCCGGCCCTCGCCCAGCAGGCGCAGGAGCCCCAGGCCCTGGTCATCACGGCTGAGAACCTGATGGCCGGCGATGAGCGGCACCAAGAGTACGCCGAGCGGGGAGGCGATCCCAACGCACTCCTGCCGGGCGATGTCGTGCTGTACCGCCTGGTGTTCACCAACCTCATCGGCGACTCCGTCCGCAACGTCGAGTTCACCGATCCGATCCCAGAGGGCCTGCAGTACGTGGGCGGCACCGCGCAGTCGGATCGCGACGACGTCGTCACCGAGTTCTCGATCGACGGCGGCGCGACCTACTCAACACAGCCAATGAGAGAAGTGGTCGAGGAGGGACTGCGGGTCACACGGCCTGCCCCGCCTCGGACCTATACGCACGTCCGCTGGCGCATCACGGGCTGGGTACAGCCGGGCGCGCAAGTGACGGCGGAGTTTCGGGCGCAACTGCCCGAGCAGGACTGAGCAAGCGCAAGACCGAACCGAACCGAACAACCGCATAGGAGGAGAAGATGCGACGCAAGTACCTCACGAGGCTCGGAGGCCTGGCCCTAGCGGGTCTCCTCCTGGCCATGGTCGCTGGCCCAGCGTCGGCGCAGACGCCGGAGGGCACGGTGATCACCAACACGGCGTACGTGGACTACACGGACGCCAACGGTAACTCGTACGCGACCGAATCGGCCAGCGCAAACGTGACGGTCGGCTACCAAGCCGGTGTCGACGTGATCGCGGCAGCCGCCTCGGTCACCCCAGGGTCACCGAGCACGGACGACACGCTGTACTTCGATGTGGCGAACATCGGGAACGGCACCGATATCGTCCAGCTCGACACGAACACCACGGTGGCCGGGCTCATCTCCAACGTGCGCTTCTGGTACAACTCTTCGGTGTACGGCACGTTGGCCGCCATCAACGCACAGCTGGCGTCCGCCACGGACTCCCTGGCACAGGCCGACACCATCGAGATCAGGGTGATCTACGATGTGAATTCCGGCCAGGGCGGACAGACGACCCGCTTCGAGCTCACGGCTACGACCCAGCGTGCGGGCTCGCCGGACTCCGACATGGACTTCACGGACATCAATCCGCCGGCGGCGTATGCGGTGGCCGTGTTGCCCGACGACTCGGTGGATGCTGCCGGGAAGCTGCCAAGCAACGGCACGCAATACACCTACACCTTCCGGGTCGAGAACAACGGGAACGCCGCCGAGGACATCGACCTCACCGCCTCGGGTGGCCTTCCTGGATCAATCACGATCGTGTCGGTGGACGGTAACGCCGGCAGCACTGCGCAGATCAACGTGGCGTCCACGAGCTTCCAAAACGTCGACGTCGTGTTCACGATCGGCAACGTCGCTGCAGGTACTCAGGACACCGTGTTCCTGAACGCCGAGATCGTTGCGAACCCGGCAACGACCGACGACGGCACGGTGCGGTTCACCGTCATTCGCCCGAGCATCACCGTCACCAAGGCGGCCTTCCGGGACGTTGCTGGATCCCCGGGCGCTGCCGTGGGCGCTGGGACCGTCGTACCGGGTGAGTTCATCTGGTACCGGATCGAGGTCACCAATGGCGGCTCCGCCGACGCGTCAACTGTGGCGGTGGCCGACACGCTGCCTACCGAGGTGACGTACGACTCCAACTCGGACGACGCAGGCAGCCCCTCGTGGGTGTGGGACGTGAGCGGCGACCCGGCAATCGCGGCCTCGCTGACAACGGTCCCACCCGCGACGACTCGTACCATCTGGATCCGGGTCCAGATCAACTAGGGGAGCGATCCAGCCTCCTATGCGGAGTCTCGCGGTGAAGTTCGGCAAGGACGGGCAGGGGCCCGCACTCGGCCTTCGGGTCGGGCGGGTCCTCTGCCTGCTTCTGCTGCTTGGGGTCATCGGGTCCGCAGCCAAGGCCCAGACCCCGGCAGGGACGCTGATCAGCGCGTTCGCCACCGTGACCTACGAGGCACCGAACGGGGCCGTCTTCACGGCGCAGTCGGGTGTGGCCGTGATGACCGTCGCACAGGTGGCAGGCGTGGATGTGGAACCGCCGCGCTCGTCCATCGGTGATCCCGGAACGACGGTCGTGTTCAACCACACCCTCGCCAACGTGGGGAATGGCACCGACGACATTTCGGTGACCGCCACCTCTCGGGTGGGCTGGCCAGTCAGGGTGCACCTGGACGCCAACGGGAACAGTGCCCTCGACGCCGGTGATCCGCAGGTCGGCGGCCCCATCACGCTGGCCATGGGCGACACCGCGTATCTGCTGGTTGCGGTGGATGTCCCGGCGTCGGCAATCGTCCGCGGCACGACCGACACGGTCGACGTGGCCGCCACCAGCGGCTTCGACCCGGCCGAGTCCGACGCGTTGCTGGACGAGCTCTTCATTCAGGATGTCGGCGTGCTCGTCTCCCTCAGCAAGGTCGTGGATGTTCTCACGGCCACGACGGGCGACGTCCTGACCTACACCATCACCTACACCGCGACCGGCATCAACACGGCCGGAAACGTCGAACTCGAGGACGTGATCCCACTCGGGACCACGTACATCCCCGGCACCCTGCTGTGGAACGGTAGCGCGCAGACCGATGCTGCCGACGGGGACGCCGGATGGTTCGACGGCGGGGGCAACCGGGTCGTGTTCCGCGTCGGCGATCTCAACGGCGGGGACAGCGGCACGGTGAGTTTCCAGGTGAGGGTGGGATGATGTCGCGCGACAGCCGCCGGGTGGCCTTCCGCCACGCCGCGCGCCGCGCGGTCCAGCTTGTTGTGCTGGCCGCCGCGCTCGGGCCGGTCGAGCTGCACGCGCAATCCGTTGTGAGCAACACCGCCGGTGCACGGTACCAGACCATCGCCGGCACCGATTCGAGCTACTCGAATACGGTCAACACCAATCTGGTATTCCCGCAACTCGCCATCGCGAAGTTGCTCTCGGGTCCGACGACGGCCCGAGTCGGCGAGGAGCTGGAGTACACGATCAGCTACAGCAACCAGTCTGCCACGACCGAGGCCCGGAACACACTGCTGGCCGACACCCTGCCGGCCGGTCTCGAGTTCGTCTCGGCGCAGCCGGCGGCCCAAGTCAACGGCCAGATCCTCACGTGGGACCTCGGCCTCGTCGCACCGGGCGATTCGGCTGCCGTGGTCGTGCGGGTACGGGTGGCCCAGAGCGTGCGCGACACCCTGCGGGTGCGGAACATCGCGGTGCTCGACGCCCTCAACTCGTCGGCCGCGATGACCATGGCTCCCGAGGTGGAGCTGGTTGGGCTAGAGGCCTCACAGCTGGCGCTCGAGAAGACCGCCGACGTACTGGAAGTCAGCCTCGGCGAGACGGTCCCCTACACCATCGTGCTGGAGAACACCGGAGCCGTGGCGATCGCCGATCTGCGTATTCTCGACTCGCTCCCCGAGGGCGTGGAGTTCTCGCAGGGATCGCTGCTCGGCGCCGACTCGATGCAGATCAACGGGCGCGAGCTCACTTTCTACGTGGCGGGGCCACTGGGTCCAGGTGAGACGCTGACCGTGCGTTACGCCGTGGCCGTGCTCTCGTCGGAGACCGGTGTCATCGAGAACCGCGCCTACGCGACCGCCGAAGCCGGGTTCATACAGTCCGCGCTGGTGGTGGCCTGGGTGCGGGTGCGGTACAGCCATCCCATGGAGACCCGGACCGCGATCGGTAAGGTCTGGCTCGACCTGGACAACGACGGGCGCCAAGACGGCGACGAGCCGGGCGTGCCCGGGCTGGACATCTGGACCGACGATGGCCAGGTGTCCACCAGCGACAGCGAGGGCAAGTTCTCCTATCAGAACGTTCGCCCGGGGCATCACGGGTTCCGCCTCGACCGGTCCGTCGTGCCGGCACGGTATCGCGTCGACGAAGACATTGTGGTGCTCGATGTGAGCGGGTGGACCTCGCCGCGCATCAACTTCCGCCTGATCCCGGCCGAGGCAGCACTCGCGCAGGTGCGACTGCCGGTGTCCTGGCGCTTCTCGGCACGACCCGTACACGAGGTGCTCACCCCGCAGGCGAGGCCTCGCGCGGCTGAGAACGTCACCCTCGCCCGTTTCGAGTCGGGCAAGGCCCGTCCGATCCTCGCGTTCGAGAGCCGGAGATTCCAGGCGCGTCTGGCGCAGCTCATGGCGGCGCGGCCCGACTGCCGCATCGAGATCGCCGGACACGCCGACTACCGGCCGCTGCTGCGCGGCGAGTACCGCGACAATTGGCAGCTGTCCGCCGCCCGCGCCGACTCCCTGGCGCACTACCTGCGCGCGCTCGGCGTGAGCGCCGACGAGGTCAGCACCCAGGGTCACGGCGCCATGGAGCCCGTGGCGGCCGGCAAGGACCCCATCTCACTGCAGCTCAACCGCCGGGCCGAGGTACAGCTGGTCTGCCAGGGGACGGACGCTCACGCGGCCGCGGCCAAGACGGTCGAGTACGAGGCGCTGATCAGCAACCCGTTCGACATCCCGGTCAGCGGGGTCGCGGTGCGGTTCGAGCCCGCCCCCGACTCGGCCGTGGTGCTGCTCGGCGACTCGATCCTGGGGCGCCACGTGGGCGGGCGGCTCGAGCTGCCGCACGTGCCGGCGCAGGCCGAGCTCCGCGTCCGTGCCTGGGCGCCGGCCGGAGCGGATTCGATCACGGCGGTGCTGGAGAACGTCGGGCGTCCGTCGCAGCGGCTGCTGGCCCAGGTCCACAACCCGATCGTGGAGTACGAGGCCGCGAGCCGCGGCAGCGCCGTGTCCGACACCGTGCGCACACCGAGCGTGGCGCCGATGGGCAGCACGATCGAGGTGGTCCTGCAGCCCGACCCGGTGGGGTGGCCTACCGTGACCTACCCGCTGCCGGCCGGCTGGCAGTTCGTGCCGGGCTCGGCCCGGATCGGCGATGAGCCGGCCCCCGATCCCAAGACCGAGCAGGAACTCGGCGGCGCGGCCGTGCTGTCGTGGCGCCTCGAGGATCGGCCGGTGCAGCCGCTGGTGGTCACCCTCGTGATGGGGGAAGCGCTCCCGACCGTACAGCCGGTGACGGTACCCGCGCTGCGCACCGCGCAGGAGCGGGAGGCGGACGAGGGTCAGGCATTCATCGCGGGGCCCGCGGTGGCGGTCTTCCATCCCACCGACGGCGCGGTGCTGGGAAGCGATCGCGTGTACGTCGGCGTGAGGGGTGAAGCCGGCCAGCCGGTCGCCCTGTTCGACGGCGACTCGCTCATCGCGGCGGCGGTCCTGCGGGTCGACGGCGTCCACGACTTCATCGCCGTAACGCTGACGCGCGGCCCCCACCGCCTGCGCGTCCGGCTGCGGAACAGCTGGGGGCAGGAGCGCTGGGACAGCCTCAACGTGCACGTGACGGGGCTGCCGGCCCAGTTCGAGTCCACCGAGGACCGCGTGGAGCTCGTCGCCGACGGACATTCCACGGTCGGCGTCCGCGTCCGCGTGCTGGACCAGTGGGGCGTGCCGGTGGTGCGTCCTGCTGCCGTGACGGTTTCGGCCGAGGGCGCCGAGCCGGCGGGGGACGATGTCGACCACTCGTCGGTCGGCCACCAGGTGCGCAGCGACCAGGCCGGTTGGATCAACGTTGCGCTTCGGCCGGGTCGCCAGGTGGGCCCGGGCACGCTGACCCTCTCGGCCGGCGATGCTGCGGGTGAGCTCGACCTCGCCATCGCGGCGCCGGCCCGGCAGCTGATGCTGACCGGCGTAGGCCGGATCGGGTTCGGGGCCGCCCCTGACGCGATGGGCGCGATCACGGCCCGGGGTCGCCTGGACCGGCGCACCTCCGTCGTGCTGAGCTACGATTCGCGCAAGTTGGACGGCGGCTCCGAGCGGTTCGGCCGCGACTACGACCCGCTGGACGAGGCCCAGTACCCGATTCTGGGCGACGCGAGCGAGGCCCGCACGGTGAGCGCTTCCCGTGAGGTCTTCTTCGCACGCCTGGAGCGCGGCTACGACTGGCTCGCGGTGGGCGACGTCTCCACCAGCGACTTCTCCTCCGGACTCAGGCTGAGTGCCTACTCGCGCTCGCTCACCGGGGGAGCGGCGCGGCTCACCACGGGCCCGATCGTGTGGCGGGGGTTCGGCAGCTTCACCAGCCGGCGGGTCGAGCAGACACAGATCCGGGGCCAGGGCGCCTCGGGGCCGTACCAGTTGGCGCTCGACATCCTCGCGGGAACCGAGCGGGTCGCCATCGAGACACGGGCGCGGGAGAACGCCGAGCGGATCCTGAGCCAGCAGTTCCTCACCCGCTACGTCGATTACCAGATCGACTACGAGCGCGGCACGCTGCTGTTCAAGCACCCAGTGCCGGCCGCGGACGCGTACGAGAACCCGGTGTTCATCATGGTCACGTACGAGGCCGAGGGTGGCGGGGAGAAGCGCGTGGTGGCCGGTGCGCGCGCGACCCTCGACGTCGGACGCATGGTCGGCTCCCGGAGTCTCGAGGGCTTCGAGATCGGCGCCACGGGCGTCCGTTCCGACGAGCCGGGCGGCGCCCACTACCTCGCCGGCGCCGACGTCCGCGTGGTGGAGAGCGGTGCGGTGAGCCTGGGTGCCGAGATCGCGTACTCCGAGACGCCCGATTCGAGCGGCCTCGCCACCGCCGTGGAGGGCGAGCTCCGCTTGCTGGGCGGCGGCATCAGACTGGGCGGCCGCTGGATGCGGGTGGAGCCCGGCTTCGGCAACCCGTCGAATGTGGGCCTGCGCAGCGGCACCGAGGAGTACGCCGTGCACGGCGGCCTCACGTACGGACCCTCCACCCTGCGGGCGTCCCACGAGCGGCAGAACTTCACGGTGCAAGGTGTCGACCGCCAGCGCACCACCCTGGGTGTGGTGCAGTCCGTGGGCCGCCACCTCTCGCTCGACGTGACCGGCACCGACGACCGGTTCAGCACCGGCGTGGGCACCGACATCTCGCAGGCGGGTGAAGCCGTGCTGACCTTCAAGCCCGCCTCGAGGTTCAAGCTCTGGACCGAGGGCCGCTATCAGTTCACGCAGGAAGGCAACCTGGTCCTGCCGAACCACTTCGGCGGCGGCGCGGCGTGGCAGGTGAGCCGCGGTGTGAGTCTCGAGGGTCGGCACCGTCAGGTGCGGCTGCCCGACGGCTCCGACTCCTACGCGGTCACGAGCCTCGGCGTCCGGACCGACCTGGGCTTCGGCACCCAGGCGTGGGGATCCTACCAGCTGGCAGGCGGCGCCGGGGGCTCGCGGGGAGCCGCCGTGTTCGGGCTCAACAACCAGCTGCGGCTCGGGTCGGTTCTGCGCCTCAACTCCATGTTCGAGCGTCGCATGGGCATCTCCAGCGCCCCCGTCGAGGATCCGATTCGGGCCCTGCCATTCGTGCGGCCCGAGGAGGACTACTGGACCGCCGGGCTGGGGATCGAGCTGGTGCCGGAGCACGGGCCCTACCGCCTGAGCGCCCGCGGCGAGTACCGGGATGGCGACGCCATGTCGTCGCAGCTGGCCTCGCTGGCCGGCGCGCTCTCGATCAGCCGCTCGCTTGCCATCCTGACCCGCCAGGAGTACCTGCGCAGCGAGCGCAACATTGGGAGTGGGCCCGGTGTGAGCGAGCGACTCTGGTCGCTTTGGGGCCTGGCGCTGCGCCCGACCGGGACCGACGCGGTGAACATCCTCACCAAGTTCTCCTGGAAGGACGAGACCAACCCCATGGGCGGCGGCGTGCTGGCCCAGATGGGACAGGAGCAGCGCCTGATCGCGGCCGCGGAGATCATCCTCGCGCCGTTCCCCTCGACGGAGCTGGCGGGCCGCTACGCCCACCGGCGCACCCGCGCCGACGCGGTGGTGGACGACAGTCTCACCCAGCGGCTCACCTCGAACGCGGACTACGTGGGCGCGCGCTTCGACCAGCACTTCACCCGCTGGCTCGGCGTCCGGGCCGAGGGTCGCCTGCTGTACGAGCGTACCAGCCGCACGCAGCGGTGGGACGCCGCTCCGTCGCTGGTGCTCCGCATCATCAATGGCATCGAGGTGCAGGGTGGCTACCGCTTCGGCGACCTGCGCGACCCGGACTTCTCGGTGCGCGGCGGCCACGGGTGGTTCGTTACGTTCAGCGCGCGGATCACAGAGGGCATCTTCCCCACGGCAGTAGAATTCTGGCGCCCGCGGTTCTAACGACCGTCGTCACCGGACGCGCGAGCGCCCGGCACTCCCGACACGCCAACTAGACGCCACCGACTGGTCGCCACCCCGCGACCGGCGGCGTATCTTCCCCCGCGACGCGCCGGTGGCCGGCGCGCGAGCGAGCACACCCAATGCACTCATCACATCGACTGCTCAGGTATCCCATGACACGAATCACGCTTGCGACCGCATTCGCAATCATGCTTCTCGCCGTGCCGCTCTTCGGTCAGACGGCCACTCCCGAGCGTCCCTTTGGCACGCTGCGCGAGCAGGCCGTGTTGCAGCAGCAGTGGCTGGAGCAGCGTCTCGAGAGGGTGCTGCCGCGACTCATGCGGGAACGCGACGTCCAGATGTGGGTGATCCCCATGCGGGAGTACAACGAGGACCCGTTGTTCAACGCCCTCGCCGCCCCCACCCGCTTCGCCGCCCGCCGGCGCACCGTCTTCATCTTCCACGACCGCGGCCCCGAGGAGGGGGTGGAGCGCATCACCATCGGCGGCGGCTCGCAGGGCGGCGTCTACGAGGTGGTGCGGGCCACCGAGGAGGCGCCCGACGGCCGGCCACGCGAGTTCTGGGGCCGCGACCAGTGGAGTTTCGTGGTGGACGTGATTCGCGAGCGGGATCCCCGCAACATCGCCGTCAATATCTCCCACGACCTGCGCTTCGCCGACGGGTTGAGCGCCGGGGAGTGGGAGCAGCTACAGGAGGCGCTCGGCCCGGAGCTCGGCGCACGCGTGGTGCGGGCCGAGACGCTGGCGCTCGACTACCTGGCGATCCGCGTCCCCTCCATGAGTGCGACGTACGTCCAGATGGAGGAGCTGGTCCACCAGCTCATCGCCACCATGTTCTCCAACCAGGTCATCACGCCTGGCGTGACGACCACCGACGATGCCGTGTGGTGGTTCCGCCAGCGCCTCAACGATCTGGGACTGGGCACCTGGTTCCATCCTTCGGTGGACGTCCAGCGGCACGGCGTGAGTATGGCCGACTCCACGGCGCCCGTCATCCTGCGGGGCGACGTGCTGCACTGCGATGTCGGCGTCACCGCCCTCAGGCTCAACACCGATACGCAGCACATGGCGTACGTGGTGCACGAGGGGGAGAGCGATGCGCCGGACGGCCTGAAGCGGGCCCTCCACAACGGCAACCGGCTACAGGACATCGTGCTGGCCGAGATGCGGCCCGGCCGCACCGGCAACGAGATCCTGCTCGCCGCGCTCGCGGCCATGCAGGAGGCCGGGATCGACGGGACCATCTACACCCACGCCATCGGCGAGCACGGCCACGGCGCCGGGCCCCTGATCGGCCTGTGGGACCGCCAGGACGGCGTGCCGGGACAGGGCGACGTGCCGATTCGTGCGGGGACCTGGCACTCCATCGAGCTCCAGGCCACGACCCCCGTGTCCGAGTGGGACGATGAGCCGGTGCGCATGATGCTGGAGGAGGAGGCCGAGCTCACGCCCGATGGCGAGATGCGCTGGGTGCTGAAGCGGCAGTCGGCGCTGCACCTGGTGCGGTAGCGCGCCAGCGGGAGTCGACCTGGAGGATTCACACAACGCCCGCGGCGGGCTCCCACCGCCGTGGGCGTTGGGTATCTTTATGGCCGGGTCGTGGGTGTTCCCGCGGGTGGCCTCTGCACCGCAGCTGCGGCATCTCCACGCTTCGAAAACAACATATGCGGTTGGCCTCGCGGCCCTGACGTTGGTCGCGGCCGGCTGCGCCTCGTCCGGGAGCCCACAGCCTGCCCCGGTCCAGCCCGTCGCGGCGGCGCCCGAGACGGTCGCGGTCGCGGTCGAGACCCCCTACAAGGCCCTCGAGCCCGGCCGCTTCGACATGGGCAAGATGTGGACCTTCGAGAACGCCCCGCTGGACTACTTCGAGGAGGCATACGACTTCCGGCCGTCGCAGGACTGGCTGGACCACGTCCGCATGGCCTCGTTGCGGCTCCCCAACTGCACGGCGTCGTTCGTGTCCTCCGATGGCCTGGTGGTCACCAACCACCACTGCGCGCGGGAGAGCACGTCGAGCGTTAGCGAGGAAGGCGAGAGCCTGTTGGATGACGGCTTCTACGCCACCACCATGGCGGAGGAGCGGCGCGTACCAGACCTGTACGTGGACCAGATGAGGCTGATGGAGGACGTCACCACACAGGTGCGGGAAGCGGTCACGGCCATGGCATCGCAGGAACGGCAGGCCGAAGAGCGTGAGGCCCGGCAGGATGCGATCGGAGATAGTGCCAGTGCCCTGCATGGGCTGGAGTGCAGCGTGACGGAGCTGTACAACGGCGGCAAGTACTCGCTGTACTGCTTCAAGCGGTACGACGATATCCGCCTGGTGTTCACGCCCGAGCTCAAGATCGGCTACTACGGCGGGGACCCCGACAACTTCGTGTACGACGAGGACGGCAACCCCTATCAGCCCTCACGCCATTACGGCTGGAGCGAGACGGGCGCCGCCGAGGGCGATCCCGTGTTCGTGATCGGGAACCCCGGCTCGACCGCGCGGCTCAGCACCATGGCGCAGCTCGAGTTCAACCGAGACTACAACGAGCCGATCCTGGTTCACCTGCTCAAGACACGCACCGACGTCCTGAAGCACTACATGGACCACCACCCGGAGACGCGCGACGACCTGATCAACGATTGGGCCAGCTGGATGAACGCCCTCAAGCTCTACATGGGACGTGAAGAGGCACTCAACGACCCCACCGTCATGGGTCGCAAGCTCGGTTGGGAGATGGACCTCAAGGAGGCTGTCACGAGCAACCCCGAGCTGCGTGCCAGGTACGCGCACCTGTGGGACGAGATCGCCGAGCTGCGGACAGGGATGGCCGAGGTCTTCCCCACACTCTGGGCACTGACGCCGTTCAGCGGGCTCGCGGCACCGCAGACGATCCAGACGGCGGCCAACTTGCTGCGGTACGCCCAGATGGCGGGCAATGCGCCGCAGGAGGAGGTGGATGAGCTGCGCAGCGAGATCGAGGAAGCCGAGATCGACGTGCGGCTCGACCGGCACATGCTGGAGGAGCGCGTTCAGGACGTGATCAAGTGGGTCGGCGAGAGCGACCCGTTCGTCACCAGCGTGCTGCAGGGAGCTAGCCTCGAGGAGGGCACGGCGGCCTTCATGGAGCGGGCCACGCTGATCACCGACGCCGAGACGCGCAACGCACTGCTCGACAGCCCCACCCGGATCCTCAACAGCTCCGATCCGCTGCTGACCCTGGTGCGGGAGACGTTCCCCCGCTACGGCCAGGCGGCGCAGCGGTACCGGCAGCTGCTGGCACAGGAGGAGGCGCTGACGGCCCAGCTCGCGCTGGCGGTGTTCGAGGTGTACGGCACCGAGCTGCCGCCCGACGCCACGTTCACGCTGCGCATCGCCGACGGCGTGGTGCAGAGCTACGAGTACAACGGCACCAAGGCGCCGGCGTGGACCACATTCTACGGCCTGTACGACAGGCACTACGCGCACAAGGGCGAGGAGGACTGGGACCTGCCCGAGCGCTGGCTCGACCCGCCGGCCGACTTCGACATGGGCGCGCCGCTCAACTTCGTGTCCACCAACGATATCATCGGCGGCAACTCGGGGAGCGCGATCATCAATACCGACCTCGAGGTCGTCGGTCTGATCTTCGACGGCAACATCGAGAGCCTCAAGGGCGACTACATCTTCGACCCGTCGGACGCGCGCGCCGTGTCGGTGCACTCCGCGGGGATCACCGAGGCGCTGCGGCACATGTACCGCACCGACCGCATCGTCCAGGAGCTGCTGCGGCAGTAGCCCGGCTGCGGCGCCACCATTCGATCCGGCCCCCGTCGCCTCGCGCGACGGGGGCCGTTGCCTGCCCGAGGCACCCGCACGAGCTTTCCAGCACCATGGAGACGATCAACGATCTCGCCACCCCCGCCCTGCTGCTCGACCTCGACGTGCTGCAGCGCAACCTCGAGCAAATGCAGGCCAAGGCCGACCGCCTCGACGTCGCGCTGCGCCCCCACATCAAGACCCACAAGTGCATCGAGGTCGGCGAGCGACAGCGTGCGCTCGGCGCCCGGGGGATTGCTGTGTCCACGCTGCCCGAGGCGCGGGTGTTCGCCGAGCACGGCTTCGACGACATCACCTGGGCCTATCCGCTGATCTTCGTGCGCCTCGAGGAGGTGGTGGAGCTGGCGCAGCGTATCACCCTGCGCCTCGTCGTGGACTCGGCCGAGGCCGTCCGGGAGCTGGAGCAGACGGGGCAGCCGCTGCACGTGTGGCTCAAGGTGGACTGCGGCTACCACCGGGCGGGGGTGGATCCCCGGTCGGGCACGGCCGTGGATCTCGCCCGTGCCATCTACGAGTCGCGTACCCTGGAGTTCGACGGGATCCTCACCCACGCGGGCCACACCTACGATGGGCCCACACGGGGGGAGAGCGCGGCCGTAGCAGCCACGGAGCGGGACGTGATGGTGGAGCTCGCCGAGCGGCTGCGCACCGACGGCATCCCGGTGCCGGGGGTGAGCGTCGGCTCCACCCCAGGCATGCACGCCGTGGAGCAGTTGGACGGGGTCACGGAGGCGCGGCCCGGGAATTACGCGTTCCACGACTATACCCAGGTGCTGCTCGGCTCCTGCACCCCGCGCGACTGTGCCGTCACCGTGCTGGCCAGCGTGGCGTCGTCACAGCCCGCCGCCGGGCACAGCGTGGTGGATGCGGGGGCGCTGGCGCTCTCCAAGGACCCCGGCCGCGGCGACGCGTCGCAGCCGAGCATGGGGGAGATCTACGACGACTACGCCGCCGGCACGCTACGCCGCGACGCGCGCCTGGTCTCGCTCAGCCAGGAGCACGGCAAGGTGAGCCGCGCGTTTCCGGTCGGCTCCAGGGTGCGTATCCTGCCCAACCACTCCTGCCTGGCAGTGGCGTGCTTCGACGAGTACCACGTGGTACAGGGCGAGCAGGTGGTGGAACGCTGGAAGGTGCGGCGGGAACGGTAACCGCCGCGCCCTGCCGCCCCCCTTCCCCTTTCCACCACTCCCAACTCCCCTTTCCCGCTTCTCCGCTGTTGTGACGTCGCCCGGCCATCCGGGGTATGACAGGGTGCGCGGATCCCACAGGGGAGGGCCCATGAGATCACCATTCCGTTCGCTCTTGCTGGTACCGCCCGCAGCTGCCGTGCTCGTCGCCTGCGGCGACTTCGGTCCGACGCCCATTACCGAGCTGCCCCGGCCACTCAGCGTGGCGGAGGAGAGGCTGGTCGAGGCCGACAACCGCTTTGCCTTCAAGCTGTTCCGCGAGATCAATGCCCAGGACACGACCGAGGGCAACATCTTCGTCTCGCCGCTCAGCGTGGGGATGGCGTTGGGGATGACCTACAACGGCGCCGCCGGGACGACGCGCGATGACATGCACCAGACGCTCGAGCTCCAGGACATGACGCTCCAGGACGTGAACGAGGCGTATCACAGCCTGATCGACCTGCTGCTGAACCTCGATCCCGCCGTCGAGTTCACCCTCGCCAACTCGATCTGGTACCGCGAGGACATCGAGATCGTACCGGATTTCCTCGGCCGCTGCCAGCAATACTTCGACGCGCAGGTGCGGGCGCTGGACTTCGCCGATCCGACGGCCGCCAACACCATCAACGCCTGGGTCGACGAGCAGACACGGGGGAAGATCCGGGAGATCGTGGCGCCGCCGATCGATCCGATCACGATCATGTTCCTGATCAATGCCATCTACTTCAAGGGCGATTGGACACAGCAGTTCGACCGCGACCTGACGCATGACGCCCCGTTCCAGCTCGCGGACGGCTCGGAAACGACCGTGCACATGATGACGCACGACGGGGAAGTCCCCGTGCGGGTCGTATTCGATGCGGACGCACTGGTCACGGTGGCGGACCTCCCCTACGGGGGGCAGGCCTACAGCATGACCATCGTGATGCCGTGGGAGGCGTCCCGCATCGAGGCGCTCGTCGAGGACCTCGATCGGCTGCGCTGGAACGGGTGGATCGCTGCGCTCCATTCGACGGCGATGCGGTTGTCTCTGCCCAAGTTCACCCTCGAATACGAGATCACCCTCAACGACGTGCTGAAGGCGCTGGGTATGGAGGAAGCGTTCACGGGCGCCGCGGACTTCACGAACCTGTATCGGGGTCCCGAGCGCGCCTTCATCACGGAGGTGAAGCACAAGACGTTCGTGGACGTGCACGAGGAGGGGACGGAGGCGGCGGCGGCTACCTCGGTGGCGATCGGGCTCACGAGCGCGCCCCAGAGCGTCTACGTCGACCGGCCGTTCGTGTTCGCGATCCGCGAGCGCCACTCGGGCACGATTCTGTTCCTGGGGAAGATGCTGGATCCGAGCATGGAGTAGCGAGGCCGGGGTTCTACCGGAGCGAACCTACGGCGTCGGTGAACGGAAGGTACGTTGCCCGGTAGTTCGGTGAGATGCCGGTGCAGTCAGGCGGTCAGGGAATCCGAGCCGCGCCGTCAGTTCGCGCAGGTAGGGCCCCGGCCGAGCGGCGAGTCACCGCTCTCTCTCGTACACCACCTTCCCCGCCACCATCGTCAGATCCACCTCCACCCTCTCGATCTCCACCGGATCGATGGTCAGGACGTCGTGCGACAGCACGACCAGGTCGGCGAACTTGCCGGGCTCCAGCGTGCCGAGCTCCCCCTCGAGAAACGCCGCGTACGCGTTGTTGGTGGTGTACGCCGCGAGCGCCTCCTCCACCGTGATCTTCTGCTGCGGCACCCACCCGCCGGGGTTGGCGCCGTCGATGGTGCGGCGCGTGACGGCCGCGTAGATGCCGTACAGGGGATCGATCGGCGCCACCGTCCAGTCGCTGCCGAACGCCAGGTGGGCGCCGGCGTCCTGCAGGCCCCGGAACGCGTAGGTCGTCTCGATCCGTTCGGACCCGATGCGCTTGACCGCCCAACGCCCGTCGTCGATCGCGTGGTACGGTTGCATCGAGGGAATCACCTCGTCCACCGCCATGCGCCGAATGGCATCGGGCGTGAGGTGCTGGGCGTGCTCGATGCGGGGGCGCCGGTCGCGCCGGCGGTTCAGCTCCCGGGCTTCCTGGTACACGCCGAGCAGCCAGTCGTTGGCGCGATCGCCGATGGCGTGCACGATGAGGTGCAGGCCGGCTGCATCGGCGCCGATGATCGCCTGCCGTAACTCAGCCGTGTCGGTCACCATGAGCCCGGTAGTCTGGGGCGCGTCGTCGTACGGGTCGTAGAACCAGGCCGTGGTGGAACCGAGCGAGCCGTCCACGAATCCCTTCACCCCTCCCCAGAAGAGCCGGGTGTCGCCGCGCCCCTCGTGCTCCACGTACTCGGCGACGCGCTGCCACTGCCCGATCGGCAGCACCGAGTACACCCGGATCGGGAGCTCCCCGCGCGCATACGCGCGCTGGTAGGTCCCGTGCCCCTCCCAGGTTCCCATGTCGGTGACCATGGTGACGCCACGTTCCACGGCGTGGGCGATTGCCGCCTGGAGGGCGCGGTCGAGGTCCGGCTCCGAGCGCTCGGGGATTGCCCGAGCCACCACGCCCATGGCGGCGTCCTTGAGAATGCCCGTGGGGCGGCCGTCATCGTAGCGCACGATGGTGCCGCCCTCGGGATCCGGGGTGTCCACCGTGACGCCGGCAAGCTCGAGCGCCCTGGTGTTCGCCAGCCCCATGTGCCCGTCGAGCCGGCTCACGAAGACCGGGGTGTCGGGCGTGAGCGAGTCGATCCAGTCCCGCCGCGGCAGGTCACCACCCCACAGCTCATGATCCCAGGTGCCTCCGGTCACCCACCCGTCCGGATGGGCCGTAGCGAACGCTCCGATCCGGCGGGCGAACTCCTGCGGTGTGGCGGCATCGCGCAGCCGCACGCTGGCCAGCTCGAACCCACCGTCGATGAAGTGGGTGTGGGCATCCATGAAGCCGGGCACGACACGCCGACCCTCGAGGTCGATGCGCCGGGTCGGCGGTCCCACGAACCGCACGACGGCATCGTCGGAGCCGACGGCCAGGACGCGGCCGTTGGCAACCGCAACCGCAGTCGCTTGCGCTCCTGCGATCGGAGAGCCTGGTCCGGTCCAGATCCGACCTCCGAAGAGAACGAGCTCCGCCTCCTGGGCCGCCACGGAGTTCACGCCTGCAAGAGAGAGCACCAGGATACAGACCAGCGCATTACGGGAACGGGGCGGCATGGAACGCCTCCGCAGGGGTTGCGAGTGGGATAGGAGTGTGTGGGTGCCATTCGCCGCAGCCTCAACATCGAGAGGGTGGAAGTGGGGCGCAAGCCCGTCCTGCCACGCAGGCGTCGCGGAATCCCTGGATCGAGCCCCCCTTTGCGAGTCGGCACTCACAGAACTGTGTCGTGATAGTGAGCGATCACTCTTTAGTACGGTGCGATGGGATGGAACGCCTGGTAGTTGACTCGGTTACTCATTGTAAGCCAGGAACTTACACCACTACCTCAGGGACCTGGGGGGGTTTAGATTGCGGCCATGAGTTTGCGGCCGATCTACGGCCATCAGGCCTTGCAGCACCGGCTGGCTGGCGCCCTCGCCTCCAGCCGGTTCCCACAGGCGGTCCTCCTGGTCGGGTCGCCCGGCGTCGGGAAGCAGCGCCTCGCGCTGTGGGTCGCTCAGGGGCTGCTGTGCGAGGCCGGACCGGGGGCGCCCTGCGGGGAGTGCCGCGGCTGCCACCAGGCGCTGGGGCTGCAGCACCCGGATCTGCACTGGTTCGTACCGATCCCGCGGCCCAAGGCGGGCGATCCGGACAAGCAGGTCGAGGAGGCCCGGGAGAGCCTCGGCGTGGTCATGCAGGAGCGCCGCAAGGACCCGCTGTGGCAGCGGTCCGAAGGGATGGTGAGCCACTCCCTGGCCTCGGTGCGATTGTTGCATCGCCTGGTCTCGGTGACCCCGTTCTCGGGGGCCCGAAAGGTGTTCGTGGTGGGTGACGCCGAGCGGCTGGTGGTTCAGGAATCGAGCCCGGAAGCCGCCAACGCGCTGCTCAAGGTACTCGAGGAGCCGCCCGAGGATACGACGTTGATCCTCACGGTGGCCGACCCCGAGGCACTGCTGCCGACCATTCGCTCGCGGCTGGTCACACTCCGGGTGCCGCGCGTGGCCGACGAGGAGGTGCGGCGCTTTCTGGGTACCGAGCTCGACCCGCCACTCACGGGCCGGACGCTGGAGCGCCGCACGCTGCTGGCCGAGGGGAGCATCGGCCGGGCGCTCGGGATGGACGAGGACGCCGAGGGCCCGGACCAACGGGCCGCGGAGCTCCTGGCGGCGGTGGCGGACGGCGCCACCGGATGGGCCCCCAGGGCTCTCGGCCAGGCCACCTGGGCCGCCAGAGGCGACTTCACGGCGCTGCTGGATGCCTTAGCGGTGCGCCTGCGCGCCGGCCTCGAGGACGACGCCGGGAGCGCGGGGGAAAGCCTGGAGGGCCGGCTGGAGGCCCTGAAGCGGGTCGAGGAGGCCAGGGCCGCTGCGCAGGGAAACACCAACCCGCAGCTCACGCTGGCCGTCCTGGCCAGCGACCTAGAGGGGCTGCTGTGAAGCAGCTGTCGCACGTGGACGAGGGGGGCCGGGCCCGCATGGTGGACGTGGGTGCCAAGCCGGAGTCGACACGGACCGCCCGAGCCGAGGGAGCGATCCGGATGTCTCCGGAGGCCTACGCCCTGGTGGAGGGAACTGGTGGGCCCAAGGGCGACGTTATGGCAACGGCGGAGCTGGCCGGGACGATGGCCGCCAAGCGTACGGCGGAGCTGATCCCGCTGTGCCACCCGATCGGCCTGGACCAGGTGCGGGTGCGGGCCGAGCTCGACCCCGCGGGTCCCGGTGTGCGGGTCGAGGCGGAGGTCAGGGCGACGGGTCGCACCGGCGTCGAGATGGAAGCCCTGACGGCCGCGTCACTGGCCCTGCTCACTGTGTACGACATGGTGAAGGCCGCGGGACACGGCATGGAGATCGTGGGGATTCGGCTGGTGGAGAAGACGGGGGGAACCAAGGGAAACTGGCAACGAGGGAACGAGGACACCGCATGATACATCTGAAGCTCATCGTCCAGCATGTCGCCACGGTGGTGGTGGGAACCTGGGAACGGCTGTCGGCCACCCAGCGGCTCACGCTGCGCGGCGTCGGCTTGCTGGGTGCGGTCCTCGTGGTCGGCGCCCTCGCCGGGGCCCAGGCGCCACCCGCGGAAGCGTCGGCGGACGACGACGGCGCCTACACGGGCACGGCCGTGCAATCCCAGTTCCGGCACCTGCGCGTCTCACTCGACCTCACCGAGGGCGAGTTGGAGCTGGCTCGCCTGCAGCTGGAGCGGGCAGAGGACCTGCTGCACTTCTCGGCACTGTATCAGATCCCCGCGGACCTGGCCGTGCTGATCTACGACGTCGCCATCAGCGAGGGGATCGATCCCGACTTGGCGTTCAGGCTGGTCAAACTCGAGAGCGGTTTCAAGACGCGCGCGCTCAGCCATGCCAACGCCTACGGCCTTGCCCAGGTGCAGCCAGCGACGGCGCGCTTCTACGTACCGATGATCACCCCCGAACAGCTGTACGACCCGGAGACCAACCTCCGCATCGGGCTGCGCTACCTGCGCGACCTGCTCGAGGCCTACGGGGATGCCAAGATCGCCCTGCTCGCCTACAATCGGGGACCGATGCGGGTGAAGCAGCTGATGGAAGCCGGGAAGGACCCGGAGAACGGCTACGCGGTGACCATTCTGGACGGGTACCGGGGGCTGCAGTAGCCCCCGGGACTCAGCGGCTCGCGCCTGCGGGCGGCAGCACCGCCAGCCGGTCACCCACCCGAATCACCACGTCGTTGGCAGGAATCCCATTCCAGCGCCTGAGGTCGTCGACCGTCACGCCGTACCGCTGGGAGATGACCCACAGCGTCTCCCCGCGGCGCACTCGGTGATACCGCACCCCTGACACCGCGGCCTGGGGCCGCGGCGCCCGACCGGCTGCCGCCTCGGTGCGGGCCGCCGAGCTCACCGGAATGACCAGACGCCGACCGATGCGCAGCCGCCGCGGGTGCACGTAGTTGTTGGCCGCCCGCAGGAGGCTCACGCTCACGCCGAACCGCTCACCGATCTCCCCGAGCGTCTCGCCCCGACGCACCACGTGCTCGATGAAGCTCACCCGCTCGCTCGCCGGCAGCTCCGCGTAGCGCTGCAGCACCGTGGGCCCGCTGCCGCGCGGCACACGCACGATCGAGCTTTGCCTGGGCGGCGTCACGCCGCGCACGTAGTGCCGATTGAGCTCCATCAACGCGCGGGAGGTCGTGTCGGCGAGCCTGGCGATCACATCGAGCCCGGTGGCGTCGGGGACCGTGATCTCGTCGAACACGAGCGGCCCGAGAATGGGCAGGCTGTCGAACCCGAAGCGCAGCGGATCCTTCGCGATGATCGCGGCGGCGATGAGCTTGGGCACGTAGTCGCGCGTCTCGCGGCGCAGATAGCGCCGGGCCGAGAGATCGAAGAACGTCTCGTCGCTCACCGAGTCCGGCGCTTCCCTGAGGCGTCGAATGCCCCGCTCTACCCGCCCCGGACCACCATTGTAGGCCGCGGCGGCCAGATACCAGGAACCGAACTGCTCATGGAGATCGGCCAGGTGACGCGCGGCCGCCTCCGTCGCCTTGTACGGGTCGCGCCGCTCGTCCACCCAGGTGTTCACCGTGAGACCGTAGCGCCGTGCCGTGGACTGAATGAACTGCCACATCCCGACGGCATTGCTGCGGGAGACTGCGGTATTGGAGTATCCGGACTCGATGATGGCGAGGTAGACGAGGTCCTCCGGCACTCCCTGCGCCTGGAACCGCTCCCGGATCATCCCCTCGTAGCGCGGCAGCCGGCCGAGCCAGATGGTGAAGCGATCGCGGGCGGGATCGAGGAAGTAGTCGACGTAGTACCGGACCCGGTCGCGCTCGGCGAACGACGCGACATCGATATCGTACGTGGGCCCCGCCGCGCTCGCCGCCCCACCCCGAGGAGTCACCAGGCTGGCGTCGAGCTCGCTGATGCGCGGCGCCGGAACGACGCCTCGCACGTGCCCCGCCCCTTTGGCCAGGCTGCGGAATTCCAGCTCATGCAGCGCCTCGAGCGCGGCCTGGTCGGCCAGCGAGTCTTCGGGTGTCGGCGCCGGTGCCGCGACCGCAACAGGGGCGAGCGGGTCGGCGCTCCGCGCCATCGGCTCGAGCGAGCCGTCGGGCTGGGAGGTGGCACAGGCCGCTGCCACACACACCAGGAGAGCGAGGTCCCCGCGTCGAGGGATCATGTCACGTGCTATTACCGGGTGAAGATGATGTTCCCGAGGAACCGGTTGGTGGCGTTGAGCACCGCCAGGGCGGCACAGCGGTGCGGCGACTCATCCGTGAGGCAGGAACCTACCAGACGGGTCGCCGGCATGCCGTTGTGGCACGAGATGGCAACGATGACGACCGTGGAGTCGAACGCCCGCACCGCCTTCACACCCAGCAACTCGAAGGAGAGCTTGCCATCCACCGCACCGCCCAGCGCGTCGGTCGCGGCCTCGGCCGCGCAGCGCAGCTCACCGGCCTGTGACCCGAGCCCCTCCGCCATCCCCACGAAGCGGTCGCCCGGATCGCCCTCCAGAACGACGCGCGAGCGGTAGCGCCCATTGGGCAACCGCTCGAACTCGAAGTCGAGGAATCTGAGACGCTCACGCCCCGTTGCGGCTGACATCTAATCGGTTCCTTCGAACCGAACCTCGAGCTGTCGGTGCGCCGCCCGGTCGACCTTCCGCAGCAGGTCGACGTCGAGCCGCGGTTTGCCCGACTCGTCCATGAGGACCGAGATCAGCAGCAGCTGCCCATCGGCCAGCGTCACCCGCAACTGACGACAGTCCTGCCGAACCTCTACGTCCTCCACCGTCACGCCACGGAGCTGAGCCACGGCTTCGGCGATGCGACGCAGTTCCTGGACTGGGGTGGCGGACACTCGACGGCCGGCGACCGGCTACGTGATGTGCTGGACGAGGACTTCCTTAAGCGCGTCGTTGGATAGCCGGTCCGCGGCCTGAAACAGCGACGACTTGGAGCTCGACTCCAGCGGGTAGGAAGCCCAGAATGCGCGTGGCTCACGCTTGGAATTGGTGGCGCGGAAGGAGAGCGTCAGTTGCCACATCTTCACGTCAGGACGCATTTCCGCGGCCGGGTGCACGTGCCAGACCTCGCTGCCGGTGTCAATCACTCTCCACGCCATCAACCGAATCCCCTCAGTGTGGTTCTAGGGCGCTGCGGGCCCACGAATATGAGGAATCCCGTTCCTCGCGGTCAAGCCCGCCCAAGCCCGAGCGCCTCGAGGTCCGCCGCCGTGTCCAAATCCCTGAGCGGCGCCAACTGCCCGATCTTAAGATCGCGCGCAACACACAGCGCCACAGTGACTTGGAGCACACGGGGGGTGCCCCAGGGGACCCCCTCGAACAGGTGGCGGGCCTCCCGGTTGAGCCCAATCAGGTAGTATCCGCCGTCCAGCGCGGGTCCCAGTACCACATCCGCCTGTTGCAAGACCCGCACCGCCTCTCGCACGACCGCTGGGCCGACGCCCGGGGCATCCGCCCCGATCGCCAGCACCGGCCGGTCACCTCGATCGAAGTGGGCCGCAAAGGCGCGGGACATTCGCTCGCCCAGATCCCCCCCCCGCTGTGCGCGGTACTCGTGGTCGCCCAGCCAATCCCGCATCTCCCGCTCGGCATCGGGTGGGTCGTGCCACACGGTGAGGTCGAACTCCGCTGCCACCGCAGCTGCCACGCCAGCGCCGACGCGGCGGTACGCTTCCACGGCAGCGGCGTCGCCGACCTCGCGGGCCAGGCGCGTCTTCACCCGGCCCGGCCGGGGCGCCTTGGCAAAGAGCAGCACGGCGGTCACGGGACCTCCGGGCGATACCAGCGCACGAGGCGCTGCGGCGACGCCCCCACGAGGTAGGCCGAGAGCAGCAGGCTGTTGCGGATCCAGGTGCGATACGGCCCTTCGCGCAGCCAGCGCCGTGGCGACACCCCCAGCGGCGCCCCGAGCCGCTCAATATGCGTGCGCCGCCCCAGCAGGCGGATCAGCGCGACGTCCTCCATGATGGGAAACGGCGGGAAGCCCCCCACAGTTGCGAACAGCTCGCGGCTGACCAGGAGGCCCTGGTCGCCGTAGGGGAGCCCACCGATGCGGTCGCGCAGGACGTTGCCCAGCTCCATGAACCGCGGCCAGAAGCCGCTGGCGTCGATGCGGAGCCCCCACACGGCCGCATGGACGGCGGCGTCGGCCACGGCGCGCTCCAGCTCGGCGCGGGCCGCCTCGGGCATCCGCACGTCTGCGTGCAGGAAGCAGAGCCACTCACCCGCCACGGCGGCGGCTCCCGCGTTGAGCTGAAGCCCCCTGCCGCGCGGCGCCGAAACCACCCGTGCACCCGCCTCGCGGGCCACCGTCAGGGTATCGTCGTGGGAGCCCCCATCGGCCACCACGACCTCATGCGGCAGCGCCACCTGGGAGACGTCGTGCAGAATCTCCGGGAGATACGCCGCCTCGTTGAGCGTCGGGATGACGACTCCGACGGTCGGTGCCACGGGTCAGCGGCCGCCGTCCGGGTCGAACACGGCGGTGTCGTTCAGGGTCCAGTCGTACTCGAGGAACTCCACGCTGGGCGAGCGCTCGCGGATGTACTCCGCATCCTCCGGCGTCAGGTAGCGCAGCAGGAGCGCTACCACGCCGTCGCGCCCGCCGAAATCATCGTTGTACCAGTCGAGCACCTTGTTGAGCCACAGCGTGGGGTCCTCCTCGCGGTGCAGCCGGTAGTTGCGCTCACTCGCCACGAAGCGCCGCACCGCGCCGTCCAGCTGCTCGTCGAGCCCCTGCCCCGTGTACGCCTGCGGCGCGAGCACGGGGCACGACCGGGACGCACAGTTCACGGCGAAGTGGATGCGCGGCTCTCCCATGGGACGGATGATCTCGTGCTCGATCTCGTCCAGCGCCCGGGCCATCCCGGCTACGTCGCAGAACTGGCGGCTCCAGGTGTCCCCAATCTGGCGGATCGAGTTGGCCGGCACCCCCTGGAGCGAGCGCACCAGCGAGGCGGGGAAACCCGCCTTCCGAATCGGGTAGTGGTCGATCACCAGCCGCAGGGCACACGCGTTGTACGCGTTGATCCAGAACGCCAGCTGGGCGTCGCGCGGGGCCGCGCCGAGCGCGTCCCCATCCGTGGCGGCCAGCTCCGCCAGGTAGGCGTCGAGGCCCTCACGGTTCGCCCGGAGCGCAGCGTAGTCCACGAGGGCGTCCCGCACGTACGTCCCCAGCACCTCGGTGAAGCCGGCGTGGTCGGGAAGCGCCTGGGCCGACGCGGGCGCGGTCGGCACTGCGAGTGCGAGGGTCACCACAGCTACCAGCCGCGTCATCGTGCAGCCTCACGCGAGGAGTTCGTCGGCAACCGCAAGCCCAGCCGCCGCGCGACGAGGGGGATGAGCGAGAGTGCCGCCAGCAGGCCGCCCGCGATCCACAGCCGCGTGCGGGCCGCCTCGCTGGCTCCCGTGGCGCCCTGCATCAGCGCATCGGCGAAGAAGGTGTACACCAGCGTGCCGGGAAGGATGCCCAGTACCGTGGCCAGCGCGTAATCGCGCCAGCGAATGGCGGTGAGCCCCGAGCCGAAGTTGAGCGCGTTGAACGGCACCAGCGGCACCAGGCGCAGGATCAACAGGCCCCAGAAGCCGTGCTGTGCCGTGGCATGGTCGAGACCCTGGAGGCGCGCGCCCACGATCTGCTCCACACCCTCCCGGCCGAGTCCCCGCGCCAGCTTGAACGCCGCGTTGGCGCCGATGTTCGCTCCGATGGAGTTGAGCAGCGCGCCCCACCCGAACCCGAACACCGCCCCCCCGACGATCGTGATCAACGATCCCGGAAGCGCCAACGCCGTGGCCACCGAGTATAGCGCCACGAACACGACGGGCGCCCACGCCGAGCTGCGCAGCGCCTCCAGCGAGCGCGCCATACCGTCGCGGGTGAGATACTCCCCGAGCGGCGTGAGCCGGATGAGCAATGCCGCGCCCGCCACGATCCCCACGAGCAGTGCCAGCTTCGCGTACGGGCGCAGCCGGCTCAGGTCAGCCACCGCACCAGCCGCTTGAGCCACGCACCGGTGCGGCCCGCGAGCCTCTCCCGGTAGTACGTGTCGGCGGCCCGCTTGATGCCTTCCGACATGGTCGGATAGGGGTACACGAGCTGCGACAGCTTGGGCAGCTTGATCCCCTGCTTCACGGCCAGCACCAGCGGCAGGAGCAGCTCGCCCGCCCCGCTCGCCACGATGGTGGCGCCCACGATCCGGCCGTTGGGCCTGGTCAGGATCTTCACGAATCCCGCGTCGTGGCCGTCCACGATGGCGCGGTCGAGATCGCTGAACTCGTAGCGGTACACCTCGACGGCGCCGAACCGCTGCCGCGCCTCCGCTTCGGTGAGCCCCACCCGGGCCACCTCGGGGTCCACGTAGGTGACCGCGGGGACCGCCGAGTAATCCAGCTTCGTCGAGAACGGAAACACCGCGTTGCGCAGCACCAGCTTGGCGTGGTAGTCGGCCACGTGGGTGAATTGGGGTCCGCCCGCCACGTCGCCGGCCGCCCAGATTCCCGGTATGCTCGAGCGCAACGTCGCATCGACCTTCACCGCACCCCGCTCCACGGCGACGCCGGCCCGCTCGAGTCCCAAACCCTGGGTGTTGGCCCGGCGGCCGGTCGCCACGAAGATCTCGTCCACCGACACCGCCATTGGCTCACCCGAGCCGGCGCGGGCGTGGACCACCTTGTCGCCACCCGCAGCGCGCTCAACCCGCTCGACCGTCGCATCGACCCGCAGCCCTACGCCCTCGGCGTCCAGCAGCGTCGCCAGCGCCGCGGCCGCCTCCGGCTCCTCCCGCGGCAGCAGCTGCGGCAGCATCTCGAACACCGTCACCTGGGCGCCCAGTCGAGCGTACACCTGGGCGAACTCGAGCCCGATCGGGCCGCCACCCAGGAGCGCGATGCGACGCGGCAGGGTAGTCTGGTCGAACGCGGTGGCGTGGGTCAGGTAGCCGGTCTCCTCGAGACCCGGAATGGGGGGCACGGCCGGGGCCGCCCCCGTCGCGACCACGATGCGCTTCGCCTGGAGAGTGCGCCCGTCCGCCGTCAGCCGGTCGGCTGCCGTGAACGCCGCACCGCCAAACACCACGTCCACCCCCTGACGGCGGAACCGCTCCGGATCGTCGTGTTCGGCAACGCGCGCGCGCGCCGCGCGCATCCGCTCCATGACCCGGCCGAACACGTGCGCCGGCGAGGCACCCTCCAGGCCGAGCCGCTCGGCGTGCCGCATCTGATGGGCGAGCTTGGCCGAGGCGATCAACGCCTTACTCGGCACGCACCCCGTCCACAGGCAGTCGCCGCCCAGCGACTGCCGCTCGACGAGCGCCACCCTGAGGCCCAGGGCCGCCCCTCCGGCCGCCGTCACCAGTCCCGCGGTGCCGCCACCGATCGCAATGAGGTCAAAGCGTTCCATGTGTCGCCCGTGAGAACACGCCGTACACGCAACGGGTTTCCCCATGAGGGGGAGCAGTCTAGCACTTCAAACGCCCCGTGCGGAAGTCCGCACTGGGGCGTCTGGGAATCCGGCTGCGCTGTGGGCGCGACCTACGGCACGGTGCGGCCCGGCGGGACTGGTCCCAGGGGGCCGTTCCGCCAGGCTGCTCCGTGGTGCTCGGCTCCGCCCCGCCGGTACCGGAGCAGGGAGCGGTCGGTCATGGTGCGGCCCCGCCCGCTCGATTACTGCCCGGGCGGCTCGCAGGTGGACTTCCGGAGCACCGGCTTGGCGCCGTCGCTCACCGCGAGCAGAAAGCTCCCGATGGTTCCCCCGGGAAGCGCGCGCGTGAGCAGCCGGTAGGGTCGATCCTCCTCCGCCGTGAAGACCATGCGCGCATTGCAGCCGCCGCCGCCATCGTCGTTGGCCGTGACGACCTCGCTCATGCCGCGCACCAGGAACAGCGTCCCGTCGAACTCGCTGGAGACGAGATCGACGGTCACAGTCTGGCCCATGGCCGAGGTCAGCACCCAGACCTGGTAGCGGGTGGAGTCGTCCGCGAGCATGGGATCCTCGAGGCCGATCGAGCCGTAGACCGTATCTCCCGGCTGGACAATCCCCCGAGGATCGGTGAATCCGCGGCAGGGCTCGCTGCCAGCCGGCGCGTGCTCGCCCTCCTGCAGCGACAGTTCGAAGTTTCCGATCTCGTTGGGGGAGTTGGCGTTGGCGACGATGAAGTACCACCCCGTCGTCGGCAGCGCCGCGGACAGGTGGGAGTTGCAGGACCCACCGCCGTTGTCGTTCGCGGCGATGACGTTCTCCATCGCGTCCAACAGCAGCACGTTGGCGTTGAAGTCCTCGGAGGAGAGACCGATCGTCACCACGTCCCCTGCGTTCCCCGTCAGGACGTAGTCCTGGTAGTAGGAGCCGTCCCCCAGGGTGTCGCTCGCCAGGGTGAGGGCACCGCTGACGACCTCCCCGTAGGCAATCGCCGGCGTCGTCTCGTCCGTCTCCTGTCCCATGGCGGGCGCCACCACGCAGCCCAGGGCCGCCGCGCCCAGCAATACGATGCGTCGTTTCACCGCATGTCTCCTATTAGTCGCTCGTCGACTCGTCATGGTCTCGAATGCCGTAGGAAAAAATCGACAATTATCTCCTGCGCCACAATGTCCCGGCTGTGGGCACCAACTTCGGGGTCGAACGCCAGCGGGGAGCCGGGCCAGGTGTGCCCGCCTCCCTCCACCACGTAAAAGATGACCTCCGCCGACCCGGTGCAGCCAGTGTAGTGCTCGCGGCGCACCCTGGTACCGTCATCGGCCGTATCGGGCTCGAAGGTGATGGTGGGGGTGGCGCCGCACCCATCCAGCGCCGCCAGCCGCTGCACCGTCGCGTCGGCCGACATCCTCGTGGTCGACACTCCCACCCCGCCTTCCCACGGGAACTGGCCGTCCTCCGTCCCGTGAATCATGAGGATGGGCACGGCCGGACTCAGCGGGCAACTCTGCCACTGGGGCTCGATCATCAGCGCCCCGACCGGTGCGGCCGCCGCGAATCGGTCGCTCAGCTCGCAGGCCAGGTGGTAGGTGGTGAGGCCGCCGTTCGAGAAGCCCGTGAGGTAGACCCGACCGCGGTCGATCCCCAGCCGGTCGTGCAACTCGTCGATCAGCGCCCTCATGAAGTTCTTGTCGCGGTCACCCTCGAGCTCACAGTCCTCCCCACATCCCACCGCCCACTGCCCGAAGACGTACCGGGGATACGCCACCACGATGCCAGCTTCGTCGGCGATGGCGTCGAACCCGGAGAGCGCCTGCATGACCTGCGGCGTGCTGGGGGAGCCGTGCAGGGCGAGCACGAGCGGCGCGCCGGCGCCCTCCACGCCGGGCGCCATGTGGACCAGGTAGCTCCGCTCCCGGCCATCCACCTCGATGACGCCCGCGTAATTCCCCTCGCCTTCGGCCGGCCCGAAGGTCGACGGCGAGCCGCAGGAGACTGCGAGCCCGGCGAGGAGACAGACCGCCAGATGGGAGAGGGGATGATCGCTGCGCCGTGGCGGCTGCCGTCCCCCCTGCACGCGCGGCGCGTTACACTCCGCTACGGAGACCGGACCGGAACGGGCTCGAGCCGCGGATCTCCCGCGCCGATCCCGAGCTGGCCATACTCGTTGTTGCCCCAACACCACGCCTCGCCCCCCGTCGTCACACCGCACGTATGACGCCCGCTCGAGCTCACGCTGCGGAACCGCAAGCCCCCGAGCACCCTCGTCGGCGACAGTCGCCCCTCCATGGTTCCGTCACCCAGCTGCCCGTGCGTGTTGTCCCCCCAACAGTGGACCGCGCCGTCGGTATCGACCGCACAGGTGTGGTCGAGCCCTGCGGCGACATCCACGAACGAGATCGTATCGGCGACGAGGACGGGGAGGACCTGCCGGCTCGTCGACCCCGTGCCCAGCTGGCCGAAGTCGTTCTTGCCCCAGCAGTAGAGCACGCCGTCCGCCGTGAGGCCGCAGGTGTGGTTCCCCCCAGGATCGAGCGAGGCGAACGCGATGCTCCCGTGAACCTCGGCGGGCTCGACCCTGTTGATGGACGACCCGTCGCCGATCTGACCCTCCAGCCCGCGTCCCCAGCAATGCGCGGTCCCGTCGCTTTGCAGCGCGCAGCTGTGCGCCAGCCCCACAACCAGGGACGTGAACTGCAGGCCACCCATGACCGGGACCGGCACGAACTTCTCGGTCGTCGTGCCGTCCCCGAGCTCCCCGTACTGATTGTCACCCCAACAGTGTCCAGACCCGCCCGCGTCCAGGCCGCAGCTGTGAAAGGCAGCGGCAGCCACCTGGACGAAATCGATCGGGCGGGCGACCGGGGTGGGAACGAGGCGATCGAAGATTGACGAGTCGCCAATCTGTCCATCGTTGTTCCGGCCCCAGCAATAGCCGGTCCCGTCCGTGGCCGCCGCGCAGCTGTGCGGGCTCCCGGCGGCGATGTGGGCGAAGCTGTGGCCGCCATGCACCGCCTTCGGTGACGATTCGTGGGCCGTACTCCCGGTACCCAGTTGACCCTCGGTGTTGCGCCCCCAGCAGAAGGCGTCACCTGCGGACGAGAGTCCGCACGTGTGGAACCCGCCTGCCGCGAGCGACACGAAGGCCGTCGTGCCGGGGCCCGAGGGATCCGACTGGCAGGCCGCAAGAAGAAATGCCGCCGCGATGCCCGTGACACGGCGGACGCTCAAAGGAATTGTCATGGTCGATCTGTCTAGTTAATGCCGGACCGGCGGTCCGTCTGCGGCGGCGGCTGCCCGCCGTCGTCGCCCGAACTGCCGAAGGTGCCGAAGGCAGCCCCCAGCAGGATGGCTCCCGCCACCGCGACCGCCGTGACACCCACCGTCACCGGTATGTTGATCGTCTTGGCCTCAACGCGTTCCAGATCGTTGTCGCGCAGGCTAACGGTCTCGCCGAGCGCGTTGTACTCGAACCCGCTGGCGGACTTGACCCAGAAGGCGGACAGCAGCAGTCGGCCGTTGTCCCATTCCACCAGCTCGCCGTTGACCTGAACGACGTTCTCCGCGGTGACGTGCTGCAGGCGGACGCGATCCGGCTGATTGAGGTAGGCCCGAACCTGATGCCCCACCTCGGGGCGCGGTTCGGCGGCGCCCACTGGAACGAACGAGTAACAGCCCGTCGCCGCCGGTGCCACGGCCAACAGCACACCGGCGGCGACCGCCCTGGAAGCCCTCCTCATAACCGCTGCGACACCACTGCCGTCAGCGCGTTCCTACGCTAACCGTGTTGTTCGAGAGCCTCCACCGCACGGTCGAGTTCGGATACAGCGAGAACTCACGGGAAATGACTTCCTGCCCGTCGTCCTGCCTGGCATGCAACTGGTAGAAGCTCTCCAAATAGGATTCCTCGAATCGCAAGGTCACGGTCCGGCCGGGTGCCACCGTACCGAGGGTGGTCACCCCACCGGATCGTGCGAGTATCCGGACTGTCACGGACTGTCTGCTGGCGAGGTTGTTCTGCACTTCCACCAGCACGACTTGCTGCGAGGAAAGATCCCCGCTGCTTTCCGGCGTTTGGCCGCCGGACGCGCATGCCGCGGTGAGCAGCAGCGCGACCGACAGCCAAACCCCATTGGATCTCTGCATCAAACCTTCGTTCCTCCAACGCCTGCCAGACTACGGGCAGGGATTCGGGTCATTCCAATTGGCCACGGGCTGGTCCGACGGCGGCGGAACGTTCTCGTTCGACTCACGCTCGTTGTTCGAGTAGAGGAACCGCCGCGGTATCGAAAGACCGCCAAACGGCGTGATCCCGGGTTCGCACGTACGCTTGTAGTCGCTCCACGTTTCGCGATGCAGGAACATGTGCGAGTACTTCTGCTCCATGATCTCCGCGAACAGCGTCGCACCGGTCATGCCGTTGTTGCGGCTGATGAGGTTCGACAGATCAACGGCGATCCCGTAGCGATCGTTCCACAGGTCCTCGGAGCACTGGATCGCATTGTCGAGCGAAGCTTCCACCGTTGCAGCCGGAACCGCCGTCTGATACTGCGCCTCGGCGAGAATGAAGTAGTTCTCGGCGCAGCTGATCATCGCGAAGTCGAACTCCGCCGACCCGGCACCGTAGCCCTGACAGCCGCGCGTGTTGTTCGGCCCGCACGCCAGCTCCGATGAGTTGTTCCACGGGTCACCCGTGCCATCCTCGCCCGGGTACGACCCGATCACCGTGTCGGCCCACAAGCTGCCCTCCGCGCCCTGGCTGTAGTAATACAGCATGCGGTCGTCGGCTCGCTCGTTCATCAGGTTCGTCAGGAACTGTCCGGCCACGATGTAGGACGAGCGGTCCCGCATGAACTGCCGCCAGAAGAACGTCTCTGCGGCAGCGGTACTGTGGTCGGCCAGATAGTCTCCGGCTGCGCTCTGGATACCGCTCCCAGCAGCGGTTATCGCAGCCCCGTAGGCAGCCGCCCCCCTCCGCTCGGCCAAGTGCATCTGGAACCGAGCCTGGAGGGTGCGGGCCGCGGCCACCCACTGCGTAGCGTTGCCACCGTAGGCAAAGTCGGCCACGCCAGGCCCCGAGCCGGTCCCCGAGTTCAGGTCCGTGACCGCGTCATCCAACAACGCGATGACGGCGTCGTAGATCGACTCCTGGGTGTCGAGCACCGGCTGCCCGATTTCAGGGTCGACCGCCTCGCTGTACGCCAGATCGCCATACTCGGCGGCGGCCATACCCATGGCCCATGCCTCGTACACCTTGAAGATGCCGCGGTACACAATGCGGTCGTCCGCGGTGGCCAGCCTGATACCGTTCCTGATATCGACCAAGCCAGCGCCAGGATACAGGAGCTCCTGGACGTCGGCCCCATCTTCTTCGGTCAGCACGTACTCGGCGAGCGAGATGAACTGCCGGTCGGTGCCGTTCATTTGCTGCATCCACACGGCGGCCGCGCGGCTCGACTGCCCCTCATCCATCACGTAGGCATTCACGGTCACGGCGACCAAAAGCTGGTCGAGCGTGGCCACCGGCACTGCGTTCGGGTCGCCCTCGACAGGCTGGATGAAGTCGCATCCCGCCAAGGAACCCGCCATTAGGACCGCGCACAGGGCGCGGCCAGACCATTTCATGATACGCATGATCAGTCGCCTCCCCGTTAGCGGCGGAACGTCAAGCTGAATACGAATGTGCGGGTCTGCGGGTGGTTGA
>JBDHBX010000034.1:0-22884 GCA_039592335.1 Gemmatimonadota bacterium | reverse complement strand
TCTTGAGCTTGGTCGCCACGTCGCCCTGGCACCCGATCATCAGCACGGTGTGGTCTCCGCGATGATGTGCCTGGATGTGCTCGAGGTTGATGGTACGGATGTTGGTTTCGTAGATGTTCGTGACCTCGCTGTTCTCGTCGGTCTTGGTCACGCGGATCACCAGGGTGCCGCCACGCCGGAGGCTCAGTTGTGATACCGCATGCTTGCCACCGTGGTCGTAGTAGGAGTTCTCCTGCAACATCTGGTTGATCCCGCGAAGCACCTCGTCAACGGTGCGTTCCTGGGCGAGTCCGCTGCCCGTCCACCAGACAGCGAGTCCCGCGCCGAGCACCAGCGCTCGCACGACGGTTCTCATGGCCTGTGGCCCTCGATTGGACAACTTGATGGGAATGAAGCGACGAAACCTCGGCGCTCCCCGATCGACCGGACTGTCGTACCGCGCCGCCGCTGAAGGGAGGAGGGGGCGACGGCGCTGCGGCCGGGACGCATAGGACCTCCCGGGGACGTCCCTTCGGTAATAGGGGGGGCGCAACACGCAAGGTCAAGCCGGACGGGGCCTAGAAAGACTCCCCGACCAACGGCCGGGGAGTCGCTACCCGCCTAGCTGGACGAGGGGAGTCAGAAGCTCAGCGACAGCCCCAACCCCGTGTCGCCGCTCGGCAGCACCATGGCGCTGGCCGGAACCCGGTGCATCGGCAGCTCCCGCCAGACCGTTCCCTTGACAAAGTACCCGATCACGCCACCCACCAGTGCCCCTCCCACCACGGCCCCGCCGATCTTCACGAAGTACTCCCCACTCGTACACTCCGCTTCGATGGGGGCGCAGTCGGCGACGACCCGGAAGGTGGCCAGGCCGCCGACCGCGAGACCGCCGATGATCACGCCCATCTTGGTGCCTCGGCGCTCTCCGGCCGGAATGGCCACACGACTGATGGAACTGCGGTTGATGATCACCTCGGTGTTCTTGTACCCCCTCGGTCCCTTGGTCACGAGCAGCACAAGTCCCGCATCGTTGGCGCTGACCAGCGTTCCCTCCAGCCAGTCACTGGCCATGCGGGGGGCCATGACCCGCAGTCGCGAGCCCTCGTTGATGAGGGCCTGGTCCGGCTCCTCCTGGGCCAACGCGGGGCGCAGCGGCAGGAGGGTCGCGACGCTCAGCAGAGCGACGGTCACCCGCACGATCGCTCCGCCACGCCGAGCCCCCGCGTCGTGGGACTTGGGCGTGCTGCGCATGTCAGTTCGGCGGCTCCTCGCCGCCACCGATGCCGATGAGCGGCACCTCGTTGGCGATCTGGATGTCGATCAGCATGGAGATGTGCCGCTCGGCCTGCACGAAGCGCGCCGCCACCACCGCGTCGAGTGCGGCGGACACCTTCCCGTAGTAGGTGTGCAGCAGCTCTGCCCTCTTCGCTTCGTACTCGAAAAAGCCCTTGATGATCTCGTCCGCGATCTCGGGCGTCATCGACATCTGGTTGTCGTAGTAGCGCTGGGCCATGGCCATGCGGAGCTCGCCGACCTCGTGCTGCTCCGCCATGAAGTCGTTGTAGATGGGCCAGAAGACGTCGGCCTGCTCGTCGGTGAGCATCATGGCTTGCTGCATGATCTCGGTCTTCTGCGCCACCACCTCCGAGCGAAGCGCCTCGAGATACGGGTCGCCCTGTGCCCGCGCCGCGCCGGCCACGACCAGGAGGGCACCCACCGTCGCAACGCATCGAGCCAGTGTGTTGCTGCTCATGACGAACCCCTTCGTACAAGTTGCGAGGACCTTTGTCGCACCAAGGCTAATCGCACCGCCCCCGACGAAAGTCAAGGCGTGCCGGGCCAGCCGGACGCCGTCGCGACGGACTGCAGGGCGCCGAGCGCGAGCTCCCCTACCCGCAACATCCCTTCGACGTTGATGAGCCATGGATCGTCGGCCGCCGTGTGATACTCGTCGTGCGTACGGGTGTAGAGAAAGATGGCCGGCCGGCCACGCTGGTTGAAGCACACGTGGTCGCTGCCGTAGAGACTCTCATCCCGGAAGGAAATGCCCAGCGCCGGCTCGTTCGCGAACGCAAGCACGAGCTCCCAGCCCGGCACCGATGCCGCGCCGTTCACGATCAGGAGATTGTCCCGCAAGCGGCCCACCATGTCCAGGTTCACCATCGCCGCCACGTTGTCCATGATCACGGTGGGGTTGTTGCAGAAGTAGAACGACCCAAGCAGTCCCTCTTCCTCGGCGCCGTAGGCGTGGAACATGAACGACCGCCGCTCCTGCCCGGCGCCCACGCCTTGCAGGTAGTACTCGCTGAGGTAACGCGCCAGCTCGAGCATCAGGGCCGTGCCGGAGGCGTTGTCGTCCGCGCCGTTGTACACGATGATCGAGTCGGGGGACACCCGCTGCCACCCCAGATGGTCGTAGTGGGCCCCGACGATCACCCACTCGTGTCCCAGGGAGCCCGCCCCCGGCAGCACACCCACCACGTTCTGTGACTGCAGCGTGTCGTGGAACGTGAAGTCCTGGAAGTAGTCACCGGCGCCCGGCTCGAGTCCGTAGCTGATGAACTCGTCGCGGATGTACTCGGCGGCCTCCCGCTCGTAGGCCGATCCGGCGCCTCGGCCATAGAGGCTGTCGTCGGCGAGGAACTCGATATGCCGCTCCAGCGCGGCGCCATCCAGCGACGGGGTGATCTCCGGCTCTACCGAATCACAGCCGGCGAGCAGGGCAAGGCCCACGAGGAGGGCCGCCCCTTCACGTCCCGATCGCATCGACCTCGATCTCGAAGAGTAGGTCATCGCGGCACACGGTACCCTGGGTGATGATCACCGGCAGCGGGGGAAGGTCCCGCTCCCGGCAGTAGCGCTCGAATTCGGAGGTCTCGTACCCCGCTTTGAAGTACACGATCCCGCGCGAAACGTTCGCCCACCCCAGCCCGTGGGTCCCCAGGATCGCCTCCACCACGTCCATGGTGTGCCCGATCTGGCGATGCAGGTCGCCCTCGTACACCGTGTCCCCGCACGGATCGATGCTGGCCGTGCCCGACACATAGACCTGCCGCACGCCGGCGCGCACCACCTCGGTTGCGCGGCTGAAAGAGCTGCGGTAGTCGGTGGCAGGGCACTGCAAGGGGGATTCGACCTCTCGTACCTCGATCCCGGCACCCTTCGGTCGGAGCGCGACCGCCTGCGCCACGACCGACCGGCCAGCCGGGTTCGCGGCGCCGATCCCGGTGCTCGCAGGCAGGAAGCGGTCGAACACGCCGCGCTCCTCGAAGAACTGCGTGCGGGCGGCGTTGAACGCACCGTACCAGTCGAGAATCCGGTCGATGAAGAGCCAGGTTCGCACGACGTGTTCGAAACCCATGCCGGCCTGGCCGAGCGCCTCCTCGATGTCCTCGAACGTCGCGCGGGCCTGTGCCTCGCGCGACATGGACGGATCCGCCGCACCGATGTTACCCAGCCAGCAGTGGTGCGCGTGCTCATCCTCCCACACGGCGCCCACGGGGCGCCCCGCGCGCTTCAGGTACCGCACCGGTGCTCCCGCCACGACGCAGGCCTGCACGCCCACCCCGGTCCCCCCTTCGTCGATCCAGGTGACCGGCCAGGGCACCGCCTCTCCGGCCTGCGCCAGGGCCTCCATGCCTGCTGCGTGATGGGAGAGGGGGGCCACGACCAGCTGGGAGACGATCCGGCCATCCGGTGGCACGACGGAGGGCAGCCGCTCCAGCAACGGCCCTGGGTCGGGGCCGTCGAGACTTCCCGATAGGTAGGATACTTCCACGCCCCCGAGCACCACGGTGACGCGCTCGAGGCCGTCCTGGATGTCCTTCCTCACCCCTACCGCCACCCCGCGTCCTCGATCATCTCCTTGAATGCCGCCTTCGCACTGTCGGCGATGTCGCCGCCTGCCTCCTTGGCACGGTCGATCGCATCCATCCCCAGCTCCTCCATCTCCTCCCGCGCGTGATCGATCGCCTCCCGCACGCGCTCATCCTCGCGCCGTGCCCGGGCGAGATACCCCACCGAGACTCCCACCACGAAGATGAGCAGGTAGCGGAGCAGGCGGGCGAAGAACCCAGTTTCTCTGTCCACGGATACGACTCCCTCATGGAACCCGTGCTGAAGATACCATGCCGGCGCCCGCCACCGCTCAGGGAATCGGCCGTGCCTCCCGCGCCCCGAAGCTGGGGACGATCACGCCCGGAACCGCGGCGTCCTGTAGCATCCGGTTGAACGCCGGCACGTCGGTCTGCAACACCGCCTGCACCCGGTCGCGCAGCACCCGCCACTCCACGTTGAGATCCTCGAACCGCTGGTACGCACCCTCCGTGGGCCGCCCCTCCGGACCGCCGAACCCGTAGTTGTCCACCCCGGTCACGTGGGCGTAGAGGGCGAGAAACTGGGTGTCGAGCTTGGGCGCGTAGCGCAGCGGATCCTGATTGCTCTCGTTCTTGACCTGTCGCAGTTCCTCTTCGACGGCCGTCAGGCGACTCACGAGGGAGTCGGCCGCGACCGCCATCTCCTGAGGGAAGCCCCCCTCGGTCACGCGCTCCCGCACGGCCGCAAGCTGCTGTTTGACGCCACGGATGTCGCGGGCCGCGTCGTACAGCCGGGTCACGGTATCACGAATCGCGACCGCCAAGCGGAACTGCTCCTCGAAATCCGCCTGTGTCACGTCGGTCAGGCGGGGATCCTTGTGCACCGTGAAGTCGCGCGTCTGAACCTCGCCACCCGCCGTGAGCCGGGCCTGGTACCGCCCCGGCGGCGCCTTCACGCCCCCGGCCCAGCCAGCGATCACGACACCGCTCAGCGTGTCTGGCCCTGGATACGTGAGATCCCAGGTCAACCGGCTCATGCCTGCCTGGGTCTCCATGGGCTTCTGCCCCAGTGCGGCGGCGGCGGCCGAATCCGACGCGAAGGTCCACACCACGCGCCCCTCACCATCGAGGACTTCCAGGGTGATCGCGTCCACCGGCTCCTGCGCCAGGTAGTAGTGGATGAGCGTGTTGCCGGGGAGCGCCTCCGGAGTGGGCTCGAGTTCGTCGCCACCGCCTCGCGTGTTCACGCGGTAGGCGTTCCGCGGCGTGTAGAGGTACGCGGTGGACGTTGCCACTTGGGCCCCGACCTCCCGGAGTGGCGTCACGTCGTCCAGGATCCAGAACGAGCGGCCCTGGGTGGCGAGAATGAGATCGTCGTGGGCCGCTCGCATCCCGGTCACCGGCGTAACCGGCAGGTTCAGCTGGAGCGACTGCCAGTTGCGACCGTCGTTAAACGAGACGAACACCCCGAACTCGGTGCCCGCGTAGAGCAGCCCCTGGCGTGCCGGATCCTCCCGCACGGTGCGCACGGGATAGTCGGCCGGAATGCCGTTCTCCCCGTCGGTCAGCAGCCGCCACGACGCGCCGTGGTCATCGGTGCGGAACACGTACGGGGCCCAGTCGTCCATCCGGTAGCGCTGCACGGCGAGGAACGCCCGGCCCGGCTGGTGCGGCGACAGTTCGATCTCGTCCACCGTGCCGAAGCGTGGCATGCCCCTCGGCGTGATGTCGGTCCACGTGGCCCCGTTGTCGCGGGAGACGTGCACGCGGCCGTCGTCGGAGCCAGCCCACAGCTCTCCGGCGGTGTGCGGCGACTCCGCCAGGGAGAAGATCGTGTTGAACACCTCGACGCCCGTGATGTCGTGATCGATCGGGCCGCCGGCGTAGTCCTGATGCTCCAACGTGTTGGTGGTGAGGTCGGGGCTGATCGTCTCCCACGTCATGCCCCCGTCGGTCGTGCGATGCACGTACTGCGAGGCGTGGAACACCACGCTCGGGTCATGCGGCGACACCAGGATGGGCGACACCCACTGGAAGCGGTACTTGAGGTTGTGGGCCGCCTCGCCCGACTGCTCCTGGGGATAGAGCAGGACGTAGCGTCGCTGGTCCTGCGCCATGTCGTAACGGTCGATGATCCCGCCGTAGCACCCGCCGTACACCACCTCCGGATGGTCGGGGTGGACGCCCACTGGTCCGGTCTCACACCCGCCGACGTTCTGCCAGTGTTCTTTGGGATGAAGCGTGTTGCTCGCCGTCCAGGCACTGACGCTGATCGTCGTGTTGTCCTGTTGCCCCCCGTACAGCCGGTACGGGAACGCGTTGTCCACGATGACGTCGTACAGCTCCGCGGTAGGCTGGTTCATGTAGCTGGACCAGGTCTCGCCCCCATTCAGCGTCACCTGGGCGCCGCCGTCGTTGGCGACCACCATGATCCGGTTGTCGTCGGGGTAGATCCACAGGTCGTGCACGTCACCGTGCGGCACGGGGATCAACTCGAATGTCGTCCCGCCGTCTACCGACTTGTAGAGCCGAGTGTTCAGCGCGTAGACCGTGTTCTCGTCCTGCGGGTCGGCCTGGACGTGGGTGTAGTAGAACGCCCGCTGGCGCAGCTTGTTCTCGCGGTTCAGGTGCGTCCACGTGTCGCCGCCGTCGTCGGAGCGGTACACGCCACCGTCGGGCTCCGCCTGGATGATGGCCCATACCCGCTCGGGGTTCGCGTGCGAAGCGGAGACGCCGATCTTGCCGACCAGTCCCGGCGGCAGGCCGCCCTCCAGCTTCTTCCAGGTATCACCCCCGTCGGTGGTACGGTACACACCGCCCTCCTCCGACCCGCTGATCACCGCCCACGGCTTCCGCTCACCGCGCCACATCCCCGCATAGAGCACCCGCGGGTTGTCGACGCTCATGGTCAGATCGGACGCCCCGGTGCTGTCGCTCAGGGCCAACACGTGCTCCCATGTCGCACCGCCGTCGCGGCTGCGGAACACGCCGCGCTCGGGATTGCGGCCGAACGGGTGGCCCAGCGCCGCCACGTAGACCAGTTCGGGATCCCGGGGATGCACCTCGATGCGGCCGACCTGCCCCGCGTCGCGCAGTCCCAGGTACGTCCAGGTCTTGCCGCCGTCGGTCGAGCGGTACACGCCCCGACCGGTCGACGTATTGCCTCGGATGTCCGCGCTCCCCTGCCCCACGTAGATCACGTTGTGGTCCGACGGAGCGACGGCAACGGCACCGATCGATCCACCGAAGAACCCGTCAGAGACATTGGCCCACGAATTCCCGGCGTCCGTGCTCTTCCACACCCCACCACCAGTAGTCCCCTGGAAGAACGTGTGTGGCCGGCCGGCCACGCCGGTGGCCGCCGTGGAGCGGCCACCGCGGTAGGGTCCCACCATACGGTATCGCAATCCGTCGAACAGGGTGGAATCGTAGACCACGTTGCGGTCGCGTGCCTGACTCCAGGCGTGCGGAACGACGAGCGGCTGAAGCAACAGGATGGCGACAACGACACCCGAGACCACGACGCGATGGACTGTCATGACGACTCTCTTGTGGGGATGATGGATCAGAGATACGCCGCGCCCACGCGGCCGGCAAGGCAACGGCGTGGCTAGTTTCTGACGAGGACGAACACGAAGGGGCGGTGTGGACCACGGGTGAAATCCATGGCTCCACGCCCCTCGATCCTCGTGTGGCTCTCGATCGGCCCCTGGGCCACGATCGTGAGCTCCTCGCCGAAGATCAACGCGGGGCCGCCGAACCACGCGTCCCCCTCATCCCCGTTGGACTGCCGCACGAGGGCTCCCATGAGGGCGGCCGCCGGGAGCTCCAGGGTATCGCCGCACACCACCGCACCCTCCTGCACAGAGCCAGACAACTCGAAGTCGATCAGATCATCGGGCGGCGCCGCGGTCTGGACGATCTCGAGCGTGAACTCGATGGTGCAGAAGGAAGTTGACGCGGGAATGGTCTCGGCGGTGAGCAGCCATGTCCCCGCAAGGTCTGGCGCCTCACCGGGGCCGAGGGTATCCGAGCACGCTGTCACTGCAACCACCGCCATTGCCGCGACGGCTCGGCGCATGGGCCGCTCCTGTCGGAGTGCTGGGCGCTGTTGCTACGTAACACGCACGGCCACCGACGCCGTGCCGCTGAAGACCGTTACAGTGCCAGAATGGCGGCCGAGAGGAGGCCGCCGAATATGGCCAGCGCGACGGGCACGAGCCACCCTACCACACACACACCAACCGCGCGCAGCGTGCTCGTATAGTCGAGAGCCTGCCGGACGGCCACGACCATGGCCGCCAGCATCCAGAGGTTGGCGAGGGCGACGATCACCCAACCGACGAGTGGGACGAGCCCGGCGACCCGCAGCACGCCAGGCGAGCTCGCAAAGCCGATGGTGCGCAACAGCTGCCCGAAGTCGGCGTCGGTCTGCGGCTCCGGAAGAACCTTGGTGCCGATGAAGTAGGTGAGGAAGGCCCAGACGAACCAGCCGATCAGCGCGAGAGCCGCGGAGATGAGAAGTCCCAGGAAGCCGACTCCCTCTCCCAGGCCGGCGGCGACGCTCGACAGCAGTACCACCCCCATCGCCTCGTTCATGGACGTGGGATCGGCTTCGACCTCCTCGTAGGTATGGACGTCGAGCTTCGCCGCACCAACCATGCGATCGATGAAACTGGCCATCGCGTACCTCCTGGCCTCCGGGCCGGCGATGAACTGGCCAATACTGTGGCCGGGTTCCAGAATGCGCCAGGGGCAGGGGTTCGCTTGGGCCACGCAGGAACCCTCACGTTCGCCCTGCGGTTCTCGGTCATGACGCCCATGGGCGGGGACGGTCAACCAAGGCGACGTCGTTGTCTATCTAACCAAGTGAGGATCCTCACCCCGGACGGTTGGGGCACGGAGGACTTCAGGGAAGGAAGGTGACGTCATGATTGCACGCAGCACACGCCTCGCCCTCGTCTTGGCACTTGCGGCGACGGCACTCGGTGGGACGTCGGCAACAGCCGACGAACCGACGCTTCATGCGCAGCTCGTGGTACAGAACCGTGGTGAGCAGGCCGTTTCGGTGTATGCGATCAACAGCGCCGGCAAGCGCGTCTGGCTCGGGTGGGTGGACGGGCGCGCGGAGCGGCATTTCGATATCACGACCGAGTTGATCGATGAGAACGGCGGTCTTCAACTCGTGGCCTTCCCACAGCCCCGGCCAGCGGGACTCGGGGAGAGCGCCGCCGGCCTCGCAGGGATCAGAACAAGGCCTCTCACCCCAGGGGAAGGCGCAACCGTCTACCTTGTGGTGGAGCCGGAGCTGGAATCGTCGCTGGCCTTCGTGGCGGAGGATGGTATGTGACCCCACGACCCAACGCAGATCGCGACAGCCCGGGTGCCGACTCAACGGCCCCGGGCTTTGTCATACCCGAGTGGCAAGTCCCACTCAAGGCACTGGTGGAGGAAGACCGCCGGTCGTCGTGCGCTACCGCATCACCGCGAGCGCCTCGGCCGTCGCTTCCAGCAGCGCCTCCGGACCCACCGGCTCGCCGGTCGCGGCCGTCATCCACATGTCGGGCAGCACGTTCCCCGTCTTGCATACCCGCTCGAACTCCCCGCCCAGATCGCCGGACTCCGCAACCTGCCGCTCCACCTGCACCGAGATGAGGTGGCCAATCGGATAATCCGGAAGGTAGAGGAAGTAGCCGACCATGTGTGAGTAAACCCCGAGCAGAACGCTGTCGTCGTGCCCGAGAAGCGGCGCGTAATACTGGTTCCACACGTCCTGGGCGATCGCGATGGTCGCCTCGCGCAGCTCGGCCGGCGTGGCGTCGGGGTGGTCGTACATCCAGTGCCACACCCGCATGTCCACCAGTGACACGGCGGCGATCTCGGCCGTGCCCCAGAAGTCGTTGAGCGTCTTGAGCGCCCGGGTCGTGGCGTCGGGCGACGCGAGCCCCAGCAGCTCCAAGTCGCGCGCCTGGAACACGAAGGCCAGCGCTTCGGTGAACGCGGTGTTGGGCACGCCCTGGAGCGAGAAGTAGTCGATCTCGTTGAGCGACACCGTCTGCTCCACGTTGTGGCCCATCTCGTGTACCGCGATGTTGAAGCCCTTGTAATCCATGCCGTTTGGCCCCACCCGGGTCCGCAGGTGCGACTTGGCGCCGCGCATGCCAGAGCCCGCGGCGTGGCCCGAGCCGCGGGCCGGATCCACCGCGATGAGGCTCGCGATGGCACGGGCACGCTCCTCCGCGAACCCGAGCTGCGTCAAGAGGTTGGGAATGTCCTCCTCGTACGCCTTCGCGGTCGGATAGCGGGCTGCCACGATGCTGTCGAGCACCGCCTCACTGTAGCTGCCCCCCGGACGGAACCCGTTGTACCAGATGTCGAACGGCTCCAGCGGCCGGCCGAGGCGGGTCTCGACGAGCTGCGCGACCTCCCCCAGCAGCGGCGAGGAGAGCACCCGCTCGAACATCTCCTCGACCCGCGCCTCCGGGATCTCCCGGCCCTGATCGAACCGCCGGGCGATGTGGGTCGGCGCCGTGGGTGAGTAGGGATCGATGAGGCGCGCGGCCCGATACGTCCCCAGCAGCATGGCGTAGCGCGTGTCGGGCTCGCGAGCGTCGCTCACGACCAGGTCGGGCGGCGGCGGCGCGTCAGTGTCCTGTGCCGCGGCCATCTGCACCGTATTCGCGTGCGGGCTCCAATCGACGTGGGGGTTGTCCACGACGACGCCGGGGATCGTCTGGGTCACGATCCGCTCCATCACCGTCGCGATCATGCGCTGCTTGGCGAGGCCGTTCTCGGCGTCGGCGTAGTTGGACTTGAGCTCGTCCCGCAGGTTCCAATGGGACAGCAGCCGCAGCCCCGGCGGGAACAGCCGCCGGCCCTGGTCATCCACCAGGTGGTGCATCCAGATGTTGTACTCGGCGATGTACTGCTCCGCCGCGGAACTGGCCCGCGCGATCTCCTGCTGCACCTCGGCCGGCACGCGCGTCGAGAAGCCCGATGCCAGCCGAGCCTCGGCCCACTGCCGGCGCGTCCACGTCTCGCCCTCGCGCAGCCGTTCCTCGAGCGTGGTGAGCGGGAAGTTCAGCAACACCACGAACGCCAGCTTGTTGGCGAAGAAGTCGTCGTTCAGGTGCGCCCCCGGCGCGTACGCCGCCAGGATCTGGTCGAACGGATAGATCGGTCCAATGTCGAGATCGGACTGCCGCCTGAGCGCGAAGCCGATCTCGGTGAGGTGACCGACCATCTGCTCTCCCACAAACTCAAAACGCTCAAACATGGCGTCGAGCGTCTGCTGATCTCCGGCAAAGTACGTCGCCACGAAGCGCTCGAGGTCGGCGCGGTTGCCGTCCTCGTCACGCCAGTAGTCGGCTATCTGCTGCAGGCCGCGCCGCGCCCGGGCGCGCTGCGCTTCGCCGTACCTCGCTACCAGCTCCTGCTCCAGAGCCGGAACCGCCTCGTCGAGCCACGCAGGCTCCTGCGCCCCCGCCGGGACGGGGGTCGCGGCTTGTGACGCCAGCCACAGAATCCCCAGGAACAGTCCGGCAACATTAATCGTCCTATGCGTATGCATTTCGGTCTCTCGGAATCAGGAAAACGAGTGCCTCCGGGCTCCCCCCCGGAGCTCGTTTGCACAATACCCCAGGTGTGGCGGAGTTTCAACGCCGTCCATGACAAAACGCGGGGGAGCCAATGATTATGACAAAAGGTCCGGGAACGGCCCAGTTCAGCGCCGCGATCAGCGATGCCGAGGTCCGTTGGCGCCGCCTCGTGCTTCCCAAGATCGAGGAGTCCGAGCCTCTGCAGGTCCGCGTCAACCAGGATCCTTTCCTGCGCGCGGGCTTCGCGGTGCTCGCAGCCGAAACCGACGAGGACGCCAGGGCAGCTGGCCAGCGCTTGCGGGACGACTGGTTTCCGTTCCACGGCCTCAGCGAGAATGCCCGAGCGCGCATCACGTGGCTCAGGGACCTGCAGGAAGCCACGGCTGCGGAAGCGCGCGAGCGAGGAGACGCCGAGCAGCGGGTCGACGAGATCCTAAGCCAGCAGTCGCTGTGGCTCGCAGTGCTGCGCTCACCCCTCAACATCACGGAAGACAAGGCCTGGAAGGAGGCGCGACGGCGCTGGATCCACGAGTCCCTGGATGGCGCGGTCTCGCCAATCGACGCCCCGTACGCTCCGACGCGGAGGCCTCACGTACCGTTCAACCCGCCGTCACCCGACCGGAGCTTCGCGGAAACCCGCCTCCTCGCCATGGAGAGCCTCCACACCGCCGTGCTGGGCGAGGTCGTGGGCCCAACGCTCAGCGACGAGCAGAGGACCATCATGCGGCTGTCCTACGTCATGGGTCTCATGGACGACGAGATCGCCGACCAGGTGGGATTGATCGCCGATGAGGTGATTCACCTCAAGCGTCAGGCGCTGAGAACGCTCCGGGCGAAGGCAGTGGGATAGTCCCGCTTCAGCTCGCTTCGACCACCTCGCGCGCCACGGCATACAGCAGCCCGGTGCCCGGCTCCGGGTACGAGGTCCAGGCCAACCGCTTGTAGTCGCCGTCCTTGCAGCGAAAGCGGTTCTCGAAGTGAAGGGTCTCGGCACCCGACTCGAGCTTCTCGACCTCGGCGACGGTGTCCGTACGGTCCTCGGGGTGGATGAGGTCCACGAACGGTGTTCCCAGAAGCTCCTCGAGCGTGTAGCCCAGGATCCGCTCGAACGCCGGGTTCACCCGCTTGAAGAACCCGTCTACCCCTGCAATGCAGAACATATCCAGCCCGTAGTTGAAGAAGCGTTCCACGTCGAACAGCTCGTACTCCCCGGTGATCGCCGCCGTCAGGCTCACACCGCAGGTGTGGCAGTAGCGCGCGTCGGGGACGAGCATCGTGTCGCAGCGTGGACAGTTCTCCAAGGTCGCGCTCCAGGTTGGCCGGGCATCCATCTACCGTCACAGAATCTGGCGACTGCGTCCTCATGAGACAACAGGGACCCAGGCCGCTCTACGCCGGGCTGGCCGCTGTGGGGCGCCGGATTCCACCCACCGACGTGAGGAACGCCAGGAAGTACATCGCCAGTGCCAGCACGTACAGCGACCGGAAGCCGAAGTACATCGAGTTGTACTCGAGGAATCCCCCCAACATCGCCCCAAACAGGTTGGACGATAGCGCGACCGCCACCGAACGGGACCGCTTGAGCTCGGTGGAGAAGGCGAATCCCGAGAAGAACAGCGGTAACGTGAGCAGCGCCGTGAGGAACACCCGCGCAACCCACGTGGGCACGACGCTCAGGTCAGCTGTCGCCAGGAACATCCCAGCCAGTAGGGAGAATCCAAGCAGACCGTACACCAGCGCGGGATGGGGCACTCCGAACCGGATGACCGTGAGGTTCGCCAGGAACGCCATGATGAGGATCGCGGCGATCACCACCCCGACGACCACCCACGTGCTGCCGTAGACGAGCGCGAGCTCCGTGATCCCCTTGGTCTCGATCAGCATGAAACCGGCGCCGAGGAAGAAACACGGCGCCGACCAGGATCCCCGTGCCCCGGGCGTCAGCTCGCGGATCATGATCACGGACACCAAGAGTAGCACCGCGATCATCGCCACGTACGTGCTCGGGTACTTGCGCCGCGGCATGTAGAAGAAGGGCCAGTCGTCGGTGGAGACGTTGGCCTGGAGGGTATCCTGGGCGAACAAGGTGCTCTGCTGGATGTAGTCCCCGGCCACCGGCGTGGCTGGACCACTCATCGCCTCCCCGACCACGAACGTGTAGCCCTTGTCGTAGCGGGTCCGGAACATCGTCGGAGGCTGACCGTCGAACGCCTCCTCCAGCATCAAGTAGAGCTTTCGGCCGAGCTCGGCGCTCACCACGGCGAAGGTGAGACAGATCAGCCCACCCTCTCGCAGCCTGGATCTCGCTTCCCGAAAGGCCTCCACCGTGTAGACATAGCTGTCCAGCCGCACGCCTGCCCGCCCGGAAAGCAGCGTGTGGGAATCGAGCAGGCCGTACACGATGAGGTCGTAGGTCTCATCCGTGCGACGGACGAACTGGCGGGCGTCTCCCACGACGACGTTCACGTTGCGTGCGGCGTACGGCTCCTCCGGATGCAGCAGCTCGCCGAACCGAACAATCGCGGGGTCGATCTCCACCGCGTCGATCTCACCGGCGCCGAACCGCACCGCCGCGGCGACATCGTTGCCCGTGCCACTCCCCAGCACGAGCACTCGCTCGGGCGCCGGCTTGAACTGGTACGGGAGGGCATAGTGGCTGATCCACCCGCTGGCCGTTGCCCCGGGCGCCGAATCGGCGCTCAGGTCCAGCACCCTCTGGTAGTACACGTTGTTGACCCGCACCTCCGGCGGGAGCTTGCCTCTGACGATCAACGTCAATACCTGGTACGGCGAGAACACGTCCTGTTCATTCGGCCGGAACGAGACACCGAGGAGTGCCACGGCCAGGACGCCCGCCACGACCGACGGCAGCAGCGTGTTGGCGCGTCGGGCGAGGAACGGCAGCAGCAGCAGGGTGGCGAACAGGAACCAGACCGCCGGCGGGGACCACAAGTAGGACAACACGTTGAACAGCAGGATTCCGAGCAGGCTCCCAGCCAGGTTCCAGCCGTAGGCCACGAGCTTCTCCCGCCGCAGCATGAGCCGCGAGGCGAGGTGCCCCAGCGGAACGAAGCAGATGGCGTTGAAGGCAAACACGGCGGTCAGGAAGCCGTACACCGCCAGCACGTGGCTGACCGTGCGCACTGGGTTGATGCCGAGCCCAATCCGCTCTGCAACCGGGGTCTGGAGCGCTACGGCCACTGCCTGATCGCGCAGCAGGAACAACAGAGCGGCCTGCAACCCCAGGAACGGCAGCATGAGCGGCGTGCTCAGCGGGCGCTTCGGGCCGAGTGTGTACCCTATCCCGAGTCCGAGAAAGCACGACAGCAGGCTGACGTTCTTAAAGTACGCGAAGAGCTGGAAGTACGAGGCGTGCAGCCGGATGACCATGAGCTCCGCATACAGCCCCAACCCGGCCGCAAGGGCGATCCACAGTCCGAGGCGGGACACGGGGATGGCATCCATGCTCTCCGTGTGCTCGTCCAGCACCGCGCCGAGCCACGGCCACCAGCGATTGCGAGAGTACCACAGCCACGTCACGAGGAGGGCGAGAAACACCGGGCTACAGAATAGCAGCAGATCCGCCAGCGAGTTGAGCGGCCGTCCCCAGTAGGAGCCAAACGCGAACAGCGTCCACCCCACCACTGGTGGCGCCACCGTCGCCCAAAGCCAATTCCGCTGAGTCACGCTTGGTCTCCTCTCACCGCTCCAGGCCGCCACCTCACTCGCATGGGCTGGGCTCGCCCCTCTTCACCAGGCGCCCGGTACAATCTCCTGCCGAAGGAACCCCGATGAGATGGAGAAGCTAGGCTCCACTAACCGTGTCGCAAGTCACACGCTGCCAAGGTCTCCACACGAGCGGAGCTCTCAACCAGCGTCCCGTCGTCATCGTGCAGCGGCTGGGAAGAGGCTCCGCCAATCGGTGGGCTCGGTCACAGCACTGCAACGCATCCACCACTAGCGTCTTGCGGTATGCGGCACCGACGGGTTCCGCGCCGACTTGTGACCGACGTCACAAGAGACTGCGACGAAGGAGGATGAGATGCTACGGTCCACTCTGCGTGCTGCCGCTGCCAGCGGCTGCGCCCTCATCGTGTGCGCCGGACTTCTGGCCGCTCCGGCTCACGCACAGAACAACTACGAGAGCCAGGTGCGTTTCCAGCTCGATCTCGTGAAGACGTTCGCCGAGAGTACAGGCTGGGAGCTGACGCACGAGTTCCAGATTGGATCGCTCCGCGAAGGTGAGGACGACGCCTTCACCGGCACGTTCCGCGACGGCTGGGAGTATCGGATCGTCTCCTTCTGTGACGAGGACTGCTCAGACGTCGATCTGTATCTGCGAGACGGATACGGCGACGAAGTCGACTCCGATGTCAGCACGAACGACGTACCCATCATCGAGTGCCGGCCCAGCCGGACCGGGGATTACACCGTCCAGCTGAGCATGTACGAGTGCTCTGCCGAGCCCTGCTACTTCGGTGTCGGCGTCTTCGGCCGGCGGCGCTAACGAGATTCGCGTCGATAAAGACGGCGCCATAAGGGGAGGCCGGCCAATCGATGCCGACCTCCCCGTTCCTATTCAGAGTGATCAATCCTCGTTACTGGCACGACTGAATGAGTGCGGACCCGCGGGTCCTCAGAACCCTTGAGAGCCTCCGTCTTCAGTCGGTCCCACAGCGATTCGCCCTCGACGGGGCATGCTCTCTACCTGTTTCCGAACCTACTGCACCACCAGCATCACCGTCTCCGAGTGGGTGACGGACCCTGCTGTGCCCGCCACTGTCACGTTGAACGTCCCGGTGGGTGTTCCCTGACCGGCCTGCCCACCGGGCGGTCCCGTAGGACCCCCACCATCGTCCCCGCATGCGCTGAACGCCAACGCTAGCACCACTGCCAAGGCCGGGAGCACCCACGCGACCTGGAGCGGCCGCCGCGTTGCCCTCGACGAGTACCGCGCGAGGCCAAGGAGTCCGAGGATCAGGAGCCCGGCCACCGCAACCAACCCGAAGACCATCGGCTCCCTCGGCGACCTAAACACCGGTGGTAACGGGACCGCTCCAGCCGCCGTGGTGGAAACCGTGAGCGTGGACGTTGCATCGGCGCCACTCAACGTGACGCTTGCTGGCGAAAACGCACACGAGGCCAGGTTCGGCAACCCGGAGCAGGATAATGAGATGGCATCGGAGAACCCCCCAACGTCGTCGACGGAAACCGTGTACGTGGCAGCTTCGCCCCTCGCTATGGTAACGCTGGAGGGCGCCACGGCTACGTCAAAGTCGACGATGACATCGATGGTCGTCATGGTGGACGCGTCGAAGGATGCAGAGGTGCCGACTACCGTGAACGTGGCAGGCCCCGCAGGGGTGCCAGGGTTGGCCGTGGATACGGTAAGGATGGATGTGGCCTCACTCGCGCCCGGCGTCACCGCCGCCGGATCGAACGAGCAGGCCGCTTGGGCGGGCAGATCGGTGCAGGAGAGGGACACGGGATCGTCGTGGGACCCGCCAACCGCCCTGACACGCACCGTGTAGTCGCGACTCCATCCCCGCACGACCTGGGAGCTGTCCGTGAAGACCTCGAGCGCGAATCCCGGCACGAAGCCCGCACACTCAGAAAACTCCGACGTGGTACCGCTGGCGTCGGTCGCCGTCGCCGTGACGAACTGGTGACCGCCGGGAGCGGTCGGCAGGGGAAGGCCGAAGCTGTTGTCTCCGGCGCCGTCGGTGACGACCAAAGTATCGCCCAGGAAGAACTCTCCCTCTCCGTGATCCGTGGGATCGCACGTCGCGTTCGAGAAGAACTGTACTCTGAACACAGAATTGGGAGCACTGTTGAGTGAGGCTTCTATCAAAGTGCTCCCCCGCATCACCGAAGTGAGCACCGGGAAGTTCTGGAGCTCGTTCCCATTGGGTGCTACGTCACCATCGCCTGCGTCATTGGCAGTAACGCCGTCGGACTCCAGATCGATTCCCAAGCCGCCGTTGTCGAATATCGAGTTGGAGAGAATGGCATTGCGCGAACCGGAGAGGATCGACACCACACCACCCGCGCCGTTGGCCGTGATGGTGTTTCCCTCGACGAGGTTGTCGACGGCGCTGCTGCTCGAGAAGGAGACGCCGGCTCCGTTGTTGCCAACCACGAGATTCCCGGCACCCGTAACCAAGCCGCCAACTGTGTTGCCCGACGAGCTCTCGAGGCGGATACCGTCTCGTCCATTGCCCAGCGTCGGCTGCCCCGCGGCGTCGGCGCCGATGTAGTTGCCCCGCACGACGTTCCCGCTGGTGGTCCCGAGGACCTGGATGCCGTCTGCGCCGCTGGCGGATATGACGTTTCGTGCCCCGGTCGTCCCTCCGATGGTGTTATCGGAACCACGTACCTCTATGCCGAAGCCGTTCCCCAGAGCACCCATTCCGGTGACATCCGTCCCGATGAAGTTGCCCTCTACTCTGACCTGAGTGCCGCCAATCACGATCCCAATCGCGTTATCCGAGATGACGTTGCCGGCACCCGTGGTCGTGCCGCCAATGCTGTGGTTGGTACCGGTGATCCCAATCCCGTTAGATCCATTGCCTAGCGCCGTGGTTCCCGACGCATCGGTCCCGATGAGGTTTCCCCGTATGAGGGCGCCGGTGCCGCTGATGGACAGCCCGTTCCAGCCATTGCCGGAGATGACGTTCCCGGCGCCGTCGACCGTCCCCCCTATGATCGTCCCATCTCCGGCGAGAACGCCGTCGAAGGAGTTCCCGACGACGACGGCTCCGGTGACATCAGTGCCGATGTAATTCCCCTGCACCACGTTGTTTGACACGCCGCCGCCCAGGAGGACCACGCCAAACCCATTGCCGGAGATGACATTGCGCTCCGCCGCTGCCGTCCCACCGATGACCGTGTTGGATGCGCCATCAAATCGAATGCCGTTGGTGTTGCCCAGGGTGAGAGCGGAGGTCCCAGCGGCGTCGGTGCCGATCAGATTCCCCTGCACCACCGTACCCGTCGCCCCACCCTTGATCCCTCGAAACTGGCCGGAGATCAGGTTGCGAGCGGACGGCGTGTTCCCCCCTATCGTGTTGTTGGGCCCAGCGACCTCGACCCCTACATCGTTGCCGAGGGCCGTGGCTCCGGCCACGTCCGTGCCAAGGAAATTCCCCTCGACCACGTTCCCGCTCGACCCGAGCCGAATCCCCGCCCCCGCAAACCGGTTGATGACCAGACCCCGGACCGTACTGCCACTGGCGTTGATGTTCAGGCCGTTCACACCGGATCCCGCATTTGTCCCGTCGAGCTCGATCATGAGCACGGCGTTGGTGCCCATGTTGGGAGGATTGGTGTTGGGGCTGGCACCGGGCTGGGTGTAGCCGTCGACCACAACGGTCCACGGGGTGGGAAGAGCGGAGTTGGGCTGAATGGTGTGTGGACCGGTGCCTGAGATGGCGAAGGCGATCAAGCCGCCCGTCCCGCTGGCGGCATTGATCGCTTCCCGCAGGCTACAGTGCGTGGCGTCGCAGGTGCCATCATCTACGTCGTCGGCGGAGTTGACCGTGAACGTAGCTGCCTGGGACCTCGCCTCGTCAGCCCACGCCACCGCAACCAGCACCGCAAGAACGCCCCTCACCCGGTTCATCTGTGGCCTCCGATCGCGTTGCGCTCCCGTCCGCCCGCAACGCCCCGACCGGCCACCTCACCGTCCCCATCGGCGGACGACGTATAGGACCAAGCTTGTAGCAAATCGAGCGAAGAAACAGGGTAATTCCACTCGGGATTCTCGGCCGGATCTTGTTGCAGCGGAGGTGCGCTGTGTGGGATTGCATAGTCCGCAATACCGACTGTTCTTATCACCTTACCGCTCTAGCTCGGATTGCTGGCAGGTCGCAGTGTAGTGTTGGCTGCAGTGGAGGGCGTTTCATGGCCGTCGACCTGCTGGACCGTCTCAAGACCACCAGTTGTTTGAAATGCCATCTGTGGCACCTTGGAGTCGGTGCAACCAGGGAGGACCATGTGCCGACAATCCACGCTTCGACGGCTCGTGTGTGCCGTGCTGCTGCCGTGCTACCTGGCTGCTTGTACATCATGGAAGACGCAAAAGGTGAGCCCGGAACAGGTTCTTGCGGATGAGCAGCCAGACAACGTACGGGTGACGCTCATCGACGGCTCGCAGGTGGAGGTCTTCCAGCCAACGGTGTCCGGCGACACTCTCACCGGGCTCCGTGAGGGTCAGCGGGTGAGCATCCCCCTCGCTAGCGTGAGCGAACTGGAGTTGCGTGAGGGTGATTCCGGCAAGACAGTCTTGCTCGCCGCAGGGATCGTGATCGGAGTGGGTGCCGCCTTGGTCCTCGGCGCTCTGATCTACTGCGAATCACAAGGAGGTTGCTGGGAGAACTGAGAAGACTGCTGTCGAGCTGCCTAAGCGCACATGTGCGCTGTGGTTTCCGGGCCGCTAAACCCGAGTGAACCCGCCGTTGTTTCGCCTGCCCCCGGCAGCACATTAGCCGCATCCGTCGATCCGCCGATGGCCTCGACGGCCCGCTGCCAGAGCGACGCCCTCCAAAGTCGGACGCCACACCGACAACGCGACCGTTGAGCCACCGACAGCATCACAGCCCTGCGGAGGTACAGCCATGTCCGGCAAGCTTCTACAGCTGAATTTCAACTTCAGCATGTCACGCGCCGAGTTCGAGCAGATTGCCGACTCCCTCGCCACCGAGTTCGCCGCCGTCGATGGGCTCCGATGGAAAATCTGGCTGATGAACGAAAGGGGGAGCGAGGCCGGCGGGATCTACCTGTTTGATGACGAGTCCTCTCTGCAGGCGTTCCTCGCGGGACCGCTAGTAGCGCAGGTGCAGAGTGATCCCGCCTTCAGTAATTTCAGCGCTAAGGTGTTCGACGTGCTGGACGATCCGACAGCGGTCACGCGTGGGCCAGTGAAGACGGGCGCATCGGCTTGGCGCGTCCGCCGTTCATGAATGGAGAATCATGATGACCGTGCCCACCCGCCTCGAGCACGTCGACTTCCGCATCACAGCCTGGATGGCTCGGAACGGAGTGACGCTTACGCGGCTTGCCCTTGGTATTGTCTTTGTGTGGTTCGGCGCCATCAAGTTCGTGCCGGGATGGAGTCCTGCGGCTGATCTCGCGGCGCGCACGATTGAACGCCTCACTCTGGGCGTCGTGGAGCCATCACTAGCGTTACCGCTCCTTGCCGTGTGGGAGACGCTCATTGGCATAGGGCTGATCACGGGCCAGTTCTTGCGCTTGACACTCTTGCTGTTGTTCATCCAAATGCCCGGCACCACGCTCCCGCTGGTCTTCTTCCCCTCGGAGACTTTTACTGTGTTCCCGTATTCGCCGACGCTGGAAGGTCAGTATATCATCAAGAATCTTGTGCTGGTGGGTGCGGCCATCGTGGTGGGCTCGACGGTGCGTGGAGGAAAGCTACAGGTGCCCCCGCCCGAGACTTCGAAGGAGCGCGCCACCTAACACGCCCATGCAGCTGACGGGGCGGCTCGGTTCGATTAAGGAAGGCCGTTGAGTTGTGAAGCTGGTAGGATTTGTCTCACGATCGGCATCTAACAGCTGGGGAGTCGTCACGCCCGCGGCTGATCCGCGACGTCGTCAGGCCGGTCCTGCCCATGGGTCGCGGTCGATACGACTCGACGCCCTACGGTTGGAGGCATCGGACGTGATAAGTCCACTGCAAGCACTCCTTTTCGTGGTGCTGTCTGGTGTGGCAGTCACCGCGTCTGTGCATGCTTGGCGCGCCAAGCTGGCCTACGGCTTCTTTCGGTTCTGCGGCTTTGAGCTCTTGGCAGCGCTCGTCGCGTGGAACGCCACCCATTGGTTTCGCGACCCGCTCTCGATTAGGCAGATCCTTTCCTGGACCATCCTCGCAGGGTCGACCGCCCTCGCAGTACATGGGGTCTACCTTCTCAGGTCTGTCGGGGGAGCTCGGCAGCGCATCATGGAGGAGACAGAATCACTGGTTGAGGCTGGCGTGTATCGCTACATCCGACATCCGCTCTATGCGTCGCTCATGTTTCTTGGATGGGGCGTGTTCTTGAAGCGTGTCGACTTGGCGAGCACCGTGCTTGTGTTGGCGGCGACCGCTTTCTGGATTGCGACCGCGCGCTCCGAGGAGCAGTTCAATGCAGGTCGTTTTGGGGTGGTGTACTCTGATTATGTCACGCGTACAAAGATGTTCGTCCCCTTCTTGCTGTGAGCGCCTGCTGATCAGAATGTACCCACACTGACAGGTGGCCTGACCCGCGCATGCACCTGCCAGAATCCCACCGCTCTCACCTGAGCCCCCATTCGTAGCAGCGCGGTCGCGAGGGTCCCCCGTAGGTGGGCGGCGGGTGTGTTCTGGAATAGAGAAGGACCGGGCCGGGCGCTTCGTCAAGCCATCGGCAAGCACAAAGAGCACCGCCCGGCCCTGTCACCGGACGCTGTCATTTGCGGGCCGCTCAACTGAACAAGGGAGTGCGTGCTATCGACGCTTGCATACCGGGAACCAGGATCCCATCGGAGTCACGCATCGCTGGCCCGTGGGGCATCCACACTCGTAGCAGGTCCCGGTGCACTTCGTCGAGGGCTCGGAAACGGAATCGACGCAGGCACCTTGATGGACCGCCAACGAGAGGGCCAGCAGCGTCGCGCCGAGCAGCGCCAGAGGTCGGCTTGCCCGAGCAATCCTCACATGCATGAGGCACCTCCTCTTGAGCCTGCACCTACGCTGGGGACGGTGCGTCAAGAAGAAGTCAAGCGCCCCCCGTCCGCGCCGGGCAGTGGTGTTTCCGGGCCGCTAAACTGAACAAACCCGCTTCAGATTTACCCTTGCAACACATGTCCCCGAGGACACATTAGCTGCATCCGTCGATCCGCCGATGGCCTCGACGGCCCGCCTCGCTAGAGCGACGCCCCAACCCTCCCAGGACGCCCACCGACGACGCGACCGCCAGGACCACCGAGGGGATGCTGACCGGGTCCCAAATCAGAGAGTGCGGTCATGACAGATGGAGGGAGGGAACCGTGAGACAGTCGTCATTCGTTGCCATCATTCTGGCGGTAGGGCTCGGGCTCGACTGTGCCTATGGCATCGGCGGCCCCCCCAAGGACCAGGCCGTGATCAGCAGCGCCGAGCTCAATCAACAGGACTGGCACAACTGTTACGAGGTGGTGGAGACGCTGCGGCCTTTCTGGCTCGTGAAGCGCGGAGCACACGACATGGACGATTCAGAACAGATCTGGGTCTACGAAGGCAACGTGCGACTAGGCGGCGTGGAGGCCCTACGCGGCATCAATGCCTTCAGCGTGAGTTCTCTGCAGTTCCTGGATATGTCCGAGGCGCAGCACCGCTGGGGACCAGGCCACGTGCACGGCGTGATCCTAGTGCAAATACGTTAAGAGGCATGTTTCATAGCCACGGCATGTCCTGAATATCCAGGTTGGTGAGTGCTTCGGTACCGGCGAGAGGAGGATCCCGACACGAAGATCGG
>JBDHBX010000033.1:0-23296 GCA_039592335.1 Gemmatimonadota bacterium | reverse complement strand
CGACCAAGCCCGCCGCGCGCTCGGCCGAGGCCGAGGCTCCCGAGGAGGGAGACGGGCGGGCGAGGCAGCGGCACCCGCGACACCGCCGCGGCTCGCGTGGTGGGGCACGCGCCCGCAAGCCTGCTGAGGGCGAGGCGGGGCAGACGGCGGCGACTGAGGAGACGACCCAGCCACCGGCGGGGCGGCCCTCCTCCTCCGGGACCCGCTCGTTGCGGCCGCGAGGCGGTAGCCGGCGGGGCAGGGGTGCGCCGCAGCGCGAGCAGGCGGCGGCGGAGCAACCGCGTACCCAGGAGCCCACGAGGGGAGGGGGTGCCGCGCGTGCAGAGCCGGCGTCACCGGCTCCCAAGGTCGAGCCGGCGCCCCCGGCGGAGAATGCGCCGTCACCGGCTCCAAAGACTGTGTCGTCACCGGCTCCAGAGACTGCGCCGTCACCGGCTCCAAAGACTGTGCCGTCACCGGCTCCAGAGAGCGCGCCGCAGGGGGAGGATTCTGCCGATAGCGGTGGGTTGCTGCGCCGCATGACGGCGGCGCTCTCCAAGGTCGTGAAGGGTCCCGAGTCTGAGTGAGCGGCTCGCCCCTTCCGGTCGAGTTCTACGCGCGCGACACCGAGAGTGTCGCGCGCGCCGTTTTGGGGTGTGTGCTCGAGACCCGCGTGGACGGGCAGCGGACGGCGGGGCGGATCGTGGAGGTCGAGGCCTACCTGGGGCCCGACGACCCTGCCGCCCACGGCTACCGCAACCGGCGCACCCGGGGCAACGCCGCCCTGTACGGCCCACCGGGCACGTCGTACGTGTATCGCAGCTACGGTGTGCATTGGTGCTTCAATGCCGTGACGGAGCGGCAGGACTTCCCCTCCGCCGTGCTGGTCCGGGCGCTGGAGCCGCTGAGAGGCCTGGAGGCGATGGAGCGGCGGCGCGGCATGGACAACCCCCGCCTGCTCTGCGCCGGGCCGGGACGGCTGTGCCAGGCCTTGGGAATCACCGGGGCGCACGGCGGCGAGAGTCTCGCGACCGGCCCGATCCGGGTGCTGCGGCCGAAGGACCGCAGGCCGGTCACCGTCGCGGTGGGACCGCGCATCGGCATCAGCAAGGCGACCGACTGGCCGCTGCGGTTCGTCGAGCAGGGGTCCCCCTGGCTGTCGTGCAGGGATTGAGCGCCGGGGGGGCACATGGCAGAAGAGAAGAGGGCCCGGACGACGCTGTCCGGGCCCTCGGCGGTTCGTGACCGGAAAGAAGCGGCTACTGCGTGGTTGTCACCTCGGTGTGCGACGAGGTGAGCGCGATGCGGATCCCCGCCATGAACGCATGCATGGAGCTCGTGATCAGGAAGCTGTCGGAGGCCGGCATGAAGTGATAGTCCCCGAACACGGCCAGGCGTCCGAGGCGCAGCTGGAGGCCGCCCGCCAGCGCGAGGTACGCCGCGCTGCGTGCGGACTCGATCGCCTGAAAGGCGGCGGCCACCTCTGCATCGGTCGCGCCCCCGGTGCTCACGGTATCGGCGTTCGTGACATTGTGGATCTCGAACCCCAGCCCTAGATAGAACTGGAAGGCACCCGACATTGGCACCGCATATACCAAAGCCTGCCACCGCTGGCTGCGGGTGAACTGCACCGTGCTGAACCCCGTCGGACTCAGGTTGTTGACCACCGCCGAGGTGGTGCCGTCGTCGTAGAACATCTGGTCGAACGCCAGGTACAGGCCGCCCTGCCGCTTCGTGATGAACCACGAGCCGCCCACGCCGTAGGCATTATCCCAGTTCGTGCTGGTCGGGGTCTTGTACAGCATGATGTCGCCCTGGACACCCCAGTACCACCTGTCCTGCCACCCCTGGTCTTGGCCGAGCGCAGGCGCCGCGGTCAGCGTCACGAAAACGGCGGCGAGAGCAACTCCGGACACGATTCGCATTGGCCGTACCTCCAGGCGAAGGCTCCTGAGCTAGGGCATGGTGCTCAGCAGCACCGCGTTGAACAGGAGCTTGAACGTTCCGTGTGTCTGCCCACGGTGTTGCGGCCGGAAGCCGAACAGGATCGCCCGGCCCGCACCGACGGGCGCGTCCACCAGCGCCGCCTTCCCCGCCAGCTGTTCCTGGTTCAGGGCGTAGCCTGATCGGAGCGGCGCCGGCAAATATCGACCAACCACCCGGGCCGGGGCCGCGGCCTCCGTCACAACGCTGCGCGCGAAGTAGACGTGCGCCGAGTCGGCGAGCCCCGACGTCAGGGGCCCCCCCGGCTCCAAGGACACGCCGAAAATAGAGCCTGGCGCGTAAAAACGCGAGCCCCAGGCGGCCCCCGATCCCGAGGCTAGGCCGTTGCGGACAGGGAGGTTAAGCCACGAGATCGCGAAAGTACTTGAAGCATCGAGGGCGACGAGGACGCCCCCAGCCTGGACGAAGTCCAATACGTTACGTGCCCCCTCCTCCCCGATTCCCCCCGCGAACTCTGGGGGAACGTTTGTGTGTGAGCGCCCATTCACAATGCTCGAATCGCCCACATCGGGGAGAACCAGCACATCGTAGCGCTCTCCCAGGCCGCCGCGGCGGATGTCCGCATCGGTGACGGACATATATGGAATACCGTGCTGCTCGAGGACCCACCGGGTCCATCCCTCGTCCATACTGGCCGTCCAGGGCTTGTACAGGCCGATCCGGGGGAGGCCCTGCTGCACGGCATCCCCAGGTTCCAGGCCGTCCGTCGCCCAAGCTTCGTAGCCGTATGCCCGCACGTGGGCAGCCACAAGCGAGTCGAGCCGCCCGGGATCGCCGGGGTACTCCAGTACCACACTGCCCGCCGGGAGCCGCGCGCCGCCTGCCTCGACTGGCCCGGGCGTCACCCACAGACGGGCGCCCAGGGCCAGGGCGTCGGCAATCGTCCTGCTCTCCATGTTGGCGCGGTTGGTGAGCAGCCGCTGCGAGCCCGCGCCGTGCACGATGCCGGGCTCGACCGCGACCTCACGCACCGGCTCGCCGCGGAAGGCGAAGCGCCCGTCCACCTGCCGCACGTCCACCGCCATCTGGAGGCCGAGGGTCCAGCCGGCCACGTCGTAGGGCGCAAGGGGTGGGCCGTCCGGGTACTGTCGCCGGTCGGGGTAGTCTTGTCGCTCCAGCAGATCCTTGACGTGCGCCCGGAACGGCTGCGCCATGGGGATCACGAGCGTGCCCTCGGGATACGTGCGGCCGTCGGCCTCGAAGGGAGCGGTCGCGCGAAACATCTCGACCCCCGCCGCGAGAATCGTGTTGGCCAGCACCGCGACCCGTGCCGGGTCGGGCTGATCCATCGGAACGAGGTACGCGTACGGACTGCCGGCCTCACCCCGTGCCACGGCGCGGCGCCCCAGCTGCACGAAGCGGCGCACGAACTGCTCCCGCTGTTCGCCTGCGAGGCGCAGCAAGCCATCGGCGGCCAGCAGCTCGTACTCGATGATGTCGCCCATGCGCCACCAGCCACCCTCCCAGGGGTGCGGGTAGTTCACGCCCCGGGTGGCGGGGCGCAGCTCGTGCTGCTCCTGGAAGATCGGAGAGGCGAGCCGCGCGCTCGCCGTCTCGGAGAGGATGCCGATCATGTTGTGGCGCGCCGGCACGGTCCGCAGGCCGCCGTGCCACCACAGGTCGAACCGGCTCTGGTGCTGGACGCCGGTCCGGCCGGCATCGTAGATCGCGTTCGCCATGGCGGCCCCGACCAGGTTTGTCCCCGCCACCAGCATCGGATCGAGGTTGGGGTTCACCGGGTCGCTGAACGGCGGGACGAACATGCGCGCGCCGCGGTTGCCCATCTGGTGCACGTCCCATACGACCTCGGGGAACCACTGCTGGTAGAGCACGTGCGCGATCGCCCGCGTCTCCACCTGGGTGAGCATGAACCAGTCCCGGTTGTTGTCGTGCCCGACGTACGGGTGGTACAGCCACGGGAGCGGTCCGCCCTCGTACGGCGTTCCCTGATACTTGCGGTACCAGGCTACCACCGTGTCGAGTCCGTCGGGATTCGCTGACGGCGTCATGAGCACCACCAGCCGGTCGAGCAGGTCGCGGTACCGGCCCTCGGTGGCGAGCCGGTGCGCCAGGATCATGGAGAACTGGCTGGAGCCGATCTCGGTAGAGTGGATGTTGTTGTTGATGAACACCACGGCCGGCTGATGCCGGGTCAACGAGTCCTCGAGCTCCGGGGTCAGGCCTCGCGGGTCCGCCAGCCGCGCCTGCGCCCGTCGGATCTCCTCCAGCCGAGCCTGATTCCGCGGGGCGGTGAGCGTGACCATTAGCATGGGCTTGCCGAGCGTGCTTCGTCCGATCGTGTCCAGCCGGACGAACTCCGAAGCCCTTGCCAGCTCGGACATGTAGTAGCCGATCTGGGTCCAGTCGGCGAGCACCGAGTCGGCACCCACGGTGATGCCGAGCACTTCCGAGGGCGGCCGCGGCCCCTCCTGGGCCACCAGCGAGCCCAGCGGTGCTCCCAGCACCAGCGCCAGCATCATCACCGTGCGTCGCGCCCGCGCCACCCATTTCCCCAACCCGCGCATCGACATCGTCACCTGCGGCTCCCTCCGGTTAGATCAATCCCAGCGTTGTCCCGACCTTCTGGAACGCAGCGAGCGCCTCGTCGAGGTCGTCTCGCGCGTGGGCGGCCGAGATCTGGCAACGCACGCGGGCCCTGCCCTGCGGCACGACCGGGTAGCCGAAGCCGGTCACGAACACCCCTTCGTCCAACAGCATGCTGCTCATCTGAATCGCCTTCGCGGTCTCCCCGAGGATCACCGGCACGATCGGGGTATCGCCCTCCAGCGGGTCGAATCCCAGCTCGGCGAGCCGGCTGCGAAAATAGCGCGCGCTCTCGTGGAGCTGCGTGACCCGTTCGGGGTGTTGCTCGACGTAGCGCACCGCCGCCAGTGCGCTGCCGGCCACGGTGCAGGGGAGCGCGTTGGAGAAGAGCTGCGGCCGGGAGCGCTGTGTGAGGTAGTCGCACAGCGCTGCGGAGGAGGCCGTGAATCCACCGGCCGCACCGCCGAGCGCCTTCCCGAGGGTGGACGTGATGATGTCCACGTCCCCTAGCACTCCCGCATGCTCGGCCGTGCCACGTCCGGTGGCGCCCAGCACGCCCGTGGCGTGGGAGTCGTCCACCGCGACGATCGCGTCGTACTTCCTGGCCAGCTCGAGGATGTCGGCCAGCTTGGCGACGTCGCCCTCCATCGAGAAAACGCCGTCGGTGAACACCACCCGGGTCCGCGCCCCCTTCGCGGCCTTGAGCTTGTTCTCCAGATCGCTCATGTCGGAGTGCTTGTACACGGCGGCCTGGCACTTGCCGATGGACTTGGCCAGGCGGATCGAGTCGATGATGGACGCGTGGTTCAGCTCGTCGGATATCACGACGTCCTCGGGACCGAACAGGGTGGCGCTGAGCCCCTCGTTCGCATTCCAGCACGACACATAGCTGAGCGACGCCTCCGTCCCCACGAACTCGGCGAGTGCCGCCTCGAGCTCTCGATGGATCGTGAACGTACCGCAGATGAACCGCACGCTGGCCGTCCCGGCTCCGAACCGGTCGAGCGCCTGCTTGCCGGCCTCGACGACGTCCGGGACGGCCGAGAGGCCCAAGTAGTTGTTGCTGGAGAGGATGATGATCTCGCCGCGTCCCTCCATGCGAACGCGTGAGTCCTGCGGCGAGTCGAGGTAGTTGAGGGTCTTGTAGACTCCGTCTTGCCGGAACTGGTCGAGCTCCCCCTGGAGTCGTTGGTTCACCGACGCCTTCATGGCTCCCTCCCGGTGCCGTCTACCCTGCTACACGATGCTGCGCACGAAGCCGCCGTCGACCTGCAACGCGACGCCCGTAATGTAACTCGCGCGCTCCGACGCCAAGAACGCGACGGCCGCCGCGAGCTCCTCCGGCTCTCCCATCCGCTTGGCGGGGATGTCCTGCACGATGGCCTGCTCCACCTCGTCGACGCCGCGCTCCTGCTGCGTCGCCAGTTCGTCGAGCAGCTCCCGGACGCGCTCGGTGCGCGTGTAGCCCGGGCACACCGAGTTCACGGTGACCCCCTCGCCGGCTACCTGATCGGCCAGCGCCTTCGCGAACCCGAGCACGCCCGCCCGTGCCACCGTCGAGAGCATCAGGTTGCCGAGCGGTTGCTTCGCGGCGACGCTGGCCAGGCAGATGACCCGGCCCCAGCGGCGCTCGCGCATGCCGGGTACGGCGGCGCGGCACAGGTTGATCGTGGAAAGCAGGTTCAGGTCCAGCGCCTCTTGCCAGCTCTCGCCCGGTGCGGTGGCGAACATGACGGGCGGTGGTCCCCCAGCGTTGCACAGCAAAATGTCCAGCGGTCCCAGCTCGCGAGTCACGCGGTCGACCAGGTCGCTGACCTCGCGCGGCACGCTCACATCCGCCGCGAAACCCGCCACGTCGGTGCGCGCGCGCCGCCGCACCTGCTGCACGGCACGCTCGAGCTCTGCCTCGTGCCGGCCGTTGAGTGCGACGCGGCACCCCTCCTCCGCGAGCGTGGTCGCAATGGCGAGACCGAGGCCGCTCGATGAACCGCAGACCAGCGCGGTGCGTTCCTCGAGTCGTAGATCCATGATGGCTACCGTAGGTAAAGAGGTTGCTCGCGGAATCTGATGGCCCGTCGATGCCGCGGCAACCCACGCCGCGAGTGCGGATGAATGTCGAAAAACCTATTGCGTGAACTCCAGGTATCTCCAATATTCGGGTTCGTGACATCGCGCCCGACGGAGCGCCTCCCATGTCGGTGACGCGACGCGAGTTCGTCAAGCGCACCTCGCTCGCCGCCGCAGCGCTCGCCTCCTCACAAGGGAGCGAGCTTTTCGCATCCGCACCCGAAGCCACCCTCCTCCAAGGCCTGTCTGCCAAAGAGCTGTGCATGATCGCGCTCAATGCGGCCATGACGGAGGGCGTGGATTATGCCGACGTGCGCGTCACGAGCGTGCGGAACCAGGTGGTGCGCACGCGCGAGCAGCGGGTCGCGGGCCTCGTGGACGACGAGACCATCGGCATCGGTGTGCGCGTGCTGGTTGGGGGAACCTGGGGCTTCCAGGCGAGCCGGCATCTCTCTCGCCAGGAGGCGGCACGCATCGCGCGCGCGGCCATCGCGCAGGCACGAGCGAATCAGCGCGCCACCCACGACCCCGTGCGGCTGGCGCCGGTGGATCCGTACCCCAACGGCGAGTGGCAAACGCCGATCCAGGAAGATCCGTTCGCCGTCCCCGTCGAGGAGAAGATCGATCTGCTGATGCGCGCGAACGCGGAGGCCCTGCGGGTGCAGGGAGCACAGTTCGTCTTCTCGTCGCTGGCGTTCGTCCGCCTGCAAACGACGTTCGCGTCCACCGACGGCAGCGTGATCGAGCAGTCCCTGTACCGCACGTGGCCGACCCTGACCGTCACGGCCGTGGCGTCGGACTCCTCGGACTTCCAGTCGCGGGCGTCGGCCGAGGTGGCGCCGATGGGGCTGGGATACGAGCACGTGCGGCGCGCGAACCTGTTCGGCCGGGCGGGCGAGTGGGCCGAGGAGGCGGTGCAGAAGCTCTCGGCCAAGCCGGTGGAGCCGGGCCAATACGACCTGGTGCTCGATCCCTCGCACCTGTTCCTCACGATTCACGAGAACATCGGTCACCCGACCGAGCTCGACCGTGCCCTGGGGTACGAGGCCAATTACGCTGGGACGTCGTTCCTGGCGCCTCCCGAGGAGATGATCGGGAAGTTCCAATACGGTCCCGAGATCATGAACATCCAGGCCGACCGCACGCAGCACGGCGCGCTCGCCACGGTGGGCTGGGACGACGAGGGTGTGCCAGCCGACAGCTGGCCCCTGGTGCGGGACGGCATCTTCGTCGACTACCAGACCACGCGCGACCAGGTGCACTGGATTGCCCCCCTCACGGGCGCGAGGCGCTCGCACGGGTGCTCATATGCCCAGTCGTGGGATCGCATCCAGTTCCAGCGGATGCCCAACGTGTCGCTGCTGCCGGGTGTCGATGACTACGTGCTCGACGATCTCGTCGCCGCGACCGACCGCGGCATCCTGATCAGGGGGCGGGGCTCGTACAGCATCGACCAGCAGCGCTACAACTTCCAGTTCGGCGGGCAGGTGTTCCACGAGATCCGGGGTGGCCAGATCGTGGGTATGCTCAAGGACGTTGCCTACCAGGGGCGCACACCCGAGTTCTGGAACTCGCTGGACATGCTGGGTGGGACGCGGAGCTACGAGCTCGGCGGCACGTTCTACGACGGCAAGGGGCAACCCGCCCAGGTCAACGCCGTGAGCCACGGCTGCCCTCCGGCGCGCTTCAAGCAGGTCACGGTCATCAACACGGCACGGGCCGAGTAGGCCAATGGCCGAGATCCTCACCGAGAGCGAAGCCCGCGCGCTGTGCGAGCGCATTCTGAGCCGCAGCACGGCAGACGGGACCGGGGTGCGGCTGCAATCGGGTCTGGACGGGCACACCCGCTTTGCCGCCAACCAACTCACGACGGGGGGCGAGGTCGTGGACGCCGAGGCCACAGTCACGGCGCACGTCGGGCAGCGCAGCGCCTCGGTGTCGTTCAACAGCCTGGAGGATCACGGGATCGATGCGGCGGCGCGCAGGGCGGAGAGCCTGGCGCGGCTCGCGCCGGAGGACCCGGAGCAGATGCCGCTCCTCGGGGAGCAGCAGTACGTGCAGCCGGCCGCCTTCTTCGAGAGCACCGAGGACCTGGGACCCGAGCAGCGCGCCGACGCGGTGGCCGAGGCCGTCGCCTATCCCCGGGAGTTCGACCTCGTGGCGACCGGGTTCCTGGCCCGCACCGCCCGGTCGACGGCGGTGGCGAACTCGACGGGCCTGTTCGGCTACTCGCGTTCCACGCTCGCGTCGGTCACGACGACGGTGCGGACGCCTGAGGGGGACGGTTCGGGGTGGGCCGGAAGCACTCACAACGACTGGAGCCGGGTGACCTCGCCCGCGGCGTTGGTGCAGCGGGCTGCCGACAAGTCGGAACGCAGCGTGGATGCGACGGTCGCCCAGCCGGGGCCGTACACGGTGGTGCTCGAGCCGACGGCCGTGGGAAACCTGGTGCAGCTCCTCGCGTTCGGGCTCGGCGCACGGTCGAATGACGAGGGTCGCGCGGCATTCTCGCGAACCGGCGGAGGCAATCGCGTCGGTGAGCAGGTGATGGACGAGCGGATCACCATCGCCTCGGATCCGGAAGATCCCGATCTGCTGGAGCGGCCCTTCACCAACGACGGCCTCCCCGTCGGCCGCACGACATGGATCGAGAACGGCGTGCTCGCCAACCTGTCGTACGACCGCTATTGGGCGGACCGGCAGGGCGTCGCGCCCCGGCCGCTGGGCGGCGGGATCAAGTTCGCGGGGCAGGCTGGCAGCACGCAGGACCTGGTCGAGGCAGTGGATTTCGGGTTGCTGGTAACGCGCTTCTGGTATATCCGGGGCGTGGACCCACGGACCCTCAAGTACACCGGGCTCACCCGGGACGGCACGTTCCTCATCGAGAACGGACGGGTGACCGCGGCCGTGAAGAACTTGCGATTCAACGAGAGCGTCCTCTCGATGCTCAACAACGTGGAGGCGATGGGGGAGGCGGTGCGGGTCGTCGCGTCCGAATCCGGCGGCCTGGGACCGGCGGTGGTGGTTCCGCCCCTGGTGGTGCGGGACTTCCACTTCACATCGGTCTCGGACGCCGTGTAGGCAGAGCGTTTCGTAGGAGAGCGGAGCGGAATCCGTGAGCGGCCTCGCCGCTCGGAGCAGGTACCCTCACCACGGAGGCCTCATGGCCAAGAAGAAGCGCGCGACCAAGAAGAAGGCGAAGAAGCGTGCAACGAAGAGGAAGAAGAAGAAGTAACCTCTCGCTTTCGCGAAGCACGTTGTACGGGGGTCGGCACGCTGCCGGCCCCGCAACGTTTCAGGGGGGTCAGGGCTTGATGGCCAGGAGCCAGCGCGGCTCGTCGGGCCGGGGCCGCTCGAGTTGCCAGCCCTGGTAGTAGGTGGCCAGGATCTCCGGGCCGAGATGGATCACGTCGGTCTGCGGTGGCGACGGCAGGATGTAGTGGACGCCACCGTGAGGCGTCTGGCTGGTCAGGGCACCGACGAAGGCACTCCGCTCGGCCATCTCCAGGCGGCCGAGCGCCGCCGGCTCGAGTACGGTGAGCGCGGGCCGCACGTCGGGGAACCAGTTGCCAAAGTTCACGACCAGTGCCTGGAACCGCGCGCCGAGCGCCTCGGTGGCCGCCCGTGTCTCCACGCTCTCCACGGCCGACAGCTCCTGATCGATGAATACCACGGGCCAGCCGTGGGCGGCCAAGTAGTACGCCGCGCCGGCGCCGCCGCCGCCCACGACAAGGGCGTCGCCGTCGGCCTCGAACTCCTCCGCCAGCTCCGTGAGCGGCGTGACCGTGTCGAGCTCCCAGTGCGTCGGTTCACGCTGGGCGCGACGCATGCGCAGGTGCTTCTCCCGCCAGCGGCGGTAGGTCGGCAGGTTGAGGCGCCGCATGATGAGTCGGTCCACATGCTCGAGCACCAGGACCTCGGTCAGCACCAGCTGCCCGTCCGGTCCCAGCTCCAGCTCGCGCACGGCCTCGTCCGCGATCGCCAATAGCTCACTCCGCGCCAGCTGCTGCTTGAATTCCTCGATCCGCTGGAGCCTGAACTCTTCGTACTCCTGCCGCAGCGACTGCTGCTGGCGGGCGCGGTGGCGACGTGGTTGTGGAGAAGTCAGCACGGCTCGACGTGCACCACGACTTCGTTGAAGGCCAGCTCCTCGCGCAGGCGGTGCTCGACGGCATCTGCCACGCGGTGCCCCGCCTCGACCGTCGCGTCACGGGGCACTGAGATGGTGAGCTCCGCGAATCGCCGGTCGCTCACGCCACGCGAGCGGATGTCGTAGGCCGAGATCACTCCCTTCACCCCCTCCGCGGCCGCCTGGATCTCGTTGGCCGGCGCCACGTGTTTGTCCACGAGCACTGGTACGGAGCGCGCCACGATACTGTACGCGAGGACGACGATCACGCCGGCCACCAGCAGCGCGACGACGGAGTCAACCCACCAGTAACCGGCCCGCGCAGCGAGCACACCGATCAGGACACCGATGGTGATGAACACGTCGGCTCGCGTGTGGGCCGAATCAGCGAGCAGAATGTCGCTGTTCAGCTCTCGGCCTCGGCGTGTCTCGTACACGGTCACCAAGGTATTGACTACCAGCGTTCCAGCCAACACGCTGAATTCCACCGGGCTGATGTCGAGTGGTGCGGCGCCAGTCGTAAGCCGTGACATGGCGCCCTTCACCAGCTCGAATCCCGTGATCGACAAGAACACCACGATGGCGAGGGCGCCGAGGGTCTCGAACTTCTCGTGTCCGTAGGGGTGGTCCTCGTCGGGCTCCCGCGAGGCCACCCAGATCACCGCAAGCGCCAGGATGTTGTTCATCGCGTCTACGGACGAGTGCACCGCGTCGCCCAGCACGCCGAGCGAGCCCGTGCGCAGCCCGATGATGAACTTGGCCCCCACGACACCGAGGTTGGCGACGAGGAGGCCGAGAAGTACGCGCTGAACCTGCGCGTTGCGGTTACGCGCGTCCGCACCGGCGAGCGGCATGGCTGCAACCTACAACTGTCTAAATTACAGGGCAATCAGGTGACGACGGGAAATGGGGAACGGCGAACAGGGAACGGTGCGCATGAGACTGGTTGACGAACTCAGGTTGCTTGCGATTGCCGGGCCACCAACGGTGGAGCCGCAGCGGCTCGTGGAAGTCTGCCGGGAGGCGGTGGAGGGCGGCGTGACCGGGGTACAGGTGCGGGTGAAGCACGCGTCGGCCGCCGACCTGCAGCGCCTCACGGAGTCGCTGCGGGCCGCGCTGACCGTTCCCGTGTGGGTGAATGACCGGGCGGATGTCGCGCTGGCCGCCGGGGCGTGCGGGGTGCACGTGGGCGCCGACGATCTCCCGCCCTCGGCCGTGCGGGCGCTGGCCGGTGACGCGCTGCGCGTCGGGATCTCCGTGGGGACGCCGGAGGAGGCTCAGGCAGCGCGGCGCGGCGCGGTGGACTACTGGAGTATCGGCTCGATCTACGCGACGACCACTAAGCCCGATGCGGGCGCACCGATTGGACCCGAGGGCTTCCGGCGCCTGGCGAGTCTGGCGCCGCCGGGCATGCCGGTTGTGGCCATTGGGGGTATCGGCGCCGACAACGCCGGCGAGATCATCCGCGCGGGCGCCGTGGGGGTGGCCGTGAGCAGTGCGATTTTCGGTGCCGGGGACGTGCGGGAAGCAGCGCGCCGCTTGTGCGGCGCCGTGGACGACGCGCTTGCCTGATCAGGTACCGTTGCCGCGGCGCACCTCCTGAATGGCGCGCCGGTGCTCGGCGTAGGTGCGCGAGAAGACGTGTTGGCCGTCGGCGCGGGCCACGAAGAAGAGAAAGTCGGTGCGGGCGGGGTAGAGGGCCGCTTGGAGACTCTCTCGGGAGGGCGCGCCGATCGGGCCGGGCGGCAAACCGTCGATGAGGTACGTGTTATACGGCGAGCGCACCTGGTAGTCGCGCTCGAACAAGCGCCGCCGTCGCCCCAGCGCGTAGATCACGGTGGGGTCGGCCTGAAGGCGCATGCCCTGGCGTAGGCGGTTGTGGTACACTGACGACACGTACGGGCGATCGGGGGCATAGCGCACCTCGCCCTCGATGATCGAGGCCAGCGTCACGATCTCGTGTCGGGTCAGGCCCAGCGTATCGAGCTGCGCATTCCACTCCTCGCGCCACACCGTCTCGAACTCCGCGACCATCTGCCGCACCACCGCCGCGGGACCCGCGTCGGTGCGGACCAGGTAGGTGCTGGGGTAGAGGTAGCCCTCGAGCGTGGGGGTTGTCAGCGCGAGCCGCTCCCGCAGGGCCGAATCGCGCGCAGCCGCCAGGAAGCGGTCAGCGGAAACGCCGAGCTGCTGCTCGACCGTGGCGGCGACCTCCGCGAGGAACAGGCCTTCCGGAACGACGAGCCGGCGCAGGGCCGGGCGTCCGGTCGACAAGAGCTCGAGCAGCTCCCGATTTGTCGCGTTGGGCGGCACGTCGTACGTCCCCGCCTGAATGGCGCGGCGCCGTCCGGACATGCGGGCGTAGAAGGCAAACAGCTTCGCCGAGCGGATGAGCCCGCGGGTCTGGAGGGTCTCGGCCACGGCGGCGAGCGTGGCGCCACGCGGAATCGTGATCTCCTGAGGCGCCGCGTCCGTCTGCGCCCTGCCGCAGCCGAGCGCCATCGCGCCCAACAGCGCGAGCGTGCCGGTCGCTACGGCCGTCCTCATCGCCGACGGCTGTCCAGGTAGTTCTGGAGCAGCACAGTGGCGGCCAGTTGGTCCACGTCGCCCTCCCGTCCCCGCGTGCTGCCGCCCAACTCGCGCACGGCACCCAGCGCACGCGCTGTGGTCATCCGCTCGTCCCAGTATTCTACGGGCAAGCCGGTCTTGTCGCCGATGAGCTGGCCCACCGCTCGGGCGTTCGCGGCGCGCTCGTCCTCGGCCCCGCTCGGTGCGACGGGAAGCCCCATCACCACTCCGACGGGCTGGTGCTCCTCGAGGTGTCTGCGCAGCTGCTGCATGGGGAAACGCCTGCCGGTGCGGCGGGTGATCGTGGCCAGCGGATGTGCCAGGGACTGCGAGGGATCGGAGAGCGCCAACCCGATGCGCTTCTCACCGATGTCGACGGCGAGGAGTCGTCCCGCGGCCGGGAGCGTTGCCGAGCCTGCCGAGGAGGGGTCGCTCGACGGTGCGCCCGTCTCTCCCTCGTCCCGCGACGTCACCCCTCCTGCATCGTCGAGAAGAACTCTTCGTTGTCGTTCGTGCGCTTCATGCGCTCGAGGAGGAACTCGATGGCCTCCACCGTGGGCATGTCGGCGAGGAAGTTGCGCAGCAGATAGATCTTGTTGAGCTCGTTGGCGTCGAGCAGCAGCTCTTCCTTCCGGGTCGAGCTCCGCTGCACGTCGATGGCGGGATAGGTGCGCCGGTCGGCGATGCGGCGGTCGAGCACAACCTCCATGTTGCCCGTGCCCTTGAACTCCTCGAAGATGACCTCGTCCATGCGGCTTCCCGTCTCGATCAGCGCGGTGGCGATGATCGTGAGGGAGCCCCCGCTGTCGATATTGCGCGCTGCGCCGAAGAACCGCTTGGGCTTCTGCAGCGCGTTCGCGTCCACGCCGCCGGAGAGGATCTTGCCCGAGTGGGGGATCACCACGTTGTGCGCTCGGCCCAGCCGGGTGATCGAGTCGAGCAGGATGATCACGTGGTGCTCGTGTTCCACCAGCCGTCGCGCCTTCTCGATCACCATGTCGGCCACCTGCACATGCCGGTCCGCCGGCTCGTCGAAGGTCGAGGCGATCACCTCGGCCTTCACGTTCTCCTCCATGTCGGTAACCTCTTCGGGCCGCTCGTCGATGAGGAGCACGATGAGGGTGGCGTCGGGGTGATTCTCGGTGATCGAGTTGGCGATCTTCTGGAGGAGGATGGTCTTGCCGGCCTTGGGCGGCGACACGATGAGACCGCGCTGGCCGAACCCCACCGGCGTCAGCAGGTCCAGGAGGCGCATGGCCAGATCGCCGTCCTTGCGCTCCAGATGGATCCGGGAGTCGGGGTAGCGCGGCTTCAGGTTGTCGAAGCCGATGCGGTGCTTTGCCCTCTCCGGATCATCGAAGTTGACCCGCTCGACCTTGAGGAGCGCGAGATACCGCTCGCCTTCCTTCGGCGGTCGCACCTGGCCGAGGATCGTGTCCCCCGTTCGCAGGTCGAAGCGCTTGATCTGGCTCGGGCTGACGTAGATGTCGTCCGGGCCGTAGAGGTAGTTCCAGTCTTGGCTGCGCAGGAATCCGTAGCCCTCCGGGAGAATCTCGAGCACTCCCTCACCACGGAGGACCGTGTCGGAGTCGAGCAGCGACTGTTCGATGCGGAAGATGAGATCCTGCTTGCGGAGGCCTGAGTAGTTGGTGATGTTCAACTCCTCGGCCATCTGGTGCAGTTCCGCGACTGATTTCTTCTTGAGATCGGCGATGTCCACGAGCTTGGATGCTCCGTCAGGGTGGGATGAGACTGCGGTCGGCCAAGTAGATCACCCCGTACTCCGGGCGCAGTTGGCGTCGAGGGGAAGCTTAGCTTTAGGGGATATCAACTGGATGAGTAGCTCCGGTAATCCTACGGTGGGAGTGGAATGACGTCAAGTGCCGGGGTGAGCCCCCTCACTCCCTTCTTTCTGTGGTGGCGAACGACCGTCGTGCGCGACCGGGAGATCGTGGATGCGGTGGTGGATCCCGCGCACCGTGGACCCTCCGAGGAACTCGAGCGGGCCCTGACCGAGTGGCCGGGTCCCTATTACTGGGCGCGGGGCGACGGGGACGGACGCCTCGTGCTGGTGCGCGTGCTGCGCCCCGAGCCGAGCGAGCGGTGGCCGCTGCACGTGCTGCTGTTCCTCGCCACCTTCTTCACCGTGTGGATGGGAGGTGCGTTGCTGGCCGGCTCGGCGCTGCCCCTGGCGTTCCCCTTCCACATCGATTTCACCATCGCGCCACAGCTGCTCGTGGAGCTGTTGCGGGAGCTGGTGACGCTGCGTGAGGGACTCGACTTCGCGCTGGGGCTGATGGCGATCCTGCTGGCGCACGAGTGGGGCCACTTCGTCGTCGCTCGCCGTTACGGCATCGACGCATCACCCCCGTACTTCCTTCCCGCGCCACCCATCGTGAACTTCATCGGCACCTTCGGCGCGTTCATCCGGCTGCGCAGCCCCGTTGTCGACCGGCAGCAACTGATGGATGTGGGAGCCGCCGGTCCGTGGGCCGGGTTCGTGGTGGCGATGGTCGTGCTGATCGCCGGGCTGGCCCGCTCCGAGGTCGTCGCGCACGTCGGCGCCTCGGAGCAGTTCATCACCCTCGCGCACTACCAGCTGTATCTCGGCCACTCCCCCATCATGTACGTGGCGCGCCGCCTGGTCGTGGGAGAGGGCACGGTCCTGCTGCACCCGCTCGCCTTCGCGGGTTGGATCGGCCTGCTGGTCACAATGCTGAACCTGCTCCCGCTGGGGCAGCTGGATGGGGGACACATCCTGTACGCGCTGATCGGCCGCCGCCAGGCGAACGCAAGCTCGTTCGTGTGGCTCGCGCTCATCGGGTTGGGGTTCGTAGCGGCCGCGCTCGGGTCGTTCTGGGCCGGGCTGGTGTGGTGGATCTGGGCCGCCGTCATCCTCATGCTCGGGCGCGGACACTTGGCGCACCCCCAGGTGCTCGACCGCCACCGGGCCCTGCCGCGGAACCGCCAGCCAATCGGCTGGGCCACGTTGCTCCTCTTCATCGGGACGTTCACGCCCGTCCCCGTCTACTACGGCTAGACGCCGTCCAGGCCCAAGCTAGGCCCGCCAGTGACTACCCGCTCACTATTGCCCAAGTGACGGCTTCCTATATATTTGCGCAAACCAACAGGTTACTTGCTCAATGCCGGGAAACCCCGTCCGGTACGGCGCCTCCCAACCCTCCGAGCCCGTCATCCATGAGCTGCCCCCGATGCAGTACGGGGGCGAGCTGGTGGCCGTGCGGCTGGAGATGTGGAGGGCCGAGGACGGGACGTGGCGCGGCCGGCTGCTGTTCGGGCCGGGTGAGTCGCCCCCGGCCACCACCGACATCTTCTGCACGACCAGCGAGAGCGACCTCTGGGAGGCGCTGAACGACCTGCGGGACCACCATCTGCGGGACCTCTACCGGTCGGTGACCGAGTGACCGAAGAGCAGGAGGCACAACTCCGCAAGCTGCGGCACGACCTGGCCAACCCGCTTGCGGCGATCCTGGCCGAGACCCAGATGATGCTCCTCAGCACCGACCAGTACGACGAGGAGACAGCCACCTCGCTCAAGGAAATCGAGAAGCTGGCCCGTCGTATGCGTACCATTCTGCAGGGCGCGTAGCCCGCCGCTCCCGCTTCAGTGGCACGTCGCCCGCGATCCCGCGGGCGCTTCTTGTTGCTCCCCTGCGCGGCGTTGGTACGAAACGTTCCAAACGGCGCTCCGTAGCCAACTTGACGTCGCTCTCGGCGGGCCACATGTTCGCTTTCCGCCACGCGTGGAGCAGGTATGTTCAACTTCGAGGTTGCCTCCCGGTACCGGCTCGTGTTGTCGCTGGTGGTCGGCGCCGCATTCGCGACGTCGGCCTGCGCCGGGAAGCAGACGGCTCAGGTCTCACCGGAAGAAATCCCCCAACTCGAGCAGCAGTTGGCTCAGGATCCCAGCGACGGCGAGACGCTGCTGCGCTACGCCGCGGCCCTGTTCGCCGCGCAGCGGTACGACAGCGCGCGGACCATCGCGCGGCGCGGCATGGCCATTCGGCCGGAGGACGCGTTGGGCCCGCTCGTATTGGGACAGACGTTCGAGCGCCAGGGGGACCACGATCAGGCCATTTCGGTGTACGCCGACTACCTCGTGGCGTTTCCCGAGCACGACGGTGCACCCGCCGTGCGCACGCGCGACCTGCTCGCACGCCGGGCGCGAGCGAACGAGCAGGCGAGGATCGCGCTGGCGCAGGAAGCGGAGCTTTCGCAGCGCCCGGGGGATCCTCAGACGATCGCCGTGCTGCCGCTCGATGTCGCCGGTGACTCGTCGTACCAGCCGCTGTCCCGGGGCCTCGCAGAGATGCTCACTTCAGACCTGGCGCTGCTGCAGCGCTTCCGCATGGTGGAGCGACTCGAGGTCGGCGCACTGCTCGACGAGATGCGGCTGGCGGAGGCCGGGCGGGTCGACGCGGCCACGGCGGCGCGCATGGGGCAACTGCTTCGCGCCGGCCGCATGGTCCAGGGCCTGGCGGCCATTCCCCCGGACGCCGACGTGCGGCTCGAGGCCAGCGTCGTCCGGCCCGACGGGCAGGTCACGAGCCCGCAGGCCGCCACCGGCCGGCTGCGCGATCTGATGCAAATGGAGAAGCAGGTGGTGATCGGGATCGCCGGCCAACTCGGCTACGTGCTGTCCGCGGCCGAGCGGCAGATCATCCTCGAGAACGGCACGCAGAGCCTGGTGGCGTTCCTCGCCTACTCTCGCGGGCTGGTGGCCGAAGATCTCGGTGACTTCCCCACGGCGGCGCTGCACTACGCCGACGCCGTGCGGGCCGATCCCAACTTCACCGCGGCGCGCAACAACTATCAGCGTAGCGCCGCGGCCGAGGACGTCGAGGGGGCGGCGGACGAGCAGGTCGCGGTGCTCTCGGGAACGTCCGTCGTGGATCCGACGCTGCTCCCCACGCCCGTCGCGGACGTCATGGCCTCGACCCTCGGCGACATCGCCTCCACGCAGGCTGAGCGGAACCAGGCAGCCGCACGGCAGCAGACCACGCAGCAAGCAGCCACGACCAGCAACGCCTCGCCGCCACCGACGCTCGTGAAGGAAGCGCCGGGGGCCAGGGGCACCGTCCGCGTGATCTTCCGACTCCCATGAGACGCCCACGCTTCGTACTTCCGGTCGTCGTCCTAGCGCTGCTGAGTGCACCGCAGCCGGCCGAGAGCCAGGCCCTGGTGTGGACGTCGGTCTTCGGCGAGAGCTACAGCTTCGACGAAGGCCTCGACTTCAGCCGGGTCACTCAGGTCACCGTTCCCATCGGGGTGGCGGTTCCGTTCCGTTGGGGATCGCTCGCGTTCTCCAGCGGTTATGTCTACACCGACCTCAAAGCCGCGGCGGGATCCGCGCTCTCGGATCAGAGCATCTCGGGATTGCTGAACACGGAACTGCGACTCTCGTGGGATGCCGTGCCGGGCAAGCTCACGGTGTTCGCGATTGGAGCGATCCCGACGGGCGTGGAGACCGTCACGCAGGACGAGCTGTCGGTGCTGGCGGTCGTCTCCAGCGACATCATCGGGTACGCCAACGTCAACATGGCGAACGGGGGAGGCGTGGGCGGAGGATTCGCCGGTGCCGTTCCGCTCGGGCGCTCCTGGGCGCTCGGGCTGGGAGGGACCGTGCTTGGCGCGTTCCCGTACACCGCGGTGGAGGGCGACACGGCACAACTCAGGCCCGGCACCGACGTGCGGGTGCGCCTCGGCGTGGAGGGTTCCCTGGCGCGGCGCAGCTACCTACGGGTGGCGGGTGTGTTCCTGTACCGCAACAACGACGTGGTCGGGGACCAGAACCTGAACGGTATCGGGAATCGCTGGGTCGGCTACGTATCGTTCGATCAGGGCATCGGCAAGACATCGCTCAGCCTCTACGTCTTCGACGTGTACCGCAACAAACCGCAGCTCGAGCCCACCGCCGTCGGGGCCGCGGTGCTGCCGCGGGGCAATCTCGTGGGCGCGGGAGCGCGGCTGGACTGGTCGCTCGGCGGTAACACACTGCTGACGCCCCGTTTCGAGGTCCGCAGCTCCAGCACCGCCGACGAGCCCGACGGGGAGCTCCAGCACAGTGGCGAATCACTCCGGCTGGGCGCCGACCTGCGGCAGGCGCTCCATTCGAAGTGGTCGGTCGTTTTGCAGCTCGACGGCGCGACCGGCTTCGTGCGATCGGAGGGCGTGAGCCCCGGGTTCGACGGTTTCCGCGCCGCCCTGCACCTCGAGTGGACACCATGAGGACGGGGGAATGACCATGCGAGCCAAACGCGTACGCCCCGTCCTCCTGTTCGCCCTCGCGGCTGTCGTCGTGGTGAGCTGCCGCGACGCCGCCGGTCCGGGCGCAACCGGTTACTTCGCCCTCGCGCCCAGCTTCGCGAGCGCCGCGGCCGGCATCGTGGAGATCGCGCAGGTACGCGTGCAGCTGTTCCGGGCGGACGAGTCGTTGGCGCTGGACGAGACGGTGACGGTGCCCGCGGGCGCGGACTCGCTCGCCCTCGAGCTCACCGTGAGGCTCAGGGAGCCCGATGAAGTGTTCCAGATGTTCCTCGACTTCATCACGCCTACGGGAGATACGGCCTTCCGGGCCGGACCGGTGGACGTCACGGCGTCGTCGACCAGCACCGAGCCCGTCCCCATCGAGGTGAATGCTATCTATGTGGGGGTCGGCGCCAATGCGGCATCGGTGGCGGTCACCACGACCGGCGCCACGCTCATTCCCGGCCAAACCAAACAGCTCTCGGCCGAGGCACGTGACGACCAGGGGCAGCCGATACCGGGCACGCCGATCGCGTGGGCGTCGTTGGATCCCGCGCGGGCGACGTTCCCTGACCCCGCGGTCGGCTCGGTCGTGGGCGGCACGACGCCTGGGCCGGTACTCGTCACGGCGACGTTGCTTACGGGCCCGGCCGACACCGTGAGCGTGACGGCGCAACCGGCGCCGGAGTTCCTGCTGCAGCGAGGCGGTGACGGCCAGAGCGGCCCGGCCGGGTCGGAGCTGCCGTTGCCGCTCATCGTGGAGGTGCTCGGCAACGATATCCCGATCGAGGGCGCATCGGTGCTGTTCACGACCGGCGACGGCGGATCGTTCAGTGCCGACTCCGTCGTGACCGACGCCAGCGGTCGCGCGCAGACTATGTGGACGCTGGGGCCGGGTCTCGGAACCCAGACGACCACCGCGACCGTATCCGGCTTCACTTCGGTGTCGACCACGTTTACGGCGACGGCCGTTGGGCTCCCTGTGCCGCAGATCGTGTTTGCCGGAGATTCGTCGGGCGGCCTCTCCACCGGGATCTTCACGGTGAACTCGGACGGTTCGAACCTCGCCAACGTCCAGAGCCTCATCCCTCTCGGATTCCAGCGCCAGTTCCCGCGCTGGTCGCCCGATCGCAGCCGCATCGCCTACTCCTGGGACGGTGGCTTTTCCGCGCTGCCGCTGCAACTGTACGTGGCGAGCGCGGACGGCGCCCAGTCCCAAGCGGTGGTCACCGACACGAGCACGTTCCGGTCGCGCTGGAGTCCCGACGGTGTGCACCTGGCGTTCGAGTGCGGCAACGGGTTCAGCATTGTGGACGTGTGCGTGATCGCCGACGTCACCGGGGCGATAGGGTCTCTTCCGGCGAACACGTACGCCTTCGTCAGTGCCGCCGTACCGGCCGCCTGGAAGGCCGGCCAGAGCGGGTTCTCGTGGGACCCGCAGAACCCGAGCCGGCTGGCGTTCGCGCGCGACTCCGGGGCAGCCAGCCCCGCCGTCAGCATGCTGTGGACCGCGGCGCACGACGGGGCGGGCGTCCAGCGACTTGCGCCCGACGGGCTGTTGCGCCCCAATGACTCGGCGCCGCTCGTTGTGTATGGCACGCTGGACTACTCGCCCGACGGGCAGCAGATCGTGTTCGCAGCGTACAGTCCGGTAGATGCGATCCCCGAGGAGAAACTGTTCGTCATCAACCGGGACGGCACGGGATTGCGGCAGCTCACGTTCCTGGCCGGCTACGACGACAGCCCGCTGTTCTCACCCGACGGGAGTGAGGTGGCGTTCGGGCGCGACCGGTGCTTCGCGGGCGGCTCGTACGAAGGTTGGATCGTGGACATCAACAACGCTACCGGAAGCCTTGAGCGGCAGATCACGGACCACGGCGTGGTCAGGTGTGACTTCGAGTTGGATCTGCTGGGTGGCGACTGGTCGCCCGACGGCAGCGAGATCGTGCTGAACGGGTTTGATGTCCAGGGTAACCTGCTCATCTACGTCGTGCCGCGCACGGTGACGGCGGCAACCTATCCCACGGACCGCAAGCTCGCTGGCAGGGGCGTCGACCTGGGCGGCTTCGTCCAGGACATCCAGCCGAGCTGGCGGCCGTAACGCGCGAATAGACTGGATCGAGCACGACAGACGGAGGGCCGCGCATTGCGCGGCCCTCGTTTCTTGCAGACTTGGTTGCCGGCTGAGTTGGAGCGGAAGCGGCCAGCGCTACCCTACCCCCACCCTGCGCGGACAGGGCGGCAGCGCTTCCTCGGCCGCCACGAAATCGGCCGGCACGCTGTCCAGGCACTCCGCCGGATCGCAGCAGGTGTGACACACCCGTTTGAACCCGCGAAAGCCCGTCAGCTTCACGTCGGGAGCCAGGTAGCCCTGCTTCGCCGGCTCCTCCCGCAGCAGGTCGGTGCTCAGGTACTTCTTGTTGTCGTCGGGGAAGACGCTGACGACGATCGCATCGTCACCCAGCCGGTTCTGGACCTCGACAGCCCCGAGGAAGTTGGCTCCCGAGGAGATCCCCACGCCGATCCCCAGCTCCGAGGCCAGCTTCTGGGCCATGAGGATCGCGTCCCCGTCGCCCACACTCACGACCTGATCTAGCTTGGCGAGATCCACGATCGGAGGGATGAACTCGTCCGAGATGCCCTGGATCCGGTGCTTCCCCACCTTGCTGCCGGTGGAGAGGGTGGGCGAGTTCGACGGCTCGAGCGGGTGCACCTTGAGATGGGGTTGGTGCCCGCGCAGGAAGAGTCCCGCTCCCATGATGGTGCCGCCTGTGCCGACGCCGGCGACGAACGCGTCGGGTCTCATGTTACGGAAGCGGAACTGCCACCAGATCTCCGGTCCCGTGGTCTGGGCGTGCGCCGTGCTGTTGTCCTCGTTGGAGAACTGACGCGGCAGGAACGCGCGCTCGACGGAGGCCGCCAGCTCCTCGGAGCGCGCGATGCTCCCCAGGAAGCCGCCCTCCTCCTTGCTCACGAGCCGGATGTCGGCCCCCAGGCTACGGATGAGATTGATCCGCTCGCTGCTCAGCCAGTCGGGCATGAAGATGGTCACCGGGTGTCCCATGGCGCGGCCGATGGCCGCCACCGAAATACCGGTGTTACCGCTCGTGGCCTCCACGATGAGATCGCCGGGGCGCAAGGTGCCGTTCGCATAGGCCTGTTGCAGGATGAACAAGGCCATACGGTCCTTGATGCTCCCGGTCATGTTGATGTGCTCGGCCTTGGCGTAGAGCACCCGCTTGCGGCCGCGGAAGGTGAAATCGATCGCGAGCAGCGGCGTGTTGCCCACCAGGCACTTTAGCGCGCGAATGCGATGTTCGGTATCGTGTCGGACCACGCTCGAACCCCCTTCCCCACGGCACATAGGACCCCTGAGGGAGTCTAAGGGTAGCGCCCTGAGGCGGCAATTCCCGGCACGAACGGGGCCCTGGAGACCGACCGTACCATCGCTTAGACTTCGTGCGCTCGGCCAGCGTCGAGCTTCGACACCCCGGAATGACAGGGAGGACCTATGGTTCGCAGTGGAGTGATCCTGGCGGCGTTCGGCGTGCTTCTGGCGGCGCCGGTGCAGGCCCAGGATATGACACTCGAGGAGATCCTCAACGGCTACTACGAGGCCTCGGGCGGGCTGGACAACCTGAAGTCGGTGCAGTCGATGACGGTGACCGGCAAGATGATGGGCGGGGGGGGCTTCGAGGCGCCGTTCACGCGGTACGCCAAGCGGCCCAACATGCTCCG
>JBDHBX010000032.1:0-23475 GCA_039592335.1 Gemmatimonadota bacterium | reverse complement strand
GTAGAGCAGATCGAGCGGCTCGCGCTCTTCATCGATACGTACGACACCACCAGCGCCCCGAGCGCAACTTCGTAGGAGTGGCAGTATGAAGCGTGTACTCGCACTGACGTTGGCGGCGGCCCTGGCAAGCGGCTGCGGCTACAACCGAATCCAGACGCTGGACGAAGAGGTGAACGGCTACCAGGCCCAGATCGAGGTGCAACTGCAGCGCCGCGCCGACCTGGTGCCCAACCTGGTCGAAACCGTGAAGGGCTTCGCCCAGCAGGAGCTGGCGATCTTCGAGGAGGTGAGCCGGGCGCGTGCCGCACTGGGCGGCGCGATCGAGGGCGGCAGCATGGCGGAGATGGCCGCCGCCAACCAGATGCTGACCGGCGCGCTCGGCCGGCTCATCGCCATCGCCGAGGACAACCCGGAGATCCAGTCCAACGAGAACTTCCGGATGCTGCAGGATCAGTTGGAGGGGACGGAGAACCGGATCGCCACGGCGCGCGGGGACTACAACACCGCGGTGCGCGAGTACAACGGGTACATCCGGCGCTTCCCGCAGGTGCTCACGGCCAAGGCCATCGGCGCGGGTGCACGGGAGTACTTCGAGGCAGAGGAGGAGGCGCGAGAGGTGCCGCAGGTGGAGTTCTAGACTCGGAGACCAGGGAAGAGAGCTGCAGGCAGCGCCCGGTCCAGGCCGGGCGCTGCTGTCTTGTGGGTCTATCTGATCGACGGGAGGATGTAGTCTACCATCATCTCGTGCGACGAAACGGGCGGGGCCACCCAGTAGGCACCGCCGGTGAACACGACCACCATGTCGTGGTCGGGTACCACGAGGATGACCTGGTCGCCCCAGCCAGACGCCGCGTACGCACCCTCGCCGTAATCCTCGCTCTTGGGCCACCAACCGTAGCTGTACCCGACGTGGCCATACCACGGGTCCACCGTGAACGTGGGTGACGCGGACGCTTCGACCCACTCGGCCGGCAGAACCTGCTCGCCCTCCCACATCCCACCCCGCAGGTAGAGCTGCCCCAGCTTCGCCATGTCGCGCGGGCGCAGGCTGATGTCACCCGATGCGTACACGAAGTCGGGCCGCAGGAAGTACCAGGTGTACTCCGCGATGCCCAGGGGAGCGAACAGGCGCTCGGAGAAGCGATCGAGTCGCTCACCGGTGGCGCGGCCGATGATCTCCCCAAGGACGTTTGTGATGCCGCCGTTGTACAAGAAGAATGTGCCGGGGTCCTCCACCACGGGGCGTTCGAGCACGAAACGCACGAGATCGCCCGGGTGGTTGAACCATGCCGTGAGGTCGTTGCGCGGATCGCCGATCGGATAGGTCGACTCGTCCCACTGCAGCCCGGCCGACATGGTGACCAGGTGTTTCACCGTAATGTCGCTTCGTTGACCGGTGTCCAGGTCCGCGTAATCGGGCAGGAAATCGAAGATCGGCTCGTTCTCGCTCGCGATGAAGCCTTCCGCAATCGCCATACCCAGGAGCGTTGCCGTCACGCTCTTGGTGACGGACGACAGGCAGTGCAACGTGTCCCGTTCGTACACGATTGCCCGCTGTCCGTACGTCGGATGGGTGCGTCCGGGGAAGTACTCCTCGAATACGAGCTGACCGCCCACGACGATCAGGATGCTGTGCACGAGGTGGCCGGGAGCAGCGCGCAACCGGTCCATCAGCTGGGCGAGTGGCGTCTCGTCCATCCCCACATCGGCGAGCGATGCCGTCACCCACCCGTCGTCCACCTGCTCCGGTTGTACGTAGACCCACGGCTCGGGGGGCTCCAGCTGGCCTCCTGAGGTGACAGCGCCCTCGGAGCAGCCGACGGCCATGAGCGGGACGACCGCCCGCAACAGTCTGCCGCGCAGGATTGATCTCATACCGTCCCGTCCCGTCCCTTCCCCATGACTCATCTACTCTACAACCGTGCCGTCGCCCGGTTCCCGTGCGCGCCACGGTCAATTCCGACCCGTTTTCCCCTTGATGCCCTCGCACGAGGGCTCATCTTGGGCGCATCGCCGAAACCCGATGGTCTCGACGGCCTGCCGCCTGCGTTTCGTCCCACCTCCCCGGTCGACCCGACCGCATCCGTCCAGACAGTTGAATTCCGAGCAGACTCGCCCTTGTTCGCGCCATTTGCGCACGCACGTTTGGGCAAGCACCCTGTGCACGCCCGAAGGGACAGCGCACAATCGGAGGTGCCTAATGCACGCGCGCACGGCAGGCTTCGCTGTCCTCGGGACAGCCCTGGCACTCGGTATCCCATCCCGCACCACGGCGCAGGACCCCGACGTCGAGCTGATTCCCCTTCCCGCCCCTCGGCACACGAGTGAGACGTCGGTCGAGCAGGCCCTCACAGAGCGGCGCTCGGTACGTGAGTTCGCGGACGCGTCAGTTAGCCTCGAGGAGGTGGCGCAACTTCTGTGGGCCGCGCAGGGCGTCACCGAGCCGATCGATGATCGGCCATCGACGTGGCCGCCGGAGTGGCAGTGGATGGGTGGGCTGCGCACCGCTCCCTCGGCAGGTGCCTTGTACCCGCTCGAGGTGTACCTCGTGGTGGGGAACGTCGAGGGATTCGACGCAGGACTGTACCGGTATGTGCCACAGACGCATGCGCTGGAGCCCACTGCCGAGGGGAACATGCGGGAGCTCCTCGCCGGAGCCGTCTTCCGCCAGTCGTCCATCACCCAGGCGGCTGCCGTGCTGGTTATCGCAGCCGTCTACGAGCGGGTGGCAGTGAAGTACGGCGACCGTGGGACACGGTACGCACGCATCGAGGTCGGTGCCGTGGCCCAGAGCATCTACCTGCAGGCGGAGGCGCTCGATCTCGGAACGGTGCTCATCGGCGCGTTCACTGATGCGGACGTCAAAGACGTGCTCGAGCTCCCCGCCGAGCACGAGCCACTGGCGATCATGCCAGTAGGACGGAGGAACCCGGACTAGGACGGAGCGACCCTTACCGCCCACGGAGCCGGCGCGTACTTTTGCCAGATCCAGTAAATGGGCGGTCACCCCCTCCCAGGAGGCCATCATGAGACGGACTGTACTCGCGGTTCTCGCCCTGGCCGTGCTGGCCCCGTTCATTGCGGCAGCACAGGAAGCGGAAGAACAGGAACCCCTCCTCGTATATGTGGCGTATTACAAGATCGGCTACGCCGACATGCAGGAGTGGATCGGTCAGTATCACGAGATTTCGGTTCCCATACTCCAGGAGCTGCAGGACGAAGGAAACATCCAGGGATGGAACGTCTGGCAGCACCAGACGGGTGGTGAGTACAACTGGCGCTTCGCGGTGCGCGCGCCGCAGTGGGCTCAGTTGGGCCAGTTCTGGGAGCAGTACCTGGGACGGCTTGCCGAGCGGTTCCCGGAGGTCCTCGACCGTGGCGGCGTGATGGTCCGGGCCCACTACGACGAGATCTGGGACATCACCCACGTCAGCATGACCGACCCGGCACCTGCCACGAAGTACGTGTACGATTCACGCTATCAGCTCAGCTTCTCCGATATGGACGAGTGGAACGGCACCTGGGACGAGTTGCTCGCACCGGTGCTCGATCAGGCCATGGCGGACGGCATCCTGGGTGGCTGGGTGCTCGAGGGACACAACACCGGCGGGCGCCATAACTGGAAGGTGCTGTACTTCTTCGAGGAGTGGGACAACATGGACGACGTCTTCGGGCGCCTCACGACGGCCATCACCGCCGACCCCGAGGTGTGGCAGCGCTTCGGGGGCTTGATCGCGTCCCACGACGACGTCATCTGGTCGATGGTTCCCGAGCCGGAAGGCATGTAGCGACTGCTAGGCGCTGCTCGCTCTAGAACCCACCAAACTGCGGAGCCAGGATCCTCCACAGCAGAAAGAGAAGCGCCAGCAAGACGAGGACGAACGGCACTAGGTCCTTGGGGAGCTCCCGGGGACCTTTTGCCAAAGGAACCGCCCGCTGCATGAGCACGCGAGCGGCGGCGCGCCGGTCCAGCGTCCGGCGCCGCTCGGTGCGGCGGCGGCGCTGCCTCACCCGCCGGTCGACGCCCGAGCGACGCTCAACGGCTACGGCCTGAATCGCCTGCCGGCGCTCGGTCTGGCGTCGCTCCGTCGGCGAGCGGCGGTCGACTCCCGACCGACGCTCCCGCTTGCGACGTTCCCGCAGCCTCATCGTGGCCTCTCCACCCTCCCTGCTGTCGTCGTCCTGCTCAGGCGAGGTGACGGCGCCGCACACTGCCTTACACAGCGTGAGAAATTAGTGAAGAATTTTGTAAGCCGCTACTCGATCTCCACCCCCGCGGCCTTCTCGATCTGCTTGATCAGCTCCACGTGATCGGCTTCCTCGCCTAGGGCCTTCCTGCCCTCACCGAACACGCGTTTGGTCATCGCGATCGCGTCGCTCGGCACGCCCGTGTCCTGCAGCACCTTGAGTGCAATCCCGACGTCCTTGTCGAGCAGCGCCAGCCGGAACGTGCGCAGCCAGGCGCGCGACACCACGCGCTCGGGGATCAGGTTCTCGGTTACGTTCGATCGGCCGCTCGAGGCGTTGATCACCTCCAACGCCTTGGTGGCGGGCACGCCGAGCTTCACAAGCGCGGCCAGGCACTCACCCGATGCCTGAATGTTGATGCCGAGCAGCGCATTGTTGAGCGCCTTCACGGCGTGGCCGGTGCCGACGGGTCCCACGTGCACCACCTTGCCGGCGTAGGGCTGCACGATCTTCTCCGCCTGTGCCACCCACCGGTCCTCCCCGCCCAACATCAGGGTGAGGGTGCCCGCCTCGGCACCACTCGTTCCACCGCTCACCGGGGCATCCACGAAGCCCGCGCCGCTGCCGGCGAGCCACTCGGCGGTGGCGCGCGACGCCGCAGGATCACCCGAGGTGGAGTCGACCAATAGCTGGCCCTTGCGCCACGTGCCCCCGGCGCTCTCCACCACCTCGCGCACATCGGCCGACGTGGGCAGGCAGGTGATCACGACGTCCGCCCACTCCACCAGCGCCGCCGGTCCCGCAGCTACCTTTGCGCCCTCGGCCTCCGCAAACGCCTGGGCCTTTTCGATGGTACGGTTCCACACCGTGGTCTCGAACGCGCGCGCCACGTGCACCGCGATCGGCCGCCCGATCGCTCCCAGCCCGATGAACCCGACTTTGACTCCCATCGGCACCCCCTGAAACACGACTGACCCCGGACGTGGGCCCGGGGTCAGATAAGTTACGCCTCCGCCACCTCGCCTGCAGCCAACGACACACCGTCGCCGCGCGAGATGGCCGGCAACTCCCTCAACTCAGGTGCGCAGCAACTGCCGCTTGAGGTTCACCATCTTGCGCCGGAGCGACCCGTCGATGATGCGGTCGTTCAGCCGGAGGATCAGTCCGCCGAGGATCGCCGGGTCGGTGCGGAAGTGCGGGATCACCTCTTTCCCGGTCACTTCGCTGAGCTTGGCGCGCACCGCCTGCTGAAGCTTCTTGTCCGGCTCACGCGCCAGCGTGACGCCGGCGTGGACGCGGTTGAACTTCTCGTCCACCAGCTCCAGGTACTCACGGCTGATTGCCGGCAGGATCCCCTGCCGCCCGCGTTTCACCACCGCCCGGAGAAACCGCAGGAACGGCTCCGACGCATACTTCTGCAGCGCGTTGGTCAGGATCTCCTGCTTCTTGGGCTTGGGCACGCGCGGCGACTCCAGGGCCACGCGCACTGCAGGCACCTGCTCAATGGCGCCCGCCAGCCCCTCGATGAGATCCGCGTACCGCTCGGTCTCACCGGCGCGCTCGCCCAACTCGAACAATGCCTGGGCGTAGTTGCGCGCGATCGTCGACTCTCGCACCGCTAGTTGTCCCCCAGCGAGTCGAGATACCTTTCGACGATCTTGCGGTCGCCTTCACTGTCCAGCCGCTGCTGGATCAGCTTGGCCGCCGCGGCGAGCGACAGCTCAACGGCCTCGCGGCGGAGCTCGGTGACCGCCTTCTCGCGCTCCACGTCGATCTCCCGCTTGGCCCGCTCGAGCAGTTGCTGCTGCTCGTCGCGCCCCTTGGCCAACAGCTGCTCGCGCTCCTTCTGCCCCACAGCCTTGGCCTCGTTGATCAACGCGTGCGCCTCGCCCTTGGCGCCCTCGAGCAGCTTCTTGTGCTCCTCGAGCGCCGCCTTGGACTCGACGTTCACTCGCTCCGCCTCCTCGAGCTGCTGCCTGATCAGCTTCTCACGCTCCTCGGTGAGCCGCACGATGGGCGGCCACGCGTATTTGCGGAGCAGCAGGAAGAGGGCGATGAAGACGAGCCAGGTCCAGATGATGAGCCCCGGCTCGGCCGAGAACGGCCCGCCGAGCCCGCCTTCGGCCCCTTCCTCCGAGAGCAGCAACAGGGTCGCGAGCATGCTAGAGGATCTTCGCGACCAGCGCCATGATGACGGCGATGATCGTAGCGCCTTCCATCAGGAAGGCGATCAGCAGCGACGTGCCGCGGATGTCGTTGGCGGCCTCCGGCTGCCGCGCGATCGCTTGCGCGGCCTCACCGCCGATGCGGCCCAGGCCGAGGCCCGCGCCCACCAGTGCCAGACCGATCCCAATGCCGACACCCAGCGTGTCACCGCCGGCGGCGGGCTGTGCGGCCTCCTGCACGGCCGCCAACAGGGGAAGCAAATTCGCAAACATAGATCAGGTCCTCATCGTTGTGGGAGATCGCACCTCGTTGTTGCGCTTCCCGCGCGAGTGCCGCCTCTCCCGAGCGACCTCGTTGCGGTAACCCGCCAACGGCCCGAGGGCCAGCGGGAGTCCCCGGCCACCCGGCCGGGTACCTGTCGGAGCGGCGCGAAGCGCGCGGGCCGCTCCCTCCTTCTCTAATGCTCGTGCTGCATCACGCCGATCAGCACCGCCGTGATGAGCGTAAAGACGTACGCCTGCACGAACGCCACGATGATCTCGAGCAGCATGACGCCGAGCACCAGCACGGCCGAGCCGGCCCCGATGGCCCAGCGCCACGTCTCGATGTGCCCGAACAGGAAGATCATCCCGAACAGAGCCAGGATCACGAAGTGGCCCGCCGTCATATTGCCGAACAGTCGGACGCACAGCGCGAACGGCTTCACCAGCTTGCCGAGTATCTCGATTGGCGCCATGGCCACGGAGATCACCATCGCTCCCGCGCCGCCCACGCCGGGCACGTGCGGGAAGATGGTGCGCATGTAGCCCTTGAACCCGAGTTGCACCATGCCGCTGATCTCGATCGTGAGCAGTGACAGGAGCGCCAGCCCGCCCGTGACGGCGTAGTTGCCCATGGGCGTGGCGCCCCACGGCAGCAGCCCCATCAGGTTGCAGTACAGAATGAAGAAGAACAGCGCCATGATGTACGGCGCGAACCGCGCGCCGTTCTCGCCGATGTTGGCGATCGCCACGTCGTTGCGCACCCACAGCACCAGCGCCTCCACCGCGTTGGCGAATCCCTTGGGCGCGGTCTTGTCGGCACGCTGCCTTTCCAGCCGGCGCCCCGCGATCCACATGGTGAGGAACACCAAGAGCGCGGCGAACACCATGTAGATGACGTGCTTGGTGGGGGTCAGGTTGAGCGTGAGGCCGGCGAGGTGAATGTCGGGCCACTTCTCCCAGCTCAGGTGGAAGAGCGGCTCGAAATCCAGCGCATAGGCATCGGCGGTGTGATGCATCAGGATCTCACCGAGATCCACCTGCTCGGGAGCCTGCGTCACCGCCTCCGTCACGTGTCCGGCGTCAGCCGGCGTCTGTATGTCGTGCAGTCTCATTCCGCAGCAATCGCATTTCGTAGAACAGTAGGGGAATCAGCACCCCCAGGTACCCAATCGCCGCCGGCAGCGGCGCGAACAGCTCCCGCTTCCACGTCACCGCCACGACGAACAACAACACGCCCACGAGCCTCAGCCCCATCCCCATGGCCCAGCGGGCCATCGTCTGGGCGTAGGTCCCGCGCAGCCCGCGCTTGAGCAGCTGGACGGCCACCACGCTGATGGCGGTGGCCAGGAGCCCGAACACCACCCCCGGCAGCACCGCGCTGGGGCCCGACACCAGGTAGAGCACCCCGGTCACCCCGACGGTCAGCGCGAGCCCGACGCCCACGTCCTTCATGACTCGTCGTCCTCCATCCCCGCCTGCAGCCGGCGGTAGATGCTCACCGTGGAGAGCGTCGCGCCAACCAGGGCGCCGATCACCGTGAACAGGGGCAATACTCCCAGCCAACGGTCGAGGAACCAGCCCCCGGCCATGAACAGCATCACGCCGGCCGCGAAGACGCACCCCAGTCCGGAGTAGCGATAGACGTGAACGAGGGAGCGCCGCGGCGTCCTCACGGGGCTCATGGGCGCCCGAAATGTACCCTGGAAGATCGAATATTCAACTCTCGATATGCGGTAGCTCTGACGCCCCATTTCGGGTAGGATTGGGGTCCCAACCACAACCTCTGGGAGCGGCCCGGCGTACCGTTAGGTGCCGTTCGCCAGGGGTACTCTCGGGCGGCGAAACCATCGGCAAGGACAGGGTGTGAACGCAGATCCAGTACGACTGAGCGGGGACGATCGAGACGTGGAGCTGCTCGAGCAGCTCGCCGGAGCCAAGGCGAGGCTGCTGGAGCAGGTGGGACGCCGCATCGTGGGACAGCGGGAGGTCCTGCAGGGGGTCCTCACGGCAATCGTGTCGGGTGGCCACGCCCTGCTCATGGGGGTCCCGGGGCTGGGCAAGACGCTCATGGTCTCGACCATTGCCGATGCCCTGCACCTCGACTTCGCCCGCATCCAGTTCACGCCTGACCTGATGCCGAGCGACATCACTGGGACGGAGATCATCGAGGAGGACCTTTCCACGGGGAAGCGCTCCTTCCGCTTCGTCCAAGGCCCAGTGTTCGCCAACATCGTGCTGGCCGACGAGATCAATCGCACCCCGCCCAAGACGCAGGCCGCGCTGCTCCAGGCCATGCAGGAGCACGAGGTCACGGCCGCCGGCCAGACCTACCCGCTTCCGGCCCCGTTCTTCGTGCTGGCCACGCAGAACCCCATCGAGCAGGAGGGGACCTACCCCCTGCCCGAGGCCCAGCTCGATCGGTTCATGCTGGAGGTGGCCGTACAGTATCCCGACCGAGACGACGAGGAGCGCATCGTCGAGACGACCACGGGAGATGAGGAGCATGCGGTCGAGGCCGTGCTCAGCGCCCAGGAGCTGGTGGAAATCCAGCGCCTGGTGCGTCGCATCCCGGCGCCCAAGCCGGTGGTGAGCGCGGCCGTCACCCTGGCGCGCATGACGCGGCCGGGCGACGACGCGCCAGCGCTGATCAAGGAGTACGTGAGCTGGGGTGCCGGCCCCCGCGCCTCCCAGTACATGGTGCTGGGCGCCAAGGCCCAGGCGGCCCTCGATGGGCGACCCATGGCCGACCTGGACGACGTTCGGGCCGTGGCCCTCAGCGTGTTGCGGCACCGGGTGGTGGTGAACTTCGCCGCCGAGGCGGCGGGACGCTCCGCCGAGGATGTGTGCGGCGAGCTGATCGACGCGGCAGAGTGGATGAAAGGTTAGATAGCCGCTTGACCTTCGCTTGACGGCCTCCTCTGACCGTTCACTCGGACGGTTCGAGGAGGCTCAGTGTTCCAGGCCAGACAGCTGCTCGTCGCTACGATCGCCCTCGCGGGCTCCGGCTGCATCGTCGCCAACCCCAGTCCGGCACCCGATCCCCTGAGCGTGCAGGTGCGCGTCACCCTGTGCGCCGACAACCCGGCGTGCACTACCCCTGCCCGCGTGCACACGGGCACTCTCATCTATCTCGAGGCCGACACGCTGCTGATGTACGCCGAAGACCGGCTCGGCCGGCTGCCCATTGCGGTGGCGCACATCGCGAAGCTCGAGGTGGGTCGCGGCCGCAAGCCGAGCGCCGAGGGGGCCATGAAGGGCGCCGGGATAGGAGCGCTCCTGGGCACACTGGCCGGGGCCGCCGCCGGTGTCGCGGGCGTGGCCGCCTTCGGCGGCTTCGCCGGGATTGACGCGGGTGAGATAGTGGCCCGCAGCGCGGTCGAGGGAGCGGTCGGGGGAGCCGTCACCGGGGCGGCCATAGGTGCGGGCGTTGGCACGCCCGTGTGGCGGGAGGTGGGCGTCAAGCAGCTACGCGAGGAGCTATGCCACTGCCGGATACCGGAGTTGGTGGCGGAGCTCTAGATGTCGCCTAGGCACTCGCACGCCGGATCGATGCGGGAGAGTGGATGACGGGCCGCTAGCCCTCACTGCCTCACCTCCGGTGTCGCACGAATAGCAGGTTGCGCGACCTGGGGCCCGAGATCCGGAGCCCGGTGATCTCGCCCCGTCCGTCCCGCTCGAACCGCACCCGCCTGACGAACCACACGTTGCCGGCAAACTCGTCCGGGGCGGTCGGCCGGAGCATGATCCGGTCGTACCGCACGTGCTTGGCCACGAGGCGCTCACCCTGCAGCGACAGGGAGTACACTGCGGCGACTTCCTCGCTGGCGTACTCGCCGACGTACTCCAGGAGCTGATCGCGAGTGGGCACATAGGGTTCGGGCCGGTCTTCCGGTCCGCTGCCGGGTTCGCTTGCCGTCGGCTCCTCGGGCACCTCCATCTCCTCGCTCAGATAGAGCTCAGCAATCTGCTCCCCCACCTCATCGGGCCAGAACGTGCGCATGTTGCCGAGGACCGCGATGGCCAGGTGCTGGTCCGGATAGCGTATCAGGTGGACCTTGAAGCCTCCTGACATGCCGTTGTGGTAGTAGGTCCGGAGCCCACGCACCCCACCGAGGCGATTCCCCCACACGTACCGGATCGTGTCACCATTGTTGAGCACGCCACGCTGATGCATCTGCTCGATGACCGCCGGGCCACCCACCTGCGCATCCTCGAAGTTCGTGGCCCACCTGAGGAGATCCCCGGCCGTCGTGAAGAGCCCCCCGGGTCCCACGGTCACGTAACCCTCGTCCCATTTGCGGTAGCCGCCACTCCGGGTGTAGCCGTACGGGTAGGCACGGTTTGGCACCAGCAACTGGCCGTCGTCAACGAAGCGGGTGTTCGCCATCTCCAGCGGACGGAAGATGTTTTCCGCGGTCCACTCGCCGAACGACTGGCCCGTGACCCGCGACACGGTCTCCGCCAGCAGCACATACCCGGTGTTGCAGTAGAGGTATCGCTCTCCGGGATCGAAGTTCAGTTCCCGCTGGCGGGCCACGAGCCGTAGAACGTCGCGGTTCGTGATCGCGTCACCGAGAGTCAATCCGGCGTGCGCGAGGAGCTCGAATTGCTCCCGGAGTCCACTGGTGTGATGGAGGAGATGACGGATGGTGATGGTCTTGCCGAAATTGGGGACTTCAGGAACGTGATCGCGGATGTCGTCGTCGAGCGACAGCGCGCCTCGGTCAGCGAGCACCGCGATGGCGAACGCCGTGAATTGCTTCGACACGGATGCCGCGTTGAAAACGGTCTCGGGTGTGACCGGGACATCATACTCCAGGTTGGCCAGGCCATAGCCTTGCTCGTGTAGGATCCTTCCGTCGCGCATCACCGCCACAGCTGCGCCGGGCGAGCCCGGACGGGTCCAGGGGGCAAGCAGCTGGTCGATCTTGCCAGAGGAAGTCGTGGCAACCGGCTCTCGCCTCTCGAGCACGATGGCGTAGCGACCACGCGGCTCCTCGAGGTCGTATGCCCGTATCTCGACGGTGTACTCTCCCGATATCTCTGGCGAGAAAGGCAACTCCTCCATCCCAAACGGGACCGGACCGTCTACTTCACGTAGCAGCTCGCCGTCGGGATCCAACAGCCGCACGATGACGTCGATCCCCAACTGGTCCACCGCGATGAACACAAACTGCCCGCTCTCGACCGACACACGATACGCATGAGTGTCGGCGGGCTCGAGCTCGCGCGCGAGCGGCTCCTTGAGCTGCAGTTTCGGAATGGTCGTCTGGGCGGCAGCCGCATTCGGCAAGAGCAGAAGCAGAATCAGAGCGAACCCGCGAAGAGGCCATCTCATGGTCGTTGTCCTTGGCAGCGCTGTTGTGGGAGGAGGATGGGACTCAGTTCAAACTACGATCGCCGCGCGGCGATAGTTGCGAGGGTTCGCGACGCGCGATGACCCCATTGGGACTAGCGCTCTCGGGATTGCGTTAGCCGGCCCTCACGGCAGCGTCCTCACCTCCAAGTAGCTGTCGCGCGCGGGCGAGTGGTACACCCGATGGGTGGCCTTGATGAAGTCTGCCTCGTCCGCGAGGAAGATGTTGTCCAGGTACCTCTGCGGATTGCGATCCACCAGCGGGAACCAGGTGCTCTGCACCTGGACCATCACCCGGTGCCCCTTCTTGAACGTGTGCAGCACGTCCTGTAACGGCAGCGTCACCGTGGTCACCTCGCCGGGCACGAACGGCTCCGGGTGCTCGTAGCTGTTGCGAAACCGCCCGCGGATCACCTCGCTCCGGACCATCAGCTGGTAGCTCGACATGCGCACGCCGCGCGGCGTGTGCTCGCCGTTGGGCTCGTCGTCCGGAAAGACGTCGATCAGCTTGACCACCCAGTCCGCCGCCGTGCCCGTCGTGGACACCTGCAGATGCGCGACCATGTCCCCCACGAGTGTGAGATCCTCCTCCAGGATCTCGGTTTGGAACGCGATGACGTCCGGCCGGCGCTCCGCCATGCGCTGATCCTCGTTCATGTAGGCGCGCGGCATGCGGGCGAAGCGGATCGCATTCCTGGCCGGCACCGGTTCGTTCGGATCGCTCACGTACTCAGTGTAGGCCGCCTCGTCTGCCGTGGGCGGCTGAGTGGTGAGGCCTTCCTCCGCCCGGAAGTGGAAGCGGAGTGTCTCGGCCTCTACCGGCGGCCACGTCTGGAACTCCCGCCACTCGTGGCGCCCGGTGTCGAACGTGAGGGCTTCGTAGTCGGGCGCCTCTCCCTCCCCCTTCAGGAAGTGCCTGAAAAATGGCGCCTCGACCGCTCGCTGGTACCAGCCGGAGATGTTGTCGCCGAAGTAGATGTCACCGAACATGTGGGGCGAGCGGTCGTAGGTCCATCCGCCGTGCCGCCACGGCCCGATCACCATGATGTTGAAGATGCCCGGGTTCTGCCGCTCGAGCGCCCGGTAGGTATTGAACGTGCCGTACAGGTCCTCCGCATCGTACCAGCCGCCGACGGTCATGACGGCAGTACCCTGCAGGCCCTTCAAGTGCGGCAAGATGTTCCGAGCCTGCCAGAACGCATCGTAGTTCGGGTGCTCGACGAGGTGCTGCCAGAAGAAGTCACGCTCCCCGAAGTAGTTGGCCGCGTTCCTCAGCGGCCCCAAGTCCATGAAGAACTTGTATCCGTCGCGCGTGTGTAGCGGCGGGTCGGACCACCACGGCCGCGTGGTCAGGGTATCCCGCCGGAAGCCGATCACCCGCTCGAAACGAAAGTAGTTCAGCATCAACGCGCCGTGGTGGCGGAAATCATCGAAGAACCAGTCAGCGATGGGCGCCTGCGGCGACGCCGCCACCAGCGCGGGATGCGCCTCCGGCAGCGCCGCCGACGTGTAGAAGCCCGGGTACGAAATGCCCCACATCCCGACTTTGCCATTGTGGTTTTCGACGTTGGCGAGGAGCCACTCGATGGTGTCGTAGGTGTCCGAGCTCTCGTCGATCGCGTCATCGCCGCGCACGTGCGGCCGCACGTTGACATACTCGCCCTCCGACATGTAGCGCCCACGCACGTCCTGCCACACAAAGATGTACCCGTCCTGCACACACAGCTCATTGGGCCCGATGGTGTTGCGATAGTTGGTGGAACCGTACCGGCGCATCCCGTACGGCGAGCGGATCATCAGGATCGGGTAGGTGCGGCTGCCATCGCGCGGCGCGTACACCTGGGTGAACAGCGTCACCCCGTCGCGCATCGGAATGCGGTACTCCTGCTTCGTGTAGTTACGGAGCAGGAAGGCGTATCTCCTCCCGACGTCGTTTTCTGGATTGAGCTCCACCGACTTCTCATAGTTGGCCACGGCGAGGGCGATCTCGCCCTTGACCATGTACGCTTCGCCCAGGCTGTCGTAGGTGTTGAAGGCGTCGGGATACGCCTCCACGTTCAGCCTGAATATCTCGATGGCCTCGTCTACCTCGCCGCGGCCCAGATACTCGTACCCGACCCGATTCAGGGCGAGCTCCGCGAACAGCACCGTGTCCGGCGCTGCCTGCTTCGCGCGGCGGAAGGTCTCCGTGGCCGCGACTGCCCCTTGCGTATGGATGATCTCGAAGAAGGCGTCCTGCGTTGGCGGCGGATCCTGCTGAGCAAGGGCGCTCAGCGGGAGGATCGCACCGCAGAGCACCACGAGCACTCCGCATCGACACGTCCACATCGCTCCCTCCCGTCCTGACTGTGCGCACGCCGACATCTCCATGCCGGTGGGTACCCAGTTGGATACGCTCTTGCTGGGATAGGTTGCGAGAGGAAAGGGGAGTGTCGGGGTCGCCGATTGGCTACCTGGTGGCCCTCCCCCGTCGCTTGAACACGAAGTACACCCCCACGCCCACCGCAGTGAAGACGAGGCCCACCCATGCGTGCAGCGGCCGCTCGACCAGCGTATTGACCACGAACCACACCGAGATGCCGACGAACAGCGCGGGCGTGATCGGGTACCCCCACGTCTTGTAGGGCCGCTCTGCATCCTTGCGGGTACGGCGGAAGATGAACACGGCCGCGCCCGCCATGGCGAAGAACACCCAATCCATGAACACCACGTAGGTGATCACATCCTCGAACGTGCCCCAGAACAGCAGCAGCACGATCGCCCAGGCCGACTGGAGTAGGATCGCGTTGGCCGGCGTGCGAAACCACGGGTGCACCTCGGCCAGCTTGCGGAAGAACACCCCGTCTTCGGCCATGGCGTAGTAGATGCGCGGCGTGGACAGGGCGAAGATGCCCGCGGTGCCGAACACGCTGATGGCGATCACGAGGGCGATCAGCGTGCCGCCGAACGGGATCACGGTGCTCACCGCGTCGGCGGCCACGCTGTCGGAGCTGGCAATGTCGCCGACCGGCAGCAGGAACATGTACGCCAGGTTGGTGAGCAGATAGACCACGGCGACGATGAGCGCCCCGAACACCATGGCCCGCGGCACCGTGCGACGTGGGTCGACGGCTTCGCCAGCCACGTAGCTCGCGTGCTGAAAGCCACCGTACGACCAGAGCACGCCGATCAGCGCGAGACCGAACGCGGTTGTGAGCGAGCCCGAGTGTGTGACCTCGGCGGGGATCCGCATGGTGCCCGCCTGGCCGAACAGCAGCCCCACGACGATCAGCCCCGCGATCCCCACCAGCTTGAGCCCGGTGAAGATGTTGGAGAACACCTCCCCCGCCTTCACGCGGGCCACGTTGACCACCGTGACCACCACGATCGCGAGCAGCGCGACCAGCGTGATCGCCGTCTGGCTCATGGGGAAGATGAACGCGAGATACGATGCGAACGCGATCGTGAGCGCGGCCATCGCGCCCGACGTGATCACCAGCAGGTACGCCCACCCGTAGAGAAAGCCGAACAGGTCGCCGTAACCCTCGCGCAGGTAGACGTACACGCCGCCCGCCTCGGGGAACATCGAGCCCAGCTCTGCAAAGGTGAGCGCGCCGGCCAGGGCGATGACCCCGCCGAGCGCCCACACCAGCATGATCATGCCGGGCGAGGGGAGGTGCGCAGCGATCTGCGACGGCGTGAGGAAGATCCCCGACCCGATGCTCGAGCCGACGGCCACCATGGTGAGGCCGTACAGAGTGAGCTCCCGGCGGAGGGTGGTCACTCCTCCACTGCGTTCTCGGCCCACTCGACCAGCTGCTCGGCGTCCTCCAACACGTCGGCCGGCACTTCGTAATAGCGCTTGAGCGTCTGCTTCTCGGTGGGCTTGAACGGGCGCATGCCCCGCTTCTCGTACTCGGGACGCGTCTCATCAGTGGTCTTGAAGTAGACCCGTCCGCCCGAGACGATCCCGAAAAAGATCGTACCCGCGTACAGCCCGAAGCCCCCGAACATGTCGCGGGCGGTGACGCCCGGCAGATCGCGCAACTGGTCGAGCACGTACTCCTTGAACGACTCGTCGCGCGCCATTACCAGGTCGTCCCACCCTTGGGCGGCGGCCACGTGCCGAGTTGGCGCCGCAGCATCACGATCTCGCCCAGATGGTAGCTGTTGTGACACAGCACCATGAGCACGTTGTCGCGCACCGTGTAGTTGCGGTCGGGCTCCACCACACGGTCTAGGTCCGCCTCCCCGCTCTCGAGCGTGGCTTCGAGCTCCCAGAGACCGGCGGCGAGCCCCTCGACGGCCTCGCTCCACTCGTCATCACTCTCGGGAGCGGCCGGCGCGGCCCATCCCTCCGCCGCATGCTCCGGACTGGGCGCAAGCTCGCCTCGCATCCGCGCCAACCCGATGTCCTGCCAGTAGGTCATGTGCATGACCAGCTGATGAATGGAGTGCGTGGCGCCGTCGAGCACCGCCCCCGCTTGCTCTACGGTCACACCCTCCAGCGCGTGCAGCAGGTGCACGTGGCTGTCGGTGCCGTAGATCTGCCTCTTCAGTGTTGTGTGCTCGCTCATCTCGTCCTCCCGGCGGCCTCGCCCTGCCGCCTCCGTGGATGAGAGGTATATTCGCCACCTCCCTCCCACAAGGAGTGCCCATGGGCCAGCCCGTAGCACACTTCGAGTTCTGGTCGGAGAACCCGGCGCAGCTCGCCGGCTTCTACGCCAAGGCGTTCGACTGGAACATCAATCACGTCGAGGAAATCAGCTACCACCTGATCGAGAGCGGAGGCGAGGGAGGCATCGGCGGCGGCATGATGACCCCGCAGAAGGGCCCCTGGCCCAGCAACATGACGCTGTACATCAGCGTGGACGACCTGGAGGCCTTCAAGGAGCGCATCACGGCGGCGGGCGGCAAGATCGTGGTGGAGCGCCAGGAGGTACCGAACGTAGGTACCTTCGCCCTGTTCCAGGATCCCGACGGGCGCTTGCTGGGCATCTGGCAGCAAGGCTAACCGCTCCCAATCACGATGCACGTCGACACCGACTACCTGACCACCACCCTGGCGGACTTGGTCCGAATCAACTCCGTCAACCCGGCGTTCTCCGACGGCTCGACGAACGAGCGCGATGCCGCTGCGTACGTGGCCCGCGCCCTGGGGCGGCTGAGTATGGAGGTCACCACGCTCGAGCCCGAGGCCGGCCGGGTCAGCGTCGTGGGCCGCTTACCGGGGAGCGGCGGCGGCAGGAGCCTGATGCTGTACGGCCACCTCGACACGGTGGGCGCTGGCGGCATGAACGATCCTTTCGGCGCCGCGATCCGGGACGGCCGGCTCTACGGCCGCGGCGCGTACGACATGAAGGGAGGGCTGGCGGCGTGTATCGGTGCGGCGAAGGCCCTGCGCGACGCCGGCGCTGACCTGGCAGGCGACCTCCTGGTGGTGGCGCCCGCCGATGAGGAGGTAGCAAGCATCGGCATGCAGGAGGTCCTGAAGCACCACCGAACCGACGCCGCTGTCGTCACCGAGCCCACCGAGCTCGCCGTGTGCCTCGCCCACAAGGGCTTCAGCTGGATCGAGGTCGTGACCGCGGGGAGGGCGGCGCACGGCAGCCGGTTCGAAGAGGGCATCGACGCCAACATGCGGATGGGCCGCTTCCTGGCGCGGCTCGATGAGCTGGAGCAGGAACTGCGGGACCGGCCCCCGCACCCGCTGGTAGGACCCCCTTCCCTGCACGCCGGGGTGCTCGAGGGCGGCAGCGGCCCGAGCATCTACGCGGCGCGTTGCCGCCTCGAGATCGAGCGGCGCACGATTCCGGGCGAGACTGAGCGACAGGTGGTGCAGGAGATCCAGGAGATCGTCGACCGTATCGCGGCCACCGACGAGACGTTCCAGGCCGAGGTGCGAGCCACGCTGTCGCGTGAGCCATTCGAGGTGGTGCCCGACGCGGCGATCGTGCGCGCCGTGACCGAGCACGCGGAGGGCGTGTTGGGTCAGCCCCCCTCGCACATTGGGGAGACCTACTGGATGGACGCCGCGCTCATCGCGGCCGCGGGGATCGAGACGGTCGTACTGGGACCCGTGGGCACGGGGGCTCACGCCGACGAGGAGTGGGTCGATCTAGAGTCGGTGGCGCAGCTCGCGGCGATCCTGGCACTGGCCGCCGCGCGGTACTGCGCCTAGGGCGCCGGCCGTCCCCGCTCGAAGAAGAACTCCGTAATCGTCAGGGCCGGATCGATGTCACCGCGGGGCCAGATGTGCCGTCCGCCAATCAGCGAGTTGAGCACGACGCTGGTGTTCTGGTCGCAGAACAGGTACTCGTCCACTCGCACGGCCCACCCGTCGCTCACCTCGTCGGGATACGCCCACGTGGCGATGTCGCCGGTGCAGCCGTTCTTCCCCGCCCAGAACTTGAAGGTCGAGTCGGCCGAGAGCGTCGAGTAGATCCCGGCGTCCAGGTTCCCGTTGTACGGGACGGCCGCATCGAGCGTCCCCATGTAGATCACGGTGGACACGGGCAGTGACGGGGTGCAGACCTCGGCTAACGGCAGTGCCATCGTCGATGCGACCAGAGCGATCGCCGCGAAGCGATCGGCCGCGTCGCAGCCGAGCCGATTGGCAAAGTAGCCACCCTGGGAGACCCCGAAGGCGTAGACACGGTCCCGGTCCACACTCCACCCCTTCTCGATCTCATCGATCAGGGCCAGCACAAATCCCACGTCGTCCACCCCCGCCGTATCCGCCTGTACACAGTCACACCCCTCCGCCCAGTGGCGGTTGAGGGTGGCATTCGGGTACACGACGATGAACCCCACGCTGTCGGCCACAGCGTCGAACCCGGAACCCTGCTGCACGACGCTGCTCTCGGACCCACCGCCGTGGAGTCCGAACACGACGGCGGTGGGTTGGCTGGCATCACCACCGGCTGGATAGTGGATGCGGTAGGTGCGGTCCATGCCGTCGTGCACCAGCTGCTGCAGGCCCGGGGCGGGTAGAGGATCGGTGCCCGAATCAGGACCCTGCGAATCGCTGCAGCCAGCTGAGAGTCCTGCGAGAACGGCCAATACCAGCAGCGTGGTCCGATTCGGCACTCTGAGCCTCCGTTGGGAGATCTGATACCGGACCGAGGTGGAGGGCTCGATCCCAGGTGGCCGGTCCCTTCCTGTACTCCCAAGGTAGGGAGAAGGTTTCCCCTACATGCCGACGACCGCGAATCCCGACCCACGCTCCCCTTGATGCCGAGCGGGAGCATCCAACGTTTGGTGTGACTCAGCATCTGTCTGGCACCAACCAAGGGGGGGACCATGGTGGATGTGAACACACCACCGACCGAGCCGGGACAGCCGGGGACCAATGATCTGGAGAAGAAGATCGGCGCCGCCAGTTGGGCCCTGTTCTTCATCTGGATCGGTGCCGTGTTCCTGGCCGCCATCCCACCGATGATCGCGCTGTTGGGTGTCGCGGTTATCGCACTGGGGACGCAGGGCGTGCGAGCGATGTCGGGACTGCGGGTCGAGCCGTTCTGGGTGATCGTGGGATTGCTGTTCGTGCTGTGGGGCATCTGGGACCTGCTGCCGTTCACCTTGCCGCTCGTGCCGATCCTGCTCATCGTGGCGGGGGCAGCGCTGCTCGCATCGCTGTTCAAGGGCAAGTAGCGTCCCAGCTCACGCCCACTCCGTAATGTGTCCAACGCCCGGCCCCGTGCCGGGCGTTGGCATTTGTGCCTTCAACCCCGACAACTCCCGCTCAGAATCCGCTTGACCTCTCCTTGACGCCGGCGCGCCAACGTAGGCGTGGCCCAAGACAGAGGGTTATGACCATGCGGCGCAGCACGCGACTCGTTCTCTCATGCGTAATGGTTGCGGTGGCACTCCTGGGACCCACGCAGGGGTGCGTCGACGACCTCGTCGGCTCGAGCAGCTCCAGTGGGGCCAAGTGCAGCACGGTCTCGTGCGACTTCGGACGGCCGTGCTGCTCGGGGTACTACTGCGCAGCCAGGATAGGGGATGTGTTCAACGTCTGTCAGAAGCCGTAGAGCATAGTCGGACATCCAAACCGACGAATAACACACCACTGAAGTCTCCGGTTCCCGCCATTTCGCGGCTCAAATCGCGGGAACTTCTCCCCCTCCGTTGCCCTTTCGCGAAGCAACGACACGCACATGTACTATGAGGAGGGCAACATGAGGCAGTACCTGAAAGACTCCGCCGCGCTGCCGACCCGCTTGATCCTGGGCTTCGGCTTCGCGTTCCACGGCTACGGCAAGCTGTTCTCCGCCGAGGGGCATGCCGGCTTCGTGGGTATGCTGCAGGGGATCGGCGTCCCCGCTCCGGAGGGCGCGGCCTGGCTCGTCGGCACCATCGAGTTCTTCGGCGGCATCGCACTCATTCTCGGGGCGTTCGTCAGCGTTGTCGCCGTGCTCCAGATCGGCGTGATGGTCGTGGCCTTGTTCACCGTGCACATAGGCGCGGGGTTCAACTTCATGAACATCGTCGGCATGAGCGAGGCGGGACCGCAATTCGGCATCCCGGGCTTCGAGATCAACCTGCTGTACATCGCCGGTCTGAGCGCCCTGTTGCTGGGTGGAGCCGGGGCTCTGTCGGTCGATCGGCTGCTGGCGACGTTGGCGGCCCGGCGGGTCGAGGCCGCACCGATCCAGGAGCGGGCCGCCGCGGTCACGAGCTGACGCTGGCGTTCGTTGAAGCCAGCATACGAAACGCCGCGGGTGAGGCATCATCCGCGGCGTTTGTCGTGTCCTGCGAAGTGCGCTTCGGCCTCCTCGACCCCTTGCTCCATTTCCTCGAGCGTGGCGTTGCCGATGGAAGCGACGAAGCGGACATGCTCGCCATCCAGCTCCAACCGCTCCACCGGTCCGGCGGTGCTGTCCCCGCAGGCTGCCACCACCAGAGCGGCAGTCACGAACCACACGCGACTGGCTCGGTGTGCAATTGCAGTCACGGCATTCTCGCGTTTCGAGTCTCTCTTCCATTACCTAGACAATTGCCGTATGGTTGCCTGATCAGTCGCGATTGAACCGATCGTAATTGCGTCGCTGCGGTCGGAGCCCCGCGCTATTTTAGGGCGTCACCCAGGGAGGGGGTTGCAGTGTCGAAGCTCCGCTCGTGGCTCGGCGGGACCCGCAGGCTCGTGTTCGACGTCGGGCGCCACGGATTGCTGCTCGGACCGGTACGACGCGCGTTCGTGGAGCCGGCGGCAAGCGTGAGCAACGAGGTCCGGGGCTTGCTCCTGAGCTACTATGGCGAGCGGCTCTCCCACGCCGGCCTCATTGCCGGCTCAAGCGGGAACCTATCGGTGCGACTGAGTGACCCCAACCTGATTTACATCACGCCACATGCCTCGAACAAAGCCTTCCTGCGACGCTCTGACCTCACACGCGTCTCCCTCGACAACGACGACGTCGACCGCGAGCGCGTGAGCATGGAGTATCCCATGCACCACGCCTGCTACGTGGCAGATGAAGGGGTCGGCGCGGTAATTCACACCCACGCCCCTGCTTTGACGGCGGTCGGTATCCTGGGTCTGGACGTGGCTGAGGTGCTTCCCGAGATCAAGGGCTCCTTCGGGACCATCCAGTGCATCCCCTACGCTGAGGCGGGATCTCAGGAGCTGGCCGACGCCGTGGGCGACGCCGTGCGGGAGGGCGCCAAGCTCGTCATCCTCGAGCGTCACGGCGCCGTGTCGGTTGGCGCGGATCTCTCTGAAGCCTGCGACCGGATGGAGCTGGGAGAGCTGTCGGCGAGGACGGTGTTGTGGGCGGGAGGGCGCGGGGAGCGGGGCTAGAAAGTCACGTCCAGCCCCAAGCGACTGTCACCTGACTTGCCAAGAGGACGCACCGCATGCCATTGTTGAAGTTGTCCCTACCCTAGAACCCACCGAGCAGTCTAAAGAGCCTCTAACGCTTTGACCTTCAATGTGTTGAAGCTTTGTTGAGCCTCGGCGCTTGAATTGAGTGGGCGCCCGGGGTTTCAGAATTCCAGCAGTAGGACAACTCGATGGCATCACCGTGGCACCTCAGGATCTTTGGTATCCCGGAACTACTGGATGCCGAGGGCCGGCCGAGTCTCTTCCCTACGAGGAAGCAACTCGCACTCCTGGTGTACTTGGCGCTCGAAGCCCAACGGCGTCCCGTTTCACGAGAGCTTCTCGTTGAGCTCCTTTGGGACGACGTGATACCAGAGCGTGGACGGCACTCCCTTTCCCAAGGACTGAGCGTCATTCGCGAGCACCTCGGCAAGAACGCCCTTACACGAGGGCCCGGACCAATACGCTTGACATGTCACCTCCCCACCGACCTGGACGAGCTCGCCGCAAAGGGCATTCTCCCCGCGGAGTTCGCTCAACCACTGAAGGAGCTCGACGATGGGCGTAGCGGCTCGTTCGCACACTGGCTCGACGCCACTCGCGCTCGCTGCCTCAAGGCTGCCAGACAACTGCTCTCCGAACAGCTGAATTCCGCTCGGTCAAGCGGGAATCTCCGGCGAGTGCACGAGCGGGCCACGGAGCTGTACCGAGTCGACCCCTATTCCGATACTGCAATCCATGCTCTCGCCGAGAAGTCTCTGCTAGAGGGGGACGCCGCAGGGGCGATCAGGCTATTGCGCACACATCTTGACCGGGCGGCTGAGGAGCTGCAGTGCAACCCGCATCCAGATGTCGCGAGGCTCCTGAAGAGAATCGAGAACGGCGTGGTCAGGGTTGAGAAGCAGAAGGTTACTTCGCCTCCCCGTAACCTCCCGCAGCAACCTGAGGTCTTCGTTGGGCGCGAAAAGGAACTGAGTCAGCTCGAAGCGCTGTGGGAGGACGCGCGTAGTGGCTCGCTCAAGACGGTTCTCATCACTGGGCCGGCAGGCATAGGCAAGAGCACACTCATTCGACATTTCGCAACGTCTGTGGTTTCACGAGCGTGGCCGGTATGGCAAGTGAGCTGTCAAGAGATCGGAATCAACATTCCCTTTGCCGCCGTTTCAGAGCTCATCCACTTGTTGCTCCGAGAGCCGACCGTGAGTGGTACCGCCCCTCATTGGCTGGCAGAGGCAAGTAGAGTCACGCCGAGTCTAAGATCCGCGTACCCCGGAGTTCCGGAGCCTCCCCCGATTGCCCCTGAGGCAGTTCGGATTCGAGTCGCCGAAGCTCTCGCTCAGATGCTTGATGCGGCGGCAGAAGGTGGGCCTATGCTGCTCGTGTTCGACGACATGCAGCAGATGGACCCGGCGAGTAGAGACGTCTTGAGTGTGTTGGCGAGGAGAATAGCGACGGCACCCTGCCTACTCGCAGCTAGTTGCCGTACTACCGATGAATATCGACCCACGCACCTATTCGGCAGCGCAGGTGCCTTCACGTGGCACACCACGGTACAGCTGCCGCCTGTCACCCCTGCCCAGACGTTGGTGCTCATTGCGGCACTCACCGACGGCTGCTCTGACGAAATACAGGAGCTCGACTCAGTCATTGCAGAGCTCAGCCTTGGCAATCCCTATCTGATTGAGATGCTAGTATCCGACTGG
>JBDHBX010000031.1:0-28689 GCA_039592335.1 Gemmatimonadota bacterium | reverse complement strand
GTGGAGGCGCGACGAGTGGCACGGTGAGGTACACCAGGGTGATCACGGCGGTCGCGATCAGACCGGTCACCGCGAAGCGCCGCAGCGCACCGCGCGTCCGTGCCACGAACACCGCGCCCGGCACGAGCACGTACACCCCCGCGTAGACCGCCTCGGTCCACTCGAGGACGGGCCAGCGGCGCTCGAACGGCAGGTAGGCCTCGATGGCGTCGGGCGGGATGCCCAGCCAGTACACCCCCTCGAAGGCCAGCGTCCAGGGAACGAGCACCAGCGCGAACACCGAGAAGCGATCCCATCCCGTGCACGCCTCGTCGGTGCCGGGCGGCAGGCTGATCAGCGGCTTCTTGATCCGGTCGGCCCCGAAGCGGCGGCGCAGGTCGTGGCGTTCGTAGCCGAGCACCAGCGCCGTGCAGGCGAGTGCGACCACCGGCGACACGAGCCACAGTCCGCTCGCCGATTGCGCGGTCACTGCCACGCCGACGCACAACAGGGCGAGGCCCACGTAGATCGGGTGCGCCAGGTAGCGGTAGATCCCGCGCGCCACGTACAGCGGCGGAGGATAGGGATTCATGGGCAGTCCGCGCCCGTAGGCCCACAGCGCCCACAACCCTCCCAGCATCAGCACCAGCGCGAATCCCACCAGGACGGCGCCGGCCCACGGATACGGCAGCGGGCGCAACGGCACCACGTCGGCGGTCGCCACGGCCCACCACACGAGCAACGCGGGGAGCACCAGCACGAACAGCGCTCCATAGAGCCACCGGCCAGCGAGTCGGTTCACGGCCATCGGACCACCTCGTGCACCGCCCACCCCGTGAGCGACCCAGGCCCGCGCGTCAGCGTCGCTTGGCTTACGCGCTTTTCCTCCTGCGCGGCGCGCCAGCGCGGCACCAGGTGCGCGATGCCACGAAGCGAGCGCAGCGCCGTCTTTGCCAGGCGGCCCGAGCGCAGCACACGACCTTCCTCGAAGCGCAGTGTTACATCGTCCTGGTGGAGGCTGACGGCGCTGGCGGTAACCTTCGCCGAACGCCGTTCCTCACCGTTCAGGAACGCCCACCTGGCCGATGACGCTCCGCGCCAGGCGATCCAGACCAGCGTGTCGGCGGCCGAGTGAAACCGACCCCAGTGCAGCTCGTTGAACGGGAGCCTCCACGGTCGCACGGTCATGCCGAGGTGCTCGGCGTAGCCCCGGCCTTTCACCGAGCAGTCACCGATGCGAATCCAGGCATCGGCGCGGGGACAGACGCAGTTCCAACGAATGTCTCCTCGCGGCCCGTCGAGCAGGGTGCGCTCGATGCCGGCGGCGCGGCGGCTCCAGATCCCTTCCGCCTGGAGTCGTTCGCTCGTCCAGTGCAGCTCGCCGTCTCCGAGCCACTTGGGCGAGGAACCGGGTCGCAGCGTGTAGCGGTGAATGGGGTCAGCGTCTCGCCGACCGAGGAGGCTGGCCCCGTAGTGCAGGCGCAGCAGCCCCCAGCGCAGTGACGCCCGATAGAGCACTGCCGCGTCACCGTTGTCGGCCACACAGTCGAGATACCACTTCGAAAGGTGAAACATCGTGGGCGATCCCCTTTCGAACGGGCGCCGGCAAACGCCGCCCGCCCAAGTTACCCGAACGTGGTCAACTATCAACGGAGACACGTCAAGCGTGCGTCAAGCGTCCCCGCACTCTGGCCGCCGCGAACCAAAAGCCCTATCCTTACGCGTCTCATCGGGATTACCGGCGCCCACGACGTGACCGACACTTTGGAGCATCTCAAGGCGGCCCTGGCAGACCGCTATGCCATCGAGCGCGAGATCGGCAGCGGGGGGATGGCCGTCGTGTATCTCGCGCGCGACCTGCGGCTCGACCGCGCGGTGGCGCTCAAGGTGCTGCGCCCCGAGCTGGCCGCCTCACTCGGGGTGGAGCGCTTCATTCGCGAGATCGAGATCGCCGGCAAGCTCAACCACCCCAACATCCTGCCGCTGTACGACTCGGGTGAGGCCGACGGACTGCTGTACTACGCGATGCCCTACGTCGAGGGGGAGTCCTTGCGGGATCTGCTCGCGCGCGAGCAGCAGCTGCCGCTGGACGAGGCGCTGCGCATCACCCGCGAGGTGGCCGACGCGCTGAGCCACGCGCACGCCTATGGCGTCATTCACCGCGACATCAAGCCCGAGAACATCATGTTCCAGGCGGGGCACGCCGTGGTGAGCGACTTCGGTATCGCCCGGGCGGTGACCGAGGCGGGCGGGGAGAAGCTTACGCAGACGGGTGTCGCCGTGGGCACGCCGGCGTACATGAGCCCCGAGCAGGCGGCGGGCGTCGGGACGATCGACGCGCGCAGCGACGTGTACGCGCTGGGGTGCCTGTTGTACGAGATGCTGGCCGGCGAAGCGCCGTTCACGGGACCCACGGCGCAGGCGATCATGGCCCGGCACGCGATGGACCCGGTGCCCAGCCTGCGCACGGTGCGCGACACGATTTCGGTGGGCGTCGAGGGAGCGATCACTCAGGCACTGTCCAAGGTACCCGCCGATCGGTTCCGCACCGCCACCGAGTTCGCCGAGGCGCTCGACCGCGGCAGCGTGGCGGGCATGCCGATGCCACAGCTGTCGGCCAGGGCCACTCTGCCTGTCGCGGCGGTGGGGTTCTACGTGCTATCCGCCCTGCTGGTCCTGGGCCTCTCCTACGTGCTCGTGCAGCAGCTCGGATTACCCGACTGGGTGTTCGCGGGGGCGGCAGTGCTGCTCGCCGTGGGCCTGCCGATCGTGACGTTCACGGCACACCTGGAGCGCCGCCGCGAGCTCGCCCAGCTTGGAGGGCGGCAGACCGCCGCGCACATCGGCGTGCGAAAGCCGTTCACGTGGCGCCGCGCACTGCTGGGCGGCGGGGTCGCCTTCGGCGCGCTCGCGCTGGTGACGGCGATCTACATGGGCATGCGCCTGCTCGGCATCGGGCCCGTGGGCACGCTGCTGGCCAAGGGCGTGATCGACGAGCGCGATTGGGTGGTGCTGGCGGACTTCGAGAATCTCACCACCGATTCGATGCTCGGCCCGGTGGTCACCGAAGCGTTCCGCATAGATTTCTCTCAGAACCGCGTCGTCTCCGTCGCCGATCCCGGCTACGTCGCTCGCGTGCTGCGCCGCATGCGTATCGAGCGTGGTGCGTACGTCGATGTGGAAGTCGCCCGCGAGGTCGCCGTGCGGCAGGGCCACAAGGCGGTGATCGCGGGCCAGGTGGGCGCGCTGGGCGATCTCTACGTGATCTCGGTGCGACTCGTGGAGGCCGAGAACGGGATCGAGCTGGCCAGCCTGCAGCAGACGGCAGAGAGCGCCGAGGACATCATAGGGGCGATCGAGCGCGTGTCGCGCAAGCTGCGCGCGCGGCTCGGCGATCCGCTGAAGATCATCCGTGCCAACCCGCCACTCGAGGACCTGACCACCCGATCGTTGGAGGCGCTGCGCCTGTACGCTGAGGCCGTGCGCGCGCTCGGCGAGGACGAGAGCGACACACGCGGCGTCGAGCTGCTCGAAGAGACGTTGGCGCTCGATCCGGAGTTCGCCATGGCCTGGCGCAAGCTGGGGACGCAGGCGCCGCGCCGCTCCCGTCGCATGGAGGCGCTGGCGATGGCGTTCGAGCAACGCGACCGCCTGACGGATCGCGAGCGATACTTGACGGAGGCTATCTACCACACGTCACGCAGCGACCCGGAGAAGGCGATCGAGGCCTACCGCATGCTGCTCGAGGCGTACCCCGACGACGCTCTGGGGAACAACAACCTCGCAGTTGCTTACGAGAGCCAACGCCAGTACGCCGCAGCCGAACCGTACTACGCCCGCGCGGCGCAGCTCGACCCGGCGATCGAGCCAACCGCCGTCTATGCGGCCATGCTGGGGCTCGTGCGGGTGCAGTTCGTGCAGGGGAAATTCGAGGAGGCACGGCTCAGCCTCGCACGAGACTCCGCGGCACGTCCCGGACATCCGAACGTGCAGACAGCGGCGATTCGATGGGCCGCGGGCCGCTTCGACCATGCGACCGCCGTGGCCCGGGCACAGTCGCTGCTGGAAGAGCGACGCGAGTCGGTGGGCGGCCGGGCGGGAATCCAGTACACGCTGTTCAGCCTGCACCTCACCGTCGGCCAGTTGGCCGAGGCGCGGCGCTACGCAGCGGCCACCGTGGCCGACGGCGAGGCACTTGGGGTCTCGGACCTGGCCTTGAGGGTCGCCGTGCTGCGGGCAGCGGCCAGAGCGCGGGTCGAGCGCAATCCGGAAGCCGCGCTGCGCGAAGTGGAGACCGCGCTACAGCGATTCCCCATGGACTCCATGCGACCCGCCGACCGGCCCTACCTGTTCCTGGCAGGACTGTATTCCACGGCCGAGCGACCGGATCTGGCGCGGGCCATGTTGGAGGAGTACGAGGCGTTGGTGCCGGCGGAGTCCCAACAGTTGGATGAAAGCGCGGTTCGCGAGGAGTGGGGCGGCGTGGCGTTCGCAGAGGGGCGTTACGACGACGCCATAGCGGAATACCTGGCGGCGGACCAGGCGTTGGGCAATCCTATCCGGAGGATCAAGCGACTGGGGCTCGCCTACGAAGCGGCCGGACAGACCGACTCCGCCATCGCCGCCTACGAACGCTACGTGACGACACCCTGGTACGGGAACGCCCGCATCGACAACGACGCATTCTATCTGGCTCTCCACTTCGAACGACTCGGCATGCTGTACGAGGAGCAAGGCGACCGGGAGAAGGCGCTGCACTACTACGGCCGCTTCGTCGACCTCTGGAAGGACGCCGACCCCGAGCTGCAGCCGCGGGTCGAGGACGCGCGGCGCCGCATAGCGGAGCTGGTGGCCGAGCCGCGCTAACCCCGCGCGCACCTGACAAACCACGGCCGCCGACGCGATGTCGGCGGCCGTTTCACCACCCTACGCGGCGCGTGCCGCTACGGCCAGTTCACCACGAGCTGCACGTAGCCCCACCAGGTCGTGCTCTCGCCGCCCGCGAACGCGGGGAAGAGCTGCGTCATCAGCTCCTCGGGTACGTATGCCGCGACACCGACCTGCAAGCTGGCGGGTTTGGCCATGCGCCAGTTGCCCACCAAATCGATCTCGGTACCCAGATTGTTCAATCCGTTCCGCTCCTGCGCGGTGCGGAACCGGTGTACGTCGAGCCGCACCGAGGTGGTCGCCGACGTATTGAGCGAGCCCCGCAGCATGGCGTCCACCAGCCCCGCCCGGTCGAGCTGCTGCGGGATGAACAGGAAGTAGTCCATGTAGCCGTAGAACTTGTGGTTCGTGGCGTACAGGGTATTGAAGGCCTTGTCCTGCGTGTCGGCGGGGTCGGCGTTACCCGACAGGTAATCCAGCTGCAGCGCCACCGTGCCCATGCCGACCGCCACACCCGCCTTCCCGCTGGCAAACCACGCGCTCCGGTCGGGGCCGAACTGGTACGCCCCGGCCCCCTCGTAGAGGAACGCCCCCGAGCGCCCGTGCAGCCGCAGGTTCACCGTGTACGATTCGTCGGTCGCGGCCTTGCGGTCGTACACCGCGGTCACCTCGGTGGTCACGTCGCCGTACTTCCCGGAGGCGGTCCCGCCGATGAGCCAGCCGTCGTCGAACGCGCCCTGGTTCACCTGGGGATGCAGGCCCACCGCCAGCAGGGAGTCACGCTCCACGAGGTTCATCACGAATGCCGTCCACCCGATCCCGCCGTCCTTGCCGAACGCGCGCACCCCGTCAAACGACCGGCCGGTGTTGCTCCATCCCACCGCACCTACCAACCGCTCGTCCGCCAGGGGCATCTCCTGCCGGCCGAGCCGCGCCGTAAACGTCTCCCTGGCACCCATGTCGACATATCCCTGATGCATGTCGAACAGGTCGGCGCTGGCGTCGACCAGGGTGTTCGTCTCGATGCCCCACGCGCGCGCGTCCTGCAACTGGAGGTACACATCCATCCAGTCGAGCAGACCCGCGCGCACGCCGAAGCGAATGCGCGAGAGCGTCGCGAAGTCGGGATCTGTGCCGACCGTTCGGCCGTCGGCCTCGGTGCGCAGTCGCAGCTGCCCGTCGAACCGGAACGTCGGGTACTTCTGCTCGTCCTGTGCGAAGGCTACGGCCGGGAGAGACAGCAGGAGAAGGAACACGACCGGCAGCACGACGCCGGGTGCGCGGCGGAGTCGCTCACGTCTTGACATCCCCACCTCCCAAGAGCGAAGTGACTCGGAACAGGTGTTTCGCGGAGCGACGCGAATTCCTCCCGGATCAGGCCGGTTGACTCGGGCCGTCCCACTAGGCAATTTCTCACCCCGAGGTGAGAATTAGCGGGATTCTACTCCAGATGCGGCCGCCTGTCCATTGCCGGCTCCGGAGCCGCAACTTCTCATCGATGGCTGGACGTCAGCCGGGCAACGGCTCGTGCCCAGGCAGCCCCGAGGTGGAGGATGAGCATGGTGGGTGACGAGCGGAGCGGGTCTGCACCACCATCCGACGGTTCCGATCGGCGAGAATTCCTGAGAAACGCCTCGCGCGCCGCCATGGCCGCCGGCCTGGTGGGAAGCTACGGCGCGTTCGCCGTGGTCGCCGGGCGGTTCCTGTATCCCGCCAAGACCGGTGAGGTGCTGTGGCAATTCGTCACTGAGGTCGACGGGGTCGAGGTGGGCCAGGCCATCCGGTATCGCGGACCCTCCGGCGAAACCATCAACATCACCCGTCGCAGTCGCAACGGCGACGCCGACGACTTCATCGCACTGTCCAGCACCTGTCCCCACCTCGGGTGCCAGGTACGCTGGGAGGAGCAGAACAACCGCTTCTTCTGCCCCTGTCACAACGGGATCTTTGACCCCACCGGCAGGGCCATCGCCGGGCCGCCGGGCGAGGCCGGACAGTTCTTGCCACGCTACGACCTCAAGGTCGAGAGCGGGATCCTCCACATCGCCGTCCCACCGCCGCAGTTCGCCGACGTGGGGCGGGACGGCGTGATCCGGGAGGAAGCGTCTTCCATCAGCGGACCGGGGCACGACCCCTGTCTCGCGTGTCGCCCACGGGGAGATCTCGATGCCAGGGCGTAGCGGCGGGCACGGATGAGCGCCGTCGGCCGCTGGCTCGGCGAGCGCCTGCCGGTCTCGGGTCAGCAGTTCCGCGAGCTCACCAACGAGCCCGTCCCCTACCACCTGAAACGCTGGTGGTTCGCCCTCGGCGGCACGCCGGCCTACCTGTTCATCGTCCAGATCTTCACCGGGATCCTGCTGGCCTTCTACTACGAGGCCTCGCCCACGACCGCCTACCAGTCGGTGGACTTCATCACGCGCGAGGTGTCATTCGGCTGGTACGTCCGCAGCGTGCACAAGTGGGGCGCCACCCTCATGATCGTGGCGGTGATCTTGCACCAGATCCGTGTGTTCTTCACCGGCGCCTACCGCAAGCCGCGGGAGATCAACTGGCTGGTGGGGATGTGCCTGCTGTTCTGCACCCTGATGACCGGGTTCACCGGCTACAGCCTGGTATACGAGCAGTTGAGCTTCTGGGGCGCCACCGTCGGAGCCAACATCACCGACACGGTGCCTTTCATCGGCGGGTTCCTGAAACGCATGATGCTCGCCGGCGACTCCTACAACCAGGCCACGCTGTCGCGCTTCTTCGTGTTGCACGCCGCGATCCTCCCCGTCACGATCACGTTGCTGGTCGCCCTACACATCGCGGTCATCCGTATGCAGGGCGTCACCGAGTTCCGGTTCAAGGACGAGGAGACGGGGTCGCCCAAGACGTTCAACTTCTTCCCGGACCACCTCTACACGGAGCTGATCATCGGTCTCGTGCTGATGGTGCTGCTCAGCGCGTTGGCGACGATCCTCCCCGCCACGTTGGGACCGCAAGCCAACCCGCTGCAGACGCCGGAGATCATCAAGCCGGAGTGGTTCTTCTACGTGGCCTTCCGCTGGCTCAAGCTGTTCAGCGGGACGGCAGCCGTGCTGAGCATGGGCTTCGTCGTGTTCGTCATGTTCGCCTGGCCCTTCATCGATGCGTGGATCCGGAAACACACGCGGTTCCAGGAGGCCAGTGTGTGGGTGGGGATCGTCGGTGCCCTCACGATCATCGGAATGACGGTGTGGGAAGCCGTCGTCAGACACTGAGGTAGACATGAGTCTCGAGACCAAGCGGATCGTGATCGCTTCCCTGGGCGGGCTGTTCCTGCTCTCCCTCGTGCTGGTGCAGTGGATGGAGACGGCCCGAAAGGCCGAGGAGGCCGGGATACGGCCCCCGAGCGTCTCCGTACCGGCGTCCTCGCGCGAGTGCGTGGAGTGCCACGCCGAGGAGAATCCCGGGATCGTCGCGCACTGGGAGGGGAGCACGCACGCCGAGAAGGGCGTGGGGTGCGTCGAGTGCCACCAGGCCGCGCGCGAAGAGGCCGACAGCTACCTGCATCACGGGGAAGAGATCGCGACGATCGTGACACCCCGGGATTGCGCGCGGTGCCACGACCACGAGGCCGACGAGTTCGCCCAGAGCCACCACGCCGCCGGCGGCAACATCCTCGCGTCGCTCGACAACTTCCTGGCGGAGACGGTCGAGGGGGCGCGCATGATGTTCAACCCCCACTCGCCGACGCCGGGCAAGCCGGTGGATGCGGTGAACGGCTTCGCCAGCGCCTTCTCCGGATGCCAGCAGTGCCACGGCTCCAAGGTGGCGTTCCAGTCGACCGACGGCGGCATGATCACCGTGGACGACCTGGAGCCCGACGCCGACGGACGCCCCACCAATCTCGACGCGGTCGGCATGATCGTGCGCAATGAGGAAGGGCGTCCCCTGCTGCACCCCGGCACCTGGCCCAATACCGGGATCGGTCGTCTCAACCTCGACGGCACCCGGGGCTCGTGCACCGCTTGCCACAGCCGGCACGACTTCTCGCCGCGGCGCGCCCGCCAGCCGGAGAACTGCGGCAAGTGCCATCTGGGGCCGGACCACCCGCAGAAGGAGATCTACGAGGAGTCAAAGCACGGCATCGCGTACCGCGATCTCAAGGACGACGTGAATCTGGATGCGGCACGCTGGGTCCTGGGCGTGGACTACGCCGCGGCACCGACGTGCGCGACGTGCCACATGTCGGGCAACATCCGCAACGGCGGGCGCATCACGCACGATCCGGGCGAGCGGATCTCGTGGACCAACCGCCCCGCGGTGAGCCTCGTGATGGACACCGACGTGAACCACGACATCGTCACCGAGACGGACCCGGAGACGCGCCGCTCCCTGATTCATGATTCGGCCGAGCAGAAGCGCGGCCGCATGAAGGAGGTTTGCTCGCACTGCCACACCGACGACTACGTCAACTCCTTCTACCGGCAGTACGACGACCTCGTCATCCTGTATAACGAGAAGTTCGCCAAGCCCGGCCTCGCGATCATGGGCGCACTGCTCTCGAACAACCTCCGCACACCCACGCAGTTCGACGAGGAGATCGAGTGGACCTGGTTCTACTTGTGGCACCACGAGGGCCGGCGCGCGCGGCACGGCGCCTCGATGATGGCACCCGACTACACGCACTGGCACGGTATGTACGAGGTCGCCGAGCGCTTCTACATGGAGCTCATCCCACAGGCACGTGAGATCGCCGACCATGCCATGCAGACGGGCCAGCGCAACCAGGCCCGAGCGGTGGCCGCGGTGATCGATGGAATCCTGGCGCGGCCGGAGCACGTGTGGTTCGAAGAGGGAGCGGAGGCGCAGGCCGAACAGATCCGCCGTGAGATGGAGCGCCGCTACGGGCGCTAGGGAGAGTCGTCATGAAACGCAGGAAGTTCCTCGAGACCCTGGGCGCCACGACCGCCGGCGTTGCGGCCTTCTCGTGCGCCGACCGCGACGCGGCCGAGCGCTTGCGTGCCAACGGTGACGCGCTAACCGACGCCGACCTGACCTGGACCAAGGCCCCTTGCCGCTACTGCGGCACGGGCTGCGGGGTCGAGGTGGGTGTGAAGGATGGACGCGTGTGGGCGGTGCGCGGCGACGTGAAGAGCCCCGTGAACCGCGGCCTGCTGTGCGTGAAGGGTTACCACTTGCCCGGCATGCTGTATGGGGAGGACCGGCTCGAGTACCCCATGCTGCGCGACGGCAGGGGCTGGCAGCGCATCTCGTGGGACGAGGCGCTCGATCTCGTCGCCGCGAAGTACCAGGAAGCGCTCGACCAGCACGGCCCCGAATCGGTAGCCATCTATGGCTCGGGCCAGTGGACCATCTTTGACGGCTACGCCGCCTCGAAGTGGTTCCGCGGCGGCATGCGCAGCAACAACGTGGAGCCCAACGCCCGCCTCTGCATGGCGTCCGCCGTCACCGGCTTCATGACGCAGTTCCAGAGTGACGAGCCGATGGGCTGCTACGAGGACTTCGAGGCTGGTGACGACTTCGTCATGTGGGGCAACAACATGGCGGAGATGCATCCGGTGCTGTTCTCGCGCATCCTCGCCAACAAGCGCGCCAACCCGAGCGTGCGCATCATCGACATCGCCACGCGTCGCACCCCGACCAGCGACTACGCCGACATGTACGTGGAGTTCGTGCCGGGCAGCGACCTGGCGCTCGCGAACGGCATCCTCCACTTGCTGGTCCGCAACGGCAAGGTGAACCAGGCATTCCTGCGGGAGAACGTGGTCTTCAAGCGCGGCATCGAGGATCTCGACCGGATCGGCTTCGGCAGCTGGGGAGAAGACGGCCTCGCCACCAATCCGTCGGCCGGACCGGCGGAGCACTACCGCTTCCGCGATCAGGGACGCGACTCGTCGTTCCGCGAGCTGGAGCGGTTCCTCGCCGACTACACCCCTGAGCGGGTGAGCGAGATCTCCGGTGTTCCGGTCCAGCAGATCCGCATGCTGGCCGACATCTACGCGGACGCGGGCCGCGGCACGGTGAGTCTCTGGTGCATGGGCGTGAACCAGCACACGCGCGGCACCTGGATGAACAACCTCATCACCGACCTGCATCTGATCACGGGCAAGATCTCCCGGCCGGGCGCCAACCCGTTCAGTCTCACCGGTCAGCCCTCGGCGTGCGGCACCGTGCGGGAGGTGGGCACGCTGGCCCACCGGCTCCCGGCCGACATGGTGGTCACGAACGCGGAGCACCGCGCCAAGGCCGAGGAGATTTGGGAGCTGCCCGCCGGCACCATCCCGCCGCGGCCCGGCTACCACACAATGGACATGTTCCGGGCGTTTATGCGGGGTGACGTGAAGGTGATGTGGACACAGACCACCAACCCGTGGGTCAGCATCCCCAACCTGAACCGCATCCAGCGTGAGCCCGGCGACGGCCGCTTCCTGGTGGTGAGCGATATCTATCCCACGCCCAGCACCGAGGTGGCCGATCTCGTGCTGCCCTCGGCGGCTTGGGTGGAGCGCGAGGGCGTGTTCGGCAACTCGGAGCGCCGCACGCAGCACTGGCACAAGGCGGTCGACCCGCCCGGCGAGGCGACTGAGGATGCCTGGCAGATCGTCCAGGTGGCGAAGCGCATGGGGATGGAGCACCTCTTCCCCTGGCCCGACGACAACTGGCACGAGCCGATGTACGAGGAGTACCGCAGCTTCACCCTCGGGCTCGGGAAGGACGTGGCCTCCTACGAGCAACTCAAGGAGACGCGCGGCCTGCTGTGGCCCGTAGTGGATGGGGTGGAGACTCGCTACCGTTACGCCGCTGGGTACGACCCGTACGTGCAGAAGAGCCACGGCGTGCATTTCTACAAGGCGAAGGGCTATGGCGAGAGGGCCGCCTTCTGGCTGCGGCCGTGGCACCCGCCGGCCGAGTCGCCCGACGACCAGTACCCGTTCTGGCTGTGCACCGGCCGCGTGCTGGAGCACTGGCACACCGGCTCCATGACGCGGCGCGTGAAGCAGCTGCACCAGGCGGTCACGGAAGGCTACGTGGAGGTCAACCGGGCCGACGCGCAGCGCCTTGGTGTCTCGACGGGGACTATGCTGCGGGTGACGAGCCGACGCGGCGCGCTCGAGCTGCCTGCCATGGTGGACGGCCGCGGCAAGCCGCCGCGGGGGTCGGTGTTCATCCCGTTCTTCGACGAGAGCCGGCTGCCCAACCTGCTGACCCTTGACGCGATGGACAACATCAGCAAGGAACCGGATTTCAAGAAATGCGCGGTCCGCATCGAACGCGTCTGATCCCGTGCGCGCTCGCTGCTGCCGTGGTGGTGGCGAGCTGCGGTGGGGACACCGTGCCCGTGCCCGACCGGGAGGGAGCGGTGAAGTCCGCCGCCAGCGTGCGCGCGGAGCGGCGCGCCTACGACGGCGCGCCCCCGACGATCCCGCACGAGAGCTTCGGCGCCCGCTGCGAGGCGTGCCACCACGAGCGCGGGCAGTCGGTGAGCGGGGTGGGGTTTGCGCCGGCCTCACCCCACGTGGACACGCCGCAGAGCGGCGCCACGATCCGCTGCCGCCAGTGTCACGTGTTCGCCACCACCGGTGACCAGTTCGTCGCGAGCGACTATGAGCCGCTCGAACAGGACCTGCGGGCCGGCGGCCGGGCTACCGCCGGTGCGCCACCCACCATTCCGCACCGCACACTGATGCGCGAGAATTGCGTCGCGTGCCACGACGGTCCTGGTGCACGGGAGGCGATCCGCACCAGCCACCCCGAGCGGTGGCGCTGCCGGCAGTGCCACGTGCCCCAAACGACGCGCGAAGGGTTCGAGAGCGCGTTGGGTGAGGGGCTGACCGGACGACCGTAGAGCGCCGCGCCAAACGAAGGTCGCGCGCAGAAGAGGAAGAGCGATATGACTCAGCTGGCCGACGTCATCGAGCTGGGACCAATGGACGAGGCCATGCGCCTCTGGGGCGCGGCGGTGAAGGCGCGGGAGGGCGCGGCCGAGGATCTGGTATCCCTGTGCGAGTCACTCGATTTGGGGCTGCACGCTGCCGAGATCCTGGTGATTCAGCTGCTGCAGCCCGTGAAGGACAACTTCCCCGCCACGATCGGCGTACAGCTCAACATGCCGATGCCGGAGGTGGACGCGCACCGCGACGGCGTCAACGTGCCGAAGGTCCTCCAGTTCCACGATGTGGTCGATCTGTTGAGCGCCGAGGAGCTGGAGTGCGTGAGTCCGGGGATGCATCGGGGCTGGGAGGACCGCCGCTTCTCGTGTCGCCGCTCGCGCACCGCTGCGCAGGAAGCGATCGGCGTTACCCTGTCGGCCGCGGACCAGGACCAACTGCTCCTGCTCGCCGCCTATCGCAACCGGCTGTTCCGCTACCCGCCACCGGTGCGGGTCGTGCCGGGCGAGATTCTGCCGGCCTTCCAACGGCTGGAGCGGTTGATGGATGGGCTGTTGAAGGCGGCGAGGGGAAGCTAGTCGCTCGCTCCTCGCCGTCCCGCAACTGCACGGATCGCGCTCACCACCAGCGATCCCTCCGGCGCCTGGAACGGCGCCAGGCTGATCTCGACAGCGAACTCACGGCCGTCCTTGTGCCGAGCCAAGAGGTTCCGCTCCGACCCCATGGACCGGACGTGCGGGGCCTGCGTGTAACGCTGGCGCTCATCGACGTGTCGGCCGCGGAACTGATCGGGCATCAGCAGCTCCACGGACTGGCCTAGCACGTCCGTCCGATCGTACCCGAACATCGCCTGGGCCATGGAATTGAACCCGACGATCCGTCCCTCCGGATCCACGATCACGATCGCGTCGGGCATGGCGTCGAGCAACGCCGAGTGCGCGAAGCGATCCTGCCCCAACTGGTCCTGCGATGATTCGGTCACGGTTGACTCTCAGCGTAGGAGTGGGCGCATAACCGCACAGGACAAAGATAGCGCAAGATGAAAACGCGCGCGCGAGGCGCGGCGCTTCCGGCTCCCTTGTCAGTGCATGCTGCGCGCGGCGGGTGGATTACCCCCGCGGCTTGCCGTGCATCCCCCGCGGGCCAAAGGGCCGCGCGGTGAGATCCAACGTGAAGGTCTCACCATCAACTTCCACGAGCACCTGGCTCGTCCCATTGAACTCGATCTTCACGGTCTTGGTGACGGTCTCCTCGGAGCCGTTCGACGTCCGGGTGATCGTCAGGTTCCGCGTGATCGTTCCCGAGATCGGCCAGCTGTCATCCTCCCGCGGATAAGGGACCACGACGTCGAGGATCTCGCTGGTCGAGACGATATTGTAGGTCCGCTCGGTGCCGTCGTCGAAGTGACGGCTGCGCGTGACCGTCCCGGAACCCGTGCCGTTCCAGGCAACGTCGCCGTCCCCATCCAACAGCCCCTCAACGACCATGCTGCGGTGCCGCTTGATGGTTGCGCTCCATCCTGTACGGCCCCTCTCCCCCTCGACCGAGATCTCGTATTCGATGGAGGCCGTCTCGTCGGCGCTGTACGCCTCCTGCGGATTCCCGTCGGCATCCTTGTAGACGATCGTGCGCGTATAGGTGATCCCGTCACGCTCGATCGGGTCGCACAGAAAGACGTCCTGCGTCTTGGGACAGTCCGGCCGGCCGCCGAGTAGTCCCGGGAACACCCCGCCCCGCATGCCGAGCCCGGGGCCGTGCATCATCTCCAGATCCTCCACAGCCCCATCCGCCGCAACCACAGCGGCATCGAAGTTGAGCTGGTCGACGCCGTCCGGCCCGCTGCCCAGGTCGCACCCGGCGACGAGGGCGGCAGCCACGATCGCGGCGATGTACGTCTTGTATCGCATCCTGTCTCCACGCAGTGAAAGGGTGAATCCAATCACGGTTCAGAAGATGAGACGGGCCGCGCGGCGGGATGTTAAGCGGGACCGCTCCGAGGTGACTGCGGAGAGCCCAAGTACCAGCCAGTCAACCACTTGTGGTCACCAGCCCGAGGGGCGCGGCTTGATGCCATCCGAGCGCGTGTGAGGTAGATTCCCTCAGGCTCTACGGGGAGCACTTGGGTGGTTGACGCTGTCAGGGCCGCACTCGCGAACCGTTACGCCATCGCGCACGAGCTTGGAAGCGGTGGCATGGCCACCGTGTACCTCGCCCAGGATCGCAAGCACGAGCGCGAGGTGGCGGTCAAGGTGCTCAAGCCCGACCTGGCGGCTGCCGTGGGACCCGAGCGCTTCCTGCGCGAGATTCGAATCACGGCCCAGCTCAACCACCCCCATATCCTCCCCCTGCTCGACTCCGGCGAAGCCGACGGATTGCTGTATTACGTGATGCCGCACGTGAGCGGCGGCTCCCTGCGCCAACGCCTTCGAAGCGACACGAAGCTCGCGATCGGCGACACCGTCCGCATCACAGAGCATGTCGCATCCGCGCTGGACCACGCGCACCGACTCGGGGTGGTACACCGGGACATGAAGCCGGAGAACATCCTGTTCTCCGAGGGGCATGCGATCGTCGCCGATTTCGGAATCGCGAAGGTGGTGAGCGCCGTGAGCCGCGACCAGCTCACCCGGAGCGGGTTCCCCCTGGGCACGCCGGGTTACATGAGCCCGGAGCAAGCGGCCGGCAGCACCTCCCAGGATCCGCGCACCGACGTGTTCGGGCTGGCGTGCGTCACCTACGAGATGCTGATCGGTGAGACACCCGGGATGTGGCCCGCCGAAGAGGCCGTTCGCATGGGGCGGTTTCTCGACGCTTCTGCCGACCATCGCGAGCGCCTCGACAGCCTGCCGGGCCGCTTGGAGCAAACCCTGGTCAAGGCACTGGCCATGCGACCCGCCGATCGCTACGAAAGCCCCGGAGAGTTTGCAGGCGCGCTCGCCGGGTCGTCCGAGCACGGCGCGAAGCTCGGTGACGCCGTCGTGCGCGACGTGGTCGAGCGGGCGACCGCGCTGGACGCCGAGCACCCCACCGAGGAAGGCGCTCTGTCCGTGGGCGGCATGGAACAGGTCGCTGCCGAGGCCGGCATTCCGCCAGCGCGCGTGCGGGAGGCCCTGGGAGAACTGGAGCGCCCCCGCGACGCGCTACGAGTCTCCAAGCCAGAGTTCCGCAAGGGCCGGCTCAGCACCGACCGCACCATCCCGGGCCGCGTAGCCGAAGCCGACTACGAGATGCTGGTGGACGAGATCCAACGCGCATTGGGGTTCGTGGGCAGCGTATCCAGGGTCGGCGGCACGCTCAACTGGAACGGCACGAAGCCGGGGTTCGTGGGGCGTGACGTGCGCGTGACGATCACTCGCGGCCGGGACGACACGCGGGTGCACGTCGAGGAGCACATCGATCTGCGTGGCTTCTCGATGTTCGCCCCGGCGTGGGGCGCGGCCGGCGGAGCGCTGGCGACGCTGGGCACCATGCTCTACCTCGGCCTGCCGGACGTGACGGCGATCCTCGCGATCCCCATGGCCATCGCCGGGGCCGCGCTCACCGCGACCGGTGTCCCCCGCGGGTTGGCCCGGAAGTACGCGCCGCAGCTGGAGAACCTGGCGGACCGGCTGGCCGCGCAGGTGCGGCAGCGGGCGCTGCCGCCGAACGCCTCTGAACAGGGCGAGTCATGACCATGGCACGCCCTCCGAAGCTCTCCGCCCTCCTCCTTCTCTCCGCCTTCCTCATCGCGTGCGGCGGTGGTGACCCCTCCGGCACCGATCAACCCCGCCGGGACCCGAATCTGGTATACGAGGGCTGGTGGATGGATTGGGATGCAGGCTTCCAGATGGGGCACGACGGGCAGCCGTATGAGAGCGACAACTTCGTCGTGTACAGCGACGGGTGCCCGGCGGAGGAGCGGCAGCGCGTGGCCGCGGTGCTGGAGGCTCAGTTCATCGAACTCAAGGACTCTCTCCAGGTGAGCAGCCACGACGAGTTCATTTACGCGACACCCGACCGCAAGCTCCACATCTTCCTGAGCAGGTACCAGGTGTTTCCCTACGGTGGCGGCGTGGCCACCCAGTACGGCTTCATGCTCTACTCGAGAGACTCACCGCGCGTGGGATGGGCTCCCGAGGTGTATGACCTCATCCTCATCCACGAGATGATGCACGTGATCCAGGGCCTGCTCTGCGGTGCCATCTTCGGAGACGCGTGGTTCGTGGAGGGCATCGCGGAGTACGTCAGCGACCTGAGCGGATTGCGGTCGCACCAGAAGGTGAGCGACGCGAGCATGCTGCAGCAGTGGATGAGCGATCACGCCGATGTCGCCGGTCGCGGCAACCCCGTGGCGGTACACACTTGGCTCGACTACCGATCCACGGATCCCAGCGCCACCGGGGACTACGGGCCATACTATGAGTTGGCCGTTCGATACCTGCTGGACCCCCGCGGTCTCGGCGGAACCTGGGCGGACGTCAAGGATCTGTTTCTCGACATGCGACAGGGGACGTCGTTCAATCAGGCGTTCGCGACCAGATTGGCTCTGAGCCTCGCGGAGTACGAACAGAGCTTCTTCGATCTGATGTTGGAGTACCTGCCCTAACGCACACTGAGAAAGGCAAGGTCTCAATGAGCGTCAACGTACGACAGATCGACTCGAAGGCCGACCGCCGCACCTTCGCGAAGGTGCCCTGGGTGGCACACCAGAACGACTCACAATGGGTACCGCCGCTCCTGTCGGACGTGCTGGACACCCTCAACCCACGCAAGAACCCCTTCTTCGAGCACGGAGAGGCGGCCCTCTTTCTGGCCGAGCGGGACGGCGAGGCCGTGGGACGAATCAGCGCCCACACTAACCGCCTGCACAACGAGTACCACAAGGACAAGGCAGGCTTCTTCGGCTTCTTCGAGTCCATCGACGACGAGCGCGTCTCGGGCGCCCTGCTCGAAGCAGCCGAGAGTTGGCTGAAGCAGCAGGGCTGTGACCAGGTGCTAGGCCCGGAGAGCTTCTCGACCAACGAGGAGGTGGGGGTCGTGGTCGAGGATCGTGAGGGCCCGCCGATGATCATGTGCGCCCAGACCCCGTCCTACTATCCACGACTGATGGAGACGGCCGGCTACGAGAAGGCCAAGGACCTGTACGGCTGGTACTACGAGGTCGGGGAGATCCCCGCCGAGGCCCGCAAGATTGCGCACGCCGTGGAGCAGCACCCGGGCCTCACCGTGCGGCAGGCCGATCCCAAGCACCTCGAGCGCGACATCCACATCGTGCGCGAAGTGTTCAACGCCGCCTGGAGCAGGAACTGGGGCTACGTGCCGTGGACTGACCACGAGGTCAAGCACGGGGCCAAGGCGATGGGCATGATCATCAAACCGGAGATCACGGCCATCGCCGAGGTCGAAGGCAAGCCAGCGGGATTCATGGTCGCCCTGCCGAATCTCAACGAGGCCATCAAGGATCTCGACGGCCGGCTGTTCCCCACGGGGCTGCTCAAACTGATCTGGAGGCTGAAGTTGGGAGGCCACAAGTTCCAGTCGGCCCGCCTGCTCCTCCTTGGGATCATGCCCGAGTACCGCGGCAGCGTGCTGGGCGGACTGAGCGTCCTGCTGTACGTGCGCGCCCACCACGGGGGCGAGCAGCTGGGCATCAAGTTCGGCGAGCTCGGTTGGACGCTGGAGGACAACGAGAAGATCAACGCCGGGATTCAGTTCATGGGGGGGAGGCTGGGGAAGGTGTATCGGATCTACGGGAAGGCTCTGTAGCGGCGCCGGCTCACCGCCTCAAGTACGCACGCAGGTCTCCCACGTCGTACTGCCCGTTGCCATTGCCTTGCCGGTCGAAGTACTCACGCTCCTCCGCCGTGAGCAGCGATGCGGCAGGGTGCAGCAAGCCCTGAACCAGGCGCTCCGTCGAGACGGCGATGGAGGAAATGGTGATGTGTGCCACGCCGCCTTCGATGGAGATCTCATGGATGGTTACCGGGGAAAGTGCGCCGAACGTGAGCCTGGTCGACGGATAGGTGTCGTTGGTCATGAGACCCGGGCCGGCGACGCCCCACGCGTCCCCTGCCTCACCGCGGTTTCCGCCCTCCGGGAACGCCCTCTGCAGGCTGTTGTTGCCGTCGGCCTCAAGTAGCCCCACCCGGTAGACCTGCGCACACGTGTCGCACGGTCGGTTACCCGGAATCTGAGGATCGATGTGGGTCACCAGCACACCGGACGCGGGGAGGTCCAGGTCGAAGCCCTCGTTGGTCCGATACTCCACCAGGAGGTACTCGTTGGTGTCGGCCATCTCGCCCCGTTCGAGCGGGATCTTGAGCACGCGCTCACTCGCGAGGACGGGATCGAGCGTGAACTCCCGGTCGAGCACCCCTATGACCTCGTCGACCTGCGCGAGCCAACCGAGCTGCTCCTTTTCCCAGGCGCCCAGATGCGTCGGGCGTAGCCACGCCACGCGATCGTCGCTGCCGCAGCCCCACGCTCCCGCCGCCATGAGTGACCAACAGCCGACGACCCAGCGACGCTGCTCGGGAAGGCGGCCCTGCGAGCGATCGTACAGGTCCGGGAGACCCAACACGTGTGCCATCTCATGCGCGATGGTCGTCGCTTTCTGCGGCTCCACACCACCGCAGTCCACCACGCTCTGCACCATGTAGTCGTTCACGACAATCGCTCCGCCGCCGAAGCGTGGATCGTTCGTGACGTAGGCGCCCGTTGAGTCCGTCCAGGACTCGATCCGCCACCGATGGGGCCAGATGCCCGGTCCGCCACAGGACGCCGCCACTTCGAGGAACTCGAACGCCACGGCGTCGACGGCACCGTCATCGTCACCGCTGTTCGGCGCCCCGTCCGGACCGTCGTTGTCGAACAATCCGAAGTCCACCAGGGGATCGGCCACGTCGAGTGCCTGCACCAGATAGGCCTGCGTCTGTGCGTCGTCGCCCAGCCCGTACTCGCTGCCGACCACCTCCTGCATCGTGAGGCCGGTTCGCAGCCATGGCAGGACGTGCCCGTGGAGCGCGAACCGCCCGCCGGATGCTTCGTCGTAGTACTCAGTCACCGTGCCGTGCTCGTACGGTCCGTCGAACAGCACGCGCTGGAGCTCTTCCTGCGTGACGTGAGGCTGCGGTGAGTCGGCGAACAGCGCAAGAATCACCGCGACCCGCAACGTGCCGTCAACGGCCGCAGATGTTGCCGCGGCCCGTTGGGCGCGCTGGATCCAACCCTGCTTGAGCTCGAACGCGTCCGGCTGACGACGAATGCGCTCGAACACAGCAGGCGGCAGTGCAAGGCCCCGAACCCGCGGAGGCTCCTGCGCCAATGCCGTCGTGGGAGCGACGGGCACGACGGCGAGTCCGAGCAGCAGCCCGAACGGCAGCCGGGCGTTCACGGCGACCTCCGTTGCCGACTCGCGGTCACGCCCTCGATCCGGTCGAACTCCACCAGGTAACTGGAGAGCGCGGTGCGAAGCTGGTTGGCACCGTCGGCGACCTGCACGACCGTCACCGAGGGCCGGGCGCCGACGTCTTCCGAGCGCACGGTGAACTCGATCTGGCCGGGTTCGTCGAGGATGATGACCACGCGGGTCGTCGTGTCGTCGTGCTCGTAGAACACATCCCCGAGCGCGGTGGTCACGACGCCGAGCCCGACACCACCGGTGAGCTCGAGCACGGCCGCGCCCTCGGGGCCGTGCGGCGAGAGCAGTGTCACCTGGATCTCGCCAGGCCCACTCGGACCCCACAGGCCAAGATCGCATGAAACAAGGACGATCGCAGCTGCCGCGACAACCAGCGGCCCAACGGATGTGCGAGGGCGTGGCCTCACCATGGCACCTCAGTGGTCACGCACTTAGGAGTGGGATCGTTCGCTAGTACACTCGAGTTGGGCGATGGATCACTTCGCAAAACCGACTTGACTCCTCCCGTTCACGGGTCCAACATCGACCCGCCGGACGCGAGCTCAACCGCCGAGCGCCCGGTGGCGACCGAAGCCTCGGAGCCTCTACCTTCTCTTGAGGTTGCTTCTCCAGCGAGGACCGACCATGGCTGACCTGCAGACCCTTATCGATGGCAACCGCGAGTTCGCCCGTAGCTTCACCCAGGGGGACTTGGCCATCCGGCCCCACCTGTCGACACTGGTCCTGACCTGTCTCGACGCTCGAGTCGACCCGACGCACTTTCTCGGTCTCCAGTTGGGCGACGCCTTCGTAATGCGAAACATCGGTGGGCGAGTCACCGACGAAGTGATCAGGCAAATCGCGATTCTTCTAGCGTTGACCGTGGAGTTCGGCGGCGGGACTACCCTCGAGGTGGCCATCGTCCATCACACCGATTGTGGGACCGGCCGCTTCACAGACCCTCAGGTTAGACAGAGGTTGGGCCAAGCTGCGGGGACCAGCGACGCGGTGATCGAAAGGCTTGCCATCACCGACCCGCAGATCAGCGTGGCCGAGGACCTCGACCGGCTCCGAGCGGCGCCGACTCTCCCGGACGAACTCGTCGTTGCCGGCTACGTCTATGACGTCACCGATGGGCGCCTCCGCGAGATTTCCGCCCCCGCCCCGCTACGTGAATGAGCGCGATCATGATGGCCGAGCCTCTCCGCTGGCAGGACTCGCCCCGGATGCTCCGAGCGCAGCGAGGAGCGACGGCAAAGAGACTGTCGGGCATGAAAACGCCGCGCACTCGGCGCGGCGTTCACAGACCTGGCAGGACTCGTTGCGAAGCAGAGCGAGGATCGGCCGCAGGCCGACCGCAGCTCCACCTGCAACCCCCGACGGCGTCGTGAAACCACTCGAGGCCTGCTGCGTACTCCAGGGTGGGCAGTCCAGGGCCTGCGCCCAGCGCCCGCTCGGGGGCGCGAGGGCCGGCTCGAGAGCGCCCCAGCCGTCCTCTCCATCCGCGAGGACCCCGGCGAGGAGGTGGCATGAAGCAGGCTCGCACGCGCACCCGCCGCGTTGACGAGCGGGGGGCCCGGTGGCGGACGTGGGCCGACCTCTTGTTCGACGCCGTCAGCGACGTGCGTCTCGCCGTTCGATCCCTCAGGAAGGCCCGGGGGTACGCGGCGGTGACCGTCCTGTCCCTGGCCGTGGGCATCGGCGTGAATGCCGCCGTCCTCACGGCCGTCTACGCGGTCTGGTTCTCCCCGGTTCCCGGCGTGACCGAGCAAGACCGGATCGTGGATCCGGTCACGGTGCAGGAGGGGGCGGACTACTGGGGGTGGACCTTCCCCGACTTCGCCGCCGTGCGGGAGGCTGAGACACCCTTCCAATTCGTGACCGCCTGGCTTGACGAGAGCGCCACGTTGGGTGGCGAAGACGGCCGTGAGCGCATTCCCGCGGCCTACGCCTCCGCGGACTACTTCAGGGTCCTTGGGGTGGTCCCCGCACTGGGACGCGGATTCCTCCCGGCGGAAGACGCCGGGCCCGGCCAGCATCCCGTGGCCGTCGTGAGCCATGACCTGTGGCAGTATCGCTTCGACGGCGACCCCAACATCCTGGGCCGGGCAATCACGGTGAACCGGACTCCCCATACGGTGGTGGGCGTGGCCCCGGAAGGCTTCCACGGCGCTCGGGTGAATATCAGGAGCGTCGACCTCTGGGTTCCCCTGGTGCAACACCCGGAGATGCAGCGCGAGGAGTCCTTCGTGACCGATCGGGGGCGCTACTCGGTTCAGGTGCTGGGGCGCCTGCGGCCTGGTAGCACCCGGGCCGAATGCCAGGCCGCGCTCCAGACGGTGTTCGGTCGCCTGGCGGCCGATCATCCCGAGACCAACGAGTACCGAACGGTCCGAGCCGAGGCCTTCGGGCGCTTCCCGGCCCAGAATCGCCGCATGGACATGATCGCCGTTATCGGGTTGTGGGGCATGCTGGTCGTGCTCCTGCTGATCATCTGCAGCAACCTGGCGGGGATGGCGCTGGTCCGATCGGCCTCGAGGGAGCACGAGATCGGCGTGAGGCTGGCTCTGGGATCGAGCCGCATCCGCCTGGTGCAGCTCTTGATGGTCGAGGCGCTCGTCCTGGCCCTGGCCGGGGGAGCCATGGGAACGGCCATGGCGATGCTCGGCATGGCAACCGTCTCCCCCGTGGATCTGGGGATCGCGGCTCCCGGCGTGACGTTCAGACCCAGCGGCTGGGTGATCGCCACGTCGTTCGTCCTCGCCGTCGGCGCGGCCATCGCATTCGGCCTCGTTCCCGCCCTGCGCTTCAGCCGTCCCGAACTCGTCTCCGCCCTCAAGGACGATACTGGAGGTGGTGGACGGCGCGTCGGGCGCCTGCAACGGTTCGCCGTGTCGGCCCAGGCCGGTGCGGCGTTCTCCCTCCTCGTGGTGGGGGCACTGTTCCTGCGTTCCCTGGAGCGGACGGACGAACGGGCCCTGGGATTCCAACCCAACGGCATGCTGGTGACGGACTTTCAGAGCGGAGGGTTCTTCTCCACCTACCTGGACCTTTCCGACGAGGGATACCCGACGCTGGAGGAAGGCGGTGCGGCCCTGCTCGACCAGTTGGGCGCAGCGCTGGAGACCTTGCCGGGAGTGACGGCCGTGGCGATGGGGGACGGCATCCCGCTGGACCGCGTCGGCAGTCTCGGGAGGACCGGCAGGGCAGACCGGCCCGATGAGGTCGAGAACAGGGTGGCGGCGGAAGTCACGAGGGTCAGTGAGGGGTTCTTCGCGGCCATCGGCGTCCCCATCCTCCAGGGTCGGGGCTTCCTGCCGGGCGACGACGCGGCTTCCGAGCCCGTCGTGGTCGTCACGCGCAGCTTGGCGGAACGTCTCTGGCCTGGCGAGTCTGGGTTGGGCCGGCGGCTCCTGTGGCCCGCGGGCTCCGACAGCGCACGGCCCCGCACCGTCGTCGGCGTGGTGGGTCGGGTGGCATCCAGCCGTGCCGGACGTGAGCTGCCCCAACTCTTCCTCCCCGTGCGTCAGGACTATCCCTCCCACCTCATGCTCGTGCTCCGCACGGCGGCGGGGGCTTCCGGAGTGGCGGGCTCGCTGGGGGAGGCACTCCGGTCTGTGGATCCGGGGCTTCCCGCGCCGCGGCTGCTCACCGGGAGGACCATTGTCGTTCGGGCCACCCGGGATCAGCGAGCCGTCGCGACGCTCGGCGGTGGCCTTGGACTCGTGGTCCTCGTCCTGTCCGCCATCGGCGCGTACGGTGTCGTCGCGCTGGCGGTGGCCACTCGCACCCGGGAGATCGGCCTCCGCATGGCCCTGGGAGCGAACCGGGGTGACATCATCCGGCGCGTCCTGGGGGACGCCGTCCGTCTCTCGGTGCCCGGGCTGATTGTCGGCGGCCTCGTCGCAGCCGGCACGGCGGCTGCCGCGCGCTCGATGCTGCTGGGAATCAGTCCCCTGGATCCCGTCGCGTTTCTCGCGGCGGGAGGGTTGTTGCTGGCGGTAGTGCTGCTGGCCGGCCTGGCTCCAGCCCTCAGAGCCTCCGGGATCGAGCCGGCACGAGCACTGCAACCCCGGTGACGAAGGCGTTCGACCGTCCCACCACCCCAGGGCAGCGCGAGGCCAAACAAAGTGGGGTCGCTCACGGCGACCCCACAGGCCCGGCCGTGGCCGAGCGCATGGCTCAACTGGGCTACGTGCGGGTGACGATTCCGGACCCACCGGGCGCGCTTCCCCCGGACAGCACTCCGGATGTGGTCGTGCTGGTCACGACAATCGGAGCGAATAACCAGTACTACGTTTGGTACCCGGCTTATGGCTACTGGGGCTATTGGCCGGGTTGGGGTTATTGGGGGGGCTACCCAGGATATGGCTGGGGGTATCCGGGCTATTGGGCCACCGGTTCGTATCAGACAGGTACCGTCTTCATGGACATGATCGATCCGAATAAACCAGTCGGTGACGTCGAGCCACCAGAGCTCCCCGTGGTCTGGACCGGAGCGCTCAACGGAGTACTAGGATCCTCGGCCGGCGCGGCTACTCGCCTCACCGACGGCATCAACCGGGCGTTTGACCAATCACCCTACTTGGGACGCAACTGAGGGAGATGACAGCAATGGGAAAGACAATGAGGGTAGCTGCGGCGGCGCTGTTTCTCACCTTGACCTTCAGCGCCGAGGGCCGCGCCCAGCAATGGTTCTGGGGCATGGAGTACATGGTGTCGTCCTCCTCGGGCGATACCAAGGACTTTGCCAACCAGTTCAGCTGGCGCAACTTCGGAATCGAGGGGCGCTACCAACTGAAGGACAACATCTCGGCGGGCCTATACTTTGCCTGGAACGTGTTTGCCGAGCAGACGGACACCGTCATCACCGCGTTCGACGGCACATTACTATTTTGGCCAACGTCGCGGCATCCGACCCTACGTCGGAACGGGACTCGGTACGATCTACTCTGAATACCGACTCGAGATCGGTACCGTCGCGTTCGTGGCCAACCAATGGCACCTAGCCTTTGCTCCTGAGATCGGCGTGATCATACCGATCAACTGGAATGCTCGAGCAATGCTCAACGCTCGTTACAACTATGGCCTGAAGGCCAATAACATCACTTTGAGTTATTGGACGATTGGAGTTGGTATCGGCTGGATGTGATGTCCCGGTTGCCGGCATCCCGGTGTCCGGGTATCCCGGCCACCCGGATGCGCGGTTTCCCGACCTCACTCCCGCCCCCCAATCTGTTCTGCATTCATCATTCATCATTCTACATTCGATCCTCGTCCGTCTTCCGTCCCGGCGGACTCGTGTTCCCGGCGGTCACGGCGGCCAGTAGAACGAACCCTATGAAGTCCGTGATCGTTTAGGTGTGTGGCGGGGGGAGGTGCTCCGTGGCCGCCTATCTCCTTGACCCCACCCCCCCCCACCCGCACCTTCACCCTTCTATTAATGAATAGAGGAAGCTGGCGAGACACTGGGCAGCCTCGTACCCTGACCGACCATGAAACCGACGACCAAAGACATCATCTATAAGGGCAACTCGACCATCTCTATCGAGGCTCTTCCGGCTTACTCCAAGCCGGTGGTCGTCAAGCGGCCGTCCCCGGCTTACTCCAAGCCGGTGGTCGTCAAGCGGCCGTCCGAGCGCCCTGCGTCGCGCCACTACCTTAGCTCTCTGGAACGGGAATACGAGTTGACCCGCGCCCTCGACGGAGTCGCTGGGGTGCGCCAGGCCCTGGCGCAGGAGTCGGTTGACGATCAGCCGGCATTGATCCTGGAGTACATCGAGGGCGAGACCTTGCGGGATGTCGTCGAACGCAACCCGCTGGACTTGCGTTCGCGGTTGCAGATCGCCGTCGAGCTGGCTGGCATCCTGCAGCGAATCCACGAACGCAGGGTCATTCATCTGGGCATCAGCAGCCAGAACATCCTCGTCGCTGACAAGCAGCGGGCGGTACACGTAATCGATCTGGGTGCCGCCTTCCGCATTGAAGGGAGCGGCGAGATAAGGGTCGGGCCCGACCAGATACTGGCGACCCTGCCGTACATCTCACCGGAACAGACCGGACGAATCAACCGCGCGGTAGACGAGCGCTCGGATCTCTATTCCCTGGGAGTGGTTCTCTATGAACTTTTGACTGGTCGGCTGCCGTTTGACACGCGGGACCCGATGCAGCTGATCCATCACCACATTGCCCGCGACCCCGCCTCGCCATCTGCGGTATCGCCCGAGATACCCGAGGTGCTCAGTGCCATCATTCTGAAACTGCTGACTAAGGACGCAGAAGACCGCTATCAATCCGCAGCCGGTGTTCAAGCCGATCTGGAGGAATGTTCACAGCGCTTGAGTCCGGAGGACATCATTGAAGCATTTCCGCTGGGAGAGGCCGATTATGCCAGGCGGCTGAGATACCCTCAAGAGCTCTATGGCCGTGACCGCGAACTGAAAGAACTGGAGCGCGCGTTTGAGAGCGTTTGCCGGGGCACCACCTCAATCGTGTTTGTCGGTGGTTATTCCGGGATTGGCAAGACGGCGCTGGTTGAAGAAATACGGCGACCGGTATCTGAAAAAAGTGGCTATTTCATAGGGGGGAAATTCGACCAGTTGGTCACCACCCCTTATGCAGGGATCAGCCAGGCATTGGCCCAGTTTGTTTCCCAGATCCTGACGCAGTCTGAAACCGGGCTCGCCGCATGGCGGTCGAAGATTCTGGAAGCGGTGGGGCCAAACGGCAGGGTACTGACGGATGTGATTCCCAGTCTGAAACTGGTCATTGGCCCCCAACCGGCCGTGCCGGACTTGAGTGGGCAGGAAGCGCAGAACCGTTTCAACTACGTCTTTCAGCGCTTCTTTGGTGCGATCTCTCGGAGCGAACATCCGATTTGCTTCTTGCTGGACGATTTACAGTGGGTCGACCCGGGCTCACTGGGCTTGCTGAAGGCCCTGTTCACCAGCCCTGACCTTGCTCATCTCCTCGTAGTTGGTGCATACCGTGACAACGAGGTTCATGCAGACCATCCCTTGATGACGCTCATCGCAGATCTGGTAAAGGCCGGCGCCAACCTGAAGCGGATGACCCTGCCAAAGCTGGCGGAAGCCGATGTCAATGCGCTGATTTCAGACGCCCTGCGGTGTGATCCTGGTGAGAGCCGGGAGCTTTCTAGGCTGATCCATTCGCAGACCAATGGAAACCCGTTTTTCACCCACCAGGTGCTGCGCAGTCTCGAACACCAGGGCCTCCTCTCGCTCGATACCGCCGCCGGCCACTGGCGTTGGGATATGGATGCCCTCAGGGACTTGGATGTCACGGCCAGCGTTGTCGAACTGCTGGTGGGCAAGCTGAAGGAACTCCCCGCTGAAACCCAGGAGACACTCAAGGTGGCGGCCGGCATTGGAAGCCAGTTTGACATCGCCACTCTGACGGTGGTCACCGCAGGAGATGACGACGCCGCAACCCTCGATCATCTCCACGCGGCGGTCGCGGCGGGTCTGGTCTGGATACGCGATGATCGTGGATACTTCGTCCACGACCGTGTCCAGGAAGCGGCCTATGCGCTGGCGCCGATAGAAGAGCGGGATCGTTTGCATCTCACGATTGGCCGGTCACTGCTGCAAAGACATCGCACGAGTGATGATGAGCAGGATATCTACCGGATTGTCGATCAGTTGAATCATGGGCTCCACCTGGTCGAAGATGAGCAGGAGCGAATGCAGTTATCCCGGTTGAATCTGCAGGCGGCTCGAGCTGCCCGTCAGGCCTCCGCCTTCGAAACCGGGCTGAACTACGCCCAAGCCGGGATCGAGCTCCTCGGCGAGAATAGCTGGGATCAAGACTACCAGCTCGCCCTGGCGCTGCACGAGCAGGCGGCGTTGCTGGCACACGCAGCGGGAAACATTCCGGTTACGGAACAGCACAGCGAGCAAGTGCTTCAGCGTGGACGTGATCCCCTGGATTTGGCGCGGGTCCAGAGGCTGCATATCGAGCTCCTCTTGGCCTCAAAGCGTTTCGATGAGGCGATTGACTATGGGCTCGGAGCCCTGCGCAACTTCGGCCAGGAGCTCCCGCACAATCCGGACATGGAGTTCACCATTGCGAAGCTGTCAGAGTTTTTGGAGCGTCTCGAACGCGAGCCCCCCGATTACTTCTCCATGCCTCGTCTGTACGATCAGGATCCGGAGTTGTTCGCGGTATCGGAGATCCTGTGGCCCGTCGGGAATGCGGCCTTTATCTCTCGTCCCGCTCTGGCACCTTTGATGTACATGCACATTCTAGAGCTTTCTCTCGGACGCCGGCTTCTACCTGAGCACGCCCCCGGGATGATCTCCGCGGTGGGTATGTTCGCCAACGCCTTCCTGGGAAAGGTCGAAGTGGCGCATGCTTACGGCGAGACAGCCGTGGAGCTCGCGAGTCGGGCGGCCTTTCGCACCTCCATTCACGTTCCTTTGCAGGTTCACGGCTTGTACAGCCATTTCTGGCGCGAGTCCCTGCGAGAGACCCTGGACCTATTCGACCGCGGGATTCAGAGCGCCCACGACTGTGGCGACAACGAATTCGTCGCCTATATGTCACACA
>JBDHBX010000030.1:0-29745 GCA_039592335.1 Gemmatimonadota bacterium | reverse complement strand
ACCGCGCGCCGTACCGGCGGTAGCTGCTCGAGCTGGGCTTCGAGCAGGCGCGGATCGGCCACAGTGATCCAGAAGACCGTCCAGCGGCGCTGCGGCCGCAGCCGGTGGCTCGATCGCAGCACGCCGCGCGCCCCCGGGTACTCCAGCTCACTCTGCACCGTCGTCTCCCGACCGAGCGGGAGCCACAGCTCGCCATACAGCCCGTTGCCCGAGCGGATCACCCCGGCGGTGCCGAGCAGGCGCCGTCGCTGGTCATACACCCGGAGCCGCCCGGCCAGGGCGTCCACATCGGTGACGTAGAACCGCACCAGGACCTGTCGTCCGTCGGGGTTGGCGCGGAACACGGTCGGCTCGGCGCGCACACTCGGCGCGCCGCGCGCGCCGAGCACTGCAGGCGGTCCGACCGCGCCGGCGAGGGCTGCCGAGATCGTGGCAAGGAAGCTGCGCCGATCGGTCACGTCGTGTACGCCCCCTCCTGGGCTGCGTGGCTGGGGCGAACCCTCCCGGGCATTGGCCGGGCGGCCCGCCGATCTCGTAACTTATGGGATGGGGTGGGATAAGACGGGCCAAACCGGGGGGTATCGCTCATGCGCCGAATCGTCGCGTTGCTCGTCGTGCTGATGCTGGTCGCGTGCGCCGGACAGGAGGAAGCGGCGGAGCAGGGTACCGCCGAGTCGGCTCCGGCGGACAGTGCGGTTGCCGACACGCTCCAGGCCGACACGATCATGGCGAGGGACACCGCCAGCATGCCGTAGCCTGCCTGCACAGCGGCCAAGTCAGGTCTCGAAAGGGAGTCGTTCAGGGCGCGGGGGGCGAAGTCAGTCGCTCGCCGACTCCAACGTGAAGAACTGGGCCAGCGGCTCCCGATAGCCCTCGGGTAGGTATTCGCCGCTCGCCGGATCCACCTCATACTTCCCGCGGTAGTCGCCGCGTGCCACCCGGTCCAGCATCTCCAACAACCGGTCCACGTCTTCGGTGTCGTTGTAGCAGCCGAAGCTCGCACGCACCATCCCGGGCATGCCGCGCCTGTCGCCGTTCACCACGCGACGCTTCCAGGCCTCCAGGACCTCTTGGGGGAGCTGCAACAGCTGCACTACGTAGGGATGAGCGCAGAAGCAGCCGCTGCGCACGCCGACGCCTCCCTCGTACCCCAGGATGGCCGCCACCAGGTAGTGGTCGACCTCCTCGACGTTGAACGGGATGACGCCGACCCGGGTGTCGCTCGTGGCCGGATTCGTATCCCCGTAGACGCGACTGCCAGGCATGTTTGTGAGTCGCTCCAGCGCGTAGGCAGTGAGGTGCGCCTCATGGGCGGCCACCCGATCCATCCCCACGTCCATCAGCACCTGCGCTGCCTTGGCCATGGCCATCGCGCCGACCACGTTGGGACTGCCCGCCTCGTCGCGGTCCGGCATGCCGGCCCAGTGCACCTCGTCCAGCGTGACCGCGTCGACCGTCCCGCCTCCCGTGTATTCGGGCTTGGACTGAAGGAAGAAGTCCGTGGGTCCCACCAGGGCACCGGCGCCGAGCGGCGCGTACATCTTGTGCCCCGCCAGCACCACGAAGTCGAGGTGCTCGGGGTCGTCGTCGGGCCGCACGTCCACCTGCCGGTGCGGGGCGAGCTGGGCCGCGTCTACGATGATCTTCGCCCCTGCCTCGTGTGCCTGGCGTGCGAGCCGGTGCACGGGCTGCAGGAACCCCGACACGTTGGACGCGGCCGTGACCGCCACGATGGCGATGCGCCCCTCGTGCTTCTTGAGCTGCCGCTCGAAATCCTCCTCGTCCAGACGGCCCTCGGGCGTGATGCCCACGTGCACGCACGTGGCGCGCTCACGCCAGGGCAGGTCGTTGGAGTGATGCTCCATCGCCGTCGCGATCACGACCGAGTCGTCATCGAAGGGAATCCGGTAGGCGAGCTTGTTGACCGCTTCGGTAGTGTTCTTGCCGAAGATCACCGTGTTCGTGGCGGGATCGGCCCCAACGAAGCGGGCAATGATCTCGTGGGCCTGGTCGTACACCATGGTGGAAAGGCGTGACTTGAACCCCGAGCCGCGGTGCACGCTGGAGTAGAACGGCAGGAACTCCGCCACGGCGTCCGCCACCTCCTTGAGCGGCGGGGTGCTGGCGGCATTGTCGAGGTTCACGTACGGCACCATGCGCCCATCGAGCACGGGGGTCGGTTGCCCGACCCCCACCACTCGTTCCCGCAGGGACAGCGTCTGTTCCACGATTCCCATCAGGCGGGCTGCACCCGCACCGGGCAAACCTTGAGCTCGGCGGTGTGGGTTACCGGATCGTAGCCGCCGCCCGTGAGCACGTTCACCGGCGTGTCGTTGAACGCGAAGCTCGCGAACACGGTGCCCCGCGGGGAGCGGCGTGTCGCCTTCACCTTGATCGTCACGCAGCCGCGCGGGCTCGACATCTCCGCCCAGCCGCCGTCGCGCAGGCCCCACGCCGCGGCGTCGTCCGGATGCACCTCGAGAGTTTCCTCGGGCAGCAGGTAGTCGATGCCCCCGGAGCGGCCCGTCTGGGTGCGGGTGTGGTACGACTCGAGCCTACGGCCGGTGGTGAGCCAGACGGGGTATTCCTCGCTGATGGTTTCGGCCGGGTCACGGTAGTCGATGATTTTGAACAGTCCCCGGCCGCTCGGAAACTCCCGCTCGTGCAGCCGCGGCGTGCCCGGGTGGCCCTGCTCGGGCACCGGCCACTGGTACTCGCTCCGCTCGATTCGGTCCCAGTCCAGGCCGTAGTAAATCGGCGACACGCTGCACAGCTCGTTGAAGACTTCCTTGGCCGAGGGATGGTCGAATCCCGGGAACCCGAGCCGCTTCGCGATCTCGGCGATGATCCACCAGTCGGGCTTCGCCTGGCCCGGGGGCTCCACCGCTTTGCGGACGCGCTGCACGCGGCGTTCCGTATTGACCTGGACTCCGTCGGTTTCTCCCCATGCCGTGGCGGGGAACACGACGTCGGCGAGCTCGGCGGTCTCGGTCATGAAGATGTCGATCACGATCAGGTGATCGAGTGCCTTCAGCGCGTGCTCGCAGTGGTGCCGGTCTGGGTCGGACACGACCGTGTTCTCGCCGGCGATGATCATGGCCCGGATCTGGTCGCCGGCCATCTCCAGCGCCGTGACCTTGGTGGGCCCCTTCTCGAGATCCACCGTCCGGCCGTAGAGCTTCTCGAACTTCTTCTGGTTCTCCGGATCGGTGACCGGCTGGAAGCCGGCGTAGTTGTTGGGCAACGCCCCGCTGTCGCCGGCGCCCTGAATGTTGTTCTGGCCGCGCATCGGATTGATGCCGGTGCCCTCGCGCCCGACGTGTCCCGTCATCAGCACCAGATTGCCCAGGGACTGCACGTTGTCGACGCCGCAGATGTGCTCGGTGACGCCCAGCGTGTAGTAGATCGCGCCCCTGTCGGCACGGCCGTACCACAGCGCCGCGGTCTCGATGTCCTTGGCCGGCACGCCCGTAATCTGCTCAGCCCACTCGGGCGGGAACTGCTTCACGTGCTCGAGGAAGGCCTCGCTCTCCTTGGTGCGCTCGGCGACGAACTGCGGATCGACCAGGCCCTCCCGCTGAATCACGTGCGCCATGCCGAGCAGCAGCGCCACGTCGGAGCCCACGCGGATCGGCAGGTAGAGGTCCGCCAGGTCCGCGAGCCCGATGCGTCGCGGGTCGGCCACGATCATTCTGGCCCCCCGCTTGAGCGCCCGCTTGAGGCGGGTCGCCGCCACGGGGTGGCACTCCGTCATGTTGGTCCCGATCGCGAAGATGACGTCGGGCTTCTCCATGTCGTCCAGCGGGTTGGACATCGCTCCCCGTCCAATCTGGGCTGCCAGACCGGCAACCGTCGGGGCGTGTCACGCACGGCTACAGTTGTCGATGTGATTGGTGCCCCACCCCGCGCGCATCAGCTTCTGAATGCTGTAGGCGGCTTCGCTGGGGGCACGTCCCGACGCCACGGCATACACGGCGTGGCGGCCATGCTGGTCCACCACGCGCCGCAGGCCGTCCGCCGCCCGGTCGAGCGCGGTGTCCCAGTCGGCCTCGTGCAGCTTGCCGTCCTCACCCCGCACCAGCGGCACCTTCAACCGGTCGTGGTGCTGCACGAAGTCGTAGGCGAACTGTCCCTTCACACACAGGGCGCCGTGGTTCGCGGGCCCGTCCATGGCGGGCTGGACGCCGACCATCGTGTCCTGCTTGGTGAGCACGTCCACCGAGCACCCCACGCCGCAGTAGGGGCAGATGGTTCGCGTCTTCTCGATCTCGCCGGGATGCTCCGCGAAGCGCATCGCCTTGCGGTCGGCGAGCGCGCCCGTGGGACAGGTTTGCACGCACTGGCCGCAGAAGGTGCAGGCGGAATCCCTGAGCAGCCCTGCGAACTCGACCGTGATCTGCGTGCCGAACCCGCGGTTCATCACGCTGATGGCGTGGTCGCCCTCCTGCTCGGCGCAGACGCGGACGCAGCGGTAGCACGAGATGCAGAGGTCGTAATCTCTGAGGATGAAGGGATTGTCATCGTCTTCTCGCGTCGTGCCCGACCGCTTGCCCCGGAACCGGCCGCTGCGGGCGTCGTAGCGGTCCACCAGCGCGGTGAGCTCCTGGGAGGCGTAGCCCCTCAGGGGATCCACGTCGATCTCGCGGTTCTCGGAGGCCACCATCTCGACCAGGGTCTTGCGGTGCTTCTCGAGGGTCGCGGTGCTGGTGCGCACGACCATGCCCGGGGTGGCCTTCGTGGTGCACGAGGCAACCGGCAGGCGCTGGCCCTCGACCTCCACGACGCAGAGCCGGCAGCCGCCGAACGCCTCGAGCCGCTCGTCGTAGCAGAGAGTAGGGATGTCCGTCTTGACCCGCCGCGCGACCTCGTAGATCGTCTCGCCGTCGGAGAAGCTGACCGCTTCACCGTCGAGCGTCATCGTATGCGTCTTCAGGTCTTTCTCGGTAGCGATCATGACTCGATCCTCACGCCTGCACGTGCTGTGCGACGCGCTCCGGGAAGTACTTGAGCAGGCTCTCGGTGATCAGTGGTGCCGCGAGTCCCAGGCCGCAGGCGCTCACCGCCTTCATGGTGTGCCCCAGATCGGACACTTCGTCGATCCACGCCGAGAGCTGGCTGGGTCCGGCCTCACCCGCGAGGCGCTCCGTGAGCCGCTGGGTCCCGATGCGACACGGGAAGCACTTGCCGCACGATTCGTGGGCGAAGAACGACATGGCTTCCCGCGCGACCGCGATCATGTCGCGGCTGTCGTCGAACACCATGATCCCGCCGGCGCCGAGGAACGAGCCCTTCGAGCGGATGCTCGGCTCATCCAGCGTGACGTCGAGGTCGTCGCCGGCGAAAAAGCCGCCCGAGAGTCCCGCCATGGTGACCGCCTGGATCTGCTGCCCCGGCGGCGGTCCGCCGGCCCAGTCGTGCAGCAGCGTCTTCAGTGGCAGGCCGAGCGGCACCTCGTAGTTCCCCGGCCGCTCGATGTCGCCCGAGAGACTGACGAGCTTGGTGCCCGCGTGGCTACCGGAGCCGAGGCCCTGGTACCACGCCGCCCCGTTCCGCACGATGTGGGACGCGGCGGCGAGGGTCTCAACGTTGTTCACCACGGTGGGGAGGTCTTCGTACCCCTGTGTGACGGGGAACGGCGGGCGATTGCGCGGGAAGGGGTGCTTCCCCTCGAGGCTGTTGAGCAGGGAGCCCTCCTCGCCGCAGATGTACGCGCCCGCGCCGCGGCGCACGTAGAGACGCAGGCCGAAGTCCGCGCCGAAGATGCCGTCTCCCAGGAGCCCCGCATCTTCCGCCTCGGCAATCGCGCGCTCCAGCGTCGCGAAGGTGTGTGGGTACTCGTACCGCAGGTAGATGAACCCCCGGGTGGCTCCCGTCGCGTACGCGGCCAGCGCCATCCCTTCGATAACCGCGTGGGGATCGTAGTCCAGGATCGCGCGGTCCTTGAAGCACCCGGGCTCGCCCTCGTCGGCGTTGCACACGATCGTCTTGGGCCCGCCGGACGCGTCGGCCACCGCCTTCCACTTGACCCCCGTGGAGAACCCCGCGCCCCCGCGCCCCGCTAGCTGGGATTCGGTGATCACATCGATCACCTGCGAGGGCTCGAGCTCGTTCACGGCTCGCTGCAGGGCGTGGTATCCGCCGCTCTCCTGGTATCCCTTAATGGTGTTGCGGTCCGGCTCGCGGATCGCCGAGAACACGCACTCCTCCGCGCCGCCGGGGTTGGGTGCGGGCAACGGTGAAGGCCGCTCGGCCAGCGCGTCGGGGCTGGTTCCGACCCGGACGGTGTTGCCCTCCAGCACCGGCACCGGCTCGTCGCACCGCCCGGCGCACGGCATCGGCGTCGCGCCTCGCTGCGCCAGTGCCTCGAGCAGCTCGAGCCCACCCTTGCGGCGGCACACGGGCCCCGTGCACACACGGGGCGCCGCGTGACCGCGCGGCTCCCTGGCGAAGTGGTGGTAGAACGTGACGTCCCCGAACAGCTCCGCCAGCGGGATGCGGAGTCCCTTGGCCACGTCGCGCAAGGTGTCGTCCGAGAGATACCCGTCGCGCTCGTGCACCGCGTGCAGCAGCGGCAAGAGCGGAGCGGGTTGATCGCTCCAGCGTTCGAGCAGGTCTCGAGTCGTGGTGTTGGCCATGGCCGGATAATTCCTATAGAAAAACTAGCATTTCCGCAGTCTGTCGCCAGCGTGGGGGAAAAGTGCGCCGCGGACCGACGGAGTGCGACCCGTGCTACGCAACCAGGCGGTCGTCGCCGGCGTAGACGTTGAAGGCTCCGGCCCGGGAGAAGCCAACGAGCAACATGCCGAGGCTCTGCGCCAGCTCGACCGCGAGCGAGGAGGGCGCCGACACCCCGACCACGCCCCCCACTCCGACGACGGCCGCCTTCTGCACGATCTCGAAGCTCTGGCGCCCGGAGACCACGAGGAGTGACGGGGGCAGGGGCCACTGCGTCATCGCGGCTGCGCCGGTCGCCTTGTCCACGGCGTTGTGCCGCCCCACATCCTCCCGCACTGCCAGAGCGTTGCCTTCCAAGTCGAACAGCCCCGCCGCGTGCAGGCCGCCCGTGGCGTCGAAGGTCGGTTGCTGCCCCCGCAGTTGGTCGGTGAGGCGGGCGACGACTGCACGGGGCACCGTGAACTCCCGCGTCGGCTCGGCAAACAGCTGCACCGCCTCGATGGAGGCCTTGCCGCACACTCCGCAGGAACTGGACATGAAGAGGTTGCGCTGGAAGCGCGTGGGATCGACCTCGACCCCGTCGCGAAACCGCACCGAAACGCGCGCGTTCTCTGGATCGTCGGCCGGGATCAGCGCGGCGACCTCGTCGGGGCTCAGGAGAATCCCCTCGGTCAGCAGGAAGCCGGTCACGAGGTCGGTGTCGTCCCCCGGCGTGCGCATCACGACCGCGAACGGGGTGTCCCCCAGCCGAATCTCGAGCGGCTCCTCCGCCGCGACGGCGTCGGGCACGCGCTCGGCGGCGTCGCCGACCCGCTTGATCACCGGCACCTCACGCATGCGATCTGTCACTGGTGGAAGTCCTCCCGAGTCCGTGGATAGTGCCGCTCCCCCGGGAGGCGGTCAAGCGCGGCCCCGGGGTTCCGCCGGCCCCGGTGGTGCTGGTACAATCCCTGTCTCGAGGAGGAGATCATGGTCGCCACGCCATCCACGATGCTGGAGCTGGGGACACCGATTCCCGAGTTCGCGCTGCCCAACGCGGTGGACGGGAGCACGGTGACGCCGCACGACTACGAGGGGAAGCAGGCCCTGCTCGTGATGTTCATCTGCAACCACTGCCCGTTCGTGAAGCACGTGAAGGACGAGCTGACGCGATTGGGTGCGGACTACGTGCCGCGCGGCATCGGGATCGTCGCGATCAACTCGAACGACGTGGCGAAGTACCCTGCCGACAGCCCGGAGCAGATGAAGGTGCTGGCAACCGCGGAGGGCTGGCAGTTCCCGTTCCTGTTCGACGAGACGCAGGAGGTGGCGAAGGCGTTCAAGGCGGCCTGCACGCCCGACTTCTTCCTGTTCGATGCCGAAGGAAAGCTGGCCTATCGCGGGCAGCTCGACCCGAGCCGTCCCGGAAACGACGTGCCGGTGACCGGCGCGGATCTCCGGGCGGCGCTCGACGCGGTGCTGGGTGGACGGCCGGGGCCAGCGGAACAGATCCCGAGTCTGGGCTGCAACATCAAGTGGAAGCCGGGGAACGAGCCCGGCTACTTCGGGTAGTGGTGGCTGAAGCAAGCGGAAGTGGAGGCTCTATGAAGCGTATTCTGATACTGATCCTCGCTGCGGTGGGCACGTCGAGTGCGACGGCGCAAGAAGCGGAGCCGGCGCCGCAGTTCACGCTCGATCAGCTGGCGTTCGTGGCCGGCTGTTGGGAGGGGCGGTTTGTCCGGGACTCCCTGGAAGGGACGATGGAGGAGCACTACACCACGCCCTCCGAGAACTTCATCCTGGGGACAACGCGTTACATCATCAACGGCATCACCGTGGATTACGAGCTGGCGGTGATCCGCCGGGACCCCAGCGGGCGCGTGGCGTTCATCCCGTATCCCGGCGGCGCGATCGGAACGCCGTTCCTCCTCAGCATGGTGGCCGACCAGACGGCGATCTTCGAGAATCCCGGCAACGACTTTCCCAAGCGCATCATCTACCGATTGAACCGGGACGGCCGGCTGCACGCGCGCATCGACGCCGGGGTCGGCACCGACGGCGCCGAGTGGTGGCTGTCGCGGGCGGAGTGTTTCACCGGAGGGGCGTGACCGGCCGCGGTCGCTGCTGAGCGGCTGACGGATCGAGATACGAAGGGCCCCGGACTCCGGGGCCCTTTTCTCGTCTCGCAACTCCCTGTCGTACAAGCTCTTGACGCCTGATTGCGCTGCCCGCGCAACCGTTCACGCGGGACCGCAACAGGTGGTGTGACATGCAGCGGCAGACACGCGAACGACAGGTGATGAGTCGCCGACTCGCGCTCAGGTGGCTGGGGGGGCTGGCACTGGGTCTCTCGGCCGCCGCGTGCACGCCGGTGCGCATCGCGTTCCGGATGTACCCCAAGGACTTCGACGAAGACCCCGAACTGGTGGATGCCGTGCTCCGCCAATTCGTCACGGCGGTGGTGCCCGGCATGCCCGAGGACGCGCCCGACCTGACGCGCGTCTTCCGCGACGACTTCTACCGGTTGGGGAAGTACCGCGGCTATCTGGCGGCCGACCTGTGTGAGCGGGCGGAGCGGCTGAACGGTTGGCCGCGCTTCGAGGCCCTCCCCGCGAAGGATCGGTGCCGCGTGATCGAAGACGCGCTCCAGGAAGGCGGCGTCACACAGCGGCTCTATGTGGGAGCGGTGTTCCTGGCGCAGCTCGCCAGCTATGCGGGTGTGTTCGACGACGAGGGGGGGTGCCCCCTGATCGGATTCGAGGGTCGCTTCCGCATGCGTCCGCTGGCGGAGCTCAGCTATCCCGACCCGGAGAGCTTCCTCCCCGGGGCGCTCACTACTGACGGCAACCCCGTGTGAGGAACGGAGCCATGGGACAGTACGAGACGGACGTCATCGTGATCGGCTCCGGCTTCGGCGCCGCCCCCGCGGCGCTGCGGCTGGCCGAGGCCGGGCTGCGGGTCGTCGTGCTCGAGAAGGGACCGCACATCGACCCGTACCGGGATTTCCGGCAGACCCAGGACCCCAAGTACCTGCTCAAGTACCTCAAGGGTGTCGGGAGCGACCAGTTCAAGATGACCTACGCCGAGGGGCTCGGCGGCGGATCCGGCTTCTACGAGATGGTGTCGCTCAGAGCGCCGACGCTGGCGTTCGAGCAGACCGATGACGCCGGCCGCCGCCTCTGGCCTGCCGCGGTCGACCGGAGGGCGCTGGATCCCTACTTCGACATCGGCGAGCGCATGCTGCAGGTACGGCAGCTCGAACCCGAGCAGATCCCCAAGAGCGGGCTGGTCTTCGCTCAGATGCTCAAGAACCTGGGGTACAGCTGCGACCGCGCGCCCTACGCCGTGAAGGGATGCGTAGGCAGTGGTCGCTGCGTGACGGGATGCATCTACGGTGCCAAGCAGTCACTGTTGCTCAACTACATCCCTCAGGCGCGGGCTGTCGGCGCGGAGTTCCACACCGATACCGAAGCGCTCGAGATCAGGGTGCGCCCGACCTCGATGGACCACAGTGGGTACGGACGACTTCCCTATCAGTATGAGATCCTGGGTCGCCGCACCAACGGCTCCCCGGAGCGGGTGCGGTACCGGGCACGGATGGTGATCCTCGGCGGCGGAACCGTGGGCACGGCGAAGCTGCTGCTGCAGTCGCAAGCCAACCTGCGGGACTTGAGTCACCACGTCGGGCGCCACATCGCGTTCAACGGAGGCGTGAAGACCGCCTGCCTGCTGGGCGATCGGTTTCCGGACGGGGACATGTACACGGGGCTCACGCATCCGGGGATGATCAGCTACGAGTTTCTGGAGACGCGTGGCATCACGCTCGCCACGGGCAAGGTGCTCCCCATCGGTGCGGTGGCCGCCGCCCGGCTGCGCCTGGACGGCGAGGATCCCTACTGGGGCGAGGCCCACGTGGAGCTGATGCAACGGTTCCGGCACCGGGTGATCGCCCTGGTCGCCTTCGGCATGACGCCGCCCGCGGGCTCGATTCGCAAGGTGGGTCCCGAGCGGTTTCGGGTGGAGCTCGAGGTCACCGACGGATTGCGCGCGTACTACGACCGGACGAAGGAGCTGCTCCGCTCGATCATGCGGCGCAACGACTGCACGCCGCTCGAGGTCGAGTTCATCAACCGGGAGGGGATGCCGTACCGGGATCTCCACATCTCTACCGCGCACCAGGTCGGTTCCTGCCGTATGGCCGACTCGCCCCAAGACGGCGTGTGCAGCGCGGCCGGTGAGGTGTGGGGCTACCCGGGCTTGTTCATCGCGGATGGCGCGGCGATTCCGTCGTCGATCGCGGTCAACACGAGTCTGACGATCCTCGCGAACGCGGAGCGTATCGTCGCGGGGATATTGGATCGCGTGGTGCCGGTGCTGCGCGAGTCGGTACCGGCGCTCGTGGCCGAGGGGGAGGCGAGCCCGTAGCGGTGCGTCAGGTGCTCCGGGTGCACGCAGCGACGCCCGGCGGGCGTCGCTGCGTCGTTGTATATCCCTACCTGTTGCTCGCGCCCTCCAGGTAGTCCCACACCAGATACGCCATGGCGCGGATCCCCACGGGAATCGCGCCGTCATCCGCCTGGAACGTCCGCGTATGGTGATTACCCGAGGTCGTGCCGGGTTTGAGGGTGCCGAGCCGGTAGTAGAAGCCCGGGATCTCGTTGGCGAAGTAGGAGAAGTCCTCGGCCACGGTCGCGGGCGCGAGCACCTGCACGTGCTGCTCTCCCACGACCTTCGCCAGCGTGGGGGCCAGCTGCGCCGAGAGATCGACGTCGTTGATGGTGACGGGGATGCCCTTGTCGTACTGCAGTTCGTAGCTGCCGCCGCCTGCCGCGGTGATGCCGGCCAGGATCTCGTGCATGCGCCGCTCCACCAGGTCCTGCGTCTCCTTGCTGTAGCTGCGCACCGTACCCTGCAGCTCGACGTCATCGGGGATGATGTTCCACCGCGTGCCGCCGCGCATGAGGCCCACGGTGACCACGCCGGGCTCGATGGGATTCATGTTGCGCGACCGGATGGTCTGCAGCATGGTTACCGCCTGCCCCGCCATGACGATCGGGTCGGCGCTCAGGTGCGGCGACGCACCGTGCGCCCCCGTTCCCCGGATGACGACCGTGAAGTGATCGGCGGCGGCGAGGGCGGGCCCCGGCGTGTAGCCCACCGTGCCCACCGGCATGTCCCACAGCGTGTGCAAGCCGAAGATGGCCTCGGGGTCGGGGTCGTGGAGCACACCTTCCTGGACCATCAATGCCGCGCCACCCGTCTCTCCAGGCGGCGGTCCCTCCTCGGCGGGCTGGAAGATGAACTTCACCGTGCCCGGCAGCTCGTCGCGCATTCCCACCAGCACCTTGGCCACGCCGAGCTGTACCGAGGTGTGGATGTCGTGCCCGCAGGCGTGGGAGACGCCCACCTCCTGGCCGAGGTACGTCGCGCGCACCGTGGACTTCCACGGGTACGGCGTGTCCTCGGTGACCGGCAGGGCATCCATGTCGGCGCGCAGCGCGACCACGGGCCCGGGCCTCCCGCCCTCGAGGACCGCGACCACCCCGGTGTGTGCGACATCCGTCTGCACCCGGTCGAAGCCGAGTTCCCGCAGGTACTCGGTCACCAGGGTGGCGGTCTCGAACTCGCGGTTACCGAGCTCGGGGTGCTGGTGCAGGTGGTGGCGGATCTCCGTGATCTCCGGCAGCATGCGGTCGACGGCCGCGTCGATTTCCCGGTACTGGGCCGCAACCCATGAAGGGGTCAGGAGCGTTGCGATTGCGAGGGTGAGGACGGATCGGTACATGATAGGCGTGGGTTGAGGGTTCGGGCCGAGCATCGATTGAGGACGAATTCTAGAGGAATTGCCACCGCCGGCGCCAGCCGGGGAGGAAAGCAGCCATGAGATACTGGATCGTCGCAGGCGCCGCTACGCTGGTCGTGGCGTGCAACGTGGGTGTGCGGTTGGAGCGTGACCGGGAGGAGCTGGCGGCCGCGGACCGTGCCTTTGCTGACGCCACGAGCGAGCGCGGCGTGGACGGATGGGTGGAGTACTTTGCCGAGGACGGCTCGATGGTGACCGAGGGTGGCATGGTCACGGGCCCCGACTCGATCCGCGCGCTGATGGGACCGGCCTTCGGCGACACGAACTACACGCTCACCTGGGATCCGGTGGAGGCCGATGTTTCGGCGGCGCGCGACCTGGGCTACACGCGCGGGCGCTACCTGTCGCAGCGCCGGCTGGACGGGGGTCTGGTGGTCAATTCCCGCGGCACCTACGTAACGATCTGGAAGCGGCAGGACGACCGCAGCTGGAAGGTGGTGCTGGACATCGGCACGCCCGACGGTCCGTCCGACACGACCGAAGCGAACTAGGCGCCGCCGCCCGCCTCCTCTCGCACCATGTTCTCCAGGGCGATGGCGGGACAGACCGCGCGCTCGATGTAGTCGAGCAAGGTCGTGGCCACGCTCCGAATGCGCTGCTCGACCTTTTCGTCGGTGCAGCGTCCTTCCTCGTCGAACAGGGCGCGCACGTTGGCGACCGATACCGGTCCCGGCAGCACGATCGCCCCGACGTGCGAGCACACGCTGCGCAGCTGCTCCAGCGACTTGATGGCCCCGATCTGACCGGCCGCGACACCGAGCAGCGCCACGGGCTTGCCGGCGAGCCCCGACGGGAACCCGAGGTTCTCGAGCACGAGTTTCATGACGCTGCTGAGGCTGCCATGGTACTCAGGGGTCGCGAGGATCACGCCAGTCGCGTCCCTGACCCGCTGCGCGAGCGCCTCGGCATCGGCGGAGTCGCCCTCGCCGGGGAAGGGCAGCTGCATCGCTGCCGGGTCGACCACGTCGCAGTGCACGTCGGGGTGCCGGCGCAGCTCGTCCACCACGACGGCCAGCGCCTTGGCCGTGTAGTTGCCGGGGCGCACGGATCCCTGAATGGTGACGATGTTGAGGGGCATGGCGTACCGTCCTTCTGAGGTGGTGAGATCCTTATCGCTGCGCCACGAACCACTCGACGGTGCGGCGCAGCGCCTCGCGCGGGGGCGTCGAGGGTCGCCAGCCCAGCTCGCGCTCGGCCTTGGCCGACGTGTAGGGGTTCGGTTGCGTCATGAACCGGATGCCGGAGATGGGGTCCGGGGTGTAGCGCCGCGGCCGCAGCAGGCGTCGCGGGAGATGCGCCAGTGTCGCCAGCACGGTGGCGGCGCCGACCGGCAGCCCCACGAAGCGTAGCCGCGCGCCCGTCACTTCAGCGATCGTCTCGAAGAACTCGCGCGGTGTGAGACCACCGTCGTTGGCCGTGTTGAAGACCCCCTGCACGTCGGGCCGAGCCAGCGCGCCCCGCACGGCCTCGACCACGTTGCCCGCGTATACCACGGCCAGAGGGTTGTTCCCACTTCCGATGATCGGGACGACGCGGAGCCGCAGGAGGTCGAGCAGCCGCGCCACGAAGGTGCGGTCTCGCTCCCCGTAGATGACGCACGGTCTGAGCGCCACGGCGGAGACCCCCAGTTCCTCGGCGCACTGCCACAGCGTCGCCTCGGCAAGGCGCTTCGAGCGCGCGTAGTAGTCGGGCTCGGCGATCGGCTGAAACGGCGCGTCCTCGGCGACGGGAACACTCGAATCGCTCTCGGGGCGGCGGCCGTATACGGCGACCGACGAGATGTGCACCAGGCGGGCGCCGCGTCGTGCGGCGGCCTCGACCGCGAGGCGCGTCCCATACACGTTGACCGCGCGGTAGCGCTCCCACCCGATGGGCTCCACGACGAGCGCCGCGGCGTGCACGATGGCATCGCACGGGCCGGCGGCTTCCCAGCTCTCGGGACGCTCCACCGAGCCGAGGAAGCTCTCGGCGCCCAGATTCTCGACGAAGGTCCGGCCGGCGGCGCTGCGCACCATGGCCCGCACCTCGTGCCCCTCACGCGCCAGCTGCTCGATGGCGTGGCTCCCCACGAGCCCCGTGCCGCCGCTGACCAGGACCCTCACAGCGCCAGCAGGACGGCGCGTACCCCGAGCACGGCGCAGAGGAGCACGACGAGCCCGCCCACGACGTTCCCCCGCCACGTGTTCACGTGCGATCCAAGGCGGGAGCGATCGTTCATCGCGATGAGGAGCACGAACGCGACGGCGGGGAGTGCCAGGCCGTTCACGATCTGGGCCAGGAAGATGAGCGGCACCGGCCGCACGCTCGCGAGCGCGGCCAGCGCACCGAACGCCACGCAGCCGAACCACACCCAGCGTGGCAGCGGGGCACGCACGTCACGCCCGCGGCCCAGCACGTCGAGCACCGTATAGGCGGCCGCGAGGGGGGCGGTGATCGCCGACGACACGCCGGCTGCCGCATATCCCATGGCAAAGGCGTGGCTCGCCCACGGGCCGAGGAGCGGCTCGAGTTGCCGCGCCATGTCACCCGCCGAGTGCACCTGCGTGCCGTCGAGGGCGGCGGCAGCCGTCACCACGATCGCGGCCGAGACGATGCCCCCGAGTCCGATCGCCACCAACAGGTCCAGCCGCACGGCCGGGAGGTCCCGGGGGTCGGACCAGCGCTCCCGCACCGCCGCGGCGTGCAGGAAGAGGTTGTACGGTACGATGGTCGTGCCGATCAAGGCGAGCGCCGTAAACTCCGCACCCGTGGGGAGCCGCGGAACGAACACGCCGCCGAGCAGCGTGCCGAGGTGGGGCGCGACCATGATCGCGGTCGTCAGGAACACGAAGCCCATCACCGCGACACACACGGCCAGCACCCGCTCGACGATGCGGTAGCGGCCGGTCCAGAGGAGCAGGCCCGCCAGCACCGTGCCGATCCCCACCCATCCTTTGAGCGGCACGCCCGTCACGGACTCGAGGCCCAGCCCGGCGCCCGTCAGGTTGCCCGCCTCGTAGGCTGCGGCGCCGCTCACCACGGCCGTGCCGGCGAGGGCCGCGAGGCCCACCCCGAGCCAGGGCGGGCCCTTGGTGGCGCGCAGTGCCTGCCCCAGGCCCGCTCCCGTGGCGAGACCGAGGCGCGCGCTCATCTCCTGGAGCACGATCGTGGCCACGGTGGCGAACAGGAGGGCCCACAGCAGTGTGACCCCGAACCGGGCGCCGGCCAGGGTTGCGGTCGTGACCGTCCCCGGGCCAATGAACGCCGCCGTGATCACGACCCCGGGTCCGAGCCCGTGCCACGCCTTCACTGTTCCAATGGGAAGGGGAGGTCGAGTGTTCGGGCCGCGGCGCCGCAGGCGACGACCACCTCGCCGGGCTCGACTTCGTGCCGCAGCATCGCGAGCGCGACGTACTGTCCCCAGTGCTCCAACCACGCCGCGCTGCTCACGCGACCCACGGTCTTGCCGCCGTGGATGATGTCCGAGGTCTCGAGGTCGGGGTCTTCCTCGAACATCAGACCGGCCAGCTTCCAGTTGGCGTGGCCTCGGAAGTGGAGTCGCGCCACGGTCTCCTGGCCGGTGTAGCACCCCTTGGTATACGACACCCCGTCGATCTGGTCGTAGCGCACCTCCTGCGGCAGGGTGCGCTCGCCGATTTCCGCCCCCAGGCGCGGCCAGCCCGCCAGCACGCGCGCCAGCTCCAACGCCGCCGCGTGCACCGGGAGCACGCCGGCCCGCTCGAGCGCCTCGCGGAACGCGCCGGTATCGGCGCGTTTGCAGGTGAGCTGCAGCGCGAACGGCATGCCGAGGCCGGGCACAGCGGCGACGTAGCTCGCGTCGCCCATGGTCCCGGTGGCCATGCATCCCGGGTCGGGAACGACGAGCCGGGCCTTCTCGGCACCCGCGACCGCCGTCGGCCCCACCAGCCGCAGGACCGACACCTTGTCGGTCAGATCCTCGGTGCGCGCCAGGCGCGGCGGCAGGAGGCGGCCGAATTGCGCCACGAGCGTCTCTCGGGCCGCGCCGGGGAGAAAGATCGTCAAGTCCCCGTCCTCTCGAGCCACCCACATGTCGGAGATGATCATCCCCTTTGGCGTGAGCACGGCGCCGTACACGAAGCCGAGCTTGCCGCACGCTTCGAGCTCGTTGGTGAGGAGTCCCTGCATGCACTGCAGCGCACCGGGGCCGGTCATGCCGATGACCGCGGCGTCGGCCTCGGCGACGGCCGCTCCGTCCAACACGGCATCGGCGTGCGCGGCCGGCACGTCGTCGCGTCCGATCACGAACACGCCCGTCGCCGCCTGCCTGCCCAGCGCATCACTCTCCATAGTATCCCGCTCGCCGATACGACCAGTCCAGCAGCTCCACCGGGTGCACGACCGGGATGTGTTCGCCGGCGGCCAGCAACCCAGCGCCGATCTGCATGGCACAGCCCGGGTTGCCGGTGGCCACCACGTCGGGCTGCGCACGACGGATCGCTTCGACCTTGTGTTCCAGCACCTGGCGCGAGAGGCCGGGCTGCGCCAGCGAGTAGCTCCCCGCGCTCCCACAGCAGAGCTCGGCACCGACGTGCGGCACGTGCTCCAGCCCATGCACGGCGTCCAACAGGGTGCGGGGTTGGCTCGCGATCCCCTGCGCGTGCAGCAGGTGACAGGGGGGATCGTAGGCCACCCTGAGGGAGAGCGGCGCGCCCTTACGCGGCCCCCGCTCCGCGAGCAGCTCGCTGACATCCCGTGTCCGGGCGGTCACCCGGCGCGCGTCCGTCTCCATGGGGTCACCTGCGAGAAGGCGGTCGTACTCCTTGAGCATTGCGCCGCACCCCGCGGCATCGACAGCGATGAGCGCATTGTCGAGCAGCTCGGCGAGGGCGCGCACGTTCTGCCGCGCGAGCTGCACGGCGTCGTCGTGCTGGCCGGCGTGGGCGTGCAGTGCTCCGCAGCAGCCCTGCCCCGGAACCTCGATGACCTCGTACCCGTTGACCTGGAGCGCGCGCGCGGTCGCGCGATGCACGTGGCCGAACAGGCCGTCCTGCACGCAGCCCGCGAAGACGACGGCCTTCTGGGGTGGGAGGGAGCCCGTGGACGGTGGCTCGGGGTTCCACTGCCACGCGTCCATCTGCTCGTCGAGGTGCCGCGGCCGCGTGGCGGCGAGCATGCCGAACGCCATGCCAAAGCGGGACGGACCGGCGAGCCAGCGCGCCAGCGGCCGCACGGCACGGGCGAGCGGGAAGATCAGGCGGCCCAGGCTGCGCTCGGCCATCACGGTGTGCACGGCCCGCACCGAGACCGGAATGGGTCGCTCGTCGGCCAGGCGGCTGCGCGTGGCCTCCAGCGCCGGTGCATAGCTCACGCCGGAGGGGCACACCGGCTCGCAGGCGCGGCACCCGAGGCAGCGGTCCAGATGGGTTTGCACTTGCGGGTCGCGCGTCTCGAGCCGCCCGCCCGCCAGCCCCCGGATCAGGGCGATGCGGCCGCGTGGGCTGTCCGCCTCGTCGCCGGTGACCAGATACGTGGGGCACGCCTGGAGGCAGAAGCCGCAGTGCACGCACGGCTCGAGCCCGGCGGCCAGCGTCGCGCCCGTCACGCGTCACCCACCGGGACCACGAGCACGCCGCCCGGGTCGAACGTGTGACGCAGGGCCGAGACCAGCCGGCCGACGCCCTCGCGGTAGGCGCCGAAGTGTCCCATCTGGGAGCGCACCTCCCACGGCGCCCGCTCGAGCGTGAGCGGCATCTCCTGCTGCGCGGCCGCGCGGCGCAGCAGCTTGAGGCGGTCCACCGCCGCATCGCCGCTCCACCGAACGATGCCGGCCCCCACCCCCACGGACATCCACCCTTCGGGGAGGTGGTGCTCCACCAAGTCGAGTGCGTCGTCCAACGATGTCGGGACGGCGCCGAGCCGCAGGGTGGTGCCGCCCAGCGTGGCGCCGGCCAACGCTTCGGGCCAAAGACGCGCCGCCTCCTGGACGGGCAGCTCGCGGAGCGGCATCGGGACCGCACCGCCTGCGGCGTTCCGGGCCGCTTCGACCTCCGGATCGGCGCCCACGAGCCGCACGGCCAGCATCCAGTCGCTCGCGCGGGCCGCTCGGGGCGAGAGGACCTCGAGCGCGGCGGGAGTCGTGCCGGTCTCCAGAATCGTCTGGGCGGCGGTGAGCAGCGCGTCCCGCTGCCCGGAGCCGACCAGGGTGAGGTCGGCGCGCGGCACGGCGCGCAACCGCAGCGTGACCGACGTGAGGACGCCGAACGCGCCGAAGCTCCCCGCGGCGAGCTTCGTGAGATCGAACCCCGCCACGTTCTTCACCACGCGTCCGCCCGGGCGAACCACGCGCCCATCCCCCGTCACCAGCGTGACGCCCAGGAGATGATCGCGCACGTTGCCGAAGCCGGCCCGCAGGGGGCCGGCGGTGCCGGTGGCCACGACCGAGCCGATCGAGCGGCCCGAGCCGGGGGGGTCGATCGCCGTCCACGCACCGTGGTCGGCGAGCGCGCGACGCAGCTCGGCCCATACCACGCCGGCCTGGACGGTGGCCACGAGATCGGGTGCGTCGAGGTGCGGGATCTCGGTCAGTTGCGTGGTGGTGAGCGCGAGGTCGGCGAGAGCGTCGGGCGGCATCCACCCGGCGGTGCCCTCGATGCGAACCCGCCACCCTTCGGAGGCCGCCGTTCCGAGGATGAGCGCGACCGCCTCCTCCGAGCGCGGCGCCACGCGGGGCAGCCCGCCGGCGTCCGTCTCGATGGCCGCGCCGTCGCCCAGGAGCGATCTGAGCCGCCGCACGATGGTGAGTCCGGCTTCGGCCATCACGCACTCCCTCCGGCCGCCGCCGCCGCGACAGGCGCGGTTCCGCCGGAGGTCTGCCTGCGCGCCCGGCCCGTGTGCCACTCACGGCAGGCATGGATGGGGATCACCTTGCCGGGATTGGCGATCTCGTCGGGATCGAACACCAGGTGCACCGCCCGCATGGCGCCGAGGGTGTCGCCGTCGAAGATGAGCGGCATGTAGCGCAGCTTGTCGGCACCCACCCCGTGCTCTCCGGTGATGGTGCCGCCCGCCGCAACGCACACCCCGAGGATCTCCGCCGACGCCCGCTCCACCCGCTCCAACTCGTCGGCGTCACGGCTGTCGAAGGCGATATTCGGATGCAGGTTGCCGTCGCCGGCGTGGAACACGTTGGCGATGCGAATCCCGTAGGTGGTGGCAATGGAGTCCACCTGTTCGAGCACGGTGGGCAGGGCCGAGCGCGGCACCACCGTGTCCTGCACGAACAGGTCGCGGTTCAGCCGGCCCAGGGCTCCGAACGCCTTCTTGCGGCCCTGCCACAAACGGGCCCGCTCCACCTCGTCGCTCGCGACCTGGACGGTGCGCGCTCCGCTCTCCCGCAGGATGCGCTCGACCTCGGCGCCCCCCGCCACCACGACGTCGTCGGTGGCGCCGTCGAGCTCCACCAGCAGTACGGCTCCCGCGTCGGTGGGGTAACCTGCGGCGTAGATGGATGCCTCCACCGCCGCGATGCAGTTGCGGTCGATCATCTCCAGAGCCGCGGGCAGGATGCCGGCCGCGATGATTGCCGAGACCGCTTCCCCCGCGGTGCGGAGCGCCTCGTAATCGGCCAGGAGGGTACGCACGGCCTTGGGGAGCGGGGTGAGGCGTACGGTGATCCGCGTCGCGATCCCGAACATCCCCTCGCTGCCCACGAACAGCCCCACCAGGTCGGGTCCCCACGGCTCGCCGTGTCTGGATCCGAGCGTCGCGACACTGCCGTTGGGCAGCACGACCTCGAGCTCGAGAATGTGGTTGGTCGTGACGCCGTACTTCAGGCAGTGGGGGCCGCCGGCGTTCTCCGCCACGTTCCCGCCGATGGTGCACACCGTCTGGCTCGAGGGATCGGGAGCGTAGTGCAACCCGTGCGGCTCCGTCGCGGCCGTGAGGCGCGTGTTCACCACGCCGGGCTCCACCACCGCGAGGCGGTTTGCCGGATCGACTTCCAGGATGCGCGTGAGCCGCGTGAGTGAGATGAGCACCGCGTCGGCGTCGGCGAGCGCTCCGCCCGACAGGCCGGTGCCCGCTCCGCGGGCCACGAATGGGACCTTGTGGTGCGCCAGGAGCTGGACCACCCGCACGACCTCGTCCCGCGTGGCCGGGAGCACCACCGCGCCGGGTGGGCTGTGGTGGGTCGGCAGCCCGTCACTGGCGTAGGTATCGAGCTCCGCCGGGGCGGTGCGGACCCAGCCGGGGCCGACGATGACGGCGAGGGCGGCGGTGACGTGTGCCGAGATGCCCATGCTACTCCCGAACGTCCATCTCGTCGCGGTCGCGCTTCCCGTTGCCCTTCGTGCGCCGCTGCATGGCGGCGCGCTTCTTCACCTCTTTTTGAAGCCGGCCGAGCGTCGTGCCGAGACGCAGGAGCCGGTCGCTTACCGAGCGCAGCTCGAGCAACCCCTGCTTCTCACGGGGCTCGATGTCGAGGGCGGCAGCGACATGGAAGGACAGATGCGCGGGATCCTCCGGCAACTCCACCGGCGTCTCCGGCAGCTGGGTCAGCTCGCTCACGGCTTGGGCAAAGGACTCGAACGCCGCGCGCACCCTGGCGGCGCGCTCCGCCACCTCGTCGGGGTGCCACGGCTCGTCGTTGAAGGGCGCCACCACGCCCACGCGATAGAGGCGGTCGGTCTCGACGAACTCACGCAGGAGGAACCGCTCCTGCCCGAGCGTCATGATGTTGTAGCGGCCGTCCGGCAGCGGCTGCACGCTCTCGATGTGAGCGCTGCATCCCACGGCCCCCGGCGAGGGCGATGGGTCGGTGTAAGGTGTGGCGCGCACGTACGACAGGCCGAAGTACCCGTCGCCTTCCTGGCAATCGCTCAGCATCTGCCGGTAGCGCGGCTCGAAGATGTGAAGCGGCTGGAGCGTACCCGGGAACAGCACCACGGGGAGAGGGAAGATCGGGAGGGTGCGGGTGCGCATTGGTCTAAGGTACAACTGCTGCGTAGGGCCCGGCCAAGTGGGTACCCGGCCTCGCCACCGCCAACGAAGAGCGGCCGGCTGACGCCGGCCGCTCTGGAGGGGACCAACAGTACTGCTGGGACCTACGCTGCCACCCAAAAGCCCTTGAGGGCCTCACCGTGCGGGCTCTCCCGCAGCTTCTCGAAGGCGCGCTCGCGGATCTGACGGATGCGCTCCCGGGTCACCCCCAGGATCTCGCCGATCTTCTCGAGCGTCATCCCTTCGGAACCCTCTTCGAGACCGTAGTACAGGTAGAGAATCTTGCGCTCGCGCGGCGTCAGGTACTTCTCGAACACCTCGTCGATGAACTCCCGCATGAGCCGCCCGTCGGTCCGCTCCTCGATCTCGCCGCCTTCCTGGCCGGCGAAGCGCTCACCAAAGGTGGCCGCGTCCTTATCACTGCGGTCGATGGGCGCATCGAGGGACATCTCGGCGGCCGTCATGCGGCGCGCGTTGCGCACGTTCTCGACGCTGTCGTCCAGCGCCTTCGCGATCTCCTCGTCCGTGGGCTCCCGACCGAGCTCCTGCGACAGGTAGGTCTCGGTCCGGGCCATCCGGATGAGGTGACTATTCTGGTTGAGCGGGATCCGCACGCTGCGGGTCTGCTCGGCCAGGGCCTTGAGCACGGCCTGGCGCACCCACCAGACGGCGTACGAGATGAACTTCACGCCCTGGTCGGGATCGAACTTCTTGACCGCCTTGAGCAACCCCTCGTTTCCGATGGCCACCAGCTCGGCCAGATCCAGCCCGTGCCCCTGGTACTTCTTCACGTAGGAGATCACGAACCGGAGGTTCGCCGTCACGAGGCGCTCCGCGCAGTCCTCGTCACCGGCGCGGGCCCGCCGGGCCAGGCGGCGCTCCTCCTCCGCCGAACCGATCAGGGGGAGCTTCTGGATGTCCTGCAGGTATTGGTCAAATGCGCCCGAAACGGGGGTGCGAAAGAAACCCTTCGACTTCGAGGTGCGCAGTTGGGTCATATACTCCCCAAGAGTCCGTGCGGTTGGGAGAGGACGAGAGGTTCGGAAACCCGCCAAAATGACCGATGTGGGGCGCGCCCAATGTAAGAGTCGTCGGGCGGAGCGTCAAGAAAATCACGTTTTCCACATCACAAATTGTTCTACCACAGCACGTTCCGGAATTTCTCCACTTTAGCCCTTTGTGGAAGGATTGTGCCTGGGTGTGGGTGGAACGCGTAAGTCTTTATGTGGGAAATGTTTACGTGGTGTTGGAATGTGCTCGCTCTGTGGACAACCTGTTGAAGGATTGTCGGTTACGTGATCCGGTCGAGAATCGCGCTCACCGCACGATCGGGAGCCTCGATCGTCCACTCACCGGCCTCCCCCCTGGCCATCTCACCAAGCCGGCTGGGGAGTGCAAACCTGACAGTCCCGCCGCGGACCTTCTTGTCCTGGCGCATGGCCTCCATCATCCGCTCACGATCCACGTCGTCGGGGGCCGTCGTCGGCAGGCGGAACGCTTCGACTGCGCTCCGCACCGTGCCGGCGGTCCCCTCCTGGCTCACCCCGATCTCCTCGCCCAGCTCTGCCTCGGCTACCATGCCAATCGCCACCGCCTCGCCGTGGAGCAGCTCGTACCCGAAGCTGGCCTCGAGGGCGTGGGCGAAGGTGTGGCCGAAATTGAGGATGGCGCGCTTGCCGCGCTCACGTTCATCCTCCCCCACCACGCCGGCCTTGATCTCCACGCTCCGTCGCACCACGTGGAACAGCGCGGCGAGATCGCGCTGCCGGATCGCCTCGTGGCGCTCCAGCGTCTGGGTGAAGTAGGCGGCGTCGGCGATGACGCCGTGCTTGAGGGCCTCCGCCATCCCCGCGGCCAGTTGCACCAGCGGGAGCGTGGAGAGGGTCGCCACGTCCGCGATGACAGCCGCCGGCTGGTGGAAGGCACCCACCAGGTTCTTGCCGGCCTCGGTGTCCACGCCGGTCTTGCCACCGATGGCGCTGTCGATCATGGCCAGGAGCGATGTGGGCACCTGCACGTATCGCACCCCGCGCAGGTAGGTGGCCGCGACGAAGCCGGCCAGGTCACCCACGACGCCGCCGCCCAGCGCGACGATCACGCCTTCCCGATCGAGTTGCGCCTTGAGGAGCTGGTCGGTGAGGTCGCTCCAGGTTTCGCGGCTCTTGTTCCACTCCCCGGCCGGGAAGGTGACGAGACAGGTCCGCCCGGCCCGCTCCACGGCGTTGGCCACCTGCGCGCCGTACAGCGGCGCCACCGTGGAGTCGGTGATCACCGCATACTGTGGGGCGGGACAGTACTGCTCGAGGTAGCCCGGGAGATCGGTGAGCATGCCCTCCCCCAGCACGATGTCGTACGAGGCATCGCCCAGGGGAACGCGGACGGTGGCGGTCGCTATAGCCTCACCTCGCCCTCGATGAAGGTCACGGCCTTCCCGCCGACCTGCACCTCGCTGACCGCACCCTCGGGTGTGGTTGCGATCTGGACGTCGATCCGGCTGGCTCGGCCGATCTCGATCCCCTGCTCGACCACGACCCGCGCCGCTCCGTCGCGCGGCGACACGATCCCGTGATGCACGAGATAGGCGCCGAGCGCGCCCGACGCGCTGCCGGTGGCAGGATCCTCCGGCACGCCCAGTCCCGGCGCGAACATGCGGCAGTGCACGGTCGCCTCGGGGGACTTCGTCTCCGTGGTATAGCACATCGCGCAGTCGGTGCCGAGCTCCCGCAGGAAGGCGGCGAGCTCGCCCCCCTTCCCGCCGCTCGGCAGTGCCTCGAGTGCGGCCAGCGACGCGGTCGGGATCATGAGCTGCGGAATGCCGGTCGAGACCACCTGGGGCGACGCCGCTTCCGGGATCAGGTCCGACTCACCCCCGAGCAGCTCCGCCAGGCGGTGCGGGTCCTGCACGGTCAGTCCGAACTCGGGCGGCGCCTGGGTCATCACGACCAGCTTCGGCGCCCCGCCCGCCATCTGGATCTCGATCGGCAGCACGCCTGCCTGGGTCTCCTGCGTGACCTCGTGCGTTCCCTCGTCCGGCAGGTCGATCTCACCGAGCGTGGCCAGGAGCCACCAGGTACCCACAGTTGGGTGCCCCGGGAGCGGAACCTCGGCGGTGGGGGTGAAGAACCGCAGGCGCCTCGTCGCCCGCTCCGAGGGAAACACGAAGCTCGTCTCCGAGAGGTTCATCTCGCGGGCGAGAGCCTGCATCTGTGCGTCGTCGAGCCCGGCCGCCTCCGGGAACACCGCGAGCGGATTCCCACTCAGAGCACGGTCGGTGAAGACGTCGAGCTGATGGAACCGATAGGTCGTCACGCTACCACGTGACGTCCGCCACGCCGCCCCGCCTGTTGGCCACGCGCGCCAGCACGAACAGCAGGTCCGACAGGCGATTCAGGTACTGCAGGATCCCCTCGGGCACGGGGTCCTGGCGATTGAGCCGGACCACGTGCCGTTCCGCGCGGCGGCACACCGTGCGGGCGGCGTGAAGGTGCGCGGCCTTGAGCGTCCCGCCTGGCAACACGAACTGCTTGAGTGGCTCGAGCTCGGCCTCGGTGCGATCGATGGCCGACTCGAGGTCGGTGATGCGCTCGGGTGGAATGACCGCCTTGTGCAGGGCACGCGACACCTTCTCCGGATTCGGGCTGGCCAGGCGGCTCCCGATCTTGAAAAGATCCCGCTGGACCCCTCGGTGGCCATCGCAACGCCGAGGCGCGCGTTGAGCTCGTCCACGCTGCCGTAGGCGGTGACCCGGCTGTCGTCCTTGGTCACTCGGTCGCCACCGTGCAGCGAGGTCTCGCCCTGGTCGCCGGTCCTGGTGTAGATCTTGGCCATAGTGCTGGGAACCTACGGGCTGCGGTGAGGGGGCGGTAGGGCGGGGCGTGCAACGGCAACCATTAGAGGCGAGTTGCGTGCTCCCCCCCTCCGCCCTACTCGATCACGACGCGCTGTTCCGCGCACACGAACAGCACGTCCCTGAGGGTGGCGTGACGGCGGAACAGCTCCGGCCCCTTGTCGCGCAGGCGTGCCTCCGTGAAACCCAAGACCACGAGGTCGGCGTCGGCCGAGCGGGTCTCCACCAGCTGGTCGAAGTCGACCCGCGCGTCGGTGCCGATGATGCGGAGGTTCTTGGGTGAGATGGGCAACCGCCCCTCGGTGATCATGTCGTTGAGTCGCTCGCGCTGCTCACCTACCTCGTCGGCCGGGAACGCGGCGAAGATCCGGATCTCCGCTTTGCGCCACTCCGGGTGCCCCACCAGGATGTAGGTCAGCATGATCATGAGGCTGGCATTGTCGTAGTCGTGCCAGGTGAGCCACAGGTGCACGGTGCGCCGCTGCCCGAAGAAGCTCTCTCCGTGCCGCAGCACCAGACTGCTGATGCGGGTCGCGCTGGCCATGGAGCAGCCGTCCTCGACCTCGTGCAGCACGTCGTCGCCGTCGTCGTGTGCAAGCTCGAACAGAATGGTGTTGTTCTCCATCCCCGCGACGCCGGGCAGCTGGAGCGCCTGGGCGACGGCCGAACGCATCGACGGCGAGACCATCGTGTCCACGTAGATCGAGCTCATCGCCGTCTGCCGCAGCTCGACCAGCTTGGCGAGCTGCTTGCGGCTTTCCTTGTAGGTATCCCGGCTGAGGTGCCCCTGGATGTAGTGGAAGTAGGCGCCGAACCCGTAGCGGTGGCTGATCCATCCGAAGAACTGTAGCGGCGCGGTGCGTGAGAAGGTGCGGCCGTTGATCATGATGATGCTGGGCCGCCACTCATCGGCCCGCTGGCGGCTGGCGCTTGCCTGGAGCTTCACCTGGAACCGCCGGGTCGCCTGGGTCATCACCCCCTGGAAGATCGCGGCGAGATCGTCCGACCCGCGTGCGGCGCGGATCGCCGCGTACAGGGCGATCATGATCAAGATCGCGACGAGGGCGTACAGCGGGTCCATCTGGAACATCAGGAACACGCTCATCACCGCGCCCAGCAGGCTGATGTACCACTTGGAGCGGAACGTCGGCCGGTAGCTCGGGCGCGCCGCGAAGTGTTCGAGCGTGCTGATGGTGCACAGCGCCCCGTACGTCACCATGAAGAACATGGAGATGATGCGCGCGACGCTGTCGACGGTGCCGGCCGCCACGGTAACGAGTGCGATGACGGATGTCAGGATGGCGGCGTTGCGCGGCTCGTTCGATGCGCCTATGCCGCTTGCGAGCAGCCGATTCAGCTGCTCCATCGGGCCGGTGCGGTCGGCGGCGAGCGCCTGGAGCGTGCGCGGCGCCACCAGGATCGAGCCGATGGCCGACGACAGCGTGGCGCAAGCCAGGCCGATGGGGATGATGGGGCCCCACACGGCGATGCGCGCCATGATCAACTGGTCGCCGCCGAGCGTCTGCGGCGTTGCCGACAGGGCCAGCTTGATCACGACCATGACGTAGATGACCATGCCGACCACGGTCGCGCTCAGGACGCCCCGCGGGATGGACTTCCCGGGGTTGGCGAGGTCGCCCGAGAGCCCGACGCCGGCCGCCATCCCGGTGAACGCGGGAAACGCGATGGCGAACACGATCATGAACGGGTCGGCGTCCGCTATCCGCTCCAGCAGTGGGAACTGATCCGCCGGCGCTCCTTCCAGTGGCTGACCCATGAAGAACAGGACCAGGGACGCCGCGAGGACCGCGGCCACTGCCCAGAGGGCGCCGATGCCCACCTTCGCGCCCCGCACCACCACGACGGCGCAGATCAGCACCGTGCAGGGAATCGAGATGACACGGGGGTCGATGTCGCCTCCCAGCAAAGGCACGAACAGGGGCCGGAACGCCTCGGCGAAAGCGATCATGTAGAACGCGACGGAGATGGCTTGCGACAGATACAGCGCGATCCCGATCGCTCCCCCGATGGTCGCCCCGAACGACCGCGAGATGATGAAGTACGCCCCGCCCCCTTCGACGCGTCGGTTGGTCGCGATCTCGGAGATGGCCAGGGCGGTGGGGATCGTGACCAGATGGCCCAGGACGATGATCACGAGCGAGCCGGCCAGGCCCGTATGGGCGACCGCGTACCCGAGCCGGAGGAAGAGAATCGCCCCCAGGATCGTGCTGATGCTGGCGAGGAAGACCGGGGCGGTGCCGAAACCGTGCCCGCCCGTCGGAGCGGGTTGCGCGTTGGCGTTGCTCATGTGGCGCCCTAAGCTACCGCGAGCGGGTGGCGCGCGGCAGGGGAGGGGACGGCACCCTGTCGACACCCGCACCGGGGGGCGCGCCCTAGCTGTCGACGGGGCACGGGACATACGTTAGAGACGGGCCGCGACCATGCGGCTCCGCGTGCGGCGGTTCCCCCGAGGAGGCCACCATGCAGATCCAAGACATCATTCAGGATTCCCTCAGCGCGTTCCTCTCCGGTATCGCGGACTTCCTTCCCAACATCCTGGCCGCGATCATCATTCTCATCGTCGGCTGGCTCGTGGCGAAGATGCTGAAGGCCGCGGTGCTACGCCTGCTCAAGCTGATCAAGTTCCCCGCCCTCACGGAGAAGGGCGGGATCGACGGCTTCTTGGCGACGGGCGGGGTGAAGCAGAGCGCCACGGAGGTGCTCGCCACGCTCGTCTATTGGCTCGTAATGCTGGTTGTGCTGGTCATGGCGGTGAACGCGCTGGAGCTCCAGGTCGCGTCGCAGCTCCTCAACCAGATCCTGCTTTACATTCCCAACATCATCGTCGCGGTCATCGTGATCGCGGTCGGTCTCTACGCCGCGGCCTTCGTCGGTGCTCTGGTGCGGACCGCCACGGCAAACGCGGGCATCAAAGAGGCCGAGTTCGTGGCGGGGCTCTCCCGATACGCGCTCGTGATCTTCGCGTTCGCGATCGCGCTGGAGCAGCTCCGTATCGGGCGTGAGATCGTGACCAACGCGGTGCTCATCCTGTTCGGCGCCGCGGCGCTCGCGGCCGCCCTGGCGGTTGGTCTCGGAGGACGGGAGATCGTCTCGCGGTACCTGGAAGAGCGGTTCGGCAAGCGCTAGCGCAAGCGACAGGTGAGCGCGGGCGGCGCCGGCCGGTTGAGGCGGTGTCGCCCGCCGTCCGCGTGGCCGAGGAGCGGAGCGATGGGAGGATTCGGACGGAGAGAGGCAATCGACGCGTGAGGTCGCCCAGGGAAGGCCGCGGTGCGGAGTTGATCTCGGTGCTCGAGCCCATGCCCGATCTCCTGGTGCTCACCCACGAGAACCCGGATCCGGACTGCCTCGCGAGCGCGCAGGGGCTGCGGGTTCTGATTCGGCACACACTGGGGCGCGTCGTGCCCGTCGCGTTCAGCGGCATCATCGGCCGGTCGCAGAACCGGGCCATGGTATCGGCGCTAGGCATTCGCACAGTGGCGGCGGTGCGTGCCCTGGCCGACCGGAGCGCGGCGATTCTCTTGGTGGACACGCAGCCCGGCAGGCGCAACAACGTGCTTCCTTCCGGTGTCGTTCCCGTGGCCGTCATCGACCACCACCCCGATTGGGGCGCTAACGACGGCGTCCCGTTCGTGGATCTTCGCGAGAGCTTCGGGGCGACCTCCACGATCGTCACCCAGTATCTCCAGGAGCTGGAGGTCCCGATCGACGCACGGCTGGCGACCGCGCTGTTCTACGGGATCTCGTCGGAGACGAGCCATTTCGGGCGCGAGACGCGTCCGCCCGACATCGTGGCGAGCCAGTTTCTGTTTCCCTATGTGGACAAGCGGCTGCTCGGGGCGATCGAGGCGCCGCGACTCAAGCCGAGCTACTTCCGTCTCATCGCGGACGCGGTGCAAAGCAGCGTGCTGGTAGGCGACGTGCTGATCGCAGTCCTCGATGCCGTGCCCTATCCCGACGCGATTGCGGAACTCGCGGATCTGTTCGTGCGGCTGGAGAAGGCGAACTGGGCCGTGTGCGTCGCGTGGCACCGCGGGTACCTCTTATGCTCGCTACGGAGCAACGAGCCGGAGGCGACGGCCGGGCTGCTGTTGGCGGAGCTGTTGCCGTCGGGTAGCGCAGGGGGGCATGGGATGGTGGCCGCTGGACGTGTTGCGGTCGAGCGGAAGCGGTGGGAACGAGCGGCAGGCGAGCTGTTGCGCAGACTGTTGCACGCGCGGGTGCTGGATGCGCTTTCCACGGAGTCGCCGTGACCGAGCGCAGACGACGAGGGGACAACGTGCCCCGACTTGGCACATCGGAGCACCCGCTCAGAGTCGCGATCATCGGCTCGGGTCCCGCGGCCTTCTATGCCGCCGAGCATCTGCTGGGACGCGACGATCTAGTCGCTCAGGTCGACATGTTC
>JBDHBX010000029.1:0-28836 GCA_039592335.1 Gemmatimonadota bacterium | reverse complement strand
GCGGTCGTGGCGTTCGTCCGGGTGCTTCCCGGGCAGGCCACGGACGTGAAGCGACTGCTCACCGGGTGGAAGGCCGCGAGCGAGGTACTGGAGTGCCACCGCGTGACCGGGAGGGACGGCTACCTGCTGAAGCTCAGATTGGGAAGCGTCGCCGAGCTGGACGCCCACCTCGAGGCGGTTCGCCGGGCGGGGTGTGCCGCGGAGGCCCACGTGGGACTGGGGACGGTCTTCGAGCGGTGGGCACTGCCCGTCGAGTAGACGTCTTTACCGCGTACGAGGGAGCCACGCCCGGCAGGCGCCGCGGAGGAGTCTGGTTGTGGTGTTGTCCGACGGGAGCCGGCGTCTACTGGCCGACGAGCTCTTTGTCGGAAGGCTGGGTGACGTTGCGCGGCACGTAGGCCGCCTGCCGTCCGCACTTGCCACACTTCAGCGTCACCTGCCGGTGTGTCCCGAATCGGGCTCTCGGGAGCCGCCGTTTCGGGGTCCGATCGATGTTCTTGTATCCACAGGATGGGCAGCTGAGCTGCTCACGGTCGCGGTCAGCGAGAATGAGCTGAAGCGCTTCCGCGGCTCGATACTCTTTGATCCCACGACGTCCCACGGCATCCACTCCCGCACAAGAGGGCCCGAAATGTATCGTCTCCATGGGCCCCTGGCTAGGCCGCTGCCCTTGACGGTCCGCCTGGGAGGGCTCACACTCCCTATGTACAGTCTGATTCGGAGCGGCCATGACCCCCGCCGAAGAGCGCGATGAGGGGTACGTGAACGTCGCGGAAGTGGAAATCGATGCCGTGCAGCCCGGTAGATCGGGATTCGTCCTGACGGGGCGGGGAAGCGATCGCGCGGACTACCGGCTCGAGGTGGAGCTGGAGATGCCGACCGACCAGCGGACCCGCCAGGTGCTGGGCGAGCTCCTGGCCCAGTCCGACTGGAGAGTGCTGCGCCGGACTCCGCAGTCCCTTCGGCCCCGACGCCCCAAGCCCGCGCGGAAGTCGCTGACCTAGCGGCACGGTATTCGCCAAGCCGACAGCGTTTAAGTTGTTGATTTAAAACAACTTGAGGGCTGTTGTCATCGTGAGGTGGTAGCTTGACTCCGGTGGCCCCACTGGCTAGCTTGGCGCCCGACACCCCCCAATGAAGGAGCCCTGATGGCCCGCGAGCTCGGCGGTTCGCAACTCTCGGCACTCCTGGAGGCGGTTCCGGGCATCCGGAGTGTGCTTCGCAGTCCCGTAGCGGATGCCATTGTGCACATGATCCGTGCGGGAGCGGGCCTCGAGAGTTTCAGGCTCGATCAGGCCCAGGAGCTGGTGCAGTACTCGGTGCGACGCGGTCTGATCAGCGCGGACGAGGGGGACGAGTTGATGCAGGAAGTGTCCGCCTCCACCAGGGGCAGACGCGCAGCGGCCAAGGCCGGGAAGGTCAAGAAGGCAAAGAAAGCGGCCAAGAAGCCGCTCAAGAAGAAGCCAGCCAAGAAGCCCGCCAAGAAGGCTGCGAAGAAGAAGCCTGTGAAGCAGAAGCCCGCCGGCAAGAAGCCGGCGAAGAAGGTCAAGAAGCGCTAGATTCGGAACCCGCGCACCAGGGCCCGCAGGCGCTCGGCGGCCTCGTTGAGCTGATTGGCCTGCGCGGCCATCTCCTCGGTCGACGCTCCCTGCTGTTGGGCTGCCGCCGCTACCTCTTCACTAGATGACGCGTGTGTCTGGGCTGCCTCGCCGGCCCGTGCGACCTCCTGTCTGATCTGCTCGGCAGCGGCGAGGTTCCTCGTAGCCTCGTCCCTGACCCGAGCGGCGGCGCTCTCCACCTCGCCGATGGCCGTGGCGATCTCCTGGAGCGCCCCTGCCGCACCCTGGGCGATGCTCTCGACGCCCTGCACCTTGGTGCGGCCGGCGGCCATCGTGCCCGATACCTCGCTCACTTGGGACCGTACGGCCTGCAGCGTGTCCGTCACCTCCTCGGCGGCTCCGGCGCTGGAGTCGGCCAGTTGCCTGACCTCGTCGGCCACGACGGCGAACCCGATACCCCGCTCACCGGCGCGCGCCGCCTCGATCTGGGCGTTCAGCGCCAGCAGGTTGGTCTGCGACGAGATGCGCTTGATCAGCTCGACGAAGTCGTACACGCCCTCGGAGAGACGGTCGAGTTCCTCGACCTGCGAAGCGCTGGTCTGCACGACGTCTCCCAGTTCCAGGAGTGCCGTGGCGGATGCCGCGACGTCCTCCCGGTAACGGGCCGCGAGGCGGTGGATCTCGCTTCCGAGTTGGGCGACCCGGCCCGCCATCTCGCCGTTTCGCTCCGTCGTAGCGCGCAAATCCTCGATGGCCGTCGAGCTGCGCTCCAAGCCGCTCACTTGCTGGCCCGCTCCTGACGAAACCTCGATCATCGCCGTGGAGATCTCACCGGCAGAGGCCGCCAACTGCTCGCTCACCGCCGAGAGATCGGTTGCCGTGGAGGCGATCCGCTCGGCCTCCGAGACCAGGTTCTCCACCAGCGTCCGCAGCTTGGTGCTGATGCGTGCCATGGCGTCGGCCAGGGATTGGAGTTCGCGCGGCATGCGGCCGATCTCGACCGATCGCAGGTCTCCCTCGCCGAAGCGCCGTGCCATCGCCTCCAGCCGCGTGAGAGGACGCTCGATTGAGCGCAGCGTGGTGATTCCTACGATGAGCCCTGCGAGGATCGATGCGGCGAGCACTGTCCACACGAGCAGACGCCGCCGCGCGCTGTCGATCTCGAGGTCCAGTGCAATCTGGTCGGCGCGGGCGCGCTGCTGCGCCGAGAAGTCCTGCACCAGTTGCAGTAGCTGCTCCGCCGGTTCCCGCACCTGCCGCACCGTCTGCTCCGCCGCCCGGCGCCGCGCGAGATCGAACTGCGCGTGGGCGAGGCTGTACGAGACCTCCACTTCGGCCTGCAACTCCCCGATGCGAGCGATCATCAACCGATCGGTCTCCGTGAGGTCGGGAAGCGCGCGCAACTGGCTCTGGTGGACATAGGACCGCTGGCCCGCCTGACGGAATGACTCTCGGGCGTCGGTGGACCGGTCCGTGAGGTACTGCTCGCCCGTGCGCATCTCATCGAACAGGGTGACGACGAGTCCGTTGCTGATCTCGGAGACGCGGGTCAGAGCCTCGATTTGCCGGCTCATGGTCTCGCCCAGGGTGCCCAGTGCCGACACGCCGATGAGTGCGACAATGACCAGACCCGCAACGAGGGTACCCTGTCCCACGGCCACGCGCGCCTTGAGTGTGTCCAAGCGCTGTGCGAGGCTCATTGCTGCGCCGGCACGATGCGGTCGTCGCGCACGATTCCGATGACCACGTCCTTGTCGGGCACGTCGCCGTACGCGTCGAAGGTGATGGTGCCCGTCACGCCGTTGAATGCGGGGTTGTCGCTACCGACACCCGAGAGGTAGAGCTGGATGTGCTCCCGGTCGGGTCCCACGGCCGCGATGGCGTCGGCCAGCATGTAGACGATGTCGTAGGCTCCTGCGCCGCGGTGGTCCGGTAGGCGATCGCCGTAGGTGTCTCGGTAGGCCGCGACGAAGCGCTCGTTGGCAGCCCCGGCCTGACCTGGCAGATACGCCGACGAGACGTACGTGCCGCTGGCGTCGGTTCCCGACGCCTCGAGGCCGGTGAGGCCGTCCGCGCCCATGATCGGATAGGCGAGGCCAAGCGAGTCGGCGGTCGCGATGATGCGCTCGGCACCCTCGCGGGTGCCCGCGATCATGATCGCTTCAACGCCGCCCCGCTGGAGGAGGCGGCGCAGGTACGGCTCGAACGTCGGAAGAGAGGCTACGTACGGATCCTCCGTGAGGATGCGGCCGCCCATCGCCTGGAATGCGTCCGAGAAGGCAGAGCGAACGCCGCGGCCGTAGTCGTCGTTCTGGTAGATCACGCTCGCCGTGCGTGCTTGCAGCTGGTCCCACGCCCAATCGGCAAGGCGCTCACCATGCACCAGGTCGCTGGGACAGACTCGGAACGTGTATGGCCCGGCCTCGGTCACGAGCGGGCTCGAAGCGGATGGTGAGATCTGCGCTACGGGATTGCGGCCACCATTGTAGATCGGCGCGGCGGCGATCGTGGTACTGCTATTGAGGTGACCGATCACCGCCACGAGCCCCGGCCGATCATACAATTCTCGCGCGATGTGCACCGCCACGTCGGTGACAGCGCTGTCGTCACGTACTAGGAGCGCGAGGGGCCGCCCTCGCACACCGCCCTCGGCGTTGATCTCAGCGATGGCGAGTTCGGCCCCGAGCTGCATGGACGCCCCTCGTGGCTGCGAGAAGGGGCCCGCCAGCCCGATCAGGATCGGGTCGTCTCGCGTGCCGCATCCGCCCACCAGCGCGAGGCCCAGCAGGGAGAGGGCCAGACGGTTCGCTAACGATCGCACGCGGGCAACCTAAGTGCCGCCGCGCGGTGAGCGCAACGGCTACATTGAGCGTATGCCCGAATTGGTGTTCGGTTTCGCCGATGCGCTGCGTCGGCTGCTCGACGCGCGCACGCCCGAAGAGCTCGAAGAGAGTTGGTCAGCAGCGGGGGTGGACGCGCTCGGGTGGGCTGCCCTGGGACCCGCACGGCGGCGGGACGTGCGGCAGTGGGAGCGTGCCCTGGACGAGGTGGACGGGCTGCTGCTGCGGCTGCTCGATCGCGTGCCGGTCCTCGCGGCCGGCGCCGAGCCGGCGGCGGTGCACGTGCGGGTGTTCCGGGTCCCCGAATTGGAGCGAATGCAGCACGCGACTGCGGCGGCGCTGGTGGCGCAGCGATTCGGCGCAGCTGGCCTCCGGGCGGTCGTGGCGGATCAGGAGGCACCCCTGCCGCGTCGCTACTTTGCCTTCCTCGCGCTGGCCGAGCGGCACCGCAAGTCCGACTGGCCGCTCTTCGCCCGCTACCTCATACCCGACGCGCACCACGCGTTCGTGGGCACGGCGGCAGAGGCGGCGCGGTTCTACCCGGGAATGGATGCCTCCGCGCGCCTCATGGAGCTGTTCGAGGCGGTCCGCGGCGACCTGCACCTGCGGGAGTTTCTGAGCCCGCGCATCCTCGAGTCACTCTACGTGCTGGACCAGCCGCAGACGCTGACGTTCTTCCGTGAGCTGCTGACTGCCGGATACACCAATCACGATCCGGCGCAGTGTGAGGTGACGCACGCGCTGGTGATGGTGCGGCGGTTCACGGGACAGCTCGAGGCAAACAGCAAGTACGCCGATCTCGCAGCCCCCGACGTGCACGACGCGCTGGATCGGGCCGAGGACGTGTTCCGGCAGGAGCGCGAAGTGCTCACGCCGGTCGTCGTGATCTAGTCGGGAGAGCCCTACCAGCGGAATGCGCGGCGTAGCACCACGGTGCCGGCGTCGGGCAGGCTCTCCTCGGGGATCGTTCCGGGAAAGAGGAGGGCATTTCCCGCCGGGTCATACTGGCCGATCCACTCCAGCGAATCCGGCACCACTTCCCCCTCCGCCTCCAACTCCAAGGTATCCGCGAACCATGTGTACGTGATGACGCGGGTCGAACGATCGTATTCCCCCTCGATCCAGTCGCCGCCGGGGAGCGTGCGATACTGCGCGACGCCGCCTCGGTACATCAGCAGATCGATGACGGGTTCGTCGCGACCGATCGTGGTCCCGCGCCAGCGGCCGGCGAACAGGGGACGCGCGAGCGGGTCCTGCTCGGCCATCGTGACGACTTGTCCCTCGTCGGTCTCCAGCAGCAGGCGGTCGCGAGCGAACCAGTAGGTCACGCGGAACGAGGTATCACCCACGGCCTCGATCCACCGCGGCGACGCGAAGTAATCGAGGGCGTACATGTCGTTCACGATCAGCATCGAGTCGCCGTAGAAATCCAGCCAGAGGGGCCGACCCTGGTGCACGCCCACCCAGCGCTTGAGAAGCCGCTGGTCGGCCTGTCCGCCGTCGAACCCGACGGCAAGCATGAACAGTGTGCACAGTGTGGTGAGCGCTCGCATCCATCCCCCTGGTGCCCCGGGCCCTCCGGGACCGGAAGCACAGTTTACATCAAAGCCCGGCGCGCGGCCACGAGCACCTATTCCGATGCTGGGGGTAGAGTTATCTTGAGCCACGCTATGACCGTGACTATGTCATGACCGTGCCGGACATCTCGCGATCCACCCAGACTTGGAGCGACCGTGGCGAGGCGCTGGGGTACTTCTTCCAGCGGGCGGGCGAGGCCCCCCGTCTCGTCGCCTACGACTCCGAGATGGGGTGTCCGCTGCATAACGCTCTCGCGGCTCTCGAGTGGACGCTGGCCGTGGGAATCCTCAACGAGTCGGACCTGATCCACGCGGCTCGCCTCAGCGGGGAGGCCGCCGCTGCGGTCGTGGAGCGGCGGAGCGATGGGCGGCAGCAGTTTGCCTACCTCGGTCCCCGGATCGACGCGCCGCCGGTGGACCCGTACGAGGGGTCCATGCTGTATGACGAGCCGGGGGTGCGGGCCTACGGGTTCGCCCAGCGAGCGCATGCGGTCGCCCACTTCCTGCGCGCCACACAGGGAGTGGGTGGGGTGATCTCCCTCCTCTCGCGGAGGGCCCCCGAGCTGCTGCACGTGCGGCGCTGGCTCGGTGTGCTGTTCGAGAATCCTGCGCCCGAGATCTCGAACCTCCTGCTGGCCGGCTGGTTCGCCACGAGCGGGGGCGGTGTGCTGTTCGCTCCTGCCCATTCCGGTGAGCCCTACGTGTACCAGGAGGTTGGGGCTCCGTAGTACACCCGTCGGCGTCACCCTCCGATACATCTTCATGCACCGTAACGTGCGCGGCCACGCATCGACGGCGTGCGTACCGGTATCGATTGTAACAATCTGGAATGCGGGTGTGGAACGGCTGTGAGCGCCGGTTGTGCACAAGTCCACATGAGGTGGAAATCGCGGGATACGCCATCCAAACCGGCGGATTTTCTTCCACACCTGTGAACACGAGAACGCTCGATCCAAAGAAAAAGCGGCGCTTGCGACGCCTTGGCTGCCACTTAGATTGGCCTCGCGTCTTGCAGGGGAAGGGTGAGGACCTCGTCAGTCTTCGCTACGCCTTGTGAGATGTGCCCGAGAAGAGAATTCCGGGGAGGCCGCCGACTCAAACAAGGGCTTCGGGCGTCCAACGATCCGGGTGGATCACCTCTATCGGGCAGATGGGGCCAGTCGCGCGCCTCATCCACGCCGATGTGGCGCCTCGGTGTGCAGTGCGAGGAGTTGGTACGCGACCCGACTGACTCGCAGCGCCCACGCTGGTGAACCTTGCGGCCGTGGCCAGGCCGCTTGGGGATGGAAGCCGGAGCCCCTGGAGCCCTACCGCGGCCGAATCAGGCCATGTGGTGGCAACGGGGAGAAGAACAGAGGGAGTGAATCCCCTGACTCCGGGTAGCCAGCGCGTGAGGCGGCCCACCACCTTCGGGTGTGTGGGTCGCCTTTTTTTTGTCCGGCGCGGAGCTGCCCTCCGCTCACCCAATCCGACCTGCGGCATCTTCGTCGACGTAGACCGCCAGGTGGTCGTGCTGCCTGAGATACGTCGCGGGCAGGTGCGGTGAGATCTCCTCCTTGAGCATGCGCCATACGGTGGCCGTCTTGTGCGACCCGTTGGCCACCAGAACGACTTCCGCGGCCTCGAGAATCGTTGCGATGCCCATCGTGATGGCCTCATGCGGCACCGCGTCTTCCGAGCCGAAGTCGCGGGCGGCGTCCTGGCGCGTCACGGCGTCGAGCTGGATCAGGCGAGTGCGGGACGCGGCGGTCGATCCCGGCTCGTTGAACCCGATGTGGCCGTTGCGTCCCAGGCCCAGAATCTGAAGGTCGATGCCTCCCAGCTCGTTGATCGCGGCCTCGTAGGCTGCGCAGTGGGCGGCGACGTGCTTCCGCGGCACGGTGCCGTCGGGAATGTGGACCCGCTCGGGCGGGAGATTCACGTGGTCCACCAGCACCTCCCGCATGTATCGGTGGTAGCTCTGCGGGTGCCTAGGCTCCATGGGGTAGTACTCGTCGAGGTTGAACGTGAAGACCCGCGCGAAGTCCACGAGGCCCGCTTCGTAGCGTGCCACCAGCTCCCGATAGAGTCCCAGTGGTGTGTGCCCGGTAGGCAGCCCGAGCACGCAGCGGTCCCTGGTCGAGCCGAGGTCCCCCACGAGGCTTACGACGTGGTCGGCCAGCGCGCGGCAGAGATCAACGTGGGCGGGAAACGTCTCGACGCGCACCGGGCCCCCTCACCCCTTGACCACCCCGATGGGCACGAGCTTGGCCACCTTCCTCCCGATGCCGGCGCCGTGCACCACGTCCACCACCTGCTGCACGTCCTTGTATGCCTCGGGAATCTCTTCGTCCACGGTGCGCCGGCTCGCGGCCCGGATCAGAATGCCCCGCTCCTCGAGCTCCTTCGGCACGTTGCGGGACCGAGCCGTCTTCCTCGCCTGGTGCCGGCTCATGCGTCGGCCGGCGCCGTGACAGGTGGAGCCGAAGGTTTCGGTGAACGCGCCGGCCGTTCCCACCAGGACGAACGAGTACCGCCCCATGTCTCCGGGGATCAGTACCGGCTGTCCGATGTCGCGGAACCGGTCGGCGAGCTCTGGATGGCCCGGTGGAAACGCCCGGGTGGCGCCCTTACGGTGCACGCACACGCGCCGTGGTGTCCCCTCCACCTCGTGCGTCTCGAATTTCGCGATGTTGTGTGCGACGTCATACACCAGGTCTGCCTGCTGCGCGACGTCCTCACTGAAGATCTTCGTGAGCGCCTTGCGGACGTAGTGGGCCATGAGCTGCCGGTTGGCGAACGCGTAGTTGGCCGCTGCGTTCATCGCACCGAGGTACCTGTCGGCCTCGGGGCTCGTGAGCGGCGCGCAGCAGAGCTGCTTGTCGGGGAGATCGATGCCGTACTTGCGCGCCGCCTGCACCATGGTGTCGAGGTAGTCGTCGCACACCTGGTAGCCGAGACCGCGGGAGCCCGAGTGAATAAAGAAGGTGACGCCGTTCAGCCTCAAACCGAGCCGGCTGGCGGCGTCGCCATCATAGATCTCGGCGACGTAACCCACTTCGACGAAGTGGTTGCCGCTCCCCACGGTGCCGAGTTGGGTTGTCCCCCGCTTCTTGGCCCGCGGGCTCACCGCGTCGGGGTCGCCCGGGAGTGAGCCGTCGGCCTCGATGCACTCGAGGTCCCGTTCCTGGCCGTAGCCGCGCTCCACCGTCCAGGGAGCCCCTCGCTCCAACACCCGATCCAACTCCTTGGGAGACAACTTCACGTCCGAGCGCGACGAGCCAACGCCGGAGGGGATGGTGTGGTATAGCGTGTCCATCAGGTGGGTGAGCTTGGGCCGCACGTCATAGGCGGTGAGCGGACTGCGCAACAGGCGCACCCCGCAGTTGATGTCGTAACCGACGCCGCCCGGGGAGATCACCCCTTCCTTCTCGTCGAATGCCGCCACTCCCCCGATGGGAAAGCCGTAGCCCCAGTGGATGTCGGGCATGGCGATGGAGGGGCCGACGATGCCCGGGAGGTGCGCGACGTTCACGACCTGCTGCAGGCACTGGTCTCCCTCCAAGTCCTGCATCAGCTCCGCGTCCGCAAAGATGAGCCCCTCGGTGCGCATCCCGCGGCCGCGCTTCACGCGCCAGCGGTACTCGTCGATCCGCTCAACCGAGATCTGGGCGGTGTCCATATGTGTGAAAGATATGGGTTCCCGGGGAGATGATGGGTGAAGTGCGACGGTTTCTGTCGCCTCACACGTCGAACACCACCTCCGCGTACCATGCGTCGGCGCGCCGCTCCACCCTGAGCCCGTGTCGTGTCGCCGCCTTCACCTCGGGTTGGTGCTCGTGGCGTGCCGGATCGTACAGCTCCCCACCGACCCGGACCGCCGCCTCGTTGCCGGTGAATCGATCGGTGTCCACGATCGCCGGGAGGAATCCCTCGGTGTCGAACAGGTAGAGCAGTTCCTGGAGGTAGCGCAGGAGGACGTCCGAGGCGTCGGCGCCGGTGGCGGTGACCCGACGCTCCTCCCGCGGCTCGACGCTACCCTCACCCGCCAGCAGGCCGCGCACGATAGCGGTCGCGTCAGCGAGCAGGTCCTCGAAGCTGGCGGCCTCGATCGCCACCTTGATGTCGGCAGTGTGCGGCAGGAAGCGATACGTCACTTTTTGCCCCGTGCTCGATGCGTCGGATACCGGTCGGTGCGACGCGCCACCCTAGCGTGGGTGCGTGACCCCCTGGTTCTCGATGCCCTCAGGCCCGGAGGCAAGGCGACTGGCGGCAGCTGCCGAAGCCAACGCCGCGCTGAGCGCGATTCGCTGTGTCGTCCGGCTGCTGGAGGCCACGGCGTCACCCGGGTGCGAGCGGCAGCTACTAGCTGTGATCGATCAGGCGCTGGTCCGGGCCGAGCGGGCAACGCGGATCCTGGGTGGGGGCGGGACGTGACTCGGCGCCCGGCCTCGCTCGAATCCCGTCCCACCGTACTCCGTTCCCGGTCCTATTCCCCCCAGTCGCTCTCCCCCCTGAACGCCCGGCGGTGATCCAGCGTCCAATGCGTCTTCGATACCAGGCCCTCGGGGAAATTGCTGTCGTCGCGCAGCACGTCCGCCATGCTCGCGGTCTTGGCGCTGGCATTGTCGGCCCAGTGCAGCACCTCGGCCTCGAGGGTCATCGGGGGCACCGGACTGCCGAACTCCCGCTTGCCGTGGTGCGAGAGAACGAGATGCAGCAGGAGGTCCCGCTCCAGGGAGGTGCAGGGCGGCTCCGTCTCCTCCGCGAGTCGGCGGTCCAGCATCAGGGCGCCCAGCACGACGTGGTCCACGATCCGGCCTTCATCGGTGAACTCGAACAGCCCGTCCCAGCGATAGCTCTCCAGCTTGCCGATGTCGTGCAGCAGCGCGCCCGCGATTACGAGCTCCTGATCGGCCCCGCAGGCCTTCGCGATCGTGCGCGCGATGGCGGCGACCTCAGTGGTGTGCTTGAGGAGGCCTCCAATCGCCGCGTGGTGTCCGGCCACCGCCGCCGGGCACTGCTCGTAGCGCTGGCGGAACGTGTCCTCCTCGTAGAACAGGTCCACCACCCCCCGCAGGCGCGGCTTGGTGATCGCCCGCCGCATCTTGTCGAGCGCTTCCCAGTACCGGTCTACGGCACCCACCGACGGTAGCAGGGCACGAACGTCCACACTGTCCTTGGGGAGGTGACGGATCGAGCTCACCTGGAGCTGCCGCCGATCGCGGTACGAAGCGACATCGCCGATCACGTGCACTACATGCCCGCGCTGGAGCCCCGCGATCTCGTCCTGCCGCTCCTTCCAAAACGGCGCGGTGCCGATGGTGCCCGAGGCGTTCCCCACGGTGAGGATCGCGTAGGGGTCGCCGCTGTCCAGCGTGCGCGAGTCGACTTTGTGCAGCAGGAAGTCGTCCTCGACCCGTGCCCCGATCGCGAGGGAGGGGATGTGCAGGGGGTCCGGCATGCAGGGAATCTAACGTGCGCGCCGCCGAGTTTCGGTCGACAGGCGAGGCAGGTGAGGATCGGACTCCCGGGCTGGGTGCATCGTGGGCTCGAGCACGGTACCTGGGAGTAGATGCCGGATGGAGTTGGCGTAATACTCGAGCAAGGGACGCTGCTTCGGGAGAATCACATAGCTCTCGTGTTCGCGCACGACCAGGCGTCGCATGGAGAGCATGCGCCACGCCCGATCCAAGATGATGTCCGGGCCGCGCTCCGGCTGCACCAGTTTCGCGCCACGGCTCAGCAAATGATCGCGGTACTCGTCGATCCGCTCCAACAGTGCATCGGCCCGCACCAGCGACTCGCCGAACGACAGCAGCGCCGCGGCCACCAGCGGTACCGGCGTCACGGGGATGATCTCGCCGATCCGCCCCATGACGTCGTCCGCCAATTCCTGGAGCCGGGGGAGCCGCTCCTCCTTGGATCGATGCAGCACATCGGGCTGCTGCTGCACCCAGCCCCGCACCGAGACGGGTGTACCGAAGTTCACGGCCACGCGGCCGTACCGCTTGAGGCTCGCCGTCAGCAGCCGCATCAGGTTGAAGAACAGGTAGTGGACAATGGTCGTAAGCTGTCGCACCCGGCCCGGTCGGGTCTCACGGTCCAGCAGCTCCATGATCAAGGTGCGGTCCTCCAACACCCGGTCGTAGTTGAGGGCCACCGGGACGAGCCAGATGTCGCGATCGGCAGGCAGGTCGTCGAGAGTGCGCGCGATGTAGTCAAGCAACCCGATCTTGGCGGTGCGAAACGCGCCGTTTCGGCTGAGCCCTCCCTCCAGAAAGATCCCCTGGGTGAGGCCGTTCCGCGTGATGAGCTGGACATAGCGCTCCAGCACCACGTGGTAGAGGGGCTCCCGGAACCCCCGCCGAATGAAGTAGGAGCCGAATGACTTGAAGACGTACTCCAGCGGCCACACCCGCGCCCACTCGCCGACGGCGTAGCTGATGCTCACGGCCCGGGCGAGGACGTACGCGACCACGACGTAGTCGGCGTTGGAGCGGTGGTTCATGAGGTAGACCACGACGTCCCGTCGGGGGATGGCGTTGAGGGCAGCGCGATCCTGGTACTCGGAGCTCACCCGATAGAAGAGGTGCACCAGCATCCGGGCGAGGTTGTACCCCAGCTTGTAGTAGGAAAGGACGTTGAAGTACGGGACGATCTCGTCGATGTAGCGCTCGACCCGGACCCTGGCGTCCAGCTCGGTCACGCCGTGCTCCTCGCTGTACTCGCGAACGGCGGCAAGCACCTGCGGATCCTGCAGCAGTTGATCCCGGATCGAACGCTTGCTAACCAGTCGGTAGCGCTTCAGGCGGACGCGGAACTGGTGCGCGGTGCGTAAGACTGCGCGGTCGAACCAGTGGGTGATGGCGCGCCGCGAGTGCCTGACGGTCCAGAGAGTAAGGGCGGCCGTGAGGAGCGCCGCGACGGCCAGCAGCGCCCAGTCCACGACCGAGAGAGTCAGAGGACCTCCGGGAGCACCCCGGTACGGTCGTACTGGTAGGCCATCTTCTTCAGACGGGCGATGCGCATGGCCATGGGTGGATGGGTGGCCAGCAGGTTGGCGACGGCGCCTTCCTTGTGCGTGAGCCTGCGTCCCAGGGGATCGGAAATACACAGGTGCGCCGTGCCCCGCTTGATGGCCTTCGTGGGGGCCGCGGCGTCCTCGATCTTGCGGAGCGCGGCGGCCAGCGCTGCGGGATTGCGGGTGAACTGGGCACTGGTGGCGTCGGCCAGGAACTCCCGCTTGCGGCTCACACCGAGGGCGAGCAAGCGGGACACCATGGGAGCCAGCAGCACCGAGACGAGCCACAGCACCAGAATGATCAGCGCGGCCGCCCCCGCCCCGCCCTTCTTGCCGCCGCCGGAGCGGCCGCCACCGGAACGGCCACCGACCCGCCCGCCGTACCCGATAAAACGCCAGGCGCCGTCCGAGATCAGCACGATGACGCCCACCAGGGCCGCCAGCAGCGTCATGAGCTTGACGTCGTGATTGCGGATGTGCGCCATCTCGTGCGCCACCACTGACTGGAGCTCGTCCCGGTTGAGCTGTCCGAGCAGTCCCTCGGTCACCGCTACGTGTGCGTGGGACTCATCCGTGCCGGTGGCGAAGGCGTTGGGGTCCTTGTCGGGGACGATCCAGATGTTGGGACGCGGGAGGCCGGAGGCGATGGCCATTTCCTCGACCACGTTGACGTACTGCTGCTCCTCGGGCTTGGAGGGGTTGAGGAGCTCCCAGGCGCCGGTCGCCCACAGCACCTGTTTGGGACCGCGCTTCCAGGCGTAGTAGGCCATGCTGAGACCCAACACGGTGGCCACGACGCCGAACCAGGGGATCCGGTGGTGGTACGCCTCGGGGGGCGCCTCCAGCGTGTAGAGGTAGAAAGAGAGATCGCCGCCGAAGCCGATCCAAGCGAAGAACACCACGAAGATGGTGACGAGGATGGCCGACCGGCGGCGATTGGCTCGCTGCTGGGCGAAGAGATTGTTGTCGCTCACTCGTCCTTCTTGAAGGACAGATCGACCTTCGGCACCTCGCGCTCCGTGTCGTCAGCGATCTCCCACAGCTCGACCTGCTCGCAGCGCGCGAGCCCCGCAACCATGTTCCAGGGGACCTGCTGCTGTTTGACGTTGTACTCCGTTGCCACGTCGTTGTAGAGCTGTCGGGCGAAGGCGACCCGGTTCTCGGTCGAGGTGAGCTCTTCCTGGAGCTGCCCCACGTTCTGTGTGGCCTTAAGCTCGGGGTAACGCTCGACCACCAGGTTGAAACGTCCCAGAGCGGAGGTCAGCGCTGCCTCCGCGGCAGCGAGTTGTCCCACCCCGCCGGTCGGCCCGGCCTCGGCCTGGACCTTCACCGCCTGGTTGCGGGCCTGGATGACGGCCTCGAGCGTGTCTCGCTCGAAGTCCATCGCGCCCTTCACCGCCTCCACCAGGTTGGGAATCAGATCGTGGCGCCGCTTGAGCTGGACGTCGATCTGTTTCCAGGCGTTGATCGTCTGGCCCTTCAGGTTGATCAGCTTGTTGTAGGCTGCGATCGTCCACAGGATGACGATCACGATGAGGACGAGGAATACCCAGGTCATTACGGTCCTCCGCTGAATGCAGGCGGCTCCGTGCCTGGCACGACGGTGCCGCTAGGCTCGTTGGCTCTCCCGTAGCTTGGGGCTACCCGGCGGCGACCGCAGTTGTGACACGATCCGCCCGATGATGAGCCGCACCGCGTCGGCGGTCTGGGCCTCCATGTGGCCGTGAATGAGCGGGTGGTCCTCCCGCAGGTGTAGCTCGATCCCGTCGCCGACCCAGACGCGGCGCCAGGCGCTCATACCTCGTGCGTCGCGGGGCTCCTCGCCCTGCGGCGCCAATGCCCGAAGCGCCTGTCCGGCCCGTCCCCGGGGCGGCATGTCCTGGCCGGTGAGCGGGAGCTGGCCGGGAGCCGGGAGGTTGGGGCCCAGTGCCGCGGCGACTCGCCGCTCCAGGGCGTCGCCGGCGGTCTCGGCCAGCTCGGCCTCGATGTCCGCGAGCGTGGCTCCCTCCATCTGGCGCAGCTTGATGGCCAGCACCTGCAGCAGGTGACGGTAGGAGTAGGTGGCGGCGGTGCCCCGTCCCTCTGGGGGCGTCACCAGGTTGCGGGTGACATAGAAGCGGATGGTACGCTCGCTCGGGTGAGCGCTGGCCGCCGCATTGATGGGACGCACGCCCGAGGCGTCGAGAATCGCGCCGGCGAGCGTCGCAAGGTCTCGCAGGTTCCACGGTGCCAGCCTGCGGTACTCCCGCAAATTGAACAGAGGATCTTCCACGCGCCCCCCCGGTGTACCCATTGCTACGTTCCGTTCGCTTCGCGTCGCGGGCTCTCGGTGAGCCGCGTGACGAGGTCGAGGAGCTGCGCGATCTCGAACGGCTTGGGAAGGACCGGCAGGTCATGCAGGCTCAACCAGCTCTCGTGGTCCTTCGCCTCCAAGTCACCGCTCATGACGACGACGCGCCCCACCAGCTCGGGCCACTGCGAGGCGATGGCGTGATATAGCGTTTGCCCCGACATGCTGGGCATGCGAAGGTCCAACATCACGACATCGACCTGGTTCGTCTCCAGCACCTGACACGCCTCTTCGCCCGTCGTGGCCAGCACCACGGTGTGGCCGAACCGGGCCAGCGCCCGGGAGAGCACCTTTCTGATGCCCGGTTCGTCGTCGACGACAAGGAAGGTGGACGGTGTCATGAAACGTTTAGCAACGCCTTGAGTGGTTTCTTCTCGCTCCTGGTCGGTCTCTTGAAGAACTTCTCTCGCACGATCCGGACGGCCTCATTGGGCGTGAGCGATACCCTGAGCTCACCCGGTGTCATACCGAACACCTCTTTCACGTTCTGCGCGAACGAGCGCGCCTTGGAGTAGCCCAGCTTGGCGGCCACGTCCTCCACGGTGTAGCCCGGATCCTGCAGCAGGCGATGCGCGTACACGACCCGGAACACCATGAGCACCACGCTCGGCGGCGGCAGGTTCGCCTTCGTGAACCACCTAGCGCAGGTTCGCCGGTCCATGCGGGCCCGTTCGGCGAGATCCCGCACGGTGTGGAACGATGCCGGCTCCCGCACGACTGTCTCCAGCGCCCAGCGGAGCTGGCCGGGGCAGCCGTCCAGGAGATCCGCGATCTCCTCGACCAGCCGGCGTGACAGAGAGCGCGCCGCCTCCTCGACCAGGATGTCGCTCAGCCGCTCCGGGTGGTCGTCGTGGCCGGCCACGACCACCTCCCGCACCCCCACGCGTCCCAGGCGCAGCAGCACCGGGACCATGCCGGGCGTGAGCTTCGTGTACAACACCAGCGGGAGCGACGGGAAGAGAACCCGAATCCGCTCGATCTCCTGTGACCGGGGTATTCCCTCCAGCCCCGGGTCTAGAACGGCCAGCTCGAGGGGCTCCCTCAGAATCGTCTCGAGCACCTCGCTCCAGGACGACGCGGCCACGAACTGGAATCGGTGGCCGGCAGCCCGGAGGAGTTGGTCCGAGAACGACTTAGGAACCGCAGCTAGAACCAGCATAAATGTCCCAAAAACGGCACATGAAGTCCCCAAAAGGGCCTATCCGGCCCCTCACCACACCTTGATTATGGTGCGACGGCCCCTGCCGCCGCCGACAAGCTCAAACACCCAGGAGGGTGCTATGTCCCGTCGGGTACGGTACCTCGCTCTTGCTCTGCTCGCTTCTGCTGCCCTCGGGGCATCGGCCTGCGCCGACGCTACCGCTCCGGACGTCTGCGCTGACAGCGGCTACAACGGTTCCGGCACGCTCGACAGCGGCTACAACGGCTCCGGAACCTTCTGCTCGTCGAGCGGCTACAACGGCTCCGGGACCAGTGGCTACAACGGTTCCGGGACCAGCGGCTACAACGGCTCGGGCACCAGCGGTTACAACGGCTCCGGTACGTAATCGCGCACGCCCCTCGGGGTCTCGGCTATCGCTCGCTCGCTAACGCCTCCAATGAAGCGATCGTCGGCTCGAGTTCCGGCACAGGGTCCACCTCAGTGGGAACGGTCGCGGCGCGCCTCCGCGCGTCGCGGCCTTCCTGTACGTCTCTGAGTTGCGCCTCCGCGCGGAACAACTGCTCTCCCAACCCTCGTTCCTCGGCGAGCGCCATGCCGCGCCGTAGGTGATCCTCGCCCTCCTGCCAGCGCTCGAACGCCGCCAGGCCGGTTCCCAGCTTGATCTCGAACTCCGCCCGCTCGTCGGGCGGCATATGGTCATAACACGCATCGGCCTCCCGCCGCCAGCGCTCGAACGAGATGCGATCCTGCATGAGCGCCGCCAGATCGACCAGCTCGACCACCGTTCGCACGCGGCACTCCATCGGTGGGTCGTAGTCCAGGGCCAGCAGCAGTGCCCGCTTGGCCACGGAGTAATGCCCCAACTCTCGGAGGACCATTCCCATGTCGGCCAGCGCGCGCGTGCGGCGTGGCTGTTCGCCGTAGAGACGGAACGCCTCGAAGGCGAGCTGCACGGCCGCCACCTGACGTCCCATGTAGTAGTACGCGGCCGACAGGTCGTGACAGGCTCGTGCCTCGGCGTCTTCGTCGCCCTCGTGCCGCGCATCTCGCAGCACCGCCAGCAACATGCGCTCCGACTCGGGCAGATTTCCGAGGAAGCGGACGACGATAGCCTGTCCGATGCGGCTCAACAAGGCTGAGTGCGTATCACCGAGGCGGGAGGCGAGTCGACCCGCTTTCGCGTAGGCCTCGCGTGCCTCGGGGAACTGTCCCGAGAGGCGCAGCACCCGGCCGAGCTGGAGGTGGGCTGCCACGTCCTCTTCTCCGACCTCTCTGTGACTGACACGCACACCGGTCTCCAGGACGTCGAGCGCCTCGGGCAACCGCAGCTGATTCTCCAGCCAGAACGAGAACGCCAGGAGCGGCGGCCACAGCAGCTGCACGTTCCGGGTATCGCGTACGCCGTCCGCCACCCGCACGATCTCCAGCAAGTGATTGCCCTCGATCGTAGGGGGATGCAGCTCGCGCAGGAAGTCGCTCGTGGCCCGAATCTGATACGCCAAGGCGTCGGGCTGTAGTGGCGACCGGTCGGCCGTGAATTGGTCGACCAGCCGCATGGTGAGAAACGCTCCCAGGGCGTGGCTGCTGGAGGGCTCTGCGTCGGCGTCGGCAGCTCGCTGGAGGAATGGCTCGTGCAGACCGTTCGCCGGGGCCTGTGAGTCGGGAAGCGTACGGGGGATCACGAGCCTGATTGCCTCCGATTCGTGCTCTTTGGGTCCTAGGGCCTGCCTAACATGCGGGCTGGCCTAAACCCCTGCAAGGGGCGGCTACACGTCTGCGGCAACGCTATTTCACTCCGTGAAATGGGCAGGCGTATGCCCCGGCGAGCGTAATTTGGGACCGCAGTTTCGGTCGGCACTGTGACATCGATTACGGAGTGCGACGAGGCATGACGCTGACCGAACTGATGACGGTTCTCGGCATTATCGGGATCGTCACGGCCGTCACGGTACCCCGCGTGGTATCCTGGACCGACCGTGTCGCGGTGCGACGGTCCGCGGGAGAGGTGGCGGTGTTCTTTGATCGGGCCCGGCTCGAGGCCATGGTTCGCGGCGCCCGCGTGCGGGTCGAGTTCCGCGCCGACTCGCTCCGCGCGGTGCTGGAGGATGGGAGCGGAGCGGTCGTGCTCGCCCGCGGTGGACCGTCCCGGCATGGCGTCGCCTTCACGGTGAGCCGCTCCGTCATCCACATTCATCCGAATGGACTCGGTGCCGGAGGAGCCAACACCAAGCTCGTGGTGTGGCGCGGTGCCGCCGCGGAATCGCTCACCACGTCCCGGCTGGGGCGGTTACGGTGGCGGTGACTCTGTGACTACCAGCGCATGATCGGGGACGAGTGGCCCGGCCACACCTCCACGGCGGTTGCGCGGGTGCCTAGGCCAGGCTGGGCCAGCATCCGCATCCCCCTGAGGTCCACCCGCAACACCCCCTCGTCGCCGACCACGTAGGCCCAGCGCCCATCACTGCTCACGCCGCTGGAGGAGGGCGCCCCGAAGGCGGCCCGGTGTGCCACGCGGCGACCCCGCATGTCCAAGATCGCTACCTCGCTTGCCTGCGGCCGCGTCACCACCGCCCGGCGCCGGTTCGGGGTCATGGCGAGGCCGGAGGCGCCGCCGCCGACCATCAAAGAGTCGAACAGGGTGAGGCGCGCTCGGTCGAGGTAGAACAGCGTGCCCGTCTCGCGGCAGAGCACGTAGACGAGGGTGGCGTTCGAGGAGAGCCCGGCGCCTACCGGCCCACACGGCTCACTCATATGGTTCTGCGGCTCTGTGAACCGAACTGTCCGGATTTGCGTGCGCAGGCGCAGGTCGAGCTCCGCCAGCTCGCCGCCGTCGCAGGCCACATAGAGGCGGTCGAGGTCGCGAAAAGGCACCATTGCGCGGGCAGGTTGGCTGCACAGTTCGGCTCGAGCCGCGGTCCGGGCGGCGTCGAGGGGGATGAAGTGGAGCGTGCTGCGTTCCTGCGTTTCCGCGGTTCCGAGCGAGGTGGCCACCATCAGGCTGTGGCCGTCGGGGTGCATGGCGACCGCGGTGGGCACCCCCTCGAGGCGGGTGCGTCCGAGCACCCGCCCGTCCCGGTGCCGCACCGTGATGATCGCGCCCGCCGTGTCACTCGCTGCGAGCACGTGCAAACCGGAGCCGCTCGCGTCGGAGACCAGGTGGGTGATCCGCTCTCCCGGCAGGAGGGCGGCCGCCAGGCCGATCGTGTCAGCGGTCGTGAGGTCGGGGCTGTAGAGCAGCAGCTGGCTGTCGCCGCTCACCGCTACCCATTGGGGCGCCGGCGAGCAGGCTGCGAGCAGCGCCGTCGTGCACGCCGCCGCGGCGTGGTTAGTCCACGAAGGTGACCGGTACCTGATGGGGGATGATCCCTGCGTCGGCTCCCCGCTCGAGGAGCGTCTGGACTGCCCGCCGCCCCTTCTCCCCGTAATCCACCGTGTAGTCGTTGACATACATCCCTACGAACTCGTCGGCCAGCTTCCGGTCGAGTCCCCGGGCGTACTGCATGGCGTGCGTGAGCGCCTCTTCCCGGTGCTCCAGTCCGTACACGATGCTGGCCCGGAGATCCTGGGAGATGGCCCCGATCAGCTCCTCGCCCAGGTCGCGCCGTACCGCGTTGCCGCCGAGGGGGAGAGGCAGGCCGGTCTCCCCGTACCACCACTCGCCCATGTCGAGCCAGAGGTTGAGGCCGCCCTCGGAGTAGGTGAGTTGCCCCTCGTGAATCAGGAGACCTGCATCAACGTCGCCGTGTCCCACGACATCCTCGATCTCGTCGAACGGGGTCACCACTGGCTCGAAGTCGGGTTGGTACAGCTGCAGTGCCAGGGCCGCCGTCGTGAGGTGCCCGGGAATCGCGATCCGCATCCCCCTGATCGCCTCGCGGGGATCCGGCGGCGCCGGCCCGCGCGCGACGAGCCGGGGACCGTAGCGGTCCCCGATCGAAGCCCCGTGAGTCAGGAGCGCGTACCGCTCGGCCAGGTAGGCATAGGCGTGTATCGAGACCGCGGTAACATCCAGCTCCCCCTTGAGGGCACGCTGGTTCAGCGTCTCAATGTCCTGCAGTTCGTGCTCGTAGCGCCGCTCTTCGGTCGTGATCTTGCCGGTGGCCAACGCGTAGAACATGAACGCGTCGTCCGAATCGGGGCTGTGCGCGAGGCGGATGATCACTGGGTCTCGTCGAGCGCCTGCTGGCGGAAGGAGTCCACAGCCCGTTGATGATCCGCATACTCCTGCCGCCCGGCCGCGATCTCCCCGTCGTAGTTGGCGAGGAAGCCCCGGTACGCCTCCTGTGCGGCGGCTTCGTTGCTCTCCATCCGGGCCGCCGAGTGGCGCAGCATGAAGGCGAACAGATGCCCGGCAACCAGCGCCTCGATCGAGTCGGCACGGGCGCGGGCGTCGTCCACCTCGCCCGTAACGACCTGCATGACGCCCACGTGGTAGTGCGCATCGGGGCCCAGGGTGCCGAGCATGCCGTAGGCCTGGAGGGCCATCGGCTTGAACAGGTCTACCGATCCCTGGTCACCCTGCTCGTGGGCGGTCATGACGCGATTGAACAGGCGGTCGGCTTGCTCCCGTGGGCTCATGCTGGCCAGGTCGGGCATGCCGCCGCCCGCACCACCGGTCGGCGCGCTGGCCGCCGGCGGGCCCGCTTGCGGCGCACCCGAGCGCCCCGCCTGGAAGGCGATCACCGCGACCAACGTTACCGCCGCGAGTCCGGCGAGGATCCAAACGAAGCCCGGCAGACCCGATTTCTGGGTAGTCGTGGCGGTGCCGCAGGCGTGACAGAACTTCGCCCCCGAGGAGAGGGAGGCTCCGCAGTTGGAACAGGGGTGTCCGGAGGTCGTGCTCATAGAGTCATCCGTGACCGATTCAAGGTGGTTCCGAGAGCGGGAAATATAGCGACGCTCCGGGCCGCAGGTGGCCCACTTTCCAGCGTGTTACGGAGGACCGCGAGCGTGATCTGTGCGCTAGCGTCCCCGCTCTGGGAGCATTACTGTAGCGCACATGGCGCCTGACGCAGAGGACCAGCCAAAATCCACGCAGTTCGACCCGCCGTGGAACCAGATCAAGGCGCGCCAAATGGGCGAGCTCGAGCGGGGTGAGAGTCGTTGGGACGTGGTGCTCGAGACCTCGACCGACCCGGAAGTAGGTGCCTTCCGGGGCCGCATTCACTTCATCTCCGGCAACCTGCACCGACTCTCCGGCTGGATCTTCCTGGAGTGGGATGAGAAGGACGTGGAAACCCGGTTTAACGAGTTCTCAGCCCAGGAGCTATGGAACCTGTTGGACTCCCTGGAGGTGGGTTGACGGGCGCACCGGGGACGTCACAGGCGATCTGATATTCTTGCAGGAGTCGCCGAATTCCGGCGACGCGGTTCACGATTCCGGCCACATTCTTCCGTATCGATACTCGATTCGCGCAGATTCTGCACGATACGCTTGACACCAGAGCACGGTTCCGCTAGCGTACTGCGTCCCGCGAGCCGTCGGCCACCCAACCGCCACTCAAGGAGCGCACCGTGTCAGAGGTCAAGTCGCTTACCGTGCCCACCCGCAACCCGAAACCCGACTTGCGCGAGAACCACATCGACACCCGCGGTGCGACCACGGCCGACATCCTGCAGCTATGCGATCAGATGCAGGTCGACTTTCTGCGTCTCCAGTTCACCGACATCACCGGGATCAACAAGAACGTCGAGGTGCCTCGGAGCCAGTTCCAGAAGGCGCTGGAAGGCGAGATCATGTTCGACGGCTCCTCGATCGAGGGCTTCGTCCGGATCGAGGAGAGCGACATGATCCTCAAGCCCGACCTCGGCACGTTCAAGATCTTCCCGTACGACGACGAGGGCGGGCGCGTCGCGCGGCTGATCTGCGACATCTACAACCCCGACGAGACGCCCTTCCCCGGCTGTCCGCGCGGGGCGCTCAATCGCCAGATCGAACGGGCCGCGAAGTTGGGCTACGAGATGATGGCGGGCGTCGAAGCGGAGTTCTTCATCTTCCACCTCGACGCGAACGGCCATCCCTCGCTCGACACGCACGACGCCGGCGGGTACTTCGATCTCGCACCGGCCGACAAGGCCGAGCCCATCCGCCGCCTCATCATCGACGACTTGGTGAGCCTCGGCTTCGAGGTGGAGGCGGGACACCACGAGGTGGCTGAGGGCCAGCATGAGGTGGACTTCCGCTACGCCGACGCGCTCACGACCGCCGACAACCTGGCCACGTTCCGGTTCATCGTGCGCAACGTCGCCTACCGGCACGGCTTCGCGGCGACCTTCATGCCGAAGCCGATCTTCGGGCAGAACGGCTCCGGCATGCACACGCATCAGTCGCTGTTCAAGGACGGCGACAACGCGTTCTTCGACCCGAAGGCGGAGTGGGAGATCTCCAACGTGGGCCTGGCCTACATCGCCGGCCTGCTGAAGCACGCGCGCGGGTTCTGTGCCATCACCAACCCGCTGGTGAACAGCTACAAGCGGCTGGTCCCGGGGTACGAGGCGCCAGTCAACGTGGCCTGGAGCATGCGAAACCGCTCGCCGCTGGTGCGCATTCCGGAGCGGCGCGGCCACGGGACGCGGTGCGAGTTGAGGATGCCGGATCCGTCGGCCAACCCCTATCTTGCGCTGACCGTGCAGCTCGCGGCGGGCCTCGACGGCGTGGAGCAGAAGCTCACGCCGCCCGAGCCAGTGAACAAAAACATCTTCACCATGAGCCATCGCGAGCGGCGCAAGTATCGCATCGACGAGTTGCCGCGGGACCTGCACGAGGCGCTGGACTACCTCGAGAAGGACCAGGTGGTCCGCGAGGCGCTCGGATCGCATATCTACCAGATGTTCCTCGAGGCGAAGCGAGCGGAGTGGCGGAGCTACACGGCGCAGGTGAGCAACTGGGAGGTCCAGACCTACCTCGGCAAGTACTAGGCGAGGCGGTTCGGGGTCTGCTGCTCGACCTCGACGGAACACTCTACACCGAAGCAGGACCCATACCCGGCGCCGTGGCTGCCATCGAGCAGTTGCGGCGCCGCGGCACATTTCTGCGCTTCGTCACCAACACGACACGCCGGCCCCGCAGCTTCATCGTGGACCGCATGCGCGGCTACGGCTTCGCGGTCGAGCCCGACGAGGTGTTTTCGGCGATGGTAGCCGGGCGCGCCCTCCTCGAGCGGGAGGGCATTGGTGCCGTCGCGCCGTTCGTGAGTTCCGAGGCGCTCGTGGACCTGGGCGGGCTGGAGCTGATTGGCGGCACCTCGGGGTCCGCCTTGCCGACGGGTGCGGCGCCCGAAGCGGTCCTGGTGGGCGACTTGGGAGAGCAGTGGACGCCGGCGCTGCTGAACGAGGCGTTCCGCTATGTTATGGACGGCGCGCGGCTCATCGCGCTGCAGCGCGGGCGCTACTGGCACGGGCCCGAGGGGGTCGAGCTGGATGCCGGGGCGTGGGTGGCCGCGTTGGAGTACGCGACCGAGCAGGACGCAGTGGTCTGCGGCAAGCCGAACCCCGCGTTCTTCCAGGGAGCGGTGGCGTCGCTGGGTCCGCCGCCCGATGACGGTGACGCCACCGTGGTCATGGTCGGTGACGATCTCTGGTCCGACATTCAGGGAGCACAGCGAATTGGCCTCGAGGGGTGGTTGGTGCGCACGGGGAAGTTCCGGGAGGACGTTCTCGCGTCGAGCGGTATTCGGCCGGATCGCGTGATCGATTCGGTGGCCGATCTCGGACGAGAGGGCGGGTAGCGGTCGTGCGTCGCGCCTTCGCCCTGGGCGGTGTGTTCCTCGCGCTCCCTGGTCTGGTCCGCGCCCAGGAGGGAGCGGAGCCGAGTCCCCCCGTCATCGACACGATCATCATCGTCACGCAGGACATCTTTCGCCCTGCAGAGGCGCAGACGAACGCGCTGTTCCGCATCATGAACGCGCTGCACGTCACCACGCGTCCCTCGGTCGTGCGACACGAGTTGCTGTTCAAGCAGGGCGAGCCCTACGACTCAGCCCGGGTCGCCGAGACGGAGCGCAACCTGCGGTCGCGAGGCCTGTTCCGCGAAGTCAGCATCGACTCGATGACCGTGGGCGACAGGCTCCACATGCTGGTCGAGACGAACGACGGTTGGACCACCGAGCTGGTGCTCAACGCCAACTTCACGGGTGGGGAGTTCAACTGGGCATTGGGTGGCATCGAGCGGAACTTCATCGGCACGGGCGCCCGGGTGGGGATCGTGTACCGCGACGAGCCCGACCGGACTGCACTGCGCCTGCTGGGCGGGATGGACCGCATTCGAGGCACCCGCACCGGGGTCGACGGATTCTATGACAATCTGAGTGACGGCAGCTTCGGCGGGTGGTACGGCGGGGTGCCGTATCGGTCGTTCGGCGACCGTTGGGCCCTGGACCTGCCTGGCGAAGCGGGCAACCAGCGCATTCTGCAATTCCGGGACGGTGACTCCTCGGAGACCTATCGTCGCCGGCTTTTCTGGCAGCTGGGGGCGCTGTCGTATGCCCCGGTTGCGGGACCGCGCGGCTACGTGCGGCTCGGGGTGGTGGGGCAGGTCAAGCGCGAGGAGTACATGCTGTGGACCACCGACGCCTCCACGGTGCCCGACACCGTGACGGGTGCGGTCGGGGTGTTCGCGGAGGCAATGAAGCCTCGCTACATGGTGGTCACCCACTACAACGGGTTTGCGCGCGAAGAGGATGTGGACCTGAGCTCGCTGGCAGCGCTGAGCTTTTGGTACGCGCCCGACGCCTGGGGCTATGAGCGTTCCGGGGTCGCGCCGGGCTTCCGGCTGCAGGCGGGGGCATCACTCGGGCGGCACTTTGCCAAGATCTCCGCCTGGGGCCACGGCCTGTTCACGTCGGCGGGGCTCGACTCGGGACAGGTACGGGCCACTACGACGGTAGCGGCGCGCTTCTTCCGCCGGCACAGCACGGTGCTGCACGTCCAGGTTGGCGCGCTCAAGAATGTCGCGCCGGGGTCGGAGTTCGATCTGGGCAGCGGGTTCGGGCCGCGGGCGTTCGCGGCGCACGCCTTCACGGGCGAGCGCATGGCCTTCGGGATCCTCGAGCACCGCGCCTATCTGATCGACCAGCTCTTCGGCATGCTGGGCTTGGGGTTCGCCGGGTTCCTCGACTACGGCGGGGCGTGGTTCGCCGACCAGCCGTCGCGCTCAGGCGGCGACGTTGGGGTGGGGCTCCGGATGGGATCTACCAGATCGACCGGCGCAAACGTGGGCCGGCTAGACCTCGCGTATCGCTTCGGGGAGGGGTTCGAGGGGAAGCGCTGGGTGGTGAGCTTCGGGCAGCAGTTTCCGTTTTGAGGCGGCTCATCGCTCGACCAGGCACCTGCCTTCGCTCGCTGCAGTTGCCGCCGACCTGCCCCCCGTCACAGCCCTTCCACCGGGAGCGGCCGTTGGCCTAGACCCCTCCGCAGCGGCGGGGCACTGATGCTCGCTCCAGGGAGGTGCCGGGCCACGCGTTGTCCTGCACCACGCTCGCTGCCGGCCACTCCCACACCTCGTGTCCCTACCACGCAACTCGCACCGCCGTCCCCGACGCGCTCACCATGAGCATGTTCCCCCCGCCGCCCACCTGAATCGTCTCGTAGTCCAGATCCACGCCGAGCACGGCGTTGGCGCCGAGAGCCTCGGCCTCCATGGCCATCTCGTCGATCGCGGTGTCCCGTGCCTTGCGCAGCTCCTCCTCGTACGCGGCCGAGCGCCCGCCCACGATGTCGCGGATACCGGCGAAGAAGTCCTTGAAGATGTTGGCGCCGAGGATTGCCTCGCCGGTGACGATGCCCTGGTACTCCGCGATCTCCGCGCCCTGGATGCTGTGCGTTGTCGAGATGAGCATTTGTGACCTCTAATGCTGAGTGCTCGTGTGTCTAGTGGCCCGAGGAACGCAGCGCGCGCTCCACCGCTCGGAGCAAGGGGTCGTCCGCACCGTATTCCCGCAGTTGGTCCACGGTACACCATTTGGCGTGGCTGTCGCCTCCGGTGATCATCGTGTCCGCGGCCGTGAAGCAGAACATGAAGTCGTGGTGCAGGTGCGCCGGCTCGTCGTGCGTCGCCGGAATCTTGTGCACGTCGATCCCCAACAGGCGCGGGGTGCCGTCCAATACGACTTCGAGCCCCGTCTCCTCCCGCACCTCCCGCTGCGCCGCCGCCGCGAGTGTCACGTCACGGGTCTCGATGTGTCCGCCGGGTTGGAGCCACCGCGCAAGTCGCTCGTGGTAGATCAGCAGTACGCGATCCAGCTCCGGGGTGAACACGACCGCGCTCGCGGTCACGTGGCCGGGATCGTAATGGTCGCGGTCGAACGGGACTGCCGCCCCACGGAGCAGGCGCATCATGCGCTCCACGCTCTCCCTCGCGCGCTCGTTCCCGTCCGGGTCAAACGCCTGCAGCAGGGCTGTCGCCTCGGCGATGGACATGTTCACAGCAGGCTCCCCTGCGCGCCGTCCGGCTCCGCCGTCCCGTTGCCCGGGAGCTCCGCCGGCCGGATGCACTCGGGCCCCTCGTTGTCGGGACTGTTCACGTACCGGCTCACCGGGTAGTAGCTCATCTGCTCCGTGGGGTAGGGTCTCAACAACTCGGTGAGGTCGGTAGCGTCGGTTGGCTCGGGGGCGAGCCAGGAGTCGTAGTCTTCCGGCGCGAGGATTGCGGGCATGCGGTTGTGGACCGGGCGCAGCAGCTCGTTGGGCTCGGTGGTGATAATGGTGAACGTCTCGCGCACCTCGCCTGCCGGATCACGCCATCTGTCCCATAGGCCCGCGAAGGCGAACAGCCCTCCACCCAGGACCCGCACGTAGTAGGGCTGCTTCCCGTGCTTGGTCTTGGCCCACTCGTAGAAGCCATCGGCCGGAACCAGGCAGCGCCGCTCACGGAACGAGTCGCGGAAGGCGGGCTTGTCGGCCACGGACTCCGCTCGGGCATTGATCATGCGGGTCCCGATGGTGGGATCCTTGGCCCAGTGCGGGATGAGCCCCCAGCGAAGCAGATCAAGGGACCGCTCGGTGGCCTCGCCGGGCTGGCGCACCACCGCCACCTCCTGCGTAGGCGCCACGTTGTAGCGCGGTGGGAGGGCCGGGCTGCTCAGGAGCTTGAAGACCTCGCGGTCGAGCTCCGCAATCTGGGCCTGGGAGAAGCGGCCACACATGATACCTCCAACCTACTCGGCACGTTGCCGCCGCGCCTCCCGCGCGACAGATTCGACCGAGCCTACCTCTGGAGGCACCTATGCGTGCCCACGCTGTCCTCCTCACAGGACTCCTGGTGCTCGTCAATCCTGAGTTGGTGGCCCAGGACACCGTGCGCTTCACCCCAACGGTCTCCCAGCCAACTTTCGCGGTGCGCGAGCCGGTGCTGCGTGTCCGGCCGGGCACCGTGCTCATCTCCCGCACCAACTTCGGTGCCTACTACACGGAGGAAGGCGGCGCCTTCCCCGGCGAGGTGGGACCGATCTACGTGGAGGGAGCGACCACCAGCGACGTGCTGATAGTGAAGATCGTGAAGTTGGAGTTGAACCATGACATCGCGGCTTCGCGCATCTACTCCACGTTCGGAGGGCTCGCCACCGACAACCGCGTTCGGCTGCTCAACGACCCCATCCCCGAGCGGCGCTACGTGTGGCACCTCGACCGCGATCGCATGGTGGCCACGACAGAGCTGCCGGACTCCCGCATCGGCCAGATCGAGATCGAGCTCCAGCCCATGCTGGGACGCGTTGCGGTGGCCCCACGGGGGCAGGAGGCCTTCAGCGGACTCTGGCCGGGAGACTTCGGCGGCAACATGGACGCCCCGGAGGTGCGGGAGGGCACGACGGTCTACCTGCCGATCTTCCACGAGGGGGCGTACCTCTACTTCGGCGACGTGCACGCACGGCAGGGACACGGGGAAGTGTCCGGGACGGGTCTCGAAACCTCCGCGAACGTCGTGCTGGAGATTGACCTCATCAGGGGTGAGACCATCGACTGGCCCCGGTTGGAGGACGACGAGTACATCATGGTGGTCGGCAGTGCCCGGCCGCTGATCGATGCCTTCCGGCTAGCGCACGTGGAGCTCGTCGAGTGGCTTCAGGAGCACGGGTTCGGGCGCTGGGACGCGTACCAGGTGGTAAGCCAGCTCGGTGAGAGCACGGTGGCCAACATCGTGGATCCGGCCTACACCGTGGTGGCGAAATTCCCCAAGCGGTACCTGCCCGAGGAGAGTCAGCGGTGACCGCGTTGGATAGCGGGCGCCCCCGGGGCTGACGAGGTTCAGCGCGTGCCGGGCGGCGGGTTGAGAATGCCTCCGTCCGGTGCGAGTTTTCACTCTCAGCCGGCGCCGTAGCCAAGTGGTAAGGCAGAGGTCTGCAAAACCTC
>JBDHBX010000028.1:0-29282 GCA_039592335.1 Gemmatimonadota bacterium | reverse complement strand
CACCTTCACTCCCCGGCGGTCCTCCGGATCCGGGACCCGCTCAACCAGTCCCAGATGCTCGAGCCGGTCGATCCGGTTGGTCATGGCTCCGGAGGTCAGGATGGCGGCTCGACGCAGCTCAGTGGGCGACATCGCAAAAGGCTCTCCCTCGCGTCGGAGGGCCGCCAGGACGTCGAAACCCCACGGATCGAGTTGAAACGGGGCAAGGGCATCCTTGATATGGTTCCGGATGTGCTTGCTGAGGCGCAGGATTCGGCTCCCGATCTCCATAGAGGACACGTCCAGATCCGGCCGCTCCTCTTCCCACTGCTCCAGAACTTGGTCTACCTGATCTCGCTTCACGGTGCCCTCCCGTTTCGGCGACAGTGAAAAGCTGTACGTTAAGATACTTGACATAAAGCTAAACGTCAAGTATCTTGATGTCGAGCGATCTGTAGGCTGGCGGCGCACTTTCTGAGTAAGTGGCTGTGGTACAATGGCTTATGGGGGTGCCGGCCGCTCTCGCCGCCGGGGTCACCGGGACGCTGCGTAACCGTCGCACGATGCCCTATTCGGCTATCGCGTGGGCGATCCCCATGGGGACGTCACAGCGGACGACCGTGATAGCGCCGCCTACCTGCCCAAGTCGGTCGTGGTGGACACGTCCTTCACGTGGGGTGACGATCGCCTCCACGCACGGCGTGGAACCGCACCGTGATCTACGAGTGCCACGTGAAAGGCCTCACGGCCAGGAACCCATCCGTGCCCGAGGCGCTGCGCGGCACGTACCTCGGCCTCGCGACCGAGCCCGTGATCGAGCACGTCCTCAGCCTGGGGGTGACCGCGGTCGAGCTGCTGCCGATACACCAGATGCTCGTGCGCTCCAGGACCGCGCGGCCTTCGAGTTCATAGCCATGCCACAGCAGCTCGATGCTAGAATTGAACCACTATTGTATCCAACAGTGAGGCGTGTGTTAACTGGATTTGGGTCCTGAAAGCCTCTCCCACTCTGCTTACCGACCAGCCGGAGGCTAATTCATCCCGATTGTGAACAACTGAAACGGGTCTGAACGGAGATACGATTTCCGTCTTATTCAAGTGTCCGGCGAACGCTTGCAGTACCACCAGAAGGCTGTTGCTCCGCCGGCTATACTCGCTTTCCACCAGTATCGCCTCTGTCGAGGCGAGGTAGGGTGCCTCAACCTCCCCAAGCTCCACTTCGATTGCTGACGGGGCCATCTCTGATCGGGGAAGCACGGCCGAGGATCGTGGCCTTCCGTCGATCAGCAATCGCCTGATTGTGGAACCGGTGCCGCGGACCAGAACCTGCGCACGGTTTCCGCCCACCATCAGTCCATACTCAATCTGCTGAGTATTCTCGGGCACGAATGGCTCGATGGCGATATTCCACTCATTCTCCCGGACGCCAAACAATCTGTATAGCGTATACTGGTACCAGGCCGCCGCCCAGGTGAACTGGGGTTTATCCACTTGCCCGTAAGCCTCGGGGTCCTCTGAGTTGGCATTGCGAAACTCAAACATCGCCGGCTGACCGTTGGGGCTTTTTGTCACACCTTCGAGAGTCATGACATTCTTTATGAATTCAAGTGCCTCTGTTTCCTTCCCCACGGCGATGAGGGCCAGAGCGTACCAGGCATTGCCGTGCGGCCACACCCCTCCATTGAAGTAGTAGTACTTGTCGCCCGCTTCCCCGCCCGAGAACTGGTATTCCTCAATGCGTTCATGGAAATCCATGGGATAGGCATTATAAAGACCGATTTGTTCATCGACCATGTGCCGGCCGGCAGTCTCGGTGAGGCGGGCGGTTCTAACGCTGTCCAGAAGTCCATAGTGGCCAGCCAACAATGACCCGCTGTAGAGGTGCCGGTCGATCTTGTTGCCGGGATTCACGTTCATGAGGTATCCCAGCTCTTCATCCCAAAGCCGCTCTCCCAGCCCGGCCTGCAGCTCCGCCGCAAGGTCTTCGTATCGCTGCAGGTCCGTTGCCGTTTTCTGCTCCAGCACCAGCGAGGTGAAGGCAAATTCCCTTAGGGCACGGAAGGCCAGGATGGTCATGTAGGCACGAGGGCCATAGACGTGCCCTATATCCCACCAGTCAGGCCGTTCTGCCCACAACAGACCATCGGCATGTTTGTTGGACATCACCATCGACAGGCTTTTTTCAATGTATGGATACAACCTTCTCACGGTTGCAGTGTCACCGGAGTGGCGCAAGTAGCTGCTAGCCACAATGATGAACCAAAAATGATTCCAGTTATCCGAACTGGCCCATTCGGTCTGATAACGGTCATCCTTCCAGTAGTAGGCGTGGGGAATGACATCCTCATCGGAGGCGCGGGTGATGATGTACTCCAGATCTTGCTTTACCCTGGGCAAGTCGAAATTTACCGCAGCCAGATCCGTTAACAGGACATCATGCGTGAAATAGAAGTTGTACTCGGCAGGCGCCGGCATGGGAACAAAGGAACCATCGATGTAATGGATGTTTGCCGCCAGAATCGCTTGTGCCCAGCTGACGCTGTGATCAAGTGCCCGGTCTGAAGTACGAAGATTGCTCTTCGCAAAGGCTGCGCCCAGTATAGAAGTGCGATAGTCCGATATCTCATCGCGGAAGGCTGACCGAAGGGCTTCTGCCATAGACGTTGCTTCGCCGGGCCGTGTCGATCCGATCAATTGTTCTACCACCAGTTCCTTGCCCGGCTCGATCACTTTGTGGTATTGGTAGGCCGCAACAGGCCTGTCGAGCTCACCCCGCGGTATAATTTCTCCCGGCAATTGCGAGTCGTGCGTTGCCCACCATTCAGGCACAGAGCCTGCCTTCCCCAGCGTTCGCGACCTTGTACTGAAGCTGGATGGCATAGCTCCCACGTTGGTAGCGAACACCTGGTTCGGTCCTGTGTCTGAGGCTTCATAATTGATATAGATAGTCTCCCCGGCTTCCTGATGTTCTGTCCAGGCGCGCTCTCTGATGGCGTAGGTATGGCTCGTGCGCTGGGTCGCTTCCAGGTGGGTGTATAATTCGATGGGCAGCGGTTGGTCGCCCAGATTCTTGACGACTATCTTCAGCCTGAAGGCCGGAAGGTTCTCCATGAAATCGTAGCTGACAGTGACGGTCTTTGTCTCGTCCTCCCGGATGTAGGCGACCGAATAAGGTGTCAACTCGTACTGCCACGGTTCGAGACCCATCCACTCCTTCGCCGCATCGCCTGACTTGAGTCCCAGAAAAAGGGATGGACATTCACCACGTTTCCAATAATCACGGGTAAGATCCACACTGTTGGCAATGGGATAATAGAAGCTGATCCGATTAAGCAGGGGCGACCCGTTCATCAACTCCAAACCGACATACTTGCTGCCGACTTCCACCTCATCATACTTGCCTGTATGGGTGACCTTGAGTCGATCATGCAGTGAGTCCACCGCTACCCGAGTATCGCACCCGAAGTGCATCAGCAACACGAGCCCCGTCACGGTTGACAATCCTGCACGGACTGCTGATCTCATGACATTGAACCCCCGCTTGTCCTCCTTCACTCTGGCGCTGCGAGGTATGACGCTATCTCGTTCGCCATTGGCCACAACAGAGAACCGCTCAGGTCAGGTTCATCTTGCGTAACAGCGCCGTGAATCTGGGGTGCGAATGCAAGGTTGTGAACAGGAATCGTCGGCGAGATAGACTACCGCCATTCCGCCGGCGCCGAGTCCGCGCTCGATGGCATAGCGGTCGGCGAGAGCGGTCGAGAGCCTGGAGGTGAGGTCGGTCATATCGGACAGAAGATGTCATATCCTGCGAGGTAGCGCGAGATTCGAGTGGCGGCTCGGGGAGCGACCGACGCCGCTAGCCTTCGGGAGCCTACGGCTTCAAGGCGGTCATCACGACCGCCTTCACGCAATGGCCGCCACTCTCGCGCCTGGTGCGGTCTCCACCGCAGCGGCATCTTTCCCTCCACGGTCCAACTCGTTACCCCGCACCCGCAACGGTGATGACCACACCCGACCAACTCGACGCCGTCCTGTTCGACCTCGACGGCGTGCTCACCGCCACCGCCCACATTCACGCGCGGTGCTGGAAGCGCATGTTCGACGAGTACCTTCGCGAACGGGCGGCGCGGACCGGCGAGCCGTTCGAGCCGTTCGAGCCGTTCGATACTGAGCGGGACTACCTGCCCTATGTGGACGGCAAGCCCCGATACGACGGCGTGCGCAGCTTCCTCGCCTCGCGGGGCATCGAGCTGCCGTGGGGCGATCCCGCCGACGCGCCGCGCACCGAGACGGTGTGCGGCCTTGGCAATCGCAAGAACGCGCTGTTCAACGAGGTCCTCCAAGAGGAGCCCCCCGAGGTGTTCGAGCGGACGGTGCAGTACGTGCGGTTTCTGCGCAACCGCGGCATCAAGACCGCCGTGGTCACAGCCAGCAAGAACGCGACGACTGTGCTTCGAGCCGCGGGGATCGAGCAGCTGTTCGACGTGCAGATGGACGGCGTCGTGGCCGCGGAGCTCGGGCTCGCCGGCAAGCCGCAGCCCGACACGTTCGTGGAGGCAGCCCGCCGCCTCGGTGTGGAACCCGCTCGCGCGGCGGTCGTGGAGGACGCGATCTCGGGCGTCCAGGCCGGCCGGGCCGGGGGCTTCGGGCTGGTGATCGGTGTGGATCGCACCGGGAATGCCGAGGCGCTCAGGGACAATGGCGCCGACATCGTGGTGCCAGACGCGGGCGACCTACTCGATTGAGCGGCCCGGTACTCGCGCCAACCGGTTGCGATCACGGCGACATTCCGTTCTAATCTGCGGGACCTTCCGCCGCACGAACCGCCTGTGAGGATGCATGGCTGAGAACTCGTCCGTCACCACAACGCTTCCACAGGAGCCCATCGATCGGCTGGTCGCGCCGTTGACCCGCTTCCTCCACGTGGAGGCGGCCGGCGGCATCGTGCTGCTGGCCTGCACCGTGGTGGCCATCGTGCTCGCCAACTCCCCGTTGGGAGACGGCTACCTCGCCTTGTGGAACACGAGGGTGGGGTTCACGGTGGGTGGCTTCGAGATGATCCACTCGCTCAAGCACTGGATCAACGACGGGCTGATGGCGGTGTTCTTCTTCGTCATCGGCCTGGAGGTGAAGCGGGAGCTGGTGCTGGGTGAGCTGCGGGACCCCCGGCGCGCCGTCCTGCCCATTGCCGCCGCCCTCGGCGGCATGCTGGTGCCGGCGGCGTTCTACCTGGCACTCCAGGCGGGAGACCCCGGACAGCGCGGCTGGGGCATCCCCATGGCCACCGACATCGCGTTTGTGGTGGGCTGCATGGCAATCCTGGGACCCCGCGTGCCGTCGATGCTGCGGGTCTTCCTGCTGTCGCTCGCCATCGTCGACGACATCGGGGCCATCCTGGTCATCGCGCTCGGCTACACGGAGGACCTGAGCTTCACCATGCTGATGCTCGGGTTTGCGGGCATTGTGGCCATCTGGGCGGTGACCCGTCTCGGGGTACGCAGCTACTTGGTCCTCGGTGCGATGGGGATCCTAGTCTGGTTCGGGTTCCACGAGTCCGGCGTGCACGCCACGATCGCCGGCGTCATTCTCGGCCTCATGATTCCGGCGCACCCCTACGTCAGCGCCGGCCGCATGGGCGTGCTGCTCGATCGGGCGCGGGATGTGCTGTACGGCGGCGCGTGGGACGCGGAAGCACATCGCGCGTCCAAAGTGCGCCGCTTCCAGCGTGCGGCGCGCGAGTTCATCTCACCGCTGGAATATCTGGAGGATCTGCTTCACCCCTGGGTGAGCTTCGCGATCATGCCGGTGTTCGCGCTGGCCAATGCAGGGGTCCAGATCGAGCTGGCCGATCTGAGCAGTCCGGTGGCCACCGCCGTCATGGCGGGCCTGTTCATCGGGAAGCCCGTGGGGATCCTGCTGTTCAGCTGGATCGCGGTGAAGCTGGTCCTGAAGACGCTGCCCGAAGGGCTCACCTGGCCCATCGTGGCGGGCGGCGGGTTCCTGGCGGGCATCGGGTTCACCATGGCCCTGTTCATCGCCGGGCTGGCGTTGGCGGGCGACCTGCTCGATGCGGCGAAGGTGGGAGTGATCAGCGGCTCGGTGCTGTCCGCGGCGGTCGGGATGACGGTGTTGGTCCTCGTGCTACCGAAAGGCGAGGCACGGGAGACGAGCGCGGCACCCTGACAACGGTCGGCCCGTCTCTGCGGGCCGCCACGATACGAGGGCATCGATGATGACGAACACTGCACCAACGAGCCGCGGCCGCCTGGCACAGTTCGTCCACCTGGCCCACACCCCGGTCAGCTTCGTCGGTCTCTTCCTGATCAACACGGCCGCGGTGCTGTGGCTGTTCGTGTTGCCCGTCTACGTCCGCGAGGGCGCGAACCCCTACCTCAGCCTGATCTTCCTCGTCGCTCTACCCATGTCCTTCGTTGGCGGCCTCGTGCTGATCCCGCTCGGCATGTGGCTGCGCTACCGGGGCGAGAAGCGCCGCGGCACCTACACGGGCGAGTTCCGCGTCGTCGATGTAGGGAACCGGGAGCTCCGGAACCTGTCCGTGTTCGTGCTGGGCGTGACCGGGTTCAACGTGCTGGTGGGCGGGTACTACAGCCACGCGGCGGTGGAGTACATGGACTCGGCCTCCTTCTGCGGACAGGTGTGCCATAGCATGGACCCCGAGTTCACGGCCTACAAGGATTCCCCGCACCGAAACGTGGACTGCGTGGAGTGCCACATCGGGTCGGGGGGCCAGGCGTATGTGGCGGCCAAGCTCAACGGCGTGCGGCAGATGGTCTTGGAGTTGACCAACAGCCACAATCGCCCCATCCCCACGCCCGTGCACCAGCTGCGGCCCGCCCGGGAAATCTGCGAGGTGTGCCACTGGCCGCAGCGCTTCAGCGGCTGGCGCCTGCACGTGATGAACAAGTTCGCGCTCGACGAGCAGAACACCCACACCGTGACCATGCTCGCGCTCCGCGTGGGCGGCGGCACTATGACCAGCGGGATCCACAGCTTCCACATGGACCCCGGCGTGGCCGTCGAGTACCTCGCCGACTCGACGCGCCAGATGATCCCGTGGGTCCGCTACACCAGCGCTTCGGGGGAGACGACGGAGTTCACGCGGGCGGGTTGGGACTCGACTCAGGCCGAGGGGTTCGAGCGCCGCACGATGGACTGCCTCGACTGTCACACCCGGCCGTCGCATAACTTCCGGGTGCCGACCCGGGCGCTCGACGCGGCGCTCGCCGAGGGTCTCGTGGATTCCACCCTTCCCTGGGTGAAGCGGCAGGCGCTGGAGATCCTGCGCGCCGAGTACGCCAGCACGGCGGAGGCCGAAGAGCGCATCCCGCAGGCCTTGGCCGAATTCTACCGCAGCGAGTATCCCGACTCGTACGAGGAGCACGCGGCGGACGTGGAGCGCTCGGGCGAAGCGATCCTGGCGCTGTTCCAGCGCAACGTCTTCCCGGAGATGGGAATCCGCTGGCGCACCTACCCCGACAACTCGGGGCACACCGACTTCCCCGGCTGCTTCCGCTGCCACGATGGGGGGCATCGCACCGCGGACGGGACGGCGATCGCCGCCGACTGCCGCGCCTGCCATCAGATGCTGGCCGCGGGAGAGTCGGTACCGGACCTGTTGACCCGGCTCGGCATCCAGCCGTACCAGTAGCGCGGCGGCTCAGGAGAACGAGTACCCGATCGAAAGCGTAGTGCCGAAGTCGTTGCTGCTGCCGCCCTCCGCGGTGCCGGGCCGGCTGTCGAACTGGTCGTAGAATCGCAGCCCCAGAAAGAAGTCTGAGAACAGCTCGTACTTGCCCCGCACTTCGAAGTCCAAGCGGATGCGGCCCAGGTCCGTGAGGCTACCAAAGGTCTGAAAGTAGGACGTGATGTCCATCTTGGGACCGTGGAACTTGAAGATGGAGAGATCGTACCCCAACGTGAGCTCCAGGGAGAAGGTCGGGGACCCCCCCGTGAACTTCTCCGAGCTCGCCCGGACTCCGCCCGCGAACAGCAGCACCAAGCGGTTCGACTGGATAGCCCCACGCCACACGCCGGCGCCGAGGGAGTACCGCCCCTCGAGCTGCAGCTCCTGGTTCTGCTCGACCCCGGTATTCACACCGGCGGCCCACTTGTTGCCGAGGAACCGCTGGACCGTGAATCTGAGCGAGTTCCGGCTCGTACCCTCGGTGCTCTCCTGGCTCTGATAGTACGATTCGCCGCTCAGGCTCCCGGCCCACTTGCGGCCCCGGTACTTCACCTCGCCGGAGGTCGTGAACTGAGCGTTCCTGTTGGCCTTGGCGTAGGAGAAGCCCACGTCCACGAACCCGCTCAGCCGGCTCCAGAACGTCGCCTTGATGCGAGTGATCGCCACGACCTCAAGCAGCTCCAGCGTGTCCGGTACGACCAGGGACACGACCACCTTGCCGTCCTCCGCCGGTGGGTCGAGCGTGCCGAAGTACTTGAGGCCCGACTGCAGCTCGACCTCGAAGTAGTTGCGGCTGGTCACCCGAGCGATCCGGTCCCACTCGATGTAGATCGTGCTCATGTCGTCGGTCGAGTACTTCAGCAGCCCGCGCTGCAGCTCCTTGACCTCGCCCGTGACGGCATCGCCGTTCTGGAGGGTCACGACGTCGGTCTTCTGGGCGTGGAGGCGGGGCGCCATGAGCGTGGCGAGAGCGACGATGAGCGCGCATGCCAGCAGGCTCCGCCGCTCCCGGGGGCTGGCCCCGGACGCCGTCGGATAACACTGCTGCTTGCTCAGCGGTTGAACGGCCACTCAGATCCACCCAGTGGAAACAGGGATAGGGCTGTGTCCCGGCCGCACGCAAAATACGGCTGTCCCTGCAGAAGGGAACACCTACCCCGGCAGACGACTTCCGCCCCCCCTATCGTCCACGGGGAACCCCGGGCTATTTTTGTCCGTTGACAGACAAGACCATCACGCGCATCAAGGGGATCACATGAGAACTGCGACACGACTCGCCGCTGCGGGCCTGGCACTCGCTGTGGTCGGCTGCTCGGGGATGACGATCACGACGGACTACAATCCCGCTGCCGTGCCGACCATGCAGGGCTATCAGACCTACACCTGGATCTCGGGCGCGGGCGAACGGGAGGATCCCGAGCTCAACAACCCGATCCTGATCAGCCGCATCGAGACCGCGGTTGACGCGGCACTCGAGGCCAAGGGCTTCCGGAAGGTCGACAGCGGCGGCGACTTCATGGTCGGGTGGCACGCCGACGTCGATCAGCGCACCGACTACACCACGGTCAACAGCTACTACGGTGGCTATGGCTGGGGCGGCTGGTACGGTGGCGGCGGGGGCATGGGTACATCCCGCACCACGGAGCACAACTGGGAAGAAGGCACCCTGGTGATCCTCGTGGCGGATGCCAAGTCCGAGGAGCTCGTGTGGCACGGCTCGGCCACGGCGGAAGTCGGGAAGGCAGGATCTCCCGAGGAGCGGCAGAACAGGATCAACACCGCCGTCGACAAGGTCTTCGCAGACTTCCCGCCGCAGCAGTAGGAACGCATCGCGGAATGTGAAGAATGGCCGCGCCTCCCGGCTCGGGGGGGCGCGGCCTGTGCATCCGGGCGGGCCGTGGGGAAGATGTTCGAGGACTTTCCACCGGGTCAGTAGTGCAACTCAGACACAGGATTCCTGCATGGACCGATACCGATCCGGATGGACCTGTGCGCCGTGGCTCACCACGCTGGTGCTGGCTGGCGCGCAAGTGTCCGGCACCGAGCACCGCGCTGCGGGGCGGCCGACCGCAGCAGGGCCGCGCGCCGTCGCCGACTCGACCCGTAGGGAGTAGCCCTCCTCCTTCGTGACCAGCGCCGCGCGGCCCCAACCGGTCTCCATATACCCGATTCTCTCGATCAACTTTGTGGGGACGCTGGGCTTCAGCATCGTGCTACCGTTCCTGGTCTTCCTCGTCACGCGATTCGGCGGCAACGCGCTGATCTACGGCGTCATGGGCGCCACGTACTCCTTCTTCCAACTCGTCGGCGCCCCCATCCTGGGCCGCTGGTCCGATCGGTACGGGCGCCGCAGGATCCTGCTGCTGAGCCAGCTCGGCACGCTCGCCTCCTGGACGATCTTCCTGGGGGCGCTCTTCCTGCCGGTCACCACTCTCGCGCAGGTGGACTCTCCGGTGCTGGGGGCCTTTGCGGTCACGCTACCGCTGCTCGCGCTGTTCCTGGCCAGGGCCCTGGACGGCCTCACCGGAGGGAACGTCTCGGTGGCCAACGCCTACCTGGCGGACGTGACGCAGGAGAGCGACCGGGCAGCGGCCTTTGGCAAGATGGCCGTGTCCGGCAACCTCGGCTTCATCGTGGGACCGGCGCTGGCCGGGGTGCTGGGTGCGACGGTGTGGGGCGAGACCCTGCCCGTCCTGGCGGCGCTCCTAATCTCGCTCGTTGCTGCGTTGCTCATCCTGCTGCTGCTGCCCGAGTCGAGCTCGTGCCGCCTGCGCGTGAGCCCCGAGCGAACCAGCGTGCGGAAAATGATGGGACAGGAGCAGCGGGACTGCTACGAGCTCAAGGCCGCCCGCAAGCTCTCACTGCGCGAGATCCTGGCGCAGCCCTCCATCCCGGGGCTCATGACCATCTACTTTCTGATCTACCTGGCCTTCAACTTCTTCTACATCGCCTTCCCGGTGCACGCCGCGACCCGGCTGCAGTGGACGCTCATCGATACCGGCATCTTTTTCGCCGTCATGGGATTCTTGATGGTGCTGGTCCAGGGACCAGTACTGGCCCGAGCGTCGCGGCGGTGGTCGGACCGGGCGTTGGTGATCGCGGGAAGCCTCCTGCTCGGAGCCAGTTTCCTGTTCTTCACGGCGGAGGGCAAGGCGGCCATCTACGCCGGGACGGCCGTGCTGGCCCTGGGCAACGGACTCATGTGGCCGAGCCTGCTGGCGATCATCTCCAAAGTGGCCGGACCCGAGGAACAGGGGGCCATTCAGGGGTTCGCCGGGAGCGCGGCGGCGGTGGCTAGCATCGTGGGGCTGCTGGTCGGTGGACTGCTCTACGGGGTACTCGAAGGCCGGGTGTTCGTCCTGTCGGCGGCGATCACGCTCACCGTGTTCGTGGCGGCCGCGGCACTGGTGCCAAGGCCCTCCGCAACAGAGACAGCGGCTCAGACGTAGGTACTTCCGGGGGGACGCAGCCCTGGCGCCGGACGGCACCCCATGGAAACTTTCGTGGCGGCCCGCCGTAGGGTGGGCCGAAACACCAACACGAAACTTGGGAGGATACCGGATGAGAGCCCTGCGGATACCCGCTGCGCTCCTGATTCTCGCCACCCTGGCAGCCACGCCCGCCGTCGCCCAGGAGAAGATCTCTATGGGTCTCAAGGGCGGTCTCAACCGTGCCACGGTCAGCGCGACCATCGACGGCACCGAGCAGAACCCCGGCACCCGCAACGGCGGCCACTTTGGGCTCTCCGCCAACGTGGCGCTCAGCCCCATGTGGCAGGTGCAGCTAGACATGCTCTACGTCGGCAAGGGCTTCGACCCGAGCTCCGACGTCGATGCGAACCTGGACATCAACTACGTGGAGTTTCCGGTCCTGCTGGTGGCGATGCTGCCGAAGGCGGGGTCGCACCTGCTGTCCGCCCGGGTCTTCGCGGGTCCGTCATTCTCGTGGCGGGTGACCTGCAACTTCTCCGAGGTGGCGTCCGACTTTCAGGACTGCGAGCTGGATGCGGCCAAGGTCCTGGACATCGGCATCATGGGGGGTGGCGGGCTCAAGATCGGCCGGGGCTACGGCGGGCTCACGCTGGATGTGGCTTACGACTACGGCCTCACTAACGTGAGCAACGGTGACAACAGCTCGGTGAAGAACCGCAACCTGATGTTCACGGTCGGGCTCATGGTCCCGTTCAAATAGGCTGCTCTCGGGGCGCCACGTAGCCGAGCGGGCCGGATCACTGAAACGTGGTCCGGCCCGCTTGTGTTGGGCACACTCGACCTGCAGCGGCGTCCCCTTCGTGAGCCGGCGGGCACCCAACTAGCCAGCCAGTGAGTCGGGAGCGTAGTATTACGTCCGCGACCTCATCGGAGCGTGACGCACCATGGCCGCATCCAACCCCAAGCCTGCCGACGCAGAACTCGACGTGTTTGGTCTCACGCACCGCGGCAAGGTGCGCGAGGAGAACCAGGATCACTTTCTCATCTGCTCGTTGCACAAGCAGATGCGGATCCATGGCACCAGCCTGCCCAGTCCCGAGCGGCTGGCCGCCCCCAGCGAGCGCCTCGCCTTCCTCGCAGTGGTGGCGGACGGCGTGGGTGGTCAGCTCGGGGGTGAGGAGGCCAGCAGGCTCACACTCGAGGCGGTGGCCAGCTACCTCACGAACAGCATGCACTGCTACTACACGCACGATCCCGAGCAGGAGAGCGAGTTCCTGGAGCAGCTGCAGATCAGCGTGCAGGATAGCCACGAAAAGGTCTCGGCCGAGGCGGAGGCCGACCCGGCACGCAAGGGGATGGCGAGCACGCTCACGCTGGCCATTGGCGTCTGGCCCTGGGCCTATGTCGTGCAGGTGGGGGACAGCCGGTGCTACCAGCTGCGCGAGGGGGGGCTGGTACAGATCACGCGCGATCAGACGGTGGGGCAGGCGCTGTACGACGAAGGCGTGCTCAATACCGCCGAGGCCATGGAATCCAAGTGGAGCCACGTGCTAGCCAGTGCTATCGGCGGTCCGGAGGCCAAGCCGGCCACCTCCCGGGTAGACCTGCATCGGGACGACGTACTGCTCCTCTGCAGTGATGGCCTCACCGGGTACGTGCCGGAGCAGCGGATCCGCGAGCGGCTGCTCGCCATGAAGTCGGCAGAACAGGCCTGCCACGCCCTAGTGGAGGACGCCCTGGAGGGTGGCGGCGGGGACAACGTCACCGTCGTAGTGGGCCGGGCACGGCAATGAGCCGCGACCAACGACCTCACTCGAGAAGGAGACGCCTATCATGACCTCTCCCGCGCAGGGATTGAAGAAAGCGGGTGGCCTCAGCATGCTGCTCGGCATCATGCTGGTGGTGCTAGGCGTGTTTGCGCTCGGCTCCCCGCTGATCACTGGGCTCGCGGTGGCCTACACCGTCGGGTTCCTCATCCTCATCTCCGGTGTGGGGCAGACCTTCCACGCCTTCCAGGCCGAGTCGTGGCAAGACGGCATCCTCAAGTTCCTGCTCGGCGCGTTGGGCATCGTGGCGGGCGTGCTGGTGGTGGCGCACCCCCTGTTCAGCCTCGGCTGGCTCACCCTCGTGCTGGCCGCGTACTTCTTCATCGACGGGATCTTCGGCATCATCCTGGCCTTCCAGGTCAGGCCGGAGCAGGGGTGGGGCTGGATGCTGTTCTCGGGCATCGTCGCAGTGCTCGCGGGCATCCTCATTTGGCGGCAGTGGCCCCTCTCCGGAACGTGGCTCGTGGGACTCCTGGTCGGCATCAAGATCATCTTCGCGGGCTGGGCGATGATAGCGAGCGGCTCGGTTGGGCGACGGCTGGGGAAGGCGATGGAGTAGCCGGGCGGACCCACCGCTGTATCACTTCCGCGTGCGGGCGGGGCGACAGCGCTCCGCCCGCTTCGCGTCCGCAATCACCCATAGGACTCCCACCGTTCGATGCAACGCTTGCCGAACGGACTGCGTCTGTTTCCATAGGGGATTCCCCGAGGCCGGCGGCCCGGAACCTCGAAACAGGACCCGGGAAGGGGTTGGAAACCGTGCGCAGCCATGCGATCTTTCGTGCCCGAAAAACACAGAGTGATTTGAGCCGCCGGGCTCGCCCCGCGCTCGCAGCAACTGTCAGCAATGAAACGAGTGGAGGAGACGCAATGATCAGGAAGCAGTTAGGAAGAACCCCGGGGTGGCTCCGGGCACAACTCGTCGGCGCCCTTGGCGGCCTGGCGTTGGTGCTCGCGGCCTGCTACCCCGGCGACGTCACGAACGTTGCCCAGACCGACCTCGTCGTGACGGTGCACGACTCGACGACGAACTTCGGGGCGATCCGCACCTTCGCAATACCCGATTCGGTGGTCCAGCTGTTCGAGGACTCCGCCGGCTCGGTCGACCTGACCGACGAGTTCGACAGCCTGATTATCGCGCTCACCGTGGAAAACCTGGTGGCGCGCGGCTACAGCCGTGAGCTCGATCCGGCAAACAACGGGGCGGACGTCATCGTGTTCCCCGCCAAGATCGGCCTGGAGAACGACTACTACATCTACTACCCCGGTTGGTGCAGCAGTTGGGGCTGGTGGGGTGGCTGGGGTGGCTGGGGTGGCTGCTGGGGCTGGTACTACCCCGGGTGGGTCGGCCAGGGCTCGTACGAGACCGGCACGGTGATCCTCGCGATGATGGACCCTGAGAAGCTCGAGACCGTGGGGGACACCCTGCGGGCCGCTATGGTCTGGACTGGTGCGCTGAGTGGGATCTTGGCCGGAACCTCCAGCGAGCAGCGGATCAGGAGCGGCATCAACCAGGCTTTCACTCAATCGCCCTACCTGGGCGCCCAGTAAGAGGAGCGAGCGATGAAGAACGTCATGAGAGTATTCGCGATCGCGCTGCTCCTTGCTGGTCTGGGCAGCGCCAAGGCGGAGGCACAGCAGGGCAACTGGTTCTGGGGCCTGCAGTACATGGTCGGGACCAGCGTGTCCGGCACCAAGGACTTCGTCGGCGGCGGCCTCAGCTTCCGGAACTTCGCCATCGAGGGCCGCTACGCGGCGAGCCAGAACGTCAGCTTCGGTCTTTACTTCGCCTGGAACGTGTTCAACCAGGAGACGGGCGAGACCATCAACGACTTCGCCGGCACCGGCGCTGACGTGACGGGCTTTCAGCACCGCTACGTCAACGCGTTCCCGATCCTGGCCACGGCCCATTACTACTTCGGCCGGCCCAGGGGCGTCCGGGCGTACGCCGGCGCGGGCGTGGGCACGTACTACGTCGAGAACCGGCTGGACATCGGGCGCTCGTCCATCGTGGCCGACAATTGGCACCTCGGCCTGGCACCGGAGGTCGGCGTGATCATTCCGGTGGACTGGAACGTGCGGGCCTACCTGAACGCGAAGTACAATTGGGCCATCAAGGCGGGCGGCGTCGAGATTCAGTACTTCACCTTCGGTGTTGGCTTCGCCTGGATGTGAGCTGCTCGATCGAGCGCCACGCACAATCCGGAGTTTGAGAGCGGGAGGCGCGGCGGTAGCCGTGCCTCCCGCGGTCCGTTACGTTTGCAGGGCACCATCACCGACATCCGCACATTAGGAGATACGACGTGAGACTCGCATTCCCGTTCTCGGCGACGTTACTGATCCTGATGCTGAGCGGCTGCTCCGGCATCAAAGTCGAGACCGACTACGACCCGGCCGCCATACCCTCCTTCCAGCGCTACCAGACGTACGCCTGGCTGCCCGACCCCACCGGCGGTGACCGGCGTGTGCAGAACGAGATCGTCGCTGAGCGCGTCAGGTACGCGGTGGATGCGGCGCTGGCCGACAAGGGCTTCACGCTGGCGACCAGCGGCACGCCCGACTTCCTGATCGGCTGGTTCGCCTCCCTGGACGGCCGCATGGACGTCAGTCAGCTCAACACCTACTACGGATACGGCTGGGGTCCGTGGTACGGCGCCGCGTACGGCAACACCTACGTGCGGTACTATGAAGAGGGTGCCCTGGTGCTGGACATCGTAGACGTGCGGTCCAACCAGCTCGCCTGGCGTGGCGCGGCGCAGACCGAGATCGACCGGACCCGGCCCGAGAGCGAGCGCGAGCAGCTGCTGAACAACGCGGTCCGCAAGGTGCTGGAGCGGTTCCCGCCACAGTACTGAGCAACGCCCGGCCTAGACTCCACATGACCGAACCGATCTCGCTCGCGCCCAGGACCGAAGGGGGCGCCTTGAGCATGGTGAGCACGGGCGCCGCCGCGCGTCCGGGGCTCCCCGTGGAGTTGCTGCAGGACATCGCGCGGCGGCTGCAGTTCCTGTGCGTGCTGCTCATGGGGCTCAGCATCGCCGGACTGATCATCGCGGAGCTGACGCTTCCCCCGACCAACAGGACGGAGCGCGTCGGTGCCGACATTCTCATTTGGGTCGCGACGATCGCGGTGTTCTTCGTTGCCCGCAGCGGCCGCCTCCCCGCCGGCAGACTGCTCGCGCTGGGACAGGGGTACGAGATCGTGCTCGCGCTGGCAATCTCGATCCTCTCCGTGGAGCACAACTGGTTCGAGTCCACCCGCGTGGGCATCCTGTGGTCGCCGGTGGCGGTGTGGGTGTTGCTCTATCCCATCGTCGTGCCGAACACGCCGCGGGCGACGTTCGTCGCCTCACTGCTGGCTGCAGCGACGGAGCCACTCGTTGCCGTGGGGTTCGCGGTGTTCGGCGACGACACGCTGCCCGGGGCGACCATGTTCGTGCGACTCGTGTGGCCCAACATCCTCGCCGTAGTGCTGGCCACGCTCATCTCCAAGATCGTGTTCGGCCTGGGCGAACAGCTCAAGAAGGCGCGCTCGATGGGGAGCTATCACCTAGAGGAGCGGTTGGGCGCGGGCGGCATGGGCGAGGTGTGGAAGGCCTCCCACCGCCTGCTGGCGCGCACGGCAGCGGTGAAGCTGGTCCGGCCGGAGATGCTGGGCCGCACCGACGAGAAGGGGGTGACCACCGCCCTGCACCGCTTCGAGCGCGAGGCGCAGACCACCTCTGCGCTGCGCTCACCGCACACCGTGGAGCTGTACGACTTCGGCGTCTCGCGCGATGGCACGCTCTACTACGTGATGGAGCTGCTGGACGGCGTGGATTTCCAGACGCTGGTGGACAAGCACGGCCCGCAGCCGGCCGAGCGGGTGATCCACCTGTTGCGCGGGGCCTGCCACTCGCTGTACGAGGCGCATCGGCACGGTCTGGTGCACCGCGACATCAAGCCTGCCAATATCTTCGTGTGCCGCTACGGCGCCGACCTGGACTTCGTGAAGATGCTCGACTTCGGCATCGTGAAGCGGGCGCAGATCGAGGAACAGGACCGCAGCGAGCTGCAGCTCACCGCGCAGGGCATGATCACGGGCACGCCGGCCTACATCGCGCCTGAGATGGCCATCGCCGAGGGTCCGGTGGACGGCCGGGCCGACCTCTACTCGCTGGGGTGCGTGGCCTACTGGTTGCTCAGTGGCCAGATGGTGTTCGACAAGCCCAACCCCATGGCGATGGTCGTGGCCCACTCGAGCGAGACACCCAGGCCGCTGTCGCGGCGAACGGAGCTCGAGGTACCCGAGGGCCTGGAGCGGATCGTCATGCAGTGCCTCGCCAAGAACCCGGACGATCGGCCCCAGAACGCGCGCGCGCTGTCGGACATGCTCGGCGCACTAGAGATCGCCGGGCAGTGGACCGAGGAGCGCAAGGAAGAATGGTGGCACAAGCACGGGCCGCCTCCTCACGCATAGCCGCGTGCGGCCGAGGCGGACCAGCCACCAATGACAAGGGCCCGGCGTCACGCCGGGCCCTTGTCATACGCGGGATGGCTCTCCGCCTAGTTCTTGCTGACTTGCACCTCGATGCGCCGCGGCTTTGCTGCCTCTGCCTTGGGCAGCGTCACGGTGAGCACACCATTGGCGAACTCTGCCTTCACCTTGCCTGCGTCCACGCTGCGCGGCAGCGTGAAGCTGCGCTCGAAGCGGCCGTAGCGGCGCTCCACGAGGTGATAGTCCGAGCCGTCCTTCTCCTCCTCCACCTCCTGCTTCTTCTCCCCGGAGATGGAGAGCACACCGTTCTCCACGCCCACGCCCACATCCTCGGCGGCGAGGCCGGGAAGCTCCGCCTGGAGCGTGAGCTCATCGCTCGTCTCACGCACGTCTACCACCGGGTACCATGCGCCGGTGACCTCGGTACCACCCCGCGCGCCGATCCCGTTGCGGATGTTGAACATCTGGTCCCACAGGTTGGGCGCACGCGTGCGCCAGATCGTCGGGTACAGCATTACGCATTCCTCCTGAGTTGCATCACCGCCTCGTGACGGCGGTCGTGTGGTTCACGTGGCCGGAGAGATCCCCGACCCTGCCGCGAGGCCAGGGTGCAATCAGGATGCCAGCGTAGTGTGCCAGATGTGCAGGGATTCCCTGGTACGGGAGTATCAAGGCGTGCCACAGTTACAGGTGGGAACTGCCGGAATTGCCGAGTGGCGCCGCGCGACAGACCACGCGCTGAGCCGCGTGGTCAGCGGCCAAACCCGGCTACCCGCCGAATCCGCCTAGTTGCCCACCCGCGCGTGCACCGCACGGATCGCCGATGCCAACTCCCGGCTGAACTCCCCGAGCGCGTGGCTCAGCGCCGCGACGGAGCCGGCCGTGGTGGCGGTGTCGGCCAGTTGGGAGATGTGCAAAACACGATTGTCGAGCCGCTCACCGCTGTCACCGTGCTTGATCTCCCACCCGGCCACCAACTCGGCACTCCCCATGGCCGTCCGCTCGAACCGCACCACGCCAATGCTCACCGTGTAATCGATCGACGTCGTGGTCTGCCAGGGGTAGACGATGACGTCGTGGGTCTGCAGCAGCACGGCCAGGTTGGCGGCCAGCGCTTCCGAGAAATCCCCGTCGAGCGTTCCCGCCCACCGCTCGTACTCGGAGACGGCCACCTCGTTCTCTCCCAGGCGTGTGACCAGTTGTGGCCGGTCCAAATACCCAGGCATCTCAATGGGTCCAAGCCCCACGGCGGCATCGAGCACCTCCCCGGCGGTCTCCGCCGGCCCCATCTCGGCGATCGAGGTCAGCACGTAGAACTCCGACGGGTTCGAGCGCGCGCCGAAGCAGCCCCCGAGTGCGACCGCGGTGCCGACGGCCGCTACGACGAAGAGAGTCGGGTGTCTCATGGCTTCTTGGGCTCCTCTTTGCCGCGCACGATCGCGCTGGGGTTCTGTTCCAAGTAGTCGGCCAGGGAGCGCATCGCCCGGGCCGCGGCAGCGAGCTCCTCGAGGGTCTCCCGCATCTGCACGCTCATGGGCGACTGGGGATCCACCTGTGCGCGCGCGCTCACCAGCGTTGCCTGCAACTCTCTGATTGCCGTGGTCAGCTCCGCCGACACCCCGTGGAGATCCTCGCTGAGCGTGACCACGTGCTCATCGGCCCCCTCCGCGAACTCCTTGAACGCCTCGAGCCCCTCCTGCACGCTCTTGAGCGTCGCCGGCAGGTCGGACGCGGCGATCGCGCTCATGCCGTCGAGCGTGCGCGTGATGTCCTCGAACACGGAATCGAACGGCACCTTGTCGATCTGGCGCAGAATGTCGGCCATCAGCTCCTGGAGCGCGTCGAAGCCGGGGGCCTCGTATACCGGGATCTCCTTGTACGGCGAGTCAGCGATGTCCTCGAGTTCCACAGGTTCATCGGGGATCACATCGAGCTCGATGTAACGCTTCCCCGTCACCATGCTCTCCAGCACCAGCTTGGCGCGGAAGCCCTGCGCGATCATCGAGTCCACCACGGCGGGATTCGAGATGTCGAGCGCTGCCCCACGGTGCTGGATGGTCCGCATGTCGATCTCGAAGATCACCGGGATGCGGAAGTCATCCAGCGACCGCTGCGTCCCACGGAGGTTCAGCAGCACCTGCCGCACGGTGCCCACCCGCACCCCCCGGAACTTCACGGGCGCACCGGGATCGAGCCCCGACACGTTAGCGTCGAAGTACACCACGAACGGTACGGTCTCGCTGAACACGCGCCCCGAGCCGATCACCGTGACGGCCGAGGCGGCCAGAATCACCGCGCCCACCACGAAGGCCCCCACGGTCCGCGGGCTCGCACGTTTACTCATGTCCATTCTCCCCCCGCCGCAGGAAGCGGCGCACCGTCGGGTTGTCGCTGTGGTCCCGCAGCTCGGTCGGTGCCCCCATGGCAATCATCGTGCGCGTCTCCGCATCGAGGAAGATGCTGTTGGTGCCCACGGCAAAGATGCTGGGCAGCTCGTGGGTCACGATGACGATCGTCGCCCCTAGGCTGTCACGCAACTCGACGATCAACTCGTCCAGGCGCCGCGAGCTGAGGGGGTCCAGCCCGGCCGACGGCTCGTCGAAGAAGAGCACGTCCGGATCCAGTGCCATGGCGCGCGCCAGCCCGGCCCGCTTCTGCATACCGCCGCTGATCTGCGACGGATAGAACTCCTCGAATCCCTTGAGCCCCACGAGCGCGAGTTTGAGGCTGGCAACCTCATTGATCTCCTTCGAGCTCAGGTCGGTGAACTCCTCCAGCGGGACCGCCACGTTCTCCGCCAGCGTGAGTGAGCTCCACAGGGCGCCACTCTGGTACAGCACGCCGATGCGTCGCATCATCTGTTCCCGCCGCGCCGGGCCCGCGCGGGTGAAGCTTTCCTCTCCGTAGAACACCTCTCCCTGCGCCGGCTCGTTGAGCCCGATCAGGTGGCGCAGCAGGGTGCTCTTGCCACAGCCACTGCCACCCATCACCACGAAGATGTCGCCCCGGTTGATCGCGAAGTTGAGGTCGCGCTGCAGCACGAAGCTGCCATAGGCCATCGTGAGATCGCGGACGGTGATGTGCGCCTGGGTCATCGTCGCCCCTCAGATCCCGAGCACGTAGAAGATCACCGAGAACGCCCCGGCAGCGGCGATGATGGCCACGATGCCCGTGACCACCGCCGACGTGGCCGCGTCACCCACGGCCGAGGCGCTGCGACCGGACTGCATGCCGCGCAGGCACCCGGCCATTGCGATGAGCACGCCGTACACGCCGCCCTTGAACACCCCACCGATCGCGCTCCCCAGACTCACCGCCGAGGCGGTCTGCTGGAAGTACTGGGTGAACGAGATGTCCAGCATGCTGATCCCCACGAACATGCCGCCCAGCATTCCCACGACGTCGGCGTACAGCGTGAGCAGCGGCATCATCAGCACCAGTGCGACCACCCGCGGGACCACCAGAAACTCGATCGGCGAGATTCCCGTCGTGGCGAGCGCATCGATCTCCTGGTTCACGCGCATGCTGCCGAGCTGCGCAGCGAACGCCGCGCCGCTGCGGCCCGCCATCACGATGGCCGCAATGAGCGCGCCGGTGTCGCGCGCCATGGCCACTCCGACCAGGTCGGCCACGTAGATGGCCGCGCCGAAGCTCTGGAGCTGCACCGCCCCCACGAAGGCCAGGATGAGCCCCAACAGGAACGACACCAGCGCCACCACCGGCAGCGCCTCGACACCCGTCTGCTGGATCAGGATCCAGAGATCGGCCTTGCGGTAGCGGGCCTTGCCCACGAGGAACCGTCCCAGCCCCAGGACGACGTCTCCAACAAACTCGAGGACCTCGAGCACCGATTCCCGGGCTTCGAGCGTGGTGACGCCGATCCGCTCCAGCATCCCCTTGTCCACCTGTTCCCCGCGCGCGTCGGCTGCCTCGGGCACCGCCTCGGCCAGCGCCAGCAACCGCTGCACCCCCCGGGGAAGACCGCCCCGATCCACGGTGATGCCATGGCGCTCGCAGATCTGCTCCACTCGGCCCAGGAAGGTGACGACGCTGGTGTCCCACTCGCCCAGCGCTGCGACGTCGAACGCGAGCGCACGCGGCCGGTGGTGGCTCGTGAGCTCGCGCTCCACCGGCTCAGCCGACGGCACCCGACCGTGCAGGCGCCACCGGCCCTGGAGCCGGACGAGGAGCGTCCCGTCTCCGGTCTGCTCGAAGCCGAGGGATGCAGCAGAACTGGTCATGGAATTCGAGGGCACGGCCTAGGATCGTAACGTCGGTGGCCGAAACCCGCTACGGATGCGTGGAGCGCTCAGCGCAGCTCCGCCACCGCTGCGCGAATGTCCTCCATCCCCTGCTCCATCCGCTCCATGTGGGTGCGGAACGAGAGCACGCAGATGCGCAGAATGAAGCTGCCGTTCACCGTGGTGCCGGTGAGGTAGACCCGGCGCCGCGCGTTGATGCGCTCCAGCAGCTCATGATTGAGGCGGTTCCTCTCTTCCAAGTCCAGACCCGCCCGCGTCAGGCGAAACGCCACGATCGAGAGCTGCGGCTCGGCCACGATCTCGATGTCTTCGATCTCGCGCAGCCGCTCCCACGCCCATTGGGCCAGGTCCAGCTTCTCGTCCAACTGCTGCCGGAAGGCGCCGGCCCCGGCGAGCTTGAACGGCAGCCACACCCGCAGGCCCCGGAACGGGCGCGACAGCTCCGGCGAGAGCTGGCAGAAGTCCACGAACTCCGCGGTCTCGCTCATCGCCGGCATGTACTCGGCCTCCAATGCGTGCGCCCGTTCCAGCGCGGCACCGTCGCGCACCAGCAGCGAGCCGGTGCCGTACGGCAGGAACAGGCCCTTGTGCGGATCGAGCGTGACCGAGTCGGCCCGTCCGAGGCCGCGCATCACGTGGCGTCCCCGCTCGGTGAGCGCGAAGAAGCCGCCGTACGCGGCGTCGGCGTGGAGCCAGAGACCGTGCCGCTGGGCCACGTCGGCCGCAGCGTCGAGGTCGTCCACCGCACCCGTGTTGGTGGTGCCGGCGCTCGTCACCAAGAGGAAGGGGTCGCTGCCGGCAGCACGGTCCTGCTCGATCAGCCCTTCGAGAGCGTCGCGCCGCAGCCGGAAGCGGTCATCGCATGGCACCATCCTCACGCTCTCGGCCGGAAAGCCGGCGAGGATGGCCGCTTTCTCGACCGAGTGGTGCACCTGGTCGGACGCATAGAGCGTTCCCCGCAGGAAGTCCGAGGGAAGCCGCTCGCGCCGCGCGGTGACGATGGCCGAGAAGTTGGCCAGCGAGCCGCCGGAGGTGAGCATGCCGCGCGCCGCGGCGGGATAGCCCACGATGTCGCAGAACCAGCGCACCACGTTGGCCTCGAGTTGCGACAGCCCCGGCGCCGCGAGCCACACGCCCACGTACCGGTTCACCGCGTCGGCAATGAGGTCGGCGACGGCCGCGTGGAAGATCCCGCCGCCGGGGATGTACGCCAGGTACCCCGGCCCGGCGGTGTTGAAGCTCTTGAGTGCGGCCTGGAACACGAGGTCGAGCAGCTCCTCGGGCGGCGCTCCCTGCTCCGGCATGGACTCCACGAGCGATCGCGCCAGCTCGGTGGCACCGTCCAGGTCGAACGCGGGCTGCTCCGGCAACGACTCGAGGTGCACCACGATGCGCGCCATCGCGGCGTCCACCAACGCCCGCATCTCGGGTCCGGTGAGTTCGAGGATGTCGCGGCGGCTCATCGCGTGGGGTCGCTTACTCGGTCCCCTCGCCGGCCAGGGCCAGGCGCACGAAGAACCGGGCGCCGTGCCCCACCTCGCTCTCGGCCCAGAGGGCACCGCCGAACTGTTCGATGATCTTGCGGCTGATGGCCAGCCCCAAGCCGACCCCCCCGCTGCGCTTGGACGCGGCACCCAATTGCCTGAAGCGCTCGAAGATGGCGTCCAGCTGCGCGGCGGGAATGCCCGGTCCCTCGTCGGACACCTCCACCACGGCCCGCCCATCCTCGAGCCACCACCGCACGCCGACCCGGCGCCCGGCGGGGGAGAACTTGACCGCGTTGGAAAGCAGGTTGACGATGACCTGCTCCAGCCGGTCGCCGTCCGCCGTCACGCTCACCGGCTCACCCTCGCTCACCTCCAGCCCGATCTCCCGGGCATCCGCAAAGCCCCGGACCGCTTCCACCGCGTTGGTCACGACCCGGGCCAGGGCCACCGGCTCGACGGCAAGCACGAGCCGGCCGCTCTCGATCCTGGAGAGATCCAGCAGGTCGTCCACCAGCCGGATCAGCCGCCCCAGGTTCCTCAGGGCGATGTCGAGGAACTCCTGCATCTCGTCGGTGACCTCTCCACCCACCCCTTTCCCCACGAGATTGAGGGAGGTCTTGAGAGAGGAGAGCGGCGTGCGAAGCTCGTGGCCCACCATCGAGACGAACTCGTCCTTGGCAGCCTCCGCCTCGGCCTCGGCCGTGACGTCGCGGTAGATGACGACGTGACCGAGGACGTCTCCCGCCGGACCCAGCACCGGCGCCACGGTGCGCTGGCAGATGAGCCGAGTCGGAAACACCAGCTCGACGCGATCCCGAAACAGCTGTTCTCCCCCGAGGAGCGCCTCCGTTTGCGGCGCCAGGGCTGCCGGATCCGCCAGGGACCGCTTCAGGGCCTGATTGACACGGTCCATGGGTCCGCCGACGAGCAACTCGACGGGGAGCCCCAGCAGCTCAGCCATGACACTGTTGGCGTGGGCGACCTTGCCATCCTGCACCATGAGGATCGCCGTCTGGCTGGCCTCGATCAGGGAAGCGAGCTGACTGTGCTCCGAGGCGATCTCTTCCCGCTGCCGCTCGATGGTGGAGAACAGCTTGGAGTAGTAGAGGGAGGTCTCGATGGGACGGGCCAGGAGCTGCACGAGCTCCAGATCGGCCTCGCCGTACACCTGGCCCTCGGGCGCCCCCAGGTTCAGAGTGCCGATCACCAGGTCCTCCACCTCCAGGGGCACGATGAGCACCGAGACGTTGGCCTCCCCGTTCACGCGGATCCCCTGGGTTCCCTCGTACCCCTCGACGCGGGTGGCTTGGCCCGACTGGATCGCCTCGCCCGTGAGCCCTCGGTCGATGGGGAATGCCCCGTTGACCGGGATGAACCCGCCGCGCAGCTCGTCGTACAGGGTGTGGAGCGCGTACTCGGTCCGGTCGGCCGTGACCAGGACGACGCTGGCCCGACGGAAGGGGATCACTCGCTTGAGCTGGAGGATGGCGGCCCGGAAGATCTCGCCAAGATCGAACGTGGTGTTGATGAGGGAGGCGAGCTCGCCGACCACGGCGAGCCGCTCGGCATCGGAACCCGCGCGTGATCGGCGGTGGGGCCTCACGCGGACCCCTCCACCAGCTCGCGGTACGCGCGGACGGCTGTCTCCAACCGTTCGAGCGCGGCCGCGGCATCCGCGACCTCCTCGGCCCGCACACCACCGCGGTCCATCCAGACGCGCCCCAGGTCGGCAAGCATCGCCGCCTCTTCCGCCAGGTCGTCGGCACCGAAGGACGCGGCCGTCCCCTTCAGCGAGTGGGCCTTGTAGTAGAACGCCTCCACCTCGGCGGGATCGTATCGGTCGCGCAGCACGGCCAGCGCGCGCTGCATCACCCCCAACCGGTCGGCAAGGCCCGCGGCAAACTCGTGGCGCAGCTCCGCCAGGGGATCGTTGGGATTTGCGGTCATGGGGCGCCCCCCGCCAGCTCCCGCACCCGGGGCGCAAGCTCGTCCGGCTCGAACGGCTTGAACACGACGCCGGCGGCGCCCACCGCCCTGAGCGTGGCGTCGTCCAACTCCCGCCGGGCGGTCATCAGCACGACCGGAATGCCGGCCGTCTCGGTCTCGGCTTTGAGCCGCCGGCACACCTCGTAACCGTCCATCTGCGGCATCATGAGGTCCACCACCACCACGTCCGGCTTCACGTTGCGGGCCGCCTCGATGCCCCGTGCCCCGTCCGCCACAGGGGTCACCTCCCAGCCGGCCGTCAGCTCCAGGGTCAGACGGGTGAGCCGCAGCAGGTCGGGATCGTCGTCGATCAGTACGACGCGGAAGGAGGTTCCCATTTGCGCTAAACGCGATGAAGGCAGATTTTCCGGGGCGATGGTTCCAACAATCTACATCCTCGACGACGACCTCACCTACGCCAAGGTGCTGGCGGTGAACGTCGGCCAGGCAGGCCGGTTCCGTCCGGAAGTGTTCGAGCATGCCGCGGACCTGCTGGACCGCTGCGCCGAGAAGCCGCCCGATGCCGTGCTCACCGACCTGGTGATGCCGGGAATGAACGGCATCGACGTGACCCGCAAGCTCAGGGAGAACGACCCCTACCTGCCGGTGTTCGTTCTCACGGCCCATGCGGAGATGGCTACGGCCATCGAGGCCCTCAAGGCCGGCGCCAACGAGTACCTCACCAAGCCGGTCAACATCGACGAGCTCACCACCCAGCTCAAGCGGGCGCTGGAGGACCGCCCCCTGCGGGAGGAGGCGGCGGATATCCAGCAGGTGAGGGTGGAGGAGTTCTCCGTCCAGGCGATCCTGGGCGAGGATCCCAAGGTAGAGGAGGTCCGCGGGTTCATCCGGGAGGTGGCACAGATTCCCCGGCCCACCGTGCTGCTCATGGGCGAGAGCGGGACCGGGAAGAACCTGGTGGCCCGGGCCATTCACTACTCCAGCCCCCACTCCGCCGGACGGTTCGTGGAGATCAACTGCTCGGCCCTGCCGCCCCAGCTCCTCGAGGCCGAGCTGTTCGGCTACAAGAAGGGGGCGTTCACCGACGCCCGGGAGTCGAAGCGGGGTCTCATCGAGGTGGCCGACGGCGGAACCCTGTTCCTGGATGAGATCTCCGAGATGCCGCTGGAACTGCAGGCCAAGCTGCTCAACTTCCTGGAGTCGCGCCGGTTCCGCCGCATCGGCGGGACTGAGGAGATCGAGGTGAGCCAGCGCCTCATCACCGCCACCAACCGCGACCTGGAGGCGGTGGTGAAGATGGGCATGTTCCGCAAGGACCTGTTCTACCGCATCAGCGTCGCCGGCCACATCCTGCCCCCGCTGCGGGAGATCCGCGGCGACATCCCGCTGCTGGCCAACCACTTTCGCGAGCTGTTCACCCGGGAGTTCCGCAAGGAAGTGGAGTCCATCGCGGAGGACGCCATCGAGGTGCTCAAGAACTGGGACTGGCCCGGCAACGTCCGCGAACTGCGCAACGTGACCGAGCGGGCACTGATCTTTGCCAAGGGCCCGCAGATCGCCCGCAGCGATCTTCCCGACCTGGGCACGCTGGAGGCGCCCGGCGCCCCACCGCGCCGCATGGGCGACGACGTATTCGCCATTCCCCGGAGTCTCTCCCTGGCCGACGCCGAAAAGGAGTACATCCGCCTCACGCTGGAGCAGTGCGACGGCAGCGTGCAAATGGCGGCGGACGCCCTCGGGATCTCCCGCAAGAACCTGTGGGAGAAGCGCAAGAAGTACGGGTTGCTGGGCTGACCCGGTCCGGCCTTCGACCGCGCCCAGCCGTTTCCAAACGGTAACAGACGCCGTTACCAAACGGTAACCCCACGGCGCTCACTGAGCGCCCCCCCTTCAACGTAACTCACTGTTTTTCATGTAGTTAAGGCGACAAGTCCCTCGGGCACGGCTCGTGCTTCTTGAGTCCCCGGAAGGGTGCGCCCAGTGACGTAACGGTGACCTATTGCACTGAACCGGAAGGGGTTACGGGACCACGTTGAACGCAACGATGCCGAGGACGACGGGGTTGCAGCAGACACAGGGCCGGGCCAAGGCCGACGGCGGAGTGCGCCGGCGGGCTTGGGCCTGCGTGCTGCTGCCGGTCCTCCTGGGGCTCGCGCTCCCGTCGGTGGCCTCCGCCCAGTGGTGGAACGCCTCCTGGCTGAACCGCCGACCCATCACGTTCGACAACTCCGCCTCGGCCGTGAACCTGACCACTATCCCGGTTCTGGTGCGCCTCACCTCCGCCGAGATCGACTACGCCAAGACCCTGGCCGGCGGTGCCGACCTGCGCTTCGTGGACGCCGACGACGCCACGGAGCTGTTCTACGAGATCGAGCAGTGGAACGTGAACGACACGTCGATCGTGTGGGTGCGGGTGCCGCAGATCGACGCCGGCTCCACCACCGACTCGATCTGGATGTACTACAACAACACGGGCGCCAGCGACAACCAGACCCCGGACAGCGTGTGGGCCAACAACTACGCCGGCGTGTGGCATCTCGACGAGGCCAGCGGCACCCGGTTCGACGCCACCGGCAACAACAACGACCTCAGCGACGTCAACACGGTGGGGTCGACCAGCTACCTGCTCGGCACAGGCGGGCTGTTCGACCGCGTCGTCGGCGAGTACCTGGAGATCAGCGACGCCGCCCAGACCAACCTGGACCCGACCGGAAACCTCACCTGGTCGGCCTGGATTCGGACCGACACCACCGACCAGACGGCCAGCGTCATCGACAAGGACAACGGCGCCACCCGGGGCTACCGCATACGGGCCCCCGGTGCTGGCGCGTACGTCAACTGCACCGTGTGGGACGCCGCGGGTGCCAGCTACGGTGGGCGCAGCAACTCGCAGCCCTCCCTGGGCGACTGGGTCCACGTCGGCTGCGTGTACGACGGCACCAACGTCAAGGTCTACTACAACGGCGTCAACGAGACGAGTTACGCAGGACCCGTCGCCATCGGCGACAGCCCCGGGGACTTCCAGATCGGCGCCCGGGGCGGCGGCCAGTGGTACCACGGCATCATCGACGAGGTGCGGGTCTCCACCACCGACCGCTCCGACGACTGGATGGAGGCCACGTTCCGCTTCATGAGCGACACGGCGGCCGCCCCGACGGTGGGGGGTGAGCAGTCGGGCGGCGCCTGCACGGGAACGACGTTCCAGATGGGCGACGGCAAGGGGACTGCTTCCGAGACGGACGATGCCGAGCTCATTGAGGCCACGCCGGACGCCAACTCCAGCACCGGCGATTGGGTGACCACGGACGCGAGCGCCCATTACCACTCCATGCTGAAGTTCCCGAACGTCTTCGGCGGCGGTGCCAACCAGATCCCGTTGGGGGCTACGATCAACTGCGCCACCCTCACGCTGGACGTTCGGGACTTCACCGGTGTCAACCCTACCGTCTACCAGCTCACGGAGAGCTGGGTGGAATCGGAGGTCACCTGGAACTCCCGCAGCACCGGCGTGAGCTGGACCGACCCAGGGGCCGAGGGCACCAGCTCCCACAAGGCCACGGGCGAGGGCGACTTCCCGATGCTCACGAACGGGATCCACAGCATGGACGTGGCCACCGGCGTCCAGGCCTGGTCGGACGGCGAGGCCAACGAGGGCTGGATCTTCATCCATAACTCATCGAACGGCGCCGACTTCTACACCAGTGACTATGCGACTCAGGGCAGCCGCCCGCTGCTCACGGTGGACTATACGCCGGGCGTCGGCACGCCGCGGCTCTCGTCGGAGGCCAATCAGACGTTTGTGGTGGGCGATCCCAGCTTCGCGGCCGCGGTCGACACCATCGCCGACGACGCCACCACGCCCACGATCACCGACGCCGCCAACCTCAGGCTGCGGATCCCAGCCGGCTTCAACATGATCTGGGATACCACCGTCACCACGGTCAGCATCGGCGGGGCGGCCTCGACCAAGGTGGAGACGGCGTTGCTGCCCTATGAGGACGGCGGCCTGACCCTGGTGCTGGACGTCAACACCGACTTCCTCGCCGGCGACCTCATCACCGTCGACGGCCACCGCTTCATGGACTTCAGCGCCGTCTCGGCGGCCGACAGCCTCGACCTCGAGGTGAACAACGACGACGTGGTCTCGGCCACCGATGACAAGACC
>JBDHBX010000027.1:0-36913 GCA_039592335.1 Gemmatimonadota bacterium | reverse complement strand
CGGCGTGGCCAACGAGCTGGAGTTCTCGGTGCGCTCGGTGCCGTACATCGTGGCGGGGCACGAGCGGCATCATGTACGGGTGCTGCGGGAGCGGTACCTCGGGATCGGCTGATGCGGGTCTTGGTCTGGATACTGGTGATCGGCCTGCTGGCACTCGACTGGGCGGCGCTGCGCGACATTGCCAAGGGAGAGGAAGATCTCTGGGCCGAGTACGTCATCGTAGCGGTGAGCGTCGTGGTGTTGGCCCGGCTGCTGGAGATGGAATACCGGCGGCGCCGGGCGGGGCGATCGTCGGATGAGGGGGGGACCGGGACGTGACCGTGCAGCTGCGCGTCGTTGATTGGCTGCCGGACGGTGGCGTGCGCCTGCTCGACCAGACGCGGCTACCGGCGGAGGAGGCCTACCTCGAGGTCCGTACCGTCGACGAGATGGCGGCGGCGATCCAGGAGCTCAAGGTGCGGGGCGCCCCCCTCATCGGGATCGCCGCGGCGATGGGGCTGGCGGGCGCGGCAGCGCGGGCAGCAGAATCCGGCACGCTGACGAGGGCCTGGCTGGAGGCGGCTGCCGAGCAGCTCGCCTCCGAGCGGCCGACTGCGGTCAACTTACGCTGGGCAGTCGAGCGGGTGCGCGCCCGGGCAACCGAGCGGTTCGAGATGGGAAGCTCGGCCGCGGCAGTCGTCGAGGTGCTCAGGGAGGAGGCACAGCGCATCTGGGACGAGGACGTCGCCATGTGCCGCGCCATCGGGGAGGCGGGGGAGCCACTCATCCCGCCGCACTCCACCGTCCTCACCCACTGCAACGCGGGCATGCTGGCCACGGGAGGGCTGGGGACGGCCCTGGCTGCGGTCTACGTCGCGCACGAGCGGGGCAAGGGTGTCCAAGTCGTATCCGGCGAGACCCGGCCGCTGCGGCAGGGAGCGCGCCTCACCACGTGGGAGCTCGCACGAAATGGCGTGCCGGTTCGTGCCGTGGTGGACGGAGCGGCGGCGACCATGATGGCCCTGGGGGCGATCGACCTCGTGATGACCGGAGCGGACCGCATCGCCGCCAATGGTGACGTGGCCAACAAGATCGGCACCTACGGGCTGGCGGTGCTGGCGGAGGCGCACGGCATCCCGTTCTACGTGGCGGCGCCGCGCAGCACGTTCGATCCGGCGCTGGCATCGGGTGACCTGATTCCCATCGAGCAGCGGCCAGCCTCCGAGCTGGACGTGGCCCCCGGAGCCGAGGTCGTGAACCCAGCGTTCGACGTGACTCCCGCGGAGCTGGTCAACGGGATCATCACCGATCGCGGCGTGCTGGAGCCACCGTACGGCGAGGCGATTCGGGAGCTGCTGGGATCGTAGGGCCGAGCAGCGCCAGGTGCTGAGCGAGGCCAGGGTCCTACCGGAGCGAACCTCGCGAGCACTGGCCGATAGGCGGAAGCAGGCCGCGCTCTAGGGCCTTACATCGTGGATGGGCGGGAGTCTCACGGCGTTTCGTGGCGAGTGCCAGTTCGCGGAGGTAGGACCCCGGCCGAGCGCTACGCTACGACCGCGTCCCTCGCAAGGGCTTCGATGAAGGTGCACCACTCGTCGAGCCCCTCACCGGTCAACGCCGACGTCAGGAAGAACCGCAGGTTGGGGTTCACCTCGTGTGCGTAGGCGATCGCCCGATCCACGTTGAAGTCGAGGTGGGGCAGGAGATCGATCTTGTTGAGCACCGCGTACTCGGCCCGCTGGAACATGCCGGGGTACTTCACCGGTTTGTCCTCTCCCTCCGGCACCGAGAATACGACGATCTTGGCCTCCTCTCCCAGGTCCCAGCCGGCGGGACAGACCAGGTTGCCGACGTTCTCGATGAACACGAGGTCGGTGCGCGAGAGATCGATGGCGTCCAACGCCGTCAGGATCTGGCGGGCGTCGAGATGGCACGCACCTCCCGTCACCACCGCCTGCACCAGCTTGTCGGTGTAGCGCGCGAGCCGCTCCGCGTCGTTCCGCGTCTGCACGTCGCCCGTGATGACCGCTATCTCGACGCGGTCACCTAGTCGCTCGAGGGTCCGCTCCAGGAGCAGCGTCTTGCCCGATCCCGGGGACGACACCAGGTTGAACGCGCACACGCGATGCTCTTTCAGCCGCCTGCGCACCTCCGCCGCCATCTCGTTGTTCTTCTCCATGACGCGCTCGCGTACGTCGATGGTGCGAACACCCATGCGTGCCTCCTTCACGGGCTCCAATGAAGCGTACCCGGGGCGGGATGAAGAAAGGATGAAGCGGGGGTGACGCGGGTTGACAGTCCAGAGCCCCGCCGGTTGTGTTCCGAGCGATGTCTGCGATTCTGGCGCTCGACCAGGGGACCACCGGCTCCACCGCGCTCGTGATCGGGCACGACGGCCACGTCGTGGCCCGAGCCTACCGCGAGTTCACCCAGCACTTTCCCGCGCCGGGCATGGTGGAGCACGATGCCGAGGAGATTTGGCGCGTAACGCTGGAGACCGCCCGGGAGGCGGTGCAGCAAGCTGGCGTCGAGCCGACCGGGATCGGGATCACCAACCAGCGGGAGACTGTGGTGGCGTGGGATCGACGCAGCGGCGCTCCCTTGCACCGCGCGCTGGTGTGGCAGGACCGGCGCACCGCGGCCCGGTGCCGGACGCTGCAGGCGGAGCTGGGCGAAGAGTGGGTCGCCCGACGTACCGGGCTCGTATGGGATCCCTACTTTTCCGCCACCAAGATCGAGTGGCTGCTCACCGAAGTACCCGAGCTGCGGGACCGCGCCAAGTCAGGGGACGCGGTGTTCGGGACCATCGACGCGTGGCTCGTGTTTCGGCTCACCGGTGGGCGCGCGTTCGTCACCGACCACACCAACGCCTCGCGCACGTTGCTCTACAACCTCGCGCGGCAGGAGTGGGACGAGGAGCTACTCGAGCTGTTCGGGGTGCCCCGGGTCAGTCTGCCGGAGATTCGCCGCTCGAGCGAGATTGTCGGCACGGCGAACGCGGAGCACCTGGGCGTCGAGATGCCGATCGCGGGCATCGCGGGCGACCAGCAGGCGGCCCTGTTCGGTCAGGGGTGCTGGGGGCCAGGACAGGCCAAGTGCACTTACGGCACCGGAGCGTTCCTGCTCATGAGTGTGGGTGCGGAGCTGCCGGACCTGTCGCGGCGCGGCGGGGTGCTGACGACAGTCTCGTGTGATGCGCAGGGCGCCCCCAACTACGCGCTCGAGGGCTCGATCTTCGTGGCGGGCGCCGCCGTGCAGTGGCTGCGCGACGGTCTGCAGATCATCGAGCACGCTGCCGAAACAGAGGCCATGGCGCGGGAGGTACCGGATACGGGGGGGGTCGCGTTCGTGCCCGCGTTCGTGGGCCTGGGGGCGCCGCACTGGGAGGCGGAGGCCCGGGGGACGATCGTCGGGCTCACGCGGGGCACGACGCGGGCGCACCTGGTGCGGGCGGCCCTGGAGGCCATGGCCTACTCCACCTGTGACGTGGCCGAGAACATGGCGGCCACGTCCGGTGTTACGCTGGCAGAGCTCAAGGCCGACGGCGGGGCGGCTGCCAACGACTGGCTGATGCAGTTCCAGGCCGACGCCCTGGGGGTTCGGGTGGCCAGGCCCGACATGGTGGAAACGACCGCCCTGGGAGCGGCCGGACTCGCAGGTCTCGCTACCGGGGTGTGGAGCAGTCCGGAAGCCTTCATGGAGAGCCGCAGCTACCGGTGGTTCGAGCCCGGGCCCGAGCCGGCTGCGGGCCATGGTGCCTGGCGCCGCGCCGTGGACGCGGCGCTGCACTGGGCTAGGGCCGCAAATCCCGACAAAATGGGAGGTTAAGGCTTCTTTAGAGGGGTTCCGGAGAACTTTTCCTGAGTGTAAGTCTAGGGTATATTTCGAGCCATGAAGCCACGTACAAAGTTCATCATCGGAGCCGCGCTGGTGCTCACGACCGTGGGCTTCCTCATGACCTCGGGCATCAAGGAGACGGGGGTGTACTTCCTGACCCCGTCGGAATTGGCCGACAAGGTCCAGACCGATCCTTCCTTCCACGACATCGGCGTGAAGATGGGCGCGAGGGTGGTGCACGGCACTATCGAGCGCGACGTCGGGACGCAGACGATCAGTTTCGAAGTGACGGACGGCCAACAGACCTACCCCGTGGTCTACCGAGGAATCGCTCCCGACACGTTCACCGACGACGTGGACGTGGTGGTCGAAGGACGCCTGGCGCCCGACGGGACGTTCCACGCTACCAGCCTGCTCGCCAAGTGCGGCTCGCGGTACGAGTCGGAACCTTCCGCCTGATCACATGACGATTCTCGGACAGCTTGCGCTGTGGTTGGCCCTGCTGCTCAGCGCATGGGCCACCGTTGTGGGCTTCGTGGGCGGTGCGCAGCAGCGCCCGGAGCTCATTCGGAGCGCGCGACGAGCCACCTACGCCCTGTCGGGCGTCCTGGTGGTGGCGTCCTTCGCGCTCGTCGTCGCGCTGGTCAAGCACGACTTCAACGTCGCTTACGTCGCGAGCTACACCAGCCGGAATCTCCCGCTGGTGTACACCCTGTCCGCCTTCTACGGTGGACAGGCGGGCAGCCTGCTCTTCTGGGCGGTGGTGCTCAGCATCTTCGGCGCGTTGGCCCAGTGGCTCACCGGCCGGCGCTACGAGGACCTGATGCCCTACGCGGGAGCCGTGACGGCGTCGGTCGTCTTCTTCTTCGTGGTGGTGACGCTGTTCGCGGCGAATCCGTTCGAGCGGCTGGCGTTCACGCCCGCCGACGGCAACGGTCTCAACCCGCAGCTACAGAACCCCGGGATGGTGGTGCACCCGCCCCTGTTGTACTTGGGGTACATCAGCATCACGATCCCGTTCGCGTTTGCGATGGCTGCGTTGCTCTCCAAGCGGCTCGACACGGGATGGCTGCACGCCATTCGGAAGTGGACCATCGTCTCGTGGCTGTTCCTATCCATCGGGATCACGCTCGGGATGTGGTGGGCCTACGTGGAGCTCGGCTGGGGCGGTTATTGGGCGTGGGACCCCGTGGAGAACGCGAGCTTCCTGCCGTGGCTCACCATGACCGCGTTCCTCCACTCGGTGATGATCCAGGAGAAACGCGGTATGCTGAAGAAGTGGAACATGGTGCTCATTGCGCTGTCGTTCCTGCTATCGATCTTCGGCACGTTCATCACCCGGTCGGGGATCATCTCCAGCGTCCACTCCTTCTCGCAGTCGCCCATCGGGGTGTACTTCGGGTTCTACCTGATCTTCATCATCGTGGTGACGGCCGCGGTGATCTGGTCGCGGCTGCCGATGCTGGAGGCCGAGTCCCACTTGGAGAGCATGGTCTCCCGCGAGGCCAGCTTCCTGTTCAACAACCTACTGCTGGTGGGGATCGCGTTCTCGGTATTGTGGGGCACGATGTTCCCCATGATCTCGGAGTTGGTCCGCGGCACGCAGGTCACCGTGGGGCCGCCGTTCTTCAACCAAGTGAACATTCCCATCGGCCTCGCGTTGTTGGGGCTCACGGGGATCGGGCCACTCATTGCGTGGCGCCGGGCCAGCCCAGGGCACCTGAAGCGCCAGTTCGCCGCGCCGGTGGCGGCGGGCGTGATCATGGCGGTGCTGCTGCTGGCGCTGGGAATGCGGGACTTCTACGCCATCATGGCGTTGGCGCTCGCCACGTTCGTGGTCGGAACGATCATGCAGGAGTTCGTGCGGGGCGTGGGCGCCCGGCATCGGTTGCACGGTGAGGGCTACCCCCAGGCATTTGCGCGCCTGGTCGGCCGCAATCGACGGCGGTACGGCGGCTACATCGTGCATCTCGGCATCGTGCTGTACTTCGTGGCGTTCACGGGGCAGGCGTTCAAGGCCGACCTCGAGGCGTCCCTGAAGCCGGGACAGGCAGCCGAGCTGCGATCGCCTTGGGGGCACACCTATACGTTCACCCACCTGGGTGTCTCGCAGTACCGCGAGCTAAACCGCTACACGACCGCGGCCAGCGTGGAAGTTGCGCGGGACGGGGAGCGGGTGGGCATCATGAAGAGTGAGAAGCGGCAACACGTGGACTCCTTCGGTCAGGCCACGTTCGAGCCCTCCACGGAGGCGGGGATCCGCAGCGACCTGCGCGAGGACATCTACATCGTGTACGCGGGCTCGGTGGCCGGCACCGAGGAGGCGGTGTACCGCTTCACGCTCAATCCGTTGGTGTGGTGGCTCTGGTTCGGTGGGTTGGTGTTGGTGGCCGGTGGGGTCGTGACGTTGTGGCCGGGGACCAGCACGAGTGCCGATTGGCGTCGCGCGATGGCCGGCTACGCGGCGACCCTGGAAGGGAGTCCCGCCGGTGCGAAGTGAGCAGCGGTACTCGCGACGCGAGGCGGTGAAGCTGTCCGTCGCAGCACTGCTGCCGGGCGCGCTACTGCAGAGCGATGCGCCGGCGCAGGGCGACACGGCGGTGGGTCAGCTCTCGCGTCCGGACCTCGCAGGTCGCCCGCGGGGCCGCATCACCGACTACGAGAACGATCCGTTCATCGTCGGGCTGGAAGGCCAGATGCGGTGCACCTGTGGGTGCAACCTCGACGTGTACACCTGCCGTACGACGGACTTCACCTGCGGCACGTCCCCGGCGATGCATCGGGAGCTCGTCGGCATGGTGGAGCAGGGGATGAGCGGCGAGGAGATCCTCGCGGCGTTCGTGGCGAAGCATGGCGAGACCGTGCTCATGGCGCCGAAGAAGGAGGGGTTCAATCTCGCGGCGTATTTCGTTCCCGGTGCGGCGATCATCGCGGTCGGCTCGGCGCTCCTGTGGATGCTCGCTCGTCGCTCCAGTGACGAGACGGGACTTGCCGCGGTTGGAGCGGATGACCTGACCGACCTCAATGCAGAAGAACGAGCCAGGCTCGAATCCGAGCTGGGCAAGCTGGAGTAGCGACACATGCTGGAGTTGATAGCGGGCGTCATCGTGGCGTTCGTGGCGGTGGCACTCGTGCTCGAGCCCCTGTTCTCGGCCCGCGGAGCTGAGCCGTTCGCGGCGTCTCCCACCGACCAGATCGATTTCACCGACATCGAAGAGTCCGAGTCTGCCAAGGTCCAGGCGTTGCTCGCCCTGAAGGAGATCGAATTCGACCGCGCAACGGGCAAGCTCTCCGATGAGGACTACACCGCGCTGAAGACGAAGTACTCGAAGGTGGCGCTGGCGGCGATCGAGGCCGAGGAGCAGGAGGAGCTGGACATGGCCGCGGAAGACGTGGCCGAGGAGTTGATCAAGCGGGCGGCCGCCGGTCGCGGGACCGCGTGCCCGGCGTGCGGACCGCGACCGGAGGCGGACGCGGTTTTCTGCTCCAATTGTGGCCAGAAGCTCGCAAAGAAGGGGGCGCAGGGCGGATCATTCTGCGCCGAGTGCGGCAACGAGCTTCCGAACGGCGCCAAGTTCTGCGCGGAGTGCGGAACGAGAACCGTCGCGCACGTCTAAGCCCGTCGTGAGGGGTGTCACGGCACGACCCCACCATTCCCCGCAACATCCCTAGAGGATCTCTCGGCAAGAGCCTGACAGCGGCCTGCACTTCGCCGTCCCGGCATGGCCGGCCGTAAGCGCTTTAGCTGCAATCAGTTGGGTGACAGGGGGACCGTTGACCACGATGAGTGACCTCTATCGACGGCGCTCGGCGGTAATCCTCGCCGTGCTGGGCGGTGCCGTGCTTGCGATGGCGTGCGCGGATCGTCCCCCGGTCGGTCGCGAGGACGAGCCGCTGGCCGGACCGGAAGATCCGGTCGAGCCGAACTTCTCGCGGCCGTTCGATCCCTCCCTCCTGCGGTTGCAGTCTCCCGTGCGGATGGCTGTGACGCCGAGCGGCGGACTGCTCGTGTCGGATTCGCGATCTCGAGTGGTGCTGCGAGTCAACGCGACGACCCTCCAGCCGGATCAGGCACTTCTGATAGACGGGAAACCCCTGGGCGTGGGCTTGTGGGGTGGCCGGGTCTTCGTGGGCAACGCCGACGCGGGCACCGTGGACGTGTTCGGTCCCGACGGAACGTGGCAATACTCGTTCGGGTCCGGGACAGTGCCGTATCCCAGCGACCTCGCGATCGATCATCGGGCGGGCCTGGTGTTTGTGGTCGCAGGCGGGACACGGGAGATCAAGGTGTTCACGCTCGATGGTGACTCACAGGGGACCCTCGCCGGTCCGGGCCCAGGCCAGGCAGGCCTTCGTGCGCCAACCGGCATCGCGGTCGACGAGAATCGCCGCGAGGTGCTCGTCAGCGACTACGGTGAGCCGGGCATCGGGGCGGGCGTCAAGATCTTCGACTACGACGGCAACTACCTGGCGGAGATCTCGGGTAACGGCGATTGCGGCATGCTCGGGTGCTCGGAGGGCTTCTCCCGGCCGCAGGGCATCGCCGTGGATCCCGACGGCAGGATCTACCTGGCTGACGCGCTGTTGGGCCGGGTCCTCGTGTTCGACCGAGCGACGGGGCAAGCGTTGCCCGATGTTGGAGCCCATGTTGCTGACGGGGGCACGTTGCGGGTGCCGCTGGACGTGGTGTTGGGCAAGGACGGCCAACTCATCGTCGCGAGCAACGGCACTGCCTCCATCGAGCGGGTGCCATGAGCTGGGGGCCCTTCGAAGGAGCGCGGGTCACCGCGGTCCTGGCGACTGCGCTCTCGCTCGGTACGCCTGCGGCGAGCCTCTTGGGGGGGAATGCCGGGACCGCCCTTGCCCAGCGGATACATGACACCTGCGACTACTGCCATAACCTGCATGGTGCCGCAGAAGCGCAACTCACCGATTACCTGCGTGCGGAAGATCTCTGCATGTCGTGCCATGCCGACGGGGCACCGGCCACCTACAATGGGGAGACGGTGCCCAAGGGAGTCGCTGTGCACGCGGGCGGCAAGCATACGCCACCCGACACGACAAGCTGCCGGGATTGTCACGACCACGAAGGAGAAACGGGGAGCAACCTGGCGCTCATCCCGGTCGCACTCGACAACCGCTATACCGGCGGGCTGAGAGCGGTGGTGTTCCTAGACACGACGGACTTCGCGGACGGTGACGCGACGTACGACGGCGTGTGTGAAGTCTGCCATACAACGACGGACTACCACCGCCAGGGCGGTGGGATGCCCGCTCACAACGCCCAGAGAGATTGTCCGGCGTGCCACACACACGCGAGCGGCTTCGCACCTGCCGGAGGCGCGTGCACCGACTGTCACGGCTCGATCAAGGGCAGCCGCCGCGCGGTCGTGGCCGAATTCGACCGACCCAGCCATCACGCCGCGAGTCCGGCAGACACGTTGGATTGCGTGGTGTGCCACGATCAGAGCGAGCATCAGCAAGGGAATGTGCGCCTGTGGAACGTGGACGATCCCGGCAACACGGCTGCCGCAACGGTGCTGACGGGCGACCCGAACGCCTCCAGTGCGGAAGCCGCCTCCCTCACCGCGTTCTGCCAGGCATGCCACGATGCGGACGGAGCGAACGGCGATACCACGCCGTTCACCGACGGCACGACCGTGCCGGTGGTGGACGCTCCCGCATGGGCGCTCGCGTCGCACAACTCGTCATCGCCCCCGGTCTCCTGCTATGGGGACGGGCAGTTCGGCTGTCACGCGAGCGGGCACGGGTCGGAGAAGCTCAAGCTGCTCGCGCCGGCGGCAGTGGCGCCAACGGCTCCGGCGAACGCCGAGGAGGAGGAGGGATTCTGCTTCGGCTGCCACGACACCGACGGTCCGGCTGGGACTGATCTGCAGAGCCTGTTCAGCCCCGCGATCAAGTGGGTGACGGACGCCGTCGGCGACTACAACAACCTGAACCTGAATGACCGTCACGACGTCCAGTACAGCGCCCAGGCCACGAGTGGGGCGAAGCTCGAGTGCACGGACTGCCACGACCCCCATACGGCGACATCGTCCCAGAAGGTGGTGCTGGACCCGGATCCTGCCGACGGTAACGTCCCGGTCACGATGGACGACTTCTGTTTGGACTGTCACGACGGGAGCTTCCCCAGTACCGTCACGGCCCCGACGACGCAGTTGTTCGACGTCTCGGGCACCTTCCTAGGGAGTAACAAGGGCGACGGCATGGCCGACGGCGACGGCAACGCAACACTCAAGGCCGGCTACGGGTGGGGCGACAACCAGGTCGTTGCCTGTCTCTCGTGTCATGACCCACACGCCAGCGGCAATCTGTTCCACGCCGTGGACGTCGTATACTCGATGGACGGCTCAACGCCGGTGCCCACTGATGGCGGCGGAAGCTATTCGATCACGAACAACAACATCGACCAGGCCGACATCAACAGTTATTCGTGGTGCAATACGTGTCACACCGGGAGCATGGGGGCAGGCAAGTCGAACTGCTTCTCCTGCCACTACCACGGCACGCGGTGGTAGCGGGTCGGGGAGGGCGGTGCGCAGAGGAGTCCTGTGTCCTCGAGGCCGTCAACGAATCAGCGCTCATGCACCCCGTGACAGCGGGTGCAGTCGCTGCCCAGCTGGTGATCGCCTGAGAGAGGGATCCGCGGGCCGCTGGGCGCGGACAGGAAGCCGGGGCGGCCGTTACTGGGCGGCACACCCAGTCCTCCGTGGCAACGACCACATGTCTCTTCGGGACCCCGGCCGATGAGTAAGCCCACCTGTGTGCTGCCGTGCACTGCGTGACAGTCTGAGCAGGCCTGCCCCGAGTGATGTCTCGTGAGGTACGTGCTGAGGTCGTGGCACGTGCCGCACACCATGCGCTGCTTCCCGGCATCCGGTGTAGTGGATACGCGGTCGTGTGGATCGTGGCAGGTCGTGCACTCGATGACGACGGTGGTATCCCCTAGGATTGCCGCGCCGGCTCGCGAAGCTCGAGGATCCGCCGGGTCGCGGGTGCCGTGCGAGTAGGGCCCCATCAGCGGATCGAAGGTCCCCAGGAAGTGATCGTCACCGAGATCGAACCCCAGGAGGGCGCGCTCGGGGGCCAGTGCGGCCTGTCTTGCGAACTCCGGCTGCTGCTGACGCACGCTGGCGCTGGTGTGGCAGCGGAGACAGCTGAGGGATACGGCTGTCACCCCGGTGGCCTGGTGCCTCAGCCACGCCGCTCCTTGCGACAGGTCACGATCGAGGATCAGTGCGTAGGTGCTCTTGCGGTCCGGATGCAATGTGTGGCACACGGCGCAACCGCTTCCCGCTTCGAGCGATCCACCGGGTTGAATGTTTGCGTGCTGAGCGCGTAAGTGGCTCGGACACATGAACAGCCAGACCAGGGTGACCGGTACGAGAGCCCGCACGTTAGAACTCCCGCATGAGCATAACGGAAACCCGATCGTCGAGCCGCGGGCTGATCTCGTCCCACTGTGTGCGATCGTAGCGCAGCACGGCGAGCGACTTGCCGCGCCGCCACTCCGCTGCCAGCCCGGCGCCGAGGAAAGACGCGTCGCTGTCCTCGACCCGGCGTCTCCACGACCCTATGGTCGCACGGAGCGAGAGAGAGCGGTTCACCCACCACACGACCGAGCTGTTGGCGGAGAGTGTACGCGAGGGTCCATCGGTTCCTTCCGTTCGTGACGCGGCACCCTGTACGGAGCCAAGCACGTCCGAGCCGAGATTGAAGCTCCAGCTCGCCCTCAGCTCGAGCGTCTCGATACGGAAGGTCTCGGCCCTGCGAATGGACCGCTCGATGCCGGCATCCGCCCGTCCGACCGGGGTCCTGCCGCGGAAGCGCAGTCCGACGGCGAACTCGTCGAGGTCGCGCAGGCTGGCGACAGCGTTGCCCGTCGGGACCGGCGATAGGGGAGGTTCGTCGGCGCCCAGTCTGCCGGTCAGTCGTGAGTGCGAGTATGCCAGGAACGGCCCCGCGGAGATGTGTACGTCCAGGGTGGCGACCAGCTGCTCCTTACTCGCCCGGGGGACGAGTTGATGCCGGTAGTCCACCAGGAGCGTGTCGCCAACCTGAATCCGCCCGGTTGGGAGTACCAGCACCTCGACGAACGGACCCGACTCGACCAGTTGGTAGTCGAGGGCCGACTGGTAGACGAGTGTGCGGTCAGGACGAAGCACGCGAACCGAGGTGAGATCGACGGCGGCCCGATCGAGCAGGAAGGTGCCCTGCACGTCAACGACGTGACGCTCACCGGCTACCGCGACCCAGCCGTCTCCCCCGGGTTGCTGAGTGGCGCGCTCATACACGAGGGACGTTCCCACACTGAGCCGTGACCGCAGTGGCAATCCCGTAACCAGCTCCAGCCGGGGCCCGGCGCGCAGAATACTCTCGTGCCCGATGTCGAAACGCGTCCGATGTGAAGAGCCCTCGATCCGGGCTCGTAGGGCAGACGTCGCGGGAAACGACACCGCCGTGGCCAGCCAGCGAAAGCTGCTCGATCCGAGCCCCGACCGGATCGAGCCCATGCGGAACTCGTACTCGGAGTGGACCGTGCGCGTGTGCTGCAGATGGACGCGCTCCCACCACGAGAAGTTGCGGTAGCGGTAACTGCCCGACCGATCGAGGTAGTCCACGTCTGACTCGATGCGGCTCCCCTTGCCCCACCGGAAGAAATGGTGGAACTGACCGTGCGTCTCTGCGAAGTCATTCAGCTGTTGAAGCCGGTCGTCGTACCAATGGCGTTCGAGGGACAGCTGGGTCTTCGCGTTCTTTGCGGTCAGGCGCATCCGGCTGCTCGTAAACCACTGGCGTACCGGCTGCGGTCCGCCACGCACATCGTGGTCTTGCGTGTATCGGCGAAACGAGAGCCGCATCGGCAGGTAGCGCAGCCGGGCGCGCAGCGAGCCTGTAATCTCCGACCGAGAGACCCCGGTCTCGGCGCCAAGCGCGCTCCGAGTGGTCGCGTTGGAGCGCAGCGTGGTCACGGTGAGCGAGACTGGTCGGTCCTCCAGGAGTGAAAGCGACCCGTTCCAGCCGAGCCGTACCGCCGTTTGATCGGGCACGTCCGTCTCCCCACCCCAGCTCGACTGCTGCCATTCCGGTCGGATGCGTAACCGCAGGCTGAGGAAGCGGGGATCCAGAATCGACCCTCGGACGCGGGCCTCGGCCCATTCCCGAAAGTTCGTCTGACGAATCCCAGGCCGATTGTCGTAGTCCGACCACAGTCCCAGGAACTCGACGCCGATCACCCCCTGGCCCGATGACAGCGAAACCGGGCTCTGCCCGCGCGCCGTCTGCAAGGGCATGGCCACCGCCAGGACCGTGAGCAGCGTCCCGAGCCGAGTCAGGGGCCCGTCCCCCCTGCTTCACTCTGCGTCGTGTGGCAAGTGGTGCAGTTCAGGAGTGAGAAGGCGGCCTCGCCGTCATGGCACGCGCCGCAGGCTTCCCCCTTCTGCATGGTGCTCATGGTGAGCGTGTCGCTGCCGGCGCGCATGGCGAAGAGCCCTGGGTGACACGCGGAGCACTGGTAGCGGATACGGTGCACCCAGTGAGCGAACCGGGCCCGAGGGTACCCCCCGGCCTGGCTAGCATCGTCGCCGCCGACGCGGGCCGGCGCGATGTCGTGACGCAGCTGTGTTTCGCGCGGAGAGGGCGCCGGCATCGCCGGATGGCATCGTGAGCAGGTGGATGCAGAAAACGCAACCGTCCCGTGGCACCGGCCACAGGAGTCACCCTCGTTGATCTGCTTCATGGAGATCGGCGTGTCGCGATAGGGGAAGATCGACGGATGACACGCGTCGCATGTCATCCACGCCACATGGGAGGAGTGGGGGAAGAGAGCGTCAAACATCTCGTTTGGGCCCTTGAGTCGGAAATCGTACCCGAAGTCCGAATCGCCAGTGGGGGGTTCAACCCCGGGCAGGCCACGCCTCGGTCGCACGATGCCCGCACGGAGGGCGGCGACCCAGTCGACGTCTCCGGCGGCGTCCTTCGGCAGCAGCGCGAGGGCGCTGTCGCCATTCAGGGTGGATTCGATCGGCGGCCTGACGGTGTCTTGAGGCGGAGGAGCGGTGCGTGTTGCGGTTGCGGCTGGTACGGCCGGCTGTTCGCGGTTCTCGGGCAGATCGAAGAAGACGGACGCTGCCGTGCTGCAGCCGACGATCGACACGATCGCGATGGCTGCAACTGCCCGAGTCAGCCTCCCACATGCAATGGTGCGCAACTACCGATCTCCGTGTGACGCGGCGAGTACCGACGTGCGAGCTTCAATGCGCGGCGTGGCAGTGACTGCCCATCCCTACGCCCGTCGACTTCGCAAAGGTCATTTCCGATAGACTCAATCGGGAATCCATTCTCCACAATGAAGAATCGATGAATTTCGACTGAAGCTCGCGGAGTATAGATGCAGGAATCTCGAGTCATCCACCATGACTGATGTCACACGAATCATGAACGTGGGTTTATGACGAGGGTCACAGTAGTGATTCACCCGCTCGCCTATGATGTGCGTGGGAACCCGTGCGTTCCTCGATGAGTAGGGACCAACGGTCAGTTTGGATTCAAGGAGGGTGGGATGAAGAAGACACTCTCGGTGGTCGTGGCCTTGCTGCTGATGCCCGCGGGTGTGGCGCTGGGGCAGGCGTGGAGTCAGGTGGACAACAGTCCGCATGACTTCGTAACCGGAAACCCCTCGTCCGCGCAGTACGATGGGCTTGCCAGTGGCCTGTGCGAATCATGCCACGTGCCACACAGCCCGGCCACGACGATCAGTCCGCTGTGGAACCACGCCGTCAATACGGCTGCCACCTATGCGGTGCTCTACAGCAGCCTCACCATGGAGACGAATCCGAGCACGGTGAACGAATCCTCTCGCCTGTGCCTGGGGTGCCATGACGGAACGTTGAACGTTGACAACTTCGGGGGCGGTGCCGACGCGCAAGGTCTCGTGAACGCCAGCGCGGACATCGGCACGAGCCTTGGCGATGACCATCCGGTGTCCATCGACTACGCGGACGCGGCGTCGACGGACGGTGGGTTGGTGGCCAGCACGCCGACTTCTCTCCCCCTACGGGGCGGTCAGGTGGAGTGCGCCAGCTGCCACAATCCGCACGGTGATGGTCAGGTCATGTTCCTACGGTTGGCACCGGCGTCGCTCTGCGGAGACTGCCATACGAAGTAGGCAAGTCGTCGAGCGGTAGCGGGTTAGGCCGCTGGTCTCTATAGTACGAAGGGGATGTCCGTGACGGTCATCCCCTTCGGCTGTTGAAGGGAGCTTTCCAATCATGAAGTCTGTTGCACCGAGGTGGCGGCTGAGTGCGATTCTGTTGGCCGTCGGGCTGGTCAATGGGTGCGGTGGGAAGCACACGTCGTCGGTCGCCGTGGACTCGTTGGTGGTATTCCCCCCGCCACCCGACACGGCACGCATCCAGTTCTTGACGCGCATCACGTCGGCCTCGGACCTGCGCGAGCCGCAGTCACGCTCGTTCCTGTCGTGGTTGGTCGGTGAGAGCGAGGTGGACTCGGTGAACCTCATCGTGCGCCCATATGGGCTCGCGATCGGCAGCAGCAAGATCTATGTGTGCGATCTCGGGCTGCCAGGGCTCGAAGTGCTTCATCTGGAGCACCAGACGCTCGAGCACATCTACGCTGGGGGGCCGGAGCGCCTGGGGCGACCGGTGAACTGTCACCTCGACGACGCGGGGAACCTCTATGTCGCCGATCTCGGCCGGGGGGAGGTCCTCGTACTGGATAGTGCAGGGCAGTATCAAGGCAGTGTGGGTGCCGATAGCGTGGGAGAGCCCGGAGATGTGTTCGTGAGCCAGGATCGGATCTGGATCTCGGACAACGCGGCGAGGCGTGTGCGCGTGTTCGACAGGGTCTCGCGAGAGCACCTGTATTCCTTCCCGGACGGCCTGCAGCCGCGGGATCCTGGGGGGCTCGGCAGACCTGCCAACCTCTACGTCTGGCGGGACGAGGTGTACGTCAGCGACCAGCTGGGCGCAAAGGTCGAGGTGTACTCAACCGACGGCACCCACCTGCGGACCATTGGTGGCCGCGGAGGCGGGTTCGGGCAGTTCGCTCTCCCCAAGGGAATCGCGGTGGATGAGGAAGGACGAGTCTATGTCGTGGACGCGCGGTTCGAGAACGTGCAGATCTTCGACCGCGAGGGGCAACTCCTCACCTTCTTTGGCGGCCCCTACCGAGGTCCTGGCTACATGTCGCTCCCGGCCAAAGTGATCGTGGACTACGCGCACCTGGAGTACTTCAGGCGTTACGTGCATCCGCAATTCGAGCTGCAGCACCTGATCTTCGTGACCAATCAGTCCGGCCCCGACAGAATCAGCATCTATGGCTTTGTCGGGCCCAGGAGGCCACCGCCCGAACGTGATTGACAGGTCGTCCTAGGGGCCGCCGCCTGCCGGGCGGCATCGCGCCACCCCTCGCAGCGAGTGTGATCCCCATCACGTCCTTAACACCCCCTAGCGTCGCGGCGTCTCCCCTCTCGGAAGCCATAGACTAGGCACGAACACTGGGAGGGATCCAATGAAACGCTACCTCATGACGGCCGCCACGCTCGGTGCCGTGGCCCTGGCGGCCTGCTCCGACACCACCGGCCTGGGGAATGCCTCGGATGAGGACCGCGAGGAGATTCTCCAACTCCTCCAGGAGTCGGGGTTCTTCGCCGACGACTTCGGCAGCGACGGAGTGGACGGCGGTGCAGCGCCCGCACCGGCGCCGTTTGCGGCGGCAGGTGCCGCGGCCGAGGGAACCGAACCGCCGCGGGCCTGGGGTCGGCGTCACGGCCCGCCCGTCCAGCGGGTGATCACGATCGACGTGGATCCCGAAGCGGGAACCGCGCTGGTCACGAAGGAACTCGTCTTCGAGGGTGTGTTCCTGCTCGACATCACCCCGGACGATCAGTTCAACCCCACCAGCAAGCCGCTGAACCAGACGCTGGTGCAGCACGCCCAGTTCCAGCGCAACGACCCGGCGAGAGCCGAGGAGACCGGACGGCGCTGGCGGCTTGTGGCCGTGTCACCGGCGGAAGTGGTGCTGACCGACCCGTCCAAGCAGACCGTAGACATCGCTCGTCTCGAGGCGTGGGTGGACGGGGAGCTGTTCCTGGAGGTCGAGGATCCCAGCCAGTTGTTCGAGGTTGACGGCCGCGTGCCGCGGCTGCACCCCGAGCAGGAGGTCACGGTGAAGGTGTGGGTGGACAACAGCTCTCAAGCGGGTCTCACGCCGCCGACCTTCGTCTACCTCCATCTGTTCCACGCAAGCCTGGAGATGCGGATGTGGGTCAGGCTCCCCATGGAGATGGTGGAGACCGACAACGGCCCGTACTGGACGCTGAGCTGGATGGTGCGGCACCGTGGGCGTGAGCGGATCGCCGTGGACGCCATCGACGCCGGCACCTTCGCCACCTCGGACGGAGACGACTACAACGCCAACATCTGGGGCATTCCCTACATCATCGAGTAGGGGGCCCGTGCCACTCCGCCCAGTGGTGGACCATCGGCGTGGAAGGACTTGAGCCGACCGGCAGAACGCCGTCGGCCCCACCACTGGGCGACCACATGCTCCCCAACACAAGACCGCCCAGCGCTTCCACGCTGGGCGGTTCTGCGTTGGCGTGCCGTGCCACGTCTTGTGCGCACGCCCTCGTCAAGGACCCTCCAGGGTGGCGAGCACACCCCGTGCCCATTCGACCTGGCGCGGGTACCGTGCGCCTGCAGCCTCCAGGAAGCGGCGGAGCGCCAGCTCGGCCTCCCGGCGTTGCGCGCGGGCGAGATGGATGCGCCCCAGGACGAACCAGGCACCGGGAACCGGTGGTTGTTGTGCCGCTCCCTGCTCGAGAAGCTGGACCGCACGCGCCGTGTCGGCGCGGGACAGATAGAGTAGGCTGAGGTCCGTCAGGCTCTCCGCGTGGCTGGAATCGGTAGCGAGGGCCGCCTCCCAGTAGCGCTCGGCTTCCGAGACATCGCCCCGCTCCCGGCTGAGTTGCCCCAGCACATGGAGTACATCGGGGTCGGTGGCGGGCTCGACCGCCTCGGTGTAGCGCTCGCTGATGAGTCGCCGCGCCACCTCCAGTGTCGCGGCTGCGTACCGATTCTCGGGTGCGATGGCCAGCGCCAGGCGCACCTCGGCCACACCCTCACCCAGGTATCCCGCCCGCAAGAGTTCCTCCCCCAGCTTGTGGTGTGCCTTGGTGGAGCGAGGCACGCTCGTCACCGCCCAGCGGAACAAGGGGATGTCGGCTCGCCACGCGTTCGAGTAGCGCAGCGTTTGCACGCTTAGCGCGACCACGAGGCCTCCCGCGACCGCCACGGCAACCGCTCGCTGTCGGCGACCCACCCATGCCAACCCGGCACCTGCCAGCAGGCAGAACGCGACACTCGGCAGGTAGAGCAGTCGCTCCGCGAAGATCGTCCCCACGAGCACCACCAGATTCGAGGTGAGGAACAGCGTGATGGCGTACCACAGCACGCCGAGCGGCAGCGTCGAGCGTCTGACTGCAGGCTTCGTGAAGCCCCACGCCAGCACCCCGAACCCGGCCATCGTGGCTAGGAAGCGCCAATCGAGGAACGACCGCACGACCGGGATCGCGTCGTACGAGTAGTCGGGCGAGAGCACGATTGGCGCCGCCAGGAGTGCGACGCCGCGTCCCACCAGGGTGATGGCGGTCAGCAGCCGGGTATCGAGCGTCGCGGTCATCAGCGGGTTGTCCAGCACCGACGTGTCCGACACGCCGAATCCCCCCACGACGCTCGTCCGTGCGGCCAGGTAGGCCAGGAACGTCAGCGCGTAGGCGACATACAGGCCGGCAACGCGCTGACTCTTGAACAGGCGACGGTTCGGCTCGATGCGCCAGTCGTGAGCCGCCACGAGCGCCAGGCCCACCACGCCCACCTCCTTCGAGAGCATCGCGCAGGCGTAGGCCATCACGGAAAGCACGGTGTGCCATCTCCCTCGGGTCACGGCGCGTCGATGCGACAGCACCATCGCGAGCGTGAAGAGCGCCGCGAGCGCATCCTTGCGTCCGAACACGGCGGCGGCGGCCTCCACGTGCACGGGGTGTACGGCAAACAGGAGTCCGCCCAGACCGGCCGCCGTGGGAGAGAGGTCCCACAGCCGTCCGACACGGTACACCAACACCGAGACGCCGGCGTGGAGCAGGACGTTGAACAGGTGATAGCTCCACGGCTCCAGGCTGGAGACGCGGTAGTTCACCGCATACGTCACGAGCGCGAACGGGCGATAGAGATGGCTCTCACCGTCGGCGCCGGTCCAGCTGGTGGTCGAGAGTATCTCCGGGAGATGTCGCAGCGATTGGACGAAGGTGTTCCTCACGACGTCGAGCTGGTCGTCGTATACCCATCCGAAGCCCACCGTGCGTGCGTACAGGATCGCGGCAGCCAGCGCCACGAGGAGCTCCCACAGCGGTAGGTGCTCGCTGAGGGAGCGGAATCGGGAGACGATGGGGGAGGACTGCCAGTGGCCTGGGTCGGCTAGAACTCGAATCCTTCCATCCTCCTGAGCCCCACTTTGAGGGGCACTACGGTCGCCAGCGTGCAAATCACCGCCACCGCCACGAACGCGCCAATCATGGTGGCATCCACGGTGACCGGCTCTCCAATGAAGCCCGCGCGGAGGTAGCGATACACGGGTACGGCCTCGATCACGATGACGAGGGACAGGAGGGCGATCGTCGTCATCATGAAGACGAGTCCACCGAAGGAGGTCGGGATCTGGGCCGCGTTCTCGGTCTCGAACTGCGGGTAGAGCGCCCCAAACCCGAGCGCCATGGCACTGATGGCGAAGGTGAGGAGCACGATCGTCCCGGTGCTCACGGCCATCATGAACGGCGAGGCACGGAGTATGACGTTGGTGAACACCGTGATCACCACCGCCAGCACGAGGAGTGGTACCGTCCCCACCCAGTACTTGGACCACAGCAGGGCACGCAGATCGAGGGGGCTGGAGCGCAACAGCCACATCTGTCGGCCCTCGAGGGAGATCGCCGGGAATACGAAGCGTGCCGCGATCGAGGAGAGCACGAAACCGGCCAGTCCGAGATTCAGGAAGGACACCACCGTCACCAAGAAGAAGGGCACGCGCTCCCCGGTGAATAGTGGCAACGCCCGGATGTTGAACAGGTAAATGACCACCAGCACGCCCAACAGGATGAGCTGGCTCCACTGCGTCGTGTCCCGGAAGAACAACTTCAGGTCCTTGATCACGAATTCACGGCGCGCGACCGACAGCGGTTTGAACAGCGGGTCGAGCATGGCGCGCCAGACCCACCCCCTGATGAACCGTTCGGCACCCTCCTGGGCCCGGGTGAACCCCGAGGAGTAGAGCCGCGCGTGGAGCCACGAGCCCAGCACCACCAGGGCAGCCGCCGTGCTCCACAGCAGCGCCAGCGGCAACCAGTCCAGCGGCCCGACCAGGTAGCCCATCAACGCGTCCGTTGCCCACTCGCTGGGGAGGAACGGCGACGTGGGGGTGCGCAGCACCGTGATGAAGTCGAGCAGGTTCTGGAACCCCTCCGGGCGGGCCAACTGCTCGGGCCGAACGATGCGGAACAGTAGGACCACCCCGCCGGCGGCCAGAATGGCGATCACCGAGAGCAGGTCGCGGGTGCGGCGTGCGGGGAAGACGTTGACCAGGATCAGCGTGAACGCGCTGCCCACGACCGCCGGCATCACGATCAGCGGCAGGAATACCGCGACGGCGTAGGGACCAAAGAGCCATCCCCCCCCGTAGATGACGCCGTAGGCCGAGAAGATCGGCACCGCCATGAGCGCCACCATCCAGGAGCTGTGTAGCATGGTCTCGCCCAGCTTGGCGAGGTAGATGTTGAGCCAATCGACCGGCGCGGAGACCAGGAGGTCGAGGTCCTTGGCCAGGAAGAACGACGAGAGCGCGGTGATCACGTTCGAGAGCAGCAGAATCGCGAGGAACGAGAGGAGGGCGAGGCTCAGCAGCTTCCCGGCCAGCAAGGGTCCGATCTCCTCGACGCCCTGGAAGTAGACCAGCACCCGGTACAGCACGCCGAAGATCGCGGTCCAGAAGACCAGCCCCACCGTGCCGACGATGAGCGCCTTGCCGCCGCGTCCCTGTCCCTGGCGCATCCGGGCGAGCGCGGTGCGCCACTTCGGTTCCAGGATCTGGGTGAGCGATTGCATCAGTCGCTGAGGATCGCCGCGAGCTCCCGCACCGCCGACCCGCCGGTGAGCTTGAGGAACAGCTCCTCCAGCGAGGCGTCGCCAGCCGCAGTCTGCTTGCGCAGTTCGTCGATGGTCCCCCCCGCGACGATCCGGCCCTCCTGGATGATCGCGATGCGGTCGCACATCGCCTGCGCCACCTCGAGCGTGTGCGTGCTCATGAGCACGGTCCCACCCTTCTCCACGAAGGCGCGGAAGATGTCCTTGAGCAGGCGGGCACCTCTGGGGTCGAGGCCCACCATCGGCTCGTCCACCACGATGCACTCGGGCCGGTGGATCAACGCGCTGGAGATGATGAGCTTCTGCCGCATACCATGGCTGTACGACTCGACGAGCTCGTTCTTCCACACCGACAGCTCGAACAACTCGAATAGCTCGTCGATGCGATGCTCCACCGCGCTGCCGTCGTGTCCGTACAGACCGGCCACGAAACGGAGGAACTCCGCGCCGGTGAGCTTTTCGTAGACGAACGGCCGGTCGGGGATGAAGCCGAGCCGGGCCTTGGCGGCCAGGGGCTCGGTCGTGATGTTGTCGCCGCCGAGCCAGATGCGTCCGTACGTGGGGCGGAGAATCCCGGCGATCATGCGCAGGGTGGTGGTCTTGCCGGCCCCGTTGGGTCCGAGGAAGCCGAAGAGCTGCCCCCGCGGCACGTGTAGATCGATGGCATCGACCGCGCAGAACTTGCCGTAGGTCTTGGTGAGCTTCTCCAGCCGGATCATTCCGTTTCCACCACGTCGAGGGTGAGCTGGCCGATGAGCCGGATGAGTTCGGCCTGTTGGGCGAGTCCACCGATCGTGAAGCGCAGGTGCGCGGCGTCGGCGGGGAACTGGCCGAAAGTGGGATCCACCGCCACCCAGCCGTTGAGGAAGATCTCGGGCCAGGCGTGGTAGTAGAACGCGCCGTCTACGTAGACCAGCCCGGCCGCGGTCCGTGCCGGGATGCCCACGGCCCGGGCCAGCGCCACGTACAGAACGGTGTGCTCGTTGCAGTCGCCACGGCGGGTCTCCAGGACTTCGAGGGCGCTCGGCACGCTCACCGTGACCCGCTTGTCGATCTCCTCGTACACCCACTCGACGAGTCGTTCCGCCGCGCGCCGCGGGTCGCGGGTGCGTCTCACGGCTTGGCGTGCCTGGGCCTCGATGCGGGGGTCGTTGCTCTGGACCAGCGGCTCCGCATCGAGGAACGCCGCCAGCTCGGCGTCATCGGCGGGCAGGCGATAGCCCGCCTCGAGCAGCGCGTCCGCCTCGCGCTGCACGACCAGCGTGTCGCCGCGCAGCTCCTGGCGGCCGCCGCTCAGCTCGAAGCCCTCGAGATCCACCCCGCCCAGGCGCACCTTGAGCTCGCCCATCGCCTCCCGCGACAGCCGCACGTTGGAGGCGATGGCGGTCCGGCGTATGAGGTCGCTCCCCACGTCGCTCGCCAGGCGTACGTCCTCGCGACGACGGAAGTTCTCGAACGCGATCTCGAACGCGGTACGCTCCATGGAGAACCCCACCGGGGTCGTCGCCTGCACGATCTGTCCCATTTCGTCGATCCAGGCCTCGAGCTCCATCCCCCCCATCTCCTGCCGCACGCGCCAGGCGCGGAGTGTATCCCACCGCGCGACCACCCAGAGGTCGGTCTCCGGCTCGAACCGCGCCGAGTCCGGAACGAAGAGCGTCGACTCCGCCGTCACGGTGACGTCGACGTCCCGCTGCCCCAGCTGCAGGGGGTCGAACAGGCGAAGGGCGTAGGTCTTGCCGACTTCCAGATCCCCGCCGAAGACGAGGCTGAGGGGTATCAGGCCCGGCAGCACAATCGGCTCCTCCAGCGGGATCTCCAGGCGCTGACGGCTGTCGGCGCTCTCGATCTCGACGATGAGCAGGGAGTCCCCCGAGACTTCGCCCCGCACTCCGAATCGCACGTCGGCGCCCCGCATGGTCGCCTCGAAGCTGCGCAGGCGGAGTGCGCGGGTGAGCTTGGCGTCCGTGCGCGCCTCCACGCGCTGCACGGTCCCGAGCGCCGGGATTTCCAGGATCATGAGATCCTGCACACTTAGCGTGTCGGCCAGCGTGTCCACGAGGCTCGAGGCGAAGCCGACCTGCTTCCCCCCGAGGTCCAGCCGGTAGTACGCGGCGCCAGGCGGCACCCTGAGCCCCGCATCCGCCAGGATCTCCGTCCGCGGACGGAAAAACTCGCGCCGCGCCATCCATCCCAGAGCGGCCAGCCACACGGCGAGGATGGTGATGGCCAACGACCGTCGGTTCACTTGAGGATGCGGCTTCGGAGAGAGGCTTCCACGATCGCCCGGTCCGCGTCGGATTCCACCACTATACACACGTCTTTGGGATAGGTCGCCGACCGGAGCGCCGTGGCCAACACATCGATCATGATTCCCGCGGCGTCCTCCAGGCTGAGATTGCCGGGGCCCGTGCCGAGCACGGGCGTGGAGATCCGGGCCAGCTCCCAATCCGCTGCCCGTTGCAGCACGCTGCGCACGGTGTGGCGCACGCCGGCCGAGCTTACCTCCTCCGTATCGCTCCGGACTACGGCGTGGATCACGAACTCTGCCTCGAGCTCGCCAGCCGAGGTTACCACGGCCGCACCCACGTCCAGTGGCTTCTGGACGCGGAGCTGCTTCCAGAACGTGGGTCCGCCCACCTGCTCCAGGTGGCGCACCATGGAGTTGGCCGGCTCGAGGCTGGAGGTGGCGGGGCGAACGACCGCGTCCGCCGGCACGAACGCGAGGTCGTCCACCACAACGTGAATCACTGCCCGGAGAGTTCGCGTGAGCGGCGGTACATCTGGGCCGCCTCGTCGGGACGGTTCAGTCGGTCCAACACGATCCCCAGGCCGTAGAGTGCCTTGGGGTTGGTGGGTCGCAGCTCCACCGCCCGCTGGTACGAGTGGAGCGCCCCGTCCAGGTCGTCCACGTGGTTGAGCGCCTCGCCCAGATAGTAGAACGCGACCGCGCGGGTCGAGTCGAGCTCCACGGCGCGCCGGAGGTAGGGGATCGCCTCACGCCACAGGCCCTTGCGGGAGACCACGACGCCGAGGTTGAAGTGGGCCTCGGAGTTGCTGGGCTCGAGGCGGAGCACCTTGCGGAGATCTTCCTCCGCCTCGGCGAACCGGCCCACGGCGCCCAGCACGGCGCCCCGATTCACCAGCACGTGGGGGTTGTCGGGCTCGTACGTCAGGCAGCCGTCCAGCTCGTCGAGGGCCGACTCGTGGTCGCCCTGCTGGTCCAGCAGGAGTGCCAAGTTGTTGCGGGCCCGGACGTCCTGCGGGTGCTGCTGAAGCAGCTCGCGGTAGAGCGCTCCCGCCCGCTGTACGTCTCCCTCGTCCGAGGCCTTGCGGGCGGCGGCGTAGAGGCCGTCCTCAGGTGACGGATTCGACGGCGCGGCTGGGGTGTCCTCGGCTTCGTGCGTCATCGGTGCCGCCATCTCCTCGGCGAGCTCGAAGGGGAGCGAAGCCGCTTCGGGCTCCGGCTCCGGATTCTGGACCGGCTCGTCGGGGGGCGTGTGGGTCATCTCTTCTGGGAAGCGCGGCGTCCGCGCGCCCAGCTCCGCTGCCATGCGTCGCCGCATCCGGCGACGGCGTTGAGCCCGGTTCATGCCTCTCCCCCCCCGTGGGCCGTAGTCTCCGCGGCCACCCACTCAAGATAGGCGCCCAGGCCGGATTCGACAGGCAGCGCCAGCAGCTCCGGCACGTCATAGGGATGGGAGGAGCGGACGGCTGTCTGCAGGGCCTCCCACTGGTCCCGGCGTGTCTTGAGGATGACCTGAGCCTCGCCTGCCTCTTCGATCGTACCCTGCCAGCGGTAGATCGAGGTGACCTCTCCCAGTACCGTACCGCACGCGACGACCCGCTCCTCGACGAGGCGCCGCACGAATGCCTTCGCCTCGCCGGCGTTGGGCAGCGTCGTGAGCACCACGATGGCGGAGGCCTCGGTCATCGCTTCGGCCAATGAGTAGGGGAGGGCAAACTACGGTGCGCTGGGGGGGGCCGCAAGCGACTTGCGTCACACTTGGTGGATTGACCGGCCGCCCGGGGCTCGGGTACGTTCCAAGGCTATGCCGACCGAAAACCTCGTCGTCCGCGGCGCGCGGGTTCACAACCTCAAGAACATCGACGTCGAGATCCCGCGGAACCAGCTCACCGTCATTACGGGGCTCTCCGGGTCGGGCAAGTCGTCGCTCGCCTTCGACACCATCTATGCGGAAGGGCAGCGACGCTACGTCGAGTCGCTCTCGGCCTACGCCCGACAGTTCCTCGGGCTCATGGAAAAGCCCGACGTCGATGCCATCGAGGGTCTCTCCCCCGCCATCTCCATCGAGCAGAAGGCGCCGGGCCACAACCCCCGCTCCACGGTGGGCACGGTCACCGAGATCTACGACTACCTCAGGCTGCTGTGGGCCAGGGTCGGCACGCCGCACTGTCCCAACGACAGCTCCCCGATCAGCCGGCAGAGCGCTTCCCAGATCACGGACACGGTCCTGACCTGGCGACCGGGCTCCAAGATCGAGGTGATCGCGCCGCTGGTGCGGGGTCGCAAGGGAGAGTTCAAGGACCTGTTCGAGAGCGCTCGCCGCCAGGGCTTCGTCCGCGTGCGCGTGGACGGCGAGGTGCATGATCTCAGCGCCCCGCCCAAGCTGAACCGCCGGGTCAACCACGACATCGGTCTGGTGGTGGACCGCCTGGCGGTGCGCCGGGCCGACCGCGGGCGCCTGCACGACTCCATCGAGACGGCGCTGCGTGCCGCCGAGGGCACCGTGGAGGTCGTGCGCCACGGGAAGAAGACGGCGAGCACGCTCTTCTCGGAGCGCTTCGCCTGTCCGGAGTGCGGCTACTCCCTGGCCGAGCTCGAGCCGCGGCAGTTCTCGTTCAACTCGCCCTACGGGGCGTGCCCCGACTGCGGTGGACTCGGAGTGCGCCGCATGGTGAGTGCGGGGCTGGTGCTGGGGGACCATCGAATCTCCATCCTCGAGGGCGTGGTCCTCCCGTGGGGTGAGCCGCGCGGCTACTTGAAGAGCGTGGTGCTCCCGACGCTGGCCGAGGAGTTGAAGTTCGACCTGGCGGCTCCCTGGGGGGATCTCCCGGAGCGGGTGCACCACGCCCTGCTCCACGGCGTGCCGGGCCGCACGTTCAGGTTTCGCGGCACCCGGGGCACCGGGCGGACTCATGAGGTCGAGTGGGAAGGGATTCTGGCCAACGTGGAGCGCCGCTACCATGACACGAGGTCCGACGCCGTGCGGGTGCAGCTCGGGGACTTCATGGTGGATGTGGCGTGCGAGACCTGCGGCGGGCACCGGCTCACGCCGGAGAGTCTGAGTGTCCTGGTGGGGGGGAAGGGGATCGGGGAGGTCGTGGACCTCGCGGTGGACGACGCCCTGACGTTCTTCGAGGAGCTCAACCATGACGGGGCCGGGTCGATCGATGCGGATATCGCCGGCCCCATCCTCAAGGAAGTGACCGAGCGACTCCGCTTCCTGTGCGACGTGGGGCTCGCCTACCTGACGTTGGGCCGCTCGGCCTCGTCGCTCTCCGGAGGAGAAGCACAGCGGATCCGCCTGGCCACGCAGATAGGCAGTCGCCTGGTGGGCGTGCTCTACGTGCTGGACGAGCCCTCGGTGGGTCTGCACCCTCGCGACAACGCGCGGTTGCTCGCCACGCTCCACGGTCTGCGGGATCTGGGGAATACGGTGCTGGTGGTGGAGCACGATGCGGACACGATCCACGCCGCCGACCACGTGATCGATCTCGGCCCACGGGCGGGGCGTGACGGAGGGGTGGTGGTGGCCGAGGGCGGCCTCGACGCTGTGCTGCAGCACGAGACCTCGCTCACCGGCCGGTATCTCCGAGGCGAGCTGCGCATCCCGGTGCCCTCCTCACGCCGCGGGCAGTCGTCCGGGAAGGCGATCCGTGTCGTGGGGGCCCGGCAGCACAACCTCAAGAGCCTGGACGTGGCGTTTCCGCTGGGGCTGTTCGTGGCGGTCACCGGTGTGTCGGGCTCCGGCAAGTCCACCCTGGTGACGGACATCCTGTACCATGCCCTGGCGCGGCGTTTCTACCGGGCCAAGCTGGTGCCGGGCGAGCATGACGCGCTGGAGGGGGTCGAGCACATCGACAAGGTGCTGGACATCGATCAGAGCCCCATTGGACGCACGCCGCGCTCCAATCCGGCGACCTACACCGGGCTCTTCACCCCGATTCGAGAGCTCTATGCCCAGCTCCCCGAGTCGAAGCTCAGGGGCTACGGGCCGGGCAGGTTCTCGTTCAATGTGAAGGGGGGGCGCTGTGAGTCGTGTCAGGGGGACGGCCTGGTCAAGATCGAGATGCACTTCCTGCCCGACGTGTACGTGCCGTGCGACGTGTGCAAGGGGCGGCGCTACAACCGGGAGACGCTGGAGGTGCGCTACCGCGGCAAGTCGATCGCGGACGTGCTGGACATGACGGTGGCCGACGCGCTCGAGTTCTTCGAGCAGCAGCCGCGCATCCGCAACCGCCTCGAGCTGCTGAACGACGTCGGGCTCGGCTACATCCATCTCGGGCAGAGCGCCACGACCCTCTCGGGTGGCGAGGCTCAGCGGGTGAAGCTCGCCACGGAGCTCAGCAAGCGGGACACGGGCCGGACGCTGTACATCCTCGACGAGCCCACGACCGGGCTGCACTTCGAGGACGTGCGCCTCTTGCTCGAGGTGCTGCACCGCCTGGTGGACAAGGGCAACACGGTCATCGTGATCGAGCACAACCTGGAGGTCGTGAAGACCGCCGACTGGGTAATCGACCTCGGGCCAGAGGGAGGTGATGCGGGGGGAACGGTCGTGGCGGAGGGACCGCCTGAGAGGGTGATCAAGCAGCCGAGGTCATACACGGCGGAGTTCCTCGCGCCGCTGCTCACCGACTGACGCTGGCGTTGCCGACCGCCGTTTGCGGCTATTTACATCTGCGGAACAGGTGACACCTTTTGAAACATCGGCCCGTACGGTGGGTCGGAATCGACTGGGGGTGGCGTGGGTCCGGATCCCATTGAAGTTGCCATAGCGATCACGATCGTGGTCGGAGCCGTGGGGAGCCTCACGCTCGTCGGTGTGGTCGCCGCAGCGCTTCTCAAGCGCTGGACCCGCCCCAAACCCAGCCTCGAACCCGCGGAGGCCCACGAGATACGCCATGCTATTTCGCAGCTCGCTGCCGAGGTGTCGGAGCTGCACGAGCGCGTGGACTTCACGGAGCGCATGCTGACCAGCCAGCGTGAGCCGCAGCGTTTGGAGGAGGGGGAGTAGCCCATGCACGAGATCGCGCCATTCCTGGTGCCCATGTCTCTGTTCTTCACCGTCGGTGCCGTTCTGATCTTCCGCGGGCCGCTGGGCAAGGCCATCGGCGAGCGGATCGCGGGGCGGCCCCGCGAGCTGGAGCACTCGGGGGACGCCGAGGAGTTGCGTGGCGAGGTCGAGGACCTGCGCTGGCGCCTGACGGAGCTGGAGGAACGGCTCGATTTCACCGAGCGGGTGCTGGCCCGGCACAAGCAGGCCGGCCAACTGCCCCCTGGGGAGTAGTGCATGCCCGAATGGCTATGGATTCAGGAGGTCGTCTTTCCCCTCATCGGGATGGCTATGGGAGCGGGCGTCCTGTACGGGATCTACCGGACCGCGAACCGCTTGATCGACCGTAAGCAGGCGCGGGAGGTGGTGCAGGGCGGTGCCGGCTCGGCGGAGGTGGAGCAGTTGAGTGCGCGGGTGGAGGCGCTCGAGGACCTGAGCTATCGGCTCCACGACCTGGAGGAGCGGGTGGATTTCACCGAGCGGGTCCTCACCCAACAGCGGGAGCGCGACCAGCTTCCGCCGGGAGCGTAGGCGCATGGATCCGTGGGCCGTTGCCAACATCGTCATACCCCTCGCGGGGATGGCCACTGGTGTCGTGGTGGTGGTCACCCTGGGGCGCACGGTTCGCCACTGGGTGGATATTCATTATGGTCGGAAGGGACTGCCGAGCGCGGACGAGATGCGGGCCGACATGGCCCGTCTGGAGGACCGCGTCGCGGGGCTCGAGGATGTCGCGGGCCGCGTGCAGGAGCTCGAGGAACGGGTCGATTTCGCCGAACGGGTCCTGACTCAGCAGCGCGACCGCGACCGGCTGGCGCCGGGGGCGTAGCATGGACTACGACCTGCTCGTCATTGGCATCACGATCACCTCGTGCGTGTTGGGGCTCCCGATCGTGAAGGCGGTCGTGCGACGGTTCGAAGGGAAGGGGCCCGGGTCGCTGACCGGTGGAGACGAGAGGCTGCGGATGGAGGTGGAGGATTTGCGGGCGCGGTTGGACGCCATGGAGCTGGTGGACCATCGGTTGACCGACGTTGAAGAGCGGCTCGACTTTGCAGAGCGAGTGCTCACTCAGCAGAGGCATGATCAACTTCCGGAGGGGCACTAATACAGATAGATGGAAAGCGTTCTCGATATCCTGGCGGTGACGTTCATCTTTGGGGGTGGGTCCCTGTTCCTGCTCGCGATCTCCCCCGTGGGGCGGGCGATCGGGGATCGGATCCGGGGCTCGGGGAAGCGCGTCCCGGACGACGTGGCGCGGCAGATCCAGGATGCCCAGATGGCCCTGCTCGATGAGATCGAGGCCCTGCGCCAGGAGGTGAGCGAGGTGCAGGAGCGGCTCGATTTCACGGAGCGGCTCCTGGTCAGGGGTCGTGAGGCGCCCCCGCTGCCCCAGGGAGAAGAGGTCGGGCAGTAGCTGGTGCCGCGATGTTCACAAGTGAAACATTCGGCTAGGCACGGGCGTACATGAAGCAGGACACGGCGGCGGCCGCCACGGCTGGTGGCGCGGCGGCGCCCAATCGCAAATCTTTAGGTTCTCACACCGTGATCGCGCGCAGATCGCGTCGGCTCCCATCGACGCCGTATCGGGAGGGGTGATTTCGCAATGGGTATTTTCCAGCGTCTGGCAACGGTCATCAAAGCCAACATCAACGCCTTGATCGGGCGGGCGGAGGATCCCGAGAAGGTGTTGGATCAGCTGCTCGTCGAGATGCGCGGGCAACTCGCGAAGACGAAGCAGGAGGTCGCGGCCGCGATCGCCGACGAGAAGAAGCTCCAGGCACAGGTCGAGAAGGAGAAGAAGGCGGCCGAGGACTGGGAGCGCCGCGCCATGCTGGCGGTGCAGGAGGGCCGCGACGATCTGGCCAGGCAGGCCCTGCTGCGGCACAACGAGCACCTGCAGTCCGCGCAGCAGCTGCACGAGACGTGGGTGCGCCACAAGGCCGATGTGGAGAGCCTCAAGGCGTCGCTGCGCGAGCTCAACGACAAGATCGAGGATGCTAAGCGCAAGAAGAACCTCCTGGTGGCGCGGCAGCGTCGGGTCCAGGCGCAGGACCGGATCCAGGAGACCATGTCCGCCATGTCCGACAAGAGCGCGTTCGAGAGCTTCAGGCGGATGGAGGAAAAGATCGAGGACATGGAGCGCCAGGCGCTGGCGGCCACCGAGCTCGCCGGCGAGCTGGAGGGTGACACGCTGCGGCACCAATTCGAGGCCCTCGAGTTCCACGGGACCGCGGACAACCAGCTGCTGGAGCTCAAGCGCAAGATGGGGGTCCTGGGGCCCGGCGAGGCGGAGGATCGTCCTCAGCTCACCGACGGAGAGAGCGACGAGGTATCGGAGGCCGAGCTCGTGGAGGATGACGATCTGAGCAAAGAGGGCTGATGAGCACGGATGGGTGGCGGGGACTCGCGGCGACGCTCGTAGTACTGTTCGTCGCCGCGTTGCTTTTCCTATTCCTCGGGCGCGTCTCTGAGGTCGTCGTACTCCTCTTCATCGCGGCGATCCTCGCCGTCTACCTCTCCGCCGTCACCGATTTCCTCGTCCGCCGCCTTCGCTTGCGACGGGCCCTGGCCCTGACGCTTGCGATCCTGCTGACGCTGGCGGGGGCCACCGGCATCGGATGGCTCATCCTTCCGCCGTTGGTGTCTCAGGTGCAGGAGCTGGTGGCCGCGCTGCCGCGCTATGCGCAGGACCTGGAGGGGATCATGGCGCAGTGGGCGGAGCGCTACCCGGTGCTCGAGGGGACCGTGCTCGGCGCCGAGGGCGGCGGGGCGGTGCAGACGCTGATCGACGATGCCACGACATTCGTGCGCGGGTCGTTACTCCCCTATCTCACGGCGGGCGGGAAGCTCGCGGTCGAGCTGATCAGCGTGCTGGCGATGGCCATCTACATGGCGCGCAACCCCCGTGAGTACCGCGAGGGGATGATCTCCCTGGTGCCCCCCAAGTTCCGACACGTTGCCCGCACGATGATGGCCGACCTGGGGGAGACCATCCGCACCTGGATCTGGGCGCAGCTCTTCGCGATGCTGGTGCTGGGCGTGCTCACCGCTATCGGACTGTGGGTCCTCCAGGTGCCGTACGCCTTGGCGTTCGGCGTGTTCACCGGCGTCGTGGCGATCGTGCCGTTCTTCGGAACCATCACCTCCACCATCCTCCCGGCACTGCTCATGCTCACGATCAGCAGCTGGCCCCACGCGGTGGCGGTGCTGGGACTCGGCATCGGCGTGCACCTCGTCGAGGCCAACGTGGTCGCGCCGCTGATCTTCGAGGAGCGAGTCAGCCTTCCGCCGGTGCTCACGATCCTGAGCGTGCTGGTGATGGCCTACCTCATGGGTGTCCTGGGACTGATCGTGGCCGTGCCCACACTGGCCTCGCTCATGGTCGTGACGCGCCACATCCTGTTCGGCGAGATCTACGGCGAGCAGGATGTCTTCCGCGCGCCCAGCGCGGTGCTGGTGCAGGCGACGGGCGAGCGCAAGGTGATCACCGTGGGCGATACCGCGCCCGACGGGTAGCGATCGCCGCGACACCGCGCGCGGCCACAGGGTGACGGAGGCACGTGCACCGCCTCGGGCTTCTCGCTCGGGCAAGCATCGGCGCGCTCGCGCAACGGAACGATCCCACCCCCCACCATCCTGCAGCGTACTGTCCTCCGCACAGCCCGACCGGCAAGGAGGACACGCCATGAAACGACTGATCATCGCAGGACTGCTGGCTGGAACCCTTGGCATGGTGCCGAACCCGAAACCCGCCGACGCGTGGCACACGGTGCGATGCATGCTCGAGTCCGTCCCCAGGTGCAACCGTGACTTCCCGGCGAAAGACATCTACCTAACGGCCGCGCGCGGTTACTGCTATACGATCCGCACGGCGATCTGCCGGTTCTTCTTTGCGCTGTGACGATCGCCGATCCCGAACGAACCCTTCAACCCACAGGCCGGTCGGGTGCCGGCGGGGGGCCTCCGGCCCCCCGCCGAGGGTGGCTCCCCCGGCTCCCGCTGCTCGCCATGAAGGGTGAAGCGGTGTTTGGCATGCTCATCGTGGTGCGCCACCGAGCGGTTCGGCTGGCGAGCATGCTGGTGTTGCTGGTCATGGTCCTCGCTGGCGTCCAGGCTGTCGGGGCCTCGCCGCACAGCCTCTTCGTGGTGGGTGGCTGCCTCGCCGCCGTGGCCGGCTCCCGATTGCTGGCGCCCGGTGCCGCCGTCGCCGCGGCCCGCAGAACGGCGGGGCCGTGGTGGCTCGCACCCGCCGGGAGGCTGGTGGGCGTCGTGCTGTTGCTCGCCCCGGTCCTTGCCGTCGGGGCCGCCGCCCTCGCCGCATCGGGCGGCGAGGGGGCCCCGTTCGTGGCGCTCTGGCTCGCGGCCCTGCTGCAGGCGGCAGCGCTCGGTGCGCTCACGCTCGCGCTCGCGCCGGCGTTGGGTGCCTCGGCCGCTGGGATGGTCGGACTCCTCGCGGCGCTACTCGGTGGCCTTCGCCCCTCGGAAGTGCTTGGACTGTTCGCCGGGTGGCCATACGCGCAACGCGTGGCGGTCACGGCGTGGAACCTCTTGCCGCTGGGCTGGCGCGCGGCGCGCTGGCTGCGCGATGGAGTGGGGCTCGACCTGCTCGTGCTCGCCGGGTGGATCGTGCTGGGGGTAACGCTCGCGGCCTGGGCCGCCGCGCACGCGGACGTCCGGAGCGGCGCGGAGTAGACCGGGCCGATGCTCGTGGCCTGCCGCGCCCTGACCAAGGCGTACGGCTGCGGACGCCGCCGTCGGATGGCGCTCGACCGGTGCAACCTCGGTGCGGGGCCGGGGGAGATCGTCGGTGTCGTGGGACCCAATGGGGCCGGCAAGACTACCCTGCTGCGCCTTATCGCGGGCGACCTCGCTGCCACCTCTGGGGAGGTGCTGGTGGGACCGTACCGGGCGGGGACCAGGCCCGCCAGGCGGGTGGTGGGCATCGCACTCGATCCCCCGGTAGCCCCGCCGGAACTCACCGGAAGCGAGTGGCTTGCGTACCTGGCGGCACAGCGCAGTCGCTCCCCGCAGGATCGTCTGCGACGCATCCGGTGGGCGGTGGAGCTCGGCGATCTCGGGGCCTTTGTGGGTCGCCGCATCGGGACCTACTCGCGGGGCATGGCGCAGCGCCTCGCCCTGGCCGTTGCCGCCCTGCTCCAGGCCGGCGTGCTGGCGCTGGATGAGGTGCTCGCGGGCGCCGACCCACTGGTGCAGCGCCACCTGCGGGAGCAGGTCGCGCACCTCGCCCGCAGCGGTGTCGCCGTGCTGGTCGCGTCGCACGACCTGGGGACGCTGGAGCGGTTGGCGACCCGCGTGATTGTGCTGTGGGAGGGGCGCCTCATCGCGGACCTCTCCACGGCCGCGCTGGTGCGGGAGCGCGTGGCGGAGCTGACCCTCACGGGCTCGGCGCTGGCGCGCGCCCAGCGATTGCTCGTCCGCTACCCGGCAGGGGTGCGCACCGGGCAAGGGGTCGCGATCCCGTTGATCGGCGGCGTCTCCATCGAGGCGGTGCTCGCCGCCGCACGCGACGAGCGCCTCCCGGTCGCGGGCTCGCGGGTGCGCTACCAGGCGCTGGAGGACATTCTGGTGCGCGCGGCAGAGGCTGAAGGGATGCACCGGTGAGGCGCCTATTATCCGCGCTAGTCGATCCCCCCGAGGCCATGCGCCGCGGCGCAACCCGGCCGCGACCATTGCGCACTGCGGCTTCCCTGGCGAGCGCCGTCACGGCCCTGGGGCTCGCCACGCTCCCGCGCCAGGTGGCGATCCTGAACCGCGTGCTCGCCCCGACTGGCGACCCGCAGAGCGACCTGCACCATGTGGCCCTGCGCAGCGGCCTGCTGCGCCTCATCGTGGCAGATCGTTTGGTACCCGCGCCCGCCCTGCTCCTGGCTGCGGTCCTTCTGGTCGCGGTGGCCGAGCCCGTGCTGATGCTCGCCCGGGATCGGCGCACGGCGATCGTCCAGATCGCCCTCCTCGGGTTGGCGCCCCTCCTGGTGGACCGCCTCGGGGAGCTCGCCATGACCTACCTCCTGCCACTGGCCGACCAGGTGACGGCCGGCGACGCAGTACTGGCGCCGCACCGGTTCCGCACCGGGCCGCTGCTCTTGTGGCGGTCGCCGGAGCCGGCGCCGGCCTGGCTAGAGCTGTTGGAGCCGCGGGCCAATCTGATCGTGCTGTGGGCGGTGGCACTGTGGAGCATCGGGCTGCGCACGCTCGCGGGCCGCTCGCTGGAGACCTGGCACGTGGCACTGCCGCTCGCGTGCGTGCTGGGAGCCGCGGTCGTGACCTGGATTCTGGGTCCCCTGATCGTCCCCGCCATCCTCGGCGGCGGCTGAGGCGGTGGCGGACGCCGGTCGTTGACGGCCGGGGAGGCCAGCCTCTAGCTTACGACGGCCAAACTCCTTGCGGTTGACCGATTTAGCGGGCCTGCATGACGCTGCGGATCTACAACACCCTCACACGGCGGGTCGAGCCCTTCGAACCGCTCGCCCCACCGCGCGTGACCATGTACATGTGTGGCCCCACGGTGTACAGCTACGCCCACATCGGGAACTTCCGCACCTTCGTCTTTGGCGACCTGCTGCGGCGGTATCTGGAGTACCTCGGGTATGAGGTGTTCCAGGTCATGAACCTCACCGACGTGGACGACCGCACCATCAAGGCGGCTGTGGCAGCGGGCGTGACGCTCGCGGAGCACACCGAGCCCTACACGCGGGCGTTCTTCGAGGACCGGGATTATCTGCGCATCAAGCCCGCCAACGTCTATCCGCGGGCCACGGAGTACATCCCTCCCATGGTGGACCTGGTGCAGCGCCTGCTGGAGCAGGGCCTCGCCTACCGCGGGGAGGACGGGTCGGTGTACTACGCGGTGGGGAAGTTCGCGTCCTACGGACGCCTGTCCCAAATCGAGCGACGTGAGCTCAAGGCGGGGGCCCGGGTGGCCACCGACGAGTACTCCAAGGAGGATGTGCGCGACTTCGCGCTGTGGAAGGCGGCGGCGCCGGACGACGAGGCGGTGGGGGCGGCGTGGGACGCGCCGTTCGGCCGGGGCCGGCCGGGGTGGCACCTCGAGTGCTCGGCGATGTCGCTCACGGAGGTGCGCAAGCGCTTCGGCGTCGACACGCTGGACATCCACGCGGGCGGCGTCGACCTGATCTTCCCCCACCATGAGAACGAGATCGCCCAGTCCGAGGGAGCGACCGGCCAGCCCTTCGCGCGACACTGGGTGCACGGGGAGTTCTTGTTCATCCGCGGCACCAAGATGTCGAAGCGGTTCGGCAACCAGCTCACCGCCCGGGATCTGCGGGAGGAGGGGTACGACGCGGCGGCCGTGCGCATGCTCATCTGCTCCACGCACTACCGCCAGCAGCTCAACTTCACCGATGAGGCGCTGGAAGGCGCGGCCGAGGGCGTGCGGCGCTTGGCAGATTTCCGCTCACGGCTGGCCGGGACCGGCGAGGCCGCGGAGCCCGCCCAGGCCGCCCCCGCCGACGCGCTCGAGTTCGAGCGGGCCTTCCGCGAGGCGATGGACGACGACGTGAACGCCCCCAAGGCGGTGGGGGCGCTGTTCACCTTCGTGCGGGGCGCCAACCGCCAGCTCGACGCGGGCGGCTGGGGGCCCTCGGAGGCCCGAGCCGCCCTGGCCGTGCTGGACGGCGCCCTGGGCGTGCTGGACCTGCTCCCTGCGGCGGAGGGCCTGGATTCGGAGCTTGAGGCCTGGGTGGAGGAGCGGCTGGCGGCCCGGCAGGCAGCTCGGAAGGCCCGCGACTTCGCGGCCGCCGATACCATCCGGGACGAGCTCGCGGCACGCGGAATCGAGGTCGAGGACACCCCCCAGGGACCCCGCTGGCGTAAGCGGGCGGAGTAGCTCGCGGGACCCCCCAAGTGGTCGGTATATCAAGGAGTTGACTGGCTGTCGGGCCCCGGTTATCGTACTAGACTCGCGAATATCAGGCCCCGGCTGACGTAGCTCAATTGGCAGAGCAGCTGATTTGTAATCAGCAGGTTAAGGGTTCGAGTCCCTTCGTCAGCTCCAGTATGTAGCCAGGGACGCAGCCGTCGTCCCTTGCTTGTGACTGTGCGCGTTGTTGCGCGAACAGTCAGTTGGGTAGAGGAGCCACGCGGGCAACGGTGGGGTGCCCGAGCGGTCAAAGGGAGCAGACTGTAAATCTGCCGGCGTACGCCTACGAAGGTTCAAATCCTTCCCCCACCATTGGCGTTTGAGAGGTATTGGGTCGGCCCGGCGCGCCGTCGAGCACGACCGCTTCGCGGGCGTAGCTCAGACTGGTAGAGCATCAGCCTTCCAAGCTGAGGGTCGCGGGTTCGAGCCCCGTCGCCCGCTTTAGGTTGCTCGCGTAGCTCAGGGGTAGAGCGCGTCCTTGGTAAGGACGAGGTCACGGGTTCAATCCCCGTCGCGAGCTTGCCCGAAAGCAAGAGGAAAGAGTCATGGCGAAGGCAAAGTTTGAGCGGACGAAGCCGCATGTGAACGTGGGGACGATTGGGCACGTGGATCATGGGAAGACGACGTTGACGGCGGCGATTACGGAAGTGCAGAGCAA
>JBDHBX010000026.1:0-96609 GCA_039592335.1 Gemmatimonadota bacterium | reverse complement strand
CTGCTGTGGAGTGGCGAAGAGAGAGGGCCCCAACAACGACTAAGTCATTGGGACCCTTTCAATAGCGGAGGAGGGACTCGAACCCCCGACACGCGGATTATGATTCCGCTGCGTTTACCGAACTTGCGACACGCCAGTCTCGCTGCGGCATTCCGTCAGTTTCAGGCTCCCTCGTGAGGGAAAAGGTGAGGGACACGACGACCGCAACCGCGGCCGTCGCTGCTTTTCCCCGGACTGAAAGGCACGCGCCTGGAGAGCGGAACGGGTCAGCCCCAAATCGCGACATCCCGTCACACTTCCCACGATAGACCGCACGATCTGTCACACTTCCCCGCCCTGGACGTCACAATCCGTCACACCTAATCGACACCTCTGCTCACCGTGGAGGCACCGTACCACATCGAACGCCAGTGCCCGCGCTGGGGGTGCTGGCCTTCCGTCAAGGCCGCACCGGAGAGTGGCCGGAGCTCCGACGCACGGACCTGCGCTGCCCAGGGCGACGCCAGGCATCGAACATGCTCACTTGGCGCACGCAGGTAACCGTGCAGTTGGGACTGCAATCCTTGAAGGTCTGGAACGACTTCCGAATCCCCGCTGTGTCGTATTCCTCCAGGGGCACTGCCGGGTATCCGCGGCGCTGAGAGCACCAGTGCACCAGACCGTCCTCGCACACGTAGAGATAGCGCGCTCCCGCCCGGCAGTACCATCGGTCTGTGCTGCCCTCGATGAGTCGCTTCTGAAACAGCCAACAGTTGAGGGCGTGTAGGAACGTGTTGGATTCCCTTCGCACCTGGCGGTGCGCGTCACGCTGGCGATCGCTCAATGGACGCGAGACGCCGGTAGCGTCGTGGGCGATTCCGACAGAATGCGAGAACCCCAGGCTCGTGGCCCGCCTTGCGACAGCAACCACATCCTCCGCATTCGCTTCACTGGCGCCCAGGACGGAGTTGACGTTCACCCTGAACACGGCACGATCTGCGAGCAGGCGCAGCTTGGGCTCCAGCAGTGCGAGACTCTTGGACGAAGCCTCGTCGGGGATAACGTTGTCGATGCTGATCTGCAACACCTGCAGCCCTGCCGCGTTGAGAACGTCGACCAACCTGGGCGTAAGCGGATACCCGTTTGTGGTAATCATCGCCACGATGCCGCAGCGACGAATCTCCCGAATCACCTGTCCGATCTCCGGGTGGAGCAACGGCTCCCCACCGGTGCACGCGATCATCAACGTCTTCAGGCGTGCGAGCTCCCGCACACGGCTCCTGAGCGCACCTAGCGGAACCGGCATCGAGTGCCGATCGTACTCGCTGCAGTATGCGCAGGCGAGATTGCAGCGCCGCGTGACGACGAGGTGGGCCAGCAACAGATGGTCGCGAGAGCGGAGCGCGTGCCACGCGATTCGCAATCCGTGAGCGGGATCTACCAGCATCAGCGTACCCGGCGGTCCAGAGGCTCGTGACGCATTGGACGGTCTCGGTGCGCCCCCTCACGGACCGTCCGACGGCGGCCAGACCATCCCGCAATCAACAGCGGTGTGAGGGTCAGATCTGCGGCGAGGGCGGCACCGAGCCCCACGGCGAGCAGGCCGCCGAGCCGTTGGGTCGGCGGGAAGTGTGATGCCGTCAACGTCAACGCACCGGCAATCATGGCCAGGGATCCGAGCAGCACGGCTGCCGCTGTCCGGCCAACCGCGCGGCTCGGTTGGTATTCCCAGTGGCCCACAGCCCCGCGTCCCGCCCAGGTGAGCTGTAAGGTATCGTCGACGGCTACCCCCAGCACGAGCGATGTGACACTGACGGTTGTGAAATCGATGGGAATGCCGACGTATCCCATGACACCGACCACAGCCAACACCGCGATGACGTTGGGTGTCGCGAGCACGAGCCCGCCCCTGAGCGACCGAGATGCCAACACCAGCGCCACCACCACGACCACCGAGAGCAGGCCCAGACTCTTGATCATCAGACTCACGAGTAGCTGCTGCATTGGGAGCGACGCCGGGAGCAGACCGGTAACGGTAAGGCTCACCTCTTCGTCAGAATGCACGAGCGCCAAGACCTCGAGATCGTGAATCAACTGGCGAGCTTCCGCCGTCGACATGATCGGGACTGCGAGCATGGCGCGGGTGTAACGCTCATCCCGCCCGCGGAACCAACGGGCTATCGACGCCTCCAAGCCGCCGTCGTCCCTCAGCGCCCGCACCGGAGGGGGGAGAAGGGCTGGCCCAATGCGGGCCTGGTCGTTCACACTCCCGAAGAAAGCCCCGAGGCGTGTACGAACGCGGTCCTGCCGGTAAGCCACACCCGAATCCACACGTGCCACCACGTGAAGCGGAATGCTACCGCCGAAGGCCGCATCGATAGTCCTGTAGGCATAAGCGATCGCGTGATCGCGAGGGAAGAAGCTCAGATAGCTATTCGGCTCAACGCGCACCCGCAGCACACCAACCACGATGACGATCATCACCCCGAGCCAGATCCCGAGCGTCGTCTTCCGATTCCGTACGGCAAGCCGAAAGATTCGAACCCCGCATCGCGTCAGGAGACGACGAGCCCGCCGTGGCCAGTCGCCAGACTGGCCTGAACACAGGAACGGCGTCAGGGTGAGGGCCGAGAAGAAGGCGACAGTGAGGCCGACACAGGACGCAACCGCGAACAAGCGCAGGGCCCGGATCGGCGAGAGCGTAAAGCTGCCCAGAGCTACGACGGTAGTGAGATACGACCACGCCAGCGGCGCGCGAATCTCCCGCACTGCTGCACGACTTCCCCCTGCTCTCTCGATGGCGAGAGCGACGTGTGCCGCGTAAGACACTCCCACGACCACAGTGAGCGGAAGGGCGACGGCCGTTGCACTCGAGACTGGCACACCGCTCAGGGCTAGCCCGCCGAGGAGCACGATGAGCCCAGCAGCTACCGTCGCCACCGCGGCCAGGCTCCGGTGCCCAATCAGCAGTAGGAGCGTGAGGCCAACGGCGGCCAGCGCGATCGACACGGTGTGCCCAAGATCGTCACTGAGCAGTTGGTCCAGCGCCACGTCGATGGCTGGCTGGCCCGCGAGGTGGATATCGGACCCGGGCGGGAGCAGCTCTCGGGACTCGTCGCGCAGCCGGGCAATGAAGGATGCCTTCACCTCCAGACTCCCGGGCGTCGCGGGCGGTACGAGGACGACGTACGTCAGTGCCGTCACACCATCCCGACCGACCACCGCATCCCGCAAGCCCGAGAACAATCGTCTCCTGAACGGTCCCAACTGCCGCCGCAGTGCCCGCAGCTGCTCAACCCCGAGGACTTGGGCCACCTCCGGCTGATCTTGGATCCATCGTTGGAGCGCAACTGCTGCGGACTCCAGCGTTGGCCCACGGTCCGCCGGGACGTTCAGACCACAGCCCACGGGGGTTTTGCACCGTGAGCCGCGAGGACGTGATCCACGCCGCGGCGCAAGCCACCGCCGTCCACCCCACGAGCGCCACAACTCGCGTCGAGAGCACTATCCCACCCGTTGTTTCGTTCCCGATCGGTAGGCTGCTCTGGGCCTTCCGAGAAGCGCCCGCCTCATCCACAACTCGCTGACCGCTGAAATAGGGTTACTGAGGTAGGCCTCCACCTCTACGTAGCAGGCAAGGAAGCAGCGGCTGCTACAGTCGGGATCGGTAATCCACTCCGCTTCCTGCCGCATCAACTCGTAGAGACTAGGGTAGTCTTGGAGGTAGACCGAGCGACCCATGATGCGCTGACACGGGAGGTACACGCGACCGTCGGGTTCGACCCGTGGTGACAAGAAGGGGAAGCACCTGTGGTCATCGAACCCGCGGATGGCACGGAGGTAGCCCGTGGAGCAGGCCAATGGCTTCCCGTGTGCTTTCAGCTCGAGCAGGCGATCGATGAGGGCCGTGTACTGCGGATTTCCCGGAAGCCCGTCGTGCGGACTGAAGCGGCCGTGCTCGGGCGAGACGCTAAGGGTCGCACCGATCTGCTCACAGAGCTCGAGTACCTGCTCGATCCCACCGATGGTTTCGGGGGCAATCACCGAGTGCAGGCTGAGCGCGAACCCCTGCTCGTGTGAGAGCTCCGCACAGCGATGGATCGCCTCGAGGATCTTGGCCGTCGAGCCCGCCACCCCCGTCAGCACTTCGTTGACTTCGCGCTCCAGGGAATCCAGACTGATGACGACGTGGTCCAGCAGATGGAGCTCATCGACGACGCGGCGAATCAGAACCCCGTTTGTGCTCAGCAGAAGCGGTCGGAACTCCAGCTCCCGCCCCCGGCGGATGAGGTCGCGGATTCCTGCGTGCAGCAGCGGCTCACCACCCGTGAGGTTTAGGGCCGGGTTCCGGGGACGGATCTTCTCGAGGAGTGCCAACGCGTCATCGACCGGAAGCTCGGGTTCCGAGCCCGGAGGGTAGCAGTACCGGCATCGGAGATTGCAGCGTTTCGTGACGTAGAAATTCGTCATCAGCGGGAGAAACCGCCGGGAGCCCCTGCGGATGCTCCACACGTTAACGAGGAAGTTGCGGGCGAGCTCGGTGTATGGACGGGTCCCAAGCATGCTTCCTCTCTGCGTCAGCGGTCCACAGTTCCGATCTCGCGTTCGAGCATCGCCAGCTGCCTCTCTCGCAACGGTACGTCTTCCTCATCTCTACTCACGGGCTGGGTAACGTCCCGATCGGCGACCTTCAGCAGCGTCCTCATGCGCTGCAGCGCTGTCACGTTGCTGAGCACAGCGAGGAGGTACACCACTGCAGCAAGCGGCATGATCGGCACCGTGTCGATCGAAAGGCCAATGCGTCCCCCTACTGCCATCACCGCACTCTCAATGAGACCGTGCAACGGCGTGAAGAGCAGTCCGAAACTGATCAAGGTGACGCGGTCCTGACGGCGCAGCACGCCGATCCGGAAGTTGATTCCGTGCGACTTCCCGAGAGCCATCATGTAACTCGTCATCATCGAGCCGATAAGGGCGAGTACGGCAGCGAGCGCGGTGGCGGGATGCGATCGGACAGCGAAGTACACGACCAGCGCCAGATACACCACACTGTCGGAGTATCGATCGAGGCTCGAGTCCAGCACGGCGCCAGCTCTGGTGACCCTCCCCGTCAGCGCCGCCACCTTGCCGTCACAGAAGTCCAGGACGCCGCCTACGACGATGAGCACAAATGCACCAATCAAGTGTCCGAACGCAATGAGCACGCCTCCGCAAGCCGTGAGCGCGAACGCCATCACCGTGATCGCGTTCGGGTTCACGCGGGCGATGATCAGCTTGCGGATGACAGGTGTAACGGACCGCGTGAAGCGGTCGTCCAGCCAGTCGGGGATGAGACCGCGGGCGACGCCCACCGGCCGCTCATCCGATCGTCCTCCTCCGTGCACGTCCGGTTTCATTGCACCATCTCCGGTTCCGGCAGCAGCACCCGCATTGCACGCCAGTCGAACGACCAGACCGCGGGCGTGCTACCCGCCAACTCACCGTCCGCGAAGATCTCACGCGGCTCGTCCGTCGCGACCCCCACGACCCGGCCACGCCGCATGATGACTCCCGGGCGCTCGGTGTGCGCCCCCCGAAACACCTTCGGGAACTCACGGAGCAGACGGCCGCGGGACACCCGACCGACGACGCACACATCGAACGCCCCGTCATCCATGACCGCCGCAGGTGCGATGCGCATCCCGCCACCGTAGTATGGTCCGTTGGCAACCGCCACCATTGTGATCTCGCCGTTCCACGTCCAGTCATCCACCGTGACCTCGACCGCGAACGGCCGATACGTGGCCAGCGCTCGCAGGACACACACGACGTAGCCCGCCGTGCCGCCCAGGTATCCAGCACCGTCCCGCGCGAAGCGGTTCACGAGTGCGTCGAACCCGAGGCACGCGATCGACGCGAACGGCGTCCCGTTCACAGTGGGAAGGTCGAGTTGGCGGACCTGAAGGCGCTGGCTCCGCAGTAGCGCGTCCCCATCGCGCTGGTCCACACCGATGTTCCGCACGAAGTCATTGCCCCGCCCCGCAGGCACCACCCCGAATGGCAGTCCGACCTCCGTCAGAGCGCCGAGTGCACCGTGCACCGTACCATCCCCACCTACCAGGAACACGCCCTCCACCCCGCGCGTCGGCGCCGCCCGGATCCGTTCCCGGGCCTCCTCGGCACTGGCGGTGACCACCCATTCCAGGTAATGCCGTACGTCACGGCGCGCGCGAAAGCGGGCAAAGCGCCGCAGGGCCGCACCACCACCGGCATGCGGGTTAACGAGTCCGAGTAGCCGCACCGTGCTCCTCCTGCCAGACCCGAGCCCGCATCACGAAACTCTCGAGCAGCCCGTGCGTGTGCTCCCCACGGCGCCCGTCGTATCGGAGGTGCAGAATGGGGAACCCGCCGAGATCCGCAGACACACGCCCACACAACGACTCGACGATCCCTCCCACCATACAGCCGAACGGCGCCACGTGGATGACGCCACCCACCCCCCGGTGGAACAGGTCAATCGTGCGCCCGACACCGACGATCGTCTCTCCCTCGAACGTGTCGGGTACGTAAGGCGCAGCGAGCTGGAACAGTTTTGTCACCGGTGGATACGCGGCGTTCGCGAGCCGTCCGCGCACCGCCCACGTGAGGCGCGCCATCTCCAGCCGCTGCAGCGCGTCGATAGCACGGAGCAGCAGCTCCCTCTTCCACTGTCCTTCGTACCGGCAGTGAAGGCGCGCCGTCCAGTTCGTGTACAGCACCCACTCGCTGAGCGACGGGTACCACACCTCCGCACCGAGCTCTTCGAGCAGGTCAGCCAGCGCCGCGTTGGCTGCCGCGTTGCAGCGCACGTAGTTCTCACCCAAGAGACCGACCCGCACCGGAGGCCGACCGTTGCGCGTCGGCAGTGCCTCGAACCGGTCAAACGCGACCCGCAGCATCCGCGCGAGAGTGTCCCCCCGCTCGACCGCGGCGGCGAGCGCCCCAAGCTCCTCCCGGTAGCATGCGTCGGCCTGCGCACGGTCGCACACCCGCGCACGACACTCGCGCCACTTTCGGAAGAGCAGATCCGTTGCGACCGTCCCACCCCACGCTCGGCGCTGGAAGCGTGTAGAGACCATGCCGAACTTCTCGTAGAACTCGGGATCCTGACTCGCGTTGAAGATCGGGACGTCCTCGTGCCCCTGCTCATCGAGCACAACCCGCTGCAGCCATGGGTACTGGCCCAGACGGCACGGTCCGTCACCCGCGATCATGAAGAACGCAGGCGCCGGGTCCTCGGACCGACGGTGCTCGAGACACCGCAGCATGTCACCCAGGACGAACGCGCAGGGGAGGCACTCGCCGCCGTCAAGCGCTGCGCGTCCCAGCGCCACTGACTCTTCGTCCGGTAGCGGGAGCACCTCGGCGTCCACAGCACACGAGCGGAACGCCGCGGCGAAGGCGACAGCGTGGTCCGACATGCGGGGGACGCAGAGCCGGCGGGCACTGAGGTCGCGGCCCGCAACAGCCCCGGGGGCGGCGGGCGGGGCAACCAAGGGCGCGCGGCGCGACCCGAGCGTCCAGCGGAATGCCTCCACTCGAGTTTGGATGCCGTTGAACTCGCTGTGCTCGTCCACCTCCAGCTCCAGCAGCGGCACGCCGCCGAGTTCCCGGCGAAGCATGTGGAGGATGAACGAGTCGGGGCCGCATCCGAAGCTCGACAAGCTGATCGCCGCGACGTCGCCCATTCGTCGCAGCGCCTGCGCGGTCTGGAGCAGCCGCTTGCCGTAGTACCAGTACATACCGTGCAGCTCGCCGCTCGCGAGCGGCTCGTCGGGCACCATTTCCATCGGTACGCCGGTGATGCCGACGTCATCGAGAACCCGCGTCAACCGGAGTCGCACTTGCGGGTCACACACCGTGTAGGGTCGGGCGAAGATTACGGCCGTGTGCCCGCCGCGCCGCTCGGCGAGTACCTTCTCTCCGCGCCGGAGCATCTCGTCGTGGAACGCTTGCTGCGCTTCACGAGCCGCGGCGAACGCCGCCCGGGTCTCCCGGACCGTGGCGCCGAGCCGCCGGCCGAGGGCTACCATGTCGCGCTCGGCGACACGCGGCAGGGAGAGCCGCAGCCGCGGGATGAGGAGCTCGACCGTGTCGGTGACGAGGGCCCGCGTCGTGTACGGCCATCCCTGGACCGCTGGGCACACGTGGTCGAGACGCTCCGCTACCGTGCGGTCGTGGAGGCTGGAGACTGAGGGGAGGAGGATGCGGCGCACACCGGCCGCCATGAGGGCCGCTACGTGGCCATACGCACACGTGAGCGGAAGACAGGTACCGCGCCGCGCGAGCGCGGCACCCCGCTCGAGCGTCTCACGGGTGGTCGGAGCCGAGAGCACATAGGGGACGCCGAGCTCGCCGAGGAACGCGGTCCAGAACGGGAGTTGCTCGTGGAAGAGGAGCGCTCTCGGGATACCAACCACGCCATCGCTCCCCAGCGGGGCTTCGGCAATCCAGCGGGCGGCTGCCTCGTCGCGCTCGGCGAACAGGTCAGGCCGCGCCGCGGAGCGCTTCCCGTCGCCGCGGCCCTCGTACCGGTCACACAATCCCCCGGCAAAGAACCGACGGCCCGACCGCCCCCGGGTGATGTGGACCGTGCAGCGGTTGCTGCAGCGCGAACAGCTGAAGCTCCGGGTCCGGACACGGGAGAGATCGAGCCCGCCCGCACTGCGGAAGCGGGACGGGCCCTTCACGTGCCGTGCGGCCAGCAGGGCGACACCGATTGCCCCGGCCGCCTCGTTGAACGGGTGAACCGTGACATCGCGCCCCAACACGTTGCGGAGCGCGGCGAGCACCGCGGCGTTCCCCGCCACGCCACCCTGGAAGATGCTGTGCGTGCCCCGCGGATGGCGGCCGACGACCCGCCCCAGGTAGTTGCGCACGACAGCGTACGCGAGCCCCGCGGCGAGATCCTCGCGCGCACAGCCCTCCTGGAGCCGACGGGCGATCTCGGAGCCCATGAACACGGTGCAGCGGTCGCCCAGCTCGATCGGCGCTCGGGAGCGGAGCGCCTCTTCCCCGAACGCTCCCACGATGTCGAGGCCGAGCAGGGTCGCCATCTCCTCGAGGAACGAGCCGGTCCCGGCGGAGCAGACCTTGTTCATCTCGAAGCCGACGACGGCCCCCCGCTCGAGCCGGATGTACTTCGCATCCTGCCCTCCGATGTCGAAGACCGCATCCGCGTCCGGGAAGAACCGGGTACAGCCCGCTGCATGCGCGGTGATCTCGTTCACCGCGAAATCGGCGCCGACGATCTCGGCCACGAACCGCCGCCCCGAGCCGGTCACCCCCACCGCCCGCGGAGAGACCACGCCATGCGATTCCTCAAGCGTGCGCAACACGGCCGCGACCGCCGCGAGCGGATCGCCACGGGTGGGGAGCGACCGCGTGTCCCACACCTCACCGTCCGCCTCGAGCCAAACGAGGTTCGTGCTCGTCGAGCCGATGTCGATGCCGAGCACGCCGCCGTCACCCGACCCGCGGCCGCCAGCTCCCCCGGCTGCGGCGCGTAGGGCCGACGGGCCGCCGGTCGCCGCAAGGGGCGCAAGCACGACGCGTGGCGTGGTCGGCGGCACCGTAGCCTCCAGTCGCGCGATCGCCTCCGAGAGCGACGGACCGGAGCGGTCGGGTCGCTCGCGCGCGGCGAGGACCGCCCCGATGGCGCCGGCGAGCTCGGACCTGTCAGGCACGACGAGTTCATGTGGCTCGAGCCGGAGCGCCTCCCGGAGGGCACGCCGCATCCCCCGGTTCGCCGCGACGCCTCCCACGAGCGCCAGGGGACGCGTCACCGGTGCCGCACCGATGAGTTCGTCGGCCATGCTCTGCGTGATGGCGAGGCACAGCGCGTAGGCAAGATCGTCGAGCGGGATCCCGTTCTGATGTTTGTGCACGAGGTCGGTCTTCGCGAACACCGCGCAGCGCCCGGCGATTCGGACCGACCGCCGGGACGTCTCGGCCCGCCTCCCGAACTCGTCGATGGAGAGCCCGAAGCGGTGCGCCTCCTGCTCGAGGAAGGCTCCCGTGCCTGCCGAACAGGCACCGTTGACGGCGAAGTCCTCGAGGACGCGGTCGCCGCAGTCGGTGAGAGGGCCGAAGTGCAGGAACGTCGAGTGCTCGCCTCCTAGCTCCAGGGCGGCGCCCGCCTGTGGGACAAGGTGGCGGACACCGCGGTAAGCTGCGACGATCGGGCTGATCTCCCGGACGCCGAACAGTTGCGCGTACGCACCCGCGCGCGCACCAGTGATGGCCATGAGCGCGCAGACATCGTCCGAAACCGCCCGGGTGAGCTCCTCGAGGACCACGCCGAGGCACGATTGCAGCCGGCCACGGATCGGGCGACGCACGTGGGCGGCGAGCGAGCCGTCCGGACGCATCACCACTGCCTTGAGCCCGACGGCGCCGATGTCGAGCGCCGCCTCCAGCAGTGCGCTTCTCACGCGTCGCTCCCGCCGCCGTCCTGCCGGCGCACCAGGTAGTCGCTGATCGCGAGCGTGTCGAGCCCGCTCCGAAGGAAGCACCCGATCGCGTCGGCCGGCGTGCACACGATCGGCTCGCCAGCACGGTTGAACGAGGTATTGAGCAGGACCGGCAGACCGGTGAGCGCCCTGAACTCGCGCAGCAGCCGGTGATAGCGTGGGTGGTGCGCTTCGCGGACGAGTTGGACGCGCGCCGACCCGTCCACGTGCACGACCCCTGCAAGGTGCTGCCGCATAGCCTCACGCGCGGCGTAGGTGACCACCATGAACGGCGCGGCAGTGTCGTCCGGAATGTCGAAGAACGTGTCCGCGTCCTCAGCGAGCACGCTCGGCGCGAAGGGCCGAAACGGCTCCCTGCCCTTGACGAGCGCGTTGATCCGGTCGCGCACCTCAACCGACGACGGCGTTGCCAGGATGCTGCGCGCGCCGAGGGCCCGTGGCCCGAGCTCCATCCGACCTTGATACCAGGCCACGATCTCCCCGTCGGCGAGCAGCCGGGCAGTGCGCGCTTCCAGCGCATCCACGCGCTCCCAGGTGAGTCCGTCGGTGGCGCCGAGTGCCTCCTCAATGCACGGGTCGCCGTACCCGGGTCCCCAGTGAGTGTGGGCGATGGCCTCGGGCCTCGCGCCGTCCCCGAGCGCGCGCCGGGCGAACAGCGCCGCACCCAGCGCGGCCCCGTCATCCGATGCCGCAGGCTGGACGAAGAGCCGCCGGAACAGGCCGGAACGCACGATCGCGCCGTTCATGCACGCGTTGAGCCCGACGCCGCCTCCGAGGCACAACCGGTCAAGTGGGAAGCGGGTTCGAAGATCACACAGCGTGTGGAGCACGGAGCGCTCGAGCGCTTGCTGCAGGGCCGCGGCGACGTCTGCACTTTGGCGGCTGTACGCCCCGGGCGTCTCGACCGGCCCCAGGTGGGCGCGTAGCCACGCGTACAGATCGGGCCGGCACATGGCAGCCGTCGACCACGTACCGTGGGGGCCGAGGGTCACCAGTTCCCCGAACACCGCCCGGAACCGCTCGGGATTCCCGTAGGCCGCGAGACCCATCGTCTTGTACTCGTCACCGAACGTCCGGAACCCGAGATAGGCGGTGACGAGTTGGTACAGCGTGCCGAGGGAGCTGGGCAGGTATATCTGCCCGTGCGGCGTGAGGCCGCCGTCCGTCCCGACCGCCCAGAGCGCGCTTTCCTCTTCCCCGTAGCCGTCCAGTGTGAGGCAGAGGGCATCGACGAAGCCCGAGCTGTAGAACGCGCCGGCTGCGTGCGCGAGGTGATGCGGCACGCTCACGAACCGCTCAGCGGGGATCGCACGCTCCGCGATCGTCTCGAGCTGTCCGCGTACCACGTCGGGCGCAAGCCGACGCGCATAGGCGTCGGCATGCTCCCATTCCAGCAACGCGAGACACTCGGGCTCTAGCGCGGCGCCCACCCGCTCCAGACGGGCGGCCACCGCCCCGGGGCTGAAACGGCAGTAATGGGCAACCACGTCGACGTCCGCCCACGTGCACCCCGCCTCCTCAAGGCAGTACCGGATCGCACGACGCGGCAGCAGCGTTCGGCCCGCGAGATTGAAGCCGTGCTTGTAACGGGTGAACCGCTCCTCGGCTGCGCACGCGACCAGGCGGCCGTCTACAAGAATGGCGGCCGCAGAATCGTGCCCGATGACGCCGAGCGGGAAGTACTGGAGTGGGACCGTGTCATGCCGAAACGTGAACGGCACGTCCGGGGGCGCGTACCCAGCGTACGGATGGGCACCCGGCGCGCGCGACGCATCCTCGAACCCGCTGACGCCCAGGACGATCACGGTGGACGCTCAACCGTCCGGTCCGACGCGACAGCCGGAGACGAAGTAGTAGGCCGGTCGCAGCAGGCACTCCAGCGCGACCAGTCGTGTGCGGCGCGGCAGCGCCGCAAGGCGACTTTGCAGCAGCGGATCCCTCGTCCACCGCGCTGGTTCCTCAGGCACGCCAAACCAGTGATCGAACGTCAAAGCGTGCGCGTCGAACAGTGCGAGGATCTCCTCCAGATCCACCGGTCGCTCGTAAGCCGGGAACATCTGGTCGGCGAGCCACGCAGGGTGATCGATCAGCCACCGGACACCCTCGGCGCCCGTGCCTCGTGGCGTGTAGAACCCCGAGTCCGACGCGAACCGATCCCCCAGCTCCTCCAGGAACGCGCGGGCAACCACTTCGCGGTCACCGCTTCCCTCCCCCGGCTTCGTGAGAAGCTCGAGGAACCGTTGGTTCAGCATGTGCGCCGCACGTCCGTGCCGTCCGTACATCCAGAGGACGAGATGGCCACCCTCTGCGACGAGCGACGCGACCCGCGCGAAGGCCGTACGCAGGTCGGGCACGTGATGGAGCACGCCAAGGGCGAGCACCACCTCAAACGTGCCGAGTTGGTCGAGCGGGCCACCGATGTCCGCTTGCTCGAACCGCACGTCCGTGACGCCAGCCGCCTCGGCGTGCGCATGTGCCTGCTCCAGCGCCGCCGACGCGACGTCGACACCCACGAACTCGACTCCCGGCAATCGCCGTGCAAGTGCCACCGTCGTGTGCCCAGTGCCGCAGCCGACGTCGATTACCCGCGAGGGCGCGCGTCCCGCCTGGGCCTCGAGCCACCGCATTAGCCGCCGCAGCAAGACCAGCCCCTCGCGGCTCGTGTGATCCACGCCCGGGAACGGCCAGCGGTCGTAGTGGCCAGCCACCGGCGCAGTCGCTGTTTCGTCGCGGGTCCGCCCGATCATACGAAGAACCCCGTCCGCTGCGAGAAGCGGTCGGCCACCAGGAAGTAGCGGTGCAGCTTCGCCGCCACCTCGGGCTCCACGTCTCCCTCCTGCAGTTCACCGCTGATCACGTTCACGAGGAACGACGCGTCGATGTCCCGCTGGCTGAAGAAGTTCGGCAGCACGCGGAGCGCGAGCTCCACCCGGTGCGGGCTGAAGAAGAACTCGCGGATCGCCAGCCGCTTGATCTCATCGAGCCGCGCACGGCTGAACCCGTACGGTCCCTCCCGGGTCCGCACGTAGTCGTCTTCGAGCCCGAGCTGGTACGCCCTCATGTCGCACACCGTCTCCGCGAGGCGGTATAGCGGCGTGCCAGGGAAGTAGACCACGGTGAAGAACATGGCGAGGACGAGATCGCACTCGTTCGCGAACCGGACCGTGGCGAGCGCCTCCTCCTCCGTCTCCGATGGAAAGCCGAGCATGAAGTAGCCCTTGCACACTATACCCTTCGCGGTGCTCCGGGCGATGGCCTCGCGGATGCGGTCGAGGTGCATGTTCTTCTGGATCAGCTTCTGGATCCGTGGGGAGCCGCTCTCGATGGCGTACGAGATGTACCGGACGCCTGCCTCCCACATGGCGTCGACCATCTCGTCGTCCACGAGGTCGCCGCGCAGCCCGTTGGGGAACGAGATGACGAGCTTCAGGCCCTCGCGCACGACGAGCTCGTAGAATTCCATCGCACGTTTGCGGTCGAGGTTGAAGATGTCATCGATGATCTGGAAGTGCGTGATCCCCCAACCCTCGTGGAGCCGTTTCACCTCGGCGAGCACCCGCCCCGCGGAATGCGCGCGCATACGCTTGCCGAACACCTGGTGGCAGTACAGACAGCGGTACGGGCAGCCGCGCGAGGTGAACAGGTTCGCGTGCTTCACGTTCCGCCGGAACGAGAAGTCCACGTGGCCGCGGTTGATGCCCAGGAAATCGACCAGCGTGTGGTCGGGCAGGGGGAGCCCGTCGAGATCTTCGATCAGCGCCCTGGGAACGAACGCCGTGTCGCCGTTGCGACGGACGGCCAGGCCCGGGATGTCGTTGAGCCCCTTCCCCCCGAGGAGTCGGCCGACCAGTTCGACCGCGGTTCGCTCTCCCTCACCCACGGCCGCGGCGTCGAACGCGTCGTTCGCGAGCACGTCCTCCGGGTTGTCGGAGGCGTGCGGGCCGCCGGCCACGACGACCGGCACACCGTATCGCCGCTTGGCTACGCGCGCGACCTCATGCAGCGGGCCGCGGCCCATCGTGAGACTCCTGAGGCCAAGCACATCCGGCGGCCAGGACTCCAGCAGCGCTTCGAGCCAGCCAGATCCGTCCACCTTGTGCTCGTAGGATTCGATGCGCAGGTCCACCCGGTCGCCGTACGCATCCTTGAGCGCCGTCCCGACGTAGACTAGGCCGAGCGGATACTCGAGCATGTCGACCGTGGTGTCGAGCGTCACATGGCTGACGTCAACCAGCAGGACCCGGAGCGGCTTCATGACGCACCTCCGTCGTGGACGGTGAGCCAGCGGGGGCCGCGGGCCTCCGGCAACGTGGGCCCGACGAACAGCACCGTACCATCCGGCTGGCACTCCTGTGGCTGCAGCCCGGCGAGGCGGAATAGTCGCTCCATCAGGTGATTCCGCGGACCGGGGCGGTAGCGCGCGACGACGGTCGTCGCCCCCTCGAGGGCTGCCCGGTGCCGCACCCACGCGAGCATGTAGCCGGCGATCCCGCGCGACAGCACTCGGCACGACAGCAGGAAGGCCACCAACTCCCACGCGCCGGCGTCCCGGCGGCAGGCGGCCACCCCGATACGCCCGTAGTCCACGAACCGGTCCTCGAGCTCGGCAATCAGCACCCACCAGCGGCGGTCCTCGAGCCACGCCCCGATATCCTCGCGCGTCCAGACGACGCCGGTGCTGTTCAACTGGTGCGTCCGCTGAAGCAGCTCCTGCACGCGGGGCAGGTCACTCGACACGGCCCGGCGGAGCGTCAGCACCGTCCGGCACCAGGCGAGGAAGGCACTCAACGACATCCCCGAGGCGCGTCCGGCGCGCTCGCGCGTGTCGAGCTGCCGGTAGGTAGTCCGTCGGGCACACGACTCCGGCGACAGCACCGCCGGTGAGAACTCGGGCAGGCCGGGCAGCGCCCGGCATGCGTCCGCCGGGTACGTGCGAACGCCGGGGAGGATCCGCTGCACCTGCTCGCGCTCGAACGGCTCGTCGTCAATCAACGCGAGGCTGTCGAGAGCCACGTCGAGGCGCTCGGCGATCCTCCGCACACCGCGCACCTTGCTATCCCAACCGATCTGAGGGTGGAGGAAGAAGCGCTCCAAGCCCTTCCGCTCGAGCCGGAGGAGCGCCTGATCCGGGTCATTCCTGCTCGCGACCGACTGGAGGACGCCCCGTCGATCCAGCTCCTCGATCACCGCGCGAACGCCCGGACGCAGACGGCATGCGTCCGACTCGAGCAGCGTGCCGCACCACAGGGTGTCGTCGAGGTCCCACACCAGGCACTTCACGACGCTACCCACGGCCCACCTCCTCTTCCCCACTTCCTTTCCCCCAGTTGCTTCGCTGCGCGAGGTTCAGCTTTAGCGACAGGATCCCCATGGCCCAGCCGAGTCGGTACCCCGCCTGTACGGCGCTTCTCACGACGTTGCCCAGCGAGTAGAACTGCTCCTGACACCAGCGGGTGCCGCTCGCGAGCTCCTGAGCGCTCATCTGTTTGGGCGTGAAGCAGACGTTGGGGCTGACGTATCTCGACCAATCCCACTCGGTAATCCGCCCCTCGCGGCGCAACCGCTCGAATACCGGGGTGCCGGGGTACGGCACGAGCGCGCTGAAGTTCACCAGGTTCGCGCCGCCCTCCCGCACCACGGCGAGCGACCGCTCGAAGACGTCCGGTGTGTCCTCATCGAGGCCGAACACGAACGCGGCTACCACGGCGATCCTCTTCCGCTGAATCGCGCGAATCGCCGCCGCGTAGCGCTCCTCCGCGTTCTGCCTAGGCACCTTCCTCATGCCGGACTGCCGGGTGAGCGAGTCCAGCCCGACGAACAGCCCGACGCATCCGCTCGCGCGCGCGAGCTCGAGCACCTCCTCGTCCTCCGCGATGTGCCACGTCGTCTCGGCGATCCACCGCTTGCCGACCGGGCGGAGCGCCCGGAGCAGCTCCAGCACCCAGCCCCGATCGGCGTAGAGGTTGTCGTCGGCGAACAGCACGGCATCGCCGGGCAGCCGCCGGATCTCCTCCGCCACCCGGTTCACCTGTCTGAGGCGGGTGCGCATGCCAACGTAGGCGTAGAGTGAGCAGAACTCACACCCGAACGGGCAGCCCTTGCTGCCCTGCACCACCCAAGGGATCCGGTAGTCGTCGGCGCGCAGCAGCTCGCGTCGCGGCTCCGGCGACGCATCGAGGTCTGCCAGCCCGTCAGCCCGATAGCGCGGCGCCATCGTGCCCTGGCGGAAGTCGTCGAGCACTCGCGGCCACACGCCTTCGGCCTCGCCGAGCACGACGGCGTCAGCATGCGGCATCGCTTCGTCCGGATTGAGGGAGACGTGGATGCCGCCGAGCACGACCGTGACGTCCTGCTCGCGGAATCGCCGCGCCAGCTCGTAGGCATAGGGAGCGGTGGGCGCCTGTACCGAGATGCCGACGAGGTCGGGGTTCCAATCGGGCGGGATCTCCTCGACGGATTCGTCCACCACGCGCACCTCAATGTCACGCGGAGTCAGCGCGGCGACCGTCAACAGGCCGAGTCCCGGATACCCAATGCCCTGTCGCAAGCGGCGGCGCTCCTCGATCGGAATCGCCCGCGCGGTCGTCACGGGATCGATCAGAAGGATGCGCATGTAGCCGCCTTCTTGGCCGAGACGAACGCCGCGATATGCCCGACCGTCGCGAAGTTCTCGACGACCAACTCGTCATCCTCCACGCGGATCCCGTACCGCTGTTCCAGGAACGTGACCACCGAGATCACGCTACCGGAGTCGACGATGCCGCCCTCGAGGAGCAGGTCGTCGTCCCGCAGGCTCTCTGCGGGATCGCCAGGGAGGAAGCTCTCGAGGATGAACGCCCGCACCTCGCCGGTTGTCGCCAAGATGTCCGCTCCGTTATCACGCATTCACACCACCGTCGTTGGGCGTTTGAGCCACCGCTCGGGACGGAACACTCCCTGCGCCACGAACCCACCGATGGCCTCCAGCGCGCCCTCCTCAAGCGTGCGGGTCCCGTGAAAGCCGAGGGTCGTGCGGGCCTTCGTGGTATCGCACCCCCAGTAGTCGTAGCGGCGCGCGCCATGCGCCACGACGTCGAGCGAGCGAGCGCGCGCGATGACCGATCCTGCGACCGGTGGCGCCAGCCTCCCGGTGTCGGCCAGCGCCGCCAGCGCCGCCACGACGACCTCGCGTACGTCGTCCCATGAGCAGACCGCCGGGTCGGCCACGAGGAACACGTCACCGCTCGGCGCATCCGCTACCATCGCGCGGAGGCAGGCGGCCGCGAAGTCGACCACGTGCACGAAGCTCAGGCGTAGGATGGGCGTCCTCCACGGCCGGTCGTAGGGCTGGAGCAGGGTGCGCAGGTGGTTGGCGCCGCGCTGGTCGCCGCGGCCATATACGAAGGAGGGACGCACGATGGTGATGGGGAGCCGGTGCGCATACGCGCGGGCGACGCGCTCCGCCGTGAGCTTGCTCTCACCGTAGACCGTCTGCGGCCGGCACGGATCGGTCTCCCTGAGCAGGGTGCCGTCATGCTTCGGACCCATCGCGGCGACGCTGCTCACCAGCACTACGCGGCGGAGCTGCGTCCCCGCGGCGGCGCAGGCACCGAGCAGCGCCGCGGTACCCTCGACGTTCACCCGCTCGTACTCCGAGACCCGCCGTGCCCCCAGGACGGCCGCGAGGTGGATCACGTACTTGGCCTCGCCCACCGCGGCGCGGTACCCCTTGGGATCGGTGATGTCACCCCGCACCCATGCCAGTCCGCCGTGTCCGGTCGCGACCGGCGCGCGCCTGGTGAGCCCCCACACCTGGTGCCCCTCACGCAACAGCGCCGCTACCACGCGCCGCCCAACGAACCCCGATGCCCCTGTGACGAACACCTCCGCCATCGCTCCCCGCCTTCCTGGCCGACGGATGGCCCGCGGGTCCTGCTCTAGGCAACTACCTCCGCACGCGGCTGGCGGGCCGTGCACCACTCAGCACGCCACCGCTCGAGCCGCACCGACTCCGCTCCCAGCGGCCGCGCCACGGCGAGGCAGAGACCGTCCCGGCGCACGGCGACGACCTGCCACGACGTTACGCGGTCACGTTGATCGCGTACGCGCACGAGCCATCCATCGGCGCCCCACGCCGCGATGACCGCTCGCCTGGGATGCAGGCTCAAGCCGATACCGATCGCCTTGAGTACCGCCTCCTTCAGCGTCCACGCCACGGTCGGTACGAGCTCGCCGGGCACTCCGGCTTGACCGACTGCGGCGATCTCGCGAACGTCCGCCACCGCTCGCACGAACGCCGTGTCGTACCGGCCGACGCGCTCGAGGTCCGCCCCGACCGGCACCGGTCCGACGACCCCGAGCCCGCCACCGCCCCCGTGCGCCAGCGAGCACCACACGCGGGCGCCCGCGATCGCCGGGCGGCCCGCCGCATCTCGAATCACCTCGATCGCCGTGAGCGCGCGCGGCCCCCCGGACAACTGGTACGCGCGCTTCAGAGCCAAGCGCGACACCAGCCAATCGGCCCGGCGCCTGGCTGGCAAGCAGTCGTACTCCGCACGCTCTGTGGGGGAAAAGCACTGAAAGAGCACTGCCCGAGTCGCAGTGGGTGGGACTGGAACCAGCACGGCCTGGATCAGTGATCCGGTTCGGTTCCCAGGCATCATCTCTCCCTACTACAGTCCGTAATACAGCGTGGGCGCATGCGCCGTCAATGAGCACGGCTGCAAAGGTGGCAATCTTCCTCCCGATTCCTGCTTGTCGTAGCACTGTGCCCGCACGCCAGACGGACATTAGCGTTCCGGCGAGGCTAAGCCTGGGATTGCTCCGTCAAGCAGGCGTCAAGTTCCACTCAGATGGGGGGAGTCCACGAACGGAGGCTATCTTCACGCTCGTCAGCCGTTGCGCGTATCCGGTAGGCACCCGCTGACCCAGCGCGTGCCTCAGCGTCCCTTTCGCCAGCGCCGGCTGCGCGCCTTAGTCGGGCGCGCAGATTGCGTACGAGCCTAGTTGCGACGCAGCAGGAACATGGCGGTCCCGCTGACATCTTCGTGCCACACGGTCGAGAATCCGCCTGAGCCGAACCACAACACCAGGTCCGGATAGTGATACATGGTCGTGACCGCCAAATCGAGGCGATCCCTCTGCACCGGCTCACCCGTGAGACGCATCCTGGTGTCGAGTCCGGTGCAATAGATCACGACGTTGACCGCATTGGGCACCACCGTCAGCGTGCGCGTAACCTCGAAGTCGATGTCTACGTCCTCCGCACTTGCGAACGTGGCAACCTCGGCCGGTCCGAACACGAACTTCCGCACGGCCGGGAGATCGTAACTGCCCAACGTTGCGGTCCTTTCTGCATCCGTGATACGGCGTTCGTCGGGCCACGGTCCAAGCGTGTGGAGTCTCGCGTCGAGGAACAGGTAGTCTCCGTCTCTCATGAGACGGCCGATTCGCTCGAGGAGATCGCACTCGCGGTAGTTGCCCAGCGTGAAGCCAGTGAGGCTGAACATGCGTACGCATTCGTCTGGCGGATCGCCCATCACCGCGCCCGATAGGTCCCTGAAGTCGCCACAGACCGCCCGTATCGGGAAAGCGCGGCGGAATCCCTGCGCATGAGCAATCCGATGGACTGCGCGGCGCAACAACTCGAAGGAGAAATCGAGGCCACAATAGGAGACCAGATGGGTTTCCGCATCCAGACTGCGGAGCATGCGTTCGTCCAACGCTCCGTCGCCGGGCCCAAGACTCGTCAACGAGATCCTCGACAGCGTGTTGCTATCCGCTCGTAGGGCATCCATGAGCTTCGGGAAGATCTCGTCGACTTGGTTCACTAGCCATCCGTGTCCGTAGGCGGGGTCCTCGCACACGTCCAACCACCGGTGCGCACAGATGGGGCTGGAGTAGTGGTAGTGGAGATCCGGCCGCACCACTCGATCCAGGTCACCGTACACCTCGCACGGAACAGCATTGATTCTCCCGTGCATGCTCGGATGTACGAGGAACGTGACTCGTCGAGACTCGTCCGCGAACGTCGCGGTGCGTGACGCGCTCACGCGCGCGGGCTCCGCACTGTTCTTACTCACCGGCCTGGAAGACCCATGCGGCGGACCAGGCCGGGGTACCGAGGATCGTCTCGCACCGGGCGCAGCATGGGATCGATGTTCATGTTCACCACCTGCCACGTCCGCTCTTCCAAGGCCGCCTCGAGTTCCCGGATCGCCTGATCGAATTCCCCAAGTCCTGCGTGTACGACGGAGTACTCGTACCTGGAAACGTGGACGCCCTGACTCGAGAGTTCTCGCAGCCGGTCGAGCAGCGCGCGGGCTCGATCACGGTCCCCGCGAAGTGCGTACGCGCTGCCGAGGTCGGCGACCATACGGCTCGCTCCACCCGAGAGTCTGGAGGCCTCTTCGAGCGCTTCGACCGCAGCATCATAGTCGCGACGCTGGACGTGGAGCTGTCCAAGAAACCAATGCGTCACGGAGAAGTCCGGGTCCATGTCCAGCGTAGCCCCTAGCTGGCGGAGAGCCTCGTCGGTGCGGCCCGCGCACAAGAGAATCCACCCATGGACCGCTCGCGCCGTGAGCGAGAGCGGTGACACCTGCTGAGCTTGACGAATCCATGCCTCGGCCTCATCGAATCGACTAACCATGGCGAGAAACTCGGCGTACCACTGCAGCGCTGATCCGGAAGCAGAGTCGAGTTCAATGGCTCTCCTGAACTCCCGTTCGGCTCCCAGCCAGTCCCGCTCGAAGTCCCGTTTGACGAGACCGAGTGAGGCGTGCGCATCGGCCAGGCCTTCATCGAGACGCAGTGCCTCCTCGGCTGCCCTCCTCGCCCGGGGGTATGCTTCACCCGGCAAGCCACCGTAGTAGGGCAGCACGACGTATGCACTGGCGAGCCCTGCGTGCGCGGGGGCGAACTCCGGCTCTTCCCGGATCACGTCCTCGAACAATGTGATGGCTCGCGCCAAGCTCTCGGACGTTCGCTTGTTCCAGAAGTACAGGGCCCGTTGGTAGGTGTTGTAGACTCTGAGGTGTTCTCTCTGTCTCCCGCTCAATCGCATTTGGAGATTCTCGGCAACATCCAAGGCGATGGCCTCGTGGAGCCCCTGTATCTGGGCGATCGGGCTCGTGATGCGGTCGCTCCAGATGTGCGCACCGTTTCGGACGTCGGTCACGCGCACCGCGAACTCCAGAGCCTCTATTTGCTCATCCACCTGGGTGGTGACTACCGCGTCGACGTTGAGTTGCCGCCCGATGTCGAGCACGCTCATGTCGCTCCCTTTGTACGGCTCAACGATCGGGAAGGACATGACAACGAGTCCCGGAATCTGCGACATGCTGGCAATCAGACTCTCGCCGAACACGTCACACAGGTACTCGATGTCGGCTTCTCCGCTCTGACTCGAGCACGGAAGCACCGCAATGGACTGAATGTTCAGAGGCACGGCCGATCGCCGCATGAGAAGACCCAACACGGCGACAGTCGCGATGCTCACGATCAGCGCGACTGTCAGCACGATCTCGCGCAAGCGCCGCCGATGTGTGGGTTGTGCACCGTCAGCCACCGTTTTGTGCCCCGCTGCCGTCTCGCCGGACACTTGATCGCGGCGCAGCCGGCGCAGGGCGGCGAGAAGGTCTTTCGCCGTCTGGCAGCGAACTTCCTTATCCTTCTCGAGGACTCTTCCGATGATCCGGTCGAATTCGGCTGGCAGCGACGGGTTGAGGGTGAGTGGACTTCCGACCGACTGGCCCGTGCTCAATTGGGACAGGATCGCCACCGCGGATCCTTCGAACGGCAGTCTTCCGGTCACCATCTGGTACAACACCACGCCTAAGGAAAACAGATCCGAACGGGCGTCGACGTCTTCACCGCGTGCCTGCTCCGGCGACATGTACGAGACGGTCCCGACCGCCGTCCCGACGCCGGTCAGCGCGGTGTCCGCCTCGTCGCGTTCAGTGTCCGCGGAGGCCATGAGTTTTGCCACTCCGAAATCCAGAACCTTGGCGTCGTCGCGGGCGGTCAAGAAGATGTTTGCGCTCTTGATGTCGCGATGGACGATCCCCTTACGGTGGGCAGCGTCGAGCGCGTCAGCGACCTGAATCCCGATGTCGAGCGCTCGGTCGGGTGGGAGGTGCCCGGACCGTACGAGGGACTCCAGGGTTTGGCCCTCCATCAGTTCCATGACGATGTACGGCTGACCGTCGTGTTGGCCGGTGTCGTAGATGGTGCAAATGTTCTTGTGGTTGAGCCCCGAGATGGCGCGCGTCTCGCGCTCGAAGCGCCGCTGAAACTCGGGGTGCTTCGCGAGATCACCCGGAAGGAGCTTGATGGCGACATGGCGGCCGAGGTGGGGGTCGTAGGCCTTGTAGACCTCGCCCATCCCACCGGAGCCGATCATCTCGGACACGACATAGCGGCCAAGCTCGGTGCCGGGAGAGAGCGCCACGCATCCTCCGCGCCGGGGTGGTCATGAGGGCAACAGGCACCGCTACAGTATGGCTCGATCCGGGGCGCGGCCAGGGTGGAAAGGGAATGAAATTATTCGGGATGGGTTGCGGGGGTCCGGCGGTGATCTTACCAGCTCCTAGGGCTGGGCGCGCGCGATGCAAGCGTTCGGTAGGCTGCGTCGCATTCTGAAATGCGGCCCGCGCCCTCGCAGCGTGTGTACTCCCTCGGCCAGCTTGTGTGCCCCCCGGAGCCTCTGGACACGGCCGCCTGGGCGTGTCCACTCCGGGTCTGTACGCCCGGGCCGCACGAGGTTCACCCCCCACAAAGAGCCGCAACCTTGTACCCAGATTGGCTTGAACCAGAGGTCTTCTGATCCAGAGTCGGGACGCAGGGGCAAGCGTTCCGGTCAACTTGCCGGGAAACAGCGACTTTCGAGCATCGGCTGCCCGGTCAAAATGTCACCTATACCCGGCTTTGCCCGGAGAAACACTCACGGAAACGGTCACACTTTCATCGTCCGGCTCCGCGCCGGACGAGGTGTCTGCACTGGCGACTGGGATGCGTCACAGAGTTCCCTTCGAAGGAGCGTGCGCTACTCGGCAGCACCCCCTCGCGCCCAACCCGAATAGACCTCCACACCGCCATTGGTTCGCGACCGCGCAAATGGAGCCCGTTCATTCAACATCGCGCGCGCGACGGTGCTGTCTTTCCTCAAGGACCAGGTTGGCAAGCGGGACGAGCGCTACCTCGCCGTTCAGTACGACATCCCGCCAATGCCGCACAGGGCCAAGCGCACGAGCGGTCTGACACCTGAAGAGGCTCGGGAGGTTGCGGAACAGCTTGATCCGCTTGCCGCGCGCATCTGGTGGGGGCTGTGTATGACAGGTATGCGCCCGTCGGAGTTCTGGGGTGAGTGGGAGATCGAAGGCAACACCATGCGCGTTAGGGGCACAAAGACCGCAAATGCCGAGCGTGTAATCCCCCTGCTCTACCCTGTCGCGAAGCCCGGACTCACGTATCGGCAGTTCAACCGCCGACTCGAGAAGCTCGAGCAACCGGTGCGTGCCCGCACCGGCCGCAAGTGCTTTGCTCGTTGGATGAATGAGGCCGGGATTCCGCGCACGCGCCGGCGGGCATACTTGGGACACGCCGCGCGCGAGGACGTCACCGACCGTTACGAAGGCTACTCCCCCGAAGAGTATCTCGATGAGGACCGGCAGCGCCTGCGCGCCTTCATTGGCGCGCCCCCGAGCCTCGGACTCGCGAAGACAGGGTGAGGGACTTTGTGAGGGACTTGTTGTACATTTTCCCGTCTTTTCCCGTCCACTCAACGACAAACGGCAGGCCGCAACTCGTTGTCACGCCTGCCGTAAGGTGTTGTGAATAGCGGAGGAGGGACTCGAACCCCCGACACGCGGATTATGATTCCGCTGCTCTAACCAGCTGAGCTACTCCGCCACGATCGGGCGCCTACCCTGCCGGCGGCCGCTCCAAAGATACCCAACCCCGGTCGGCCACTCCAGTCAGCGCTCGATCGGCTCGACGCGATAGAGGATCTCCCCGTTGCGGATCATGCCGAAGCGCTCCCGGGCCACGCGCTCCTGCGTGGCCGAGTCGGACTCCAGCGCCGCAGCCCACGCGGTAAGGCTGTCGATCTCGGCCTCCAACCGCACGATGGCCTTCTCCTCGTCGGCCACCCTGCGCTTGAGCTTCCACCAGTCCAGCGTGCTGTAGAGCCCGCCCCATAGGCCGAAGCCGATCCCCCCCACGATGAGGAGCAGCGCGACGAGCCGCCAGAAACTCACAGGCTGTAGATGTGGCGCCCCGGATAGAGCGCGAACTCGTCCAGCTCTTCGGCGATGCGCAGGAGCTGGTTGTACTTGGCCACGCGGTCGGTGCGGGACGCGCTGCCCGTCTTGATCTGCCCCGCCCCCGTCCCCACCGCGAGGTCGGCGATGAACGTGTCCTCGGTCTCCCCCGAGCGGTGCGAGATCACCGTGCCGTAGCCGGCCCCCTTGGCCAGCTCGATGCACTGCAACGTCTCGGTGAGCGTGCCGATTTGGTTCAGCTTGATGAGGATCGCGTTGGCCACGTCCTCTTCGATCCCGCGCACCAGCCGCTCCGTATTGGTCACGAACAGATCGTCACCCACCAGCTGCACCTTCTCGGCCAGCGCCTCGGTGAGGAGACGCCAGCCCTCCCAGTCATCCTCGGCCAGCCCGTCCTCGACCGAGACGATGGGATACTTCGACACCCATTCACCGTACAACTCGACCATCTCGCCGGCCGAGCGCTTCGCGCCGTCACCCTTCTTGAACACGTAGGCGCCATCCTCGTACAATTCGTTCGCCGCGACGTCCAGCGCGATGGCCACGTCGTCGCCGGGCTGGTAGCCCGCCGCCTCGATCGCCGCGAGCACCGCGTCGAGCGCGGCCTCGTTGCTGGGTAGCATGGGCGCGAAGCCACCCTCGTCGCCCACCGCGGTGGAGAGTCCCTGCTTGCTGAGCACCTTCTTGAGGGCGTGGAACACCTCGACGCCCATGCGCAGGGCATCCTCGAACTCGTCCGTGCCCACCGGCATAATCATGAACTCCTGCACATCCACGTTGTTCGAGGCGTGCGCGCCGCCGTTGAGGATGTTCATCATCGGGACCGGCAGCACGTGCGCGAGCGGGCCGCCGAGATAGCGGTACAGCGGCATCTCGCGGTCGGCCGCGGCGGCGCGCGCCACCGCCATGGACACCGAGAGGATCGCGTTCGCCCCCAGGTTGCTCTTGTTGGGCGTGCCGTCGAGCTCGATGAGGTCCTCGTCGACCAGGAGTTGGTCCACCGCCTCCATCCCCTCGAGCCGCGGCCCGATGACCTCGTTCACGTTGCGGACCGCCTGCTGCACGCCCTTGCCGAGGTAGCGCTCGGCGTCGCCGTCGCGCAGCTCCACCGCCTCGTGCTCCCCGGTGGACGCCCCGCTCGGAACGGAGGCGCGGCCCAGCACGCCGCTCGCAAGCCGCACATCGGTCTCGACCGTGGGATTGCCGCGGGAGTCCAGAACCTCTCGCGCGGCGACTTCGATGATCGTCGACATGGCTATTCTCCAGCCTCGGACCGCAACCGCTCGATCACGGTGCGGGCCTCGGCCATCAGTTTCTGCCGGTCCTCATAGGTCAGTCCCTTGGTCGACATCGGCTCGCCGAACATGAGCGTGACCGGCTTTGGCCGCACCCAGATACTCCCCTTGGGAAGGATATCGAACGTCCCCGCACAGTATATGGGAACGAGCGGGACTTGCGAAGCGATGGCAAACACGAAGGGCCCCTTCTTGAACGGCAACAGGTCGCCCGTGCGGCTGCGTGTCCCTTCGGCGAACACGACGGCGCACATCCCGTCCCGCACGGCCTGCGCCGCCTCCTCGTAGGCATCGAACGCCTTGGCCCGGTTCTGCCGATCGATGAAGATGTGGCCCGCCGAGCGCATCGCCTTGCCGAAGATCGGCACCTTGGCCAGCTCCTTCTTAGCCACGAAGCGCATCGTGCCGGGCAACTTCGACGAGAGAGCAAGGATGTCGAAGAAGCTCTGATGGTTCGATACGAACACGACCGGCTGGTCGCGCGGCACGCGCTCCATGCCCTGGGTCTCGACGGTCACGCCCGCGACCTTGAGCACCTTGGCAGACCAGGTCCGCCCGATGCGATCGTACACCCCACCCTGGCGGTTGGGGATCCCGAGGAGCCCAAACACGACCGCCTTCGAACCATACCACACGGTGAGGAAGAACAGAGCGATCGGGTACCAGAGCTTGCGCAGCATCGTCCTCAGAACTGTCGGTATCCAGTTGGCGGGTCGACCGGTACCCCGTGCGCCACCAGTGTCACGCCGGAGCCCTGTTCGACGCGGCCCAACCGCGTGAGCGGCAGCGCGAAGGTTGCCTCGAACGCCGCCGCCTCATCCGCGCTGACTCCCGACGGCAGCGCCGCGAGCAACTCGTACTCCTCACCGCTCACGAGCGCGCGCTCCGCTGCACCGGCCGCGGGATGCACCGGCACCAGCTCTCGCTCGACCACCAGCCGCACGCCGGAGGCGGCCGCCAGGTGCCCGGCATCCCCGAGCAGACCGTCGCTCAGATCGACCATCGCCTTGGCACCCCGGTCCCTGAGCCAGCGGGCCTCCTCGATCCGCGGCCGTGGGCGGACAAACCGCTCGCGGGCGTCGCGATCGGGATCCACCCCCTCCGACCAGGCCGCGAGGGCGGCGGCCGGCGCGCCGAGCCGGCCCGTCACCCAGAGCGCGTCGCCGACCTCCGCTCCCTTACGCCGCACCGGGGCATCTGCGCGGCCGATCACGGTCACGTCGATCACCAGGCGCTCGCTCCCGACCAGGTCTCCCCCCCACACGGACGCGCCGACGGCCGCGGCCGCCTCGCCCACGCCTTCCATCAACTGGGCCACCATCTCCTCGGGCCACTCGGCCGACACTCCGAGGCTCACCATCACCCCCGCGGGCTCGGCCGCCACGGCCGCCAGGTCAGAGAGCGCCGCGGCGGTGGCGCGCCACCCCAGCTCCGTCGGCGAGAGCCACCCAGCCTGGAAGTGCGTGCCCTCGATGGTCACGTCGGTCGAGATCGCCAGCGGAATCCCGCCCACGCTGACGAGGGCACAGTCGTCCCCCGCCGGGCTCGCCTGCTCACCCAGCCGGCGCCAGATCGCTCGGATCCGATCGAACTCGCCGCCCGAGCCCAGGGCCGTGTGCGTCACCTGAGCAGCGCCTCCTTCGTGAACCGAACCAGGCCGCCGGTCGCGGCGACCCAAAGATAGGTCGGGTCGGCCGCGATGTCGCGCACCATGCCGGGCAGGTCGCCGGGCTGGTTGTACAGCAGGAAGTCGCGTGTCGCGGGTCGGTACAACGCCAGGCCCCGAGTGCCGCCGATCCAGACGCCCCCCTCGTCCGCGAGCAGCGCGGTGACGCTCCCCAGGTCGCCCCCCAACGGGCGCTCCATCACCCACTCGTCGCCCGGCGCGCGCCACATCAGACGCGTCGTCGTGGCCGCGAACAGCGTGTCGCCCACCTCGGCGAGGGCCACGACGCGGTCGCTCAGCTCGGGGTACCGAGCGGCGCCCCGCGCCACGTAAATCGTATCGCTGGCACCCCCCGTGAACCCGAGGCCCTGGAGCCCACCGATCCAGAGCGTGTCGTTGGAGGCAACGAGCGAGAGAATCGGTCCCACGCTCGGACTGTCGACCCGCCGGGCCTCGCCGCTCTCACCGACCCACACGAGGCCGTGCTGGGTCCCGGCCCAGACGCCGCCACTGCCCTCCGTCAGCGCGAACACCACGTCCAGTTCCACGCCCGAGTAGCGGTACAGCACCTCGCCCGCACGGTGGCCGTCACGCCGCACCACTCCGCCGTCGGTCGCGGCCCACAACACCGGGTCACGCCACACCAGGTCGAACACCTGGCGGAACTGGTAGCCCACGCCCGCCCCCTCGTCGTAGGCGAACCGCTGGAGATCGTCACTCACGAAGGTGAACCCCGAGTGCAGGCCGCCCGCGGGCGTCCCGGTCCACACCCCACCCGGCACGGCCACCACGCCGCTCGCGCTGGACTCGAGGAGGCCGAACGCCATGCGGCGAATCTCCGTCGTGCCCGGGTCTACCTGCAGCACGCCCAACCCGTCGGTGCCAACGAACAGCTCATCCGTGTCGGGGGCGATCGCCGTCGCGGTGTAGCTGTAGCGCCGCATGCGCTCATCGGTCAGGATCTCCGCCGCCCTGGTAGCGAGGTACGGCGCGCGCTGGAGCGCGACATCGGCAGTGGTAGGATGCACCGGATCGGCCGGCAACTGGGTCGCCGGAGTGAGCATGATGCCACCGTAGGGAAGGAACTCCCACCCCGCGCGGGTGCCCACCCACATGCCGGCGAAGGGATCGCGGCGGTCCAGCATGAGGTCCCGTACGCCCCCGACGACCGGAATGGTCTCGAACCGCTTGAGCGTGGGAACGTAGTGGACTAGACGCTGATCGGTGCCGAGCCATACCGAGCGGTCCACCGGATCCACCACCGCCACGCGCACAGGCTCGAGCGGGTACCCGTCCAGCCCCGTCACCGGGGGCTCCCAGCGCCCGAAGCGCCGGTCGTAGATCACGAGGCCACCGTCCGTGGCCGCGTACAGCAGATCCTCGGAGACCGCGAGCGCCTGAACGACGCTGAAGTCGGAGATGATGACGCGCTCCTCCGGGCGCCACAGACGGGCCCCCACCTGCGCCTGGAGGGGCTGTGCGCACATCCAGGCCACGACCACCGCGAACGGGAGGCGGATCACACCAGCGCTGGTGCGGGGAGCTCGAGCAGAACGGGCGGCTGGTAGGGCGGAGGCTCGGCCAAGAAGCGCCACAGCTCCGGAACGGAGGCGAGCACGTCGGCCGGCCGGGTGGCGCGCCGGCCGCGTCGTAGGGGGAGAGGCCTCGGGCCAGGAAGGCCGCGATGAAGCCGGCAAGCAGGTCGCCGCTTCCGCCGGTGGCGAGCGCGGGGTTGCCGGTCGCCACCACGCGCAACGTCCGCGCTGGCGTGGCGATCACGGTGGGGACGCCCTTGAGCAGGATGACGGAGGTCGAAGGTCCCGCCGAGGCGGCCGCCGCGGCGGCGAAGCGGTCTTCCGTGAGCTGCTGCCCCGGCTCGGGGAAGGCCGCGGCGAACTCACCCGGATGCGGTGTGAATACGCGGGGGGCCGCTCCCGCGGTGAGGCGGTCGCGCCCCGCGTGCAGCGCGTCGGCATCGATCACGACCGGAACCGCTGCCTGCTCGAGCACGGCACCCACGAAGGCATCACGTGCCTCGCCCCGTCCCAGTCCGGGACCAAGCACGAGCGCGTCGGCCCACTCGATCGCCTCTTGGAGCTCTGCCTCGAAGCACGGTCTGCGCGGCCTGCACCGTGACCGGTGACGCGGCGACCTTCACCAGACCGGCGCCCGCCGCAAAGGCCGCCGACGCGGCGTGCAGCGTGGCGCCCGCCATGCCCTCGGCACCGCCAATAATGACCACCCGCCCGCGCTCGCCCTTGTGCATGGTGGCGTGAAACGGCGGCAACAGGGCGGCGGCGTCGGCGTCGGTGAGCAGGAGCGGCCACGAGGGATCGATGGGGGGGAAGCCGATGTCCGCGACCACGACCTTGCCGCACCATTCGCGCGCCAACAGGTGCCCGCGCCGCACGCCCCCGAACGTCACCGTGAGATCGGCGCGAACCGGACCCGACGCCTCGCCCGTCGAGAGGTCCAGCCCGGTAGGACCGTCCACCGCCACCACCGGGCCCGCATACTCGGCCACCCGGGCGGCGAGCTCGCCCATGGCCCCCCTCGGGACCCCCGAGGCGCCCGTTCCCAGAATGGCGTCCACGACCACCCCAACTTCGGGCCAGAGCGTATCGGGCGGCACCAGCTCCACCCCTTCGGCCAGCGCGAGCATGCGGTTGGCTGCGCAATCGGGGGAGCGCTCGTGCTCCACTTCGGACACGCGCACCGGGACACCGCCCGCCCGCAAGGCGCGAGCAGCCACCCAACCATCGCCGCCGTTGTTGCCGTGGCCGGCGGCCACCAGCACGCCGGCCCCGAGCGCCGTCGCGTACTCGCTGGCAACCAGCTGCGCCACGGCCCGGCCGGCGGATTCCATCAGCACGCGGCTGGGAATCCCGTCGGCCGTGCGGGCGCGCTCGTCCCACTCGGCAGCCTGATGGGCGTTGAGAACGGGTATCGGCATGGGCAGGAAGTCTCGCGGGTCAGCTCTCCGCCCGAAGCGGGAGCCCACCCAGAGCACTCCGCGCTGCGCGCGGCGTCAGACTACTTGAAGCTCTGACCGATGGCGCGGCCGAACGAGATCTCGCCGTTGTCGATGCGGAGGTTGAAGCCGCAGTCGGGGCTGGTACACGCCCACGCCTTGAACTGGATCGGCGCCCCGTCTCGTCCATAATCGGAGAGCGGAATGAGCACGCCCGTCTTGCACTTCAAGCACGCAGGCCAGCGCATCTCCTCCATACATCTCCTCCCTTCCCGGAAACCACGGCCTCCAGCCCGGACAGGCTGAAGGCCGCGGGCTGAGGGCTGTCTAGGTTACCCGATTCTGTCCACTCGAGCGACACCCCCCCATGGGTAATCACCCTCAAACGCCTGCGTGAAGTCGTACACTCCCGCAAAGTGCTCGATCCGGTCGTTGGGATGCCGGATCAGGAGGCCGACCTCGATGAGCACGAACACGATGCGGCCAATGTCGTCCGTCGACTCGATGCCCCAGAACCGCAGCACGGTGCGGGCCGTCAGCCCGAACTGGTCGAGCGCGAAGTCGCGGCACGACACCGCCAACTCCTCGCCCGAGATGTGCCCGCGCAGCTTGCGCCGCCGCTGACAGAACTCCAGCGACGCCAGCACAAACAGGTAGGCCCGCTCGTGATAGCGGCCATCGAGCGCACGGATGCGCTGCATGACTTCGTCAGCCAGTTGAAGCTCGTACACGCTAGTAAGGTGGAGGCCTCTCAGCCGGTGAGCAAGAGGCAGGCGCTCCTCTCCCCTCCACAATCGTTACCTTCGGCAGCTACCCGCCCCGACGGCGCTTCCCTAGACCCTGACGGCGTCGGGATAGAGCGGGAACTCGTCGGCCAGCTCACGCACCTCCCGCGCCACGCGCGCCACGGTGGCGTCATCACCGTCCCGCAGGATGTCGTGGATGCACTCCGCAATGCGGCGCATCTCGTTCTCGCCCATGCCACGAGTCGTGAGCGCGGAGCTCCCCAGCCGAATGCCGCTGGTCACGAATGGCGAGCGCGGATCACCCGGCACCGTGTTCTTGTTGACGTGGATCCCGGCGCGGCCGAGGGCCTCCTCGGCGTGCTTCCCGGTGATGTCCTGCGACCGCAGATCCACCAGGATGAGGTGCGTGTCGGTGCCGCCGGAAACGAGGGTGTACCCGCGCTCCACGAGCGCCTCGCCAAGCACCTGCGCGTTCTGCACAACCTGCTGGGCGTACGTCCTGAATTCGGGTTTCAGTGCTTCCGCAAAGGCGACGGCCTTGGCGGCGATGACGTGCTCCAGCGGACCGCCCTGCGTGCCGGGGAAGACCTGCTTGTTCACCGCCTTGGCGAACTCCTCCCGGCAGAGGATGAAGCCCCCCCGCGGACCCCGCAGGGTCTTGTGCGTGGTGCTGGTCACGAGACCGGCATGGGGCACGGGCGACGGACACACCCCGGCGGCGACCAGTCCCGCAAAATGGGCCATGTCCACCAGGAGCGTAGCTTCCACCTCGCGCGCCACCTCGGCGAACCCTGCAAAGTCGATGTGCCGAGGATAGGCGCTCCCACCCGTGATGATCAGCTTGGGGCGCTCGGCGCGCGCGATGTCGCGGACCTCGTCGAGGTCGATCAGCCCCGTGGTCTCGTCCACACCGTACTGCACGGCGCGGAACAGCCGACCGCTGGCGTTGACGTGTGACCCGTGGGTGAGGTGGCCGCCGTGAGGCAGCTTGAGTCCCATCAGTGTCTCGCCCGGCTCCATGACGGCCAGGTACGCCGCCATGTTCGCCTGGGCACCGCTGTGGGGCTGCACGTTAGCGTGGTCGGCCCCGAACAGCTCGAGGGCGCGGTCGATGGCGAGCTGTTCGATCTCGTCCACGACCTCGCAGCCACCGTAGTACCGCTTGCCCGGGTAGCCCTCCGCGTACTTGTTGGTGAGGACCGACCCCATGGCCTCCAGCACCGCCCAGGACACGAAGTTCTCGCTCGCGATGAGCTCGAGCCCGTTCTCCTGGCGGGCTGTTTCACGCCGGATCAGCGCGTGAACCGTCGGATCGGCCGCTTCCAGCAACCGCATCCGGTCGTGTGCGTCACCCATGGGCTCTCCGGGTTCAGGCCTTCTTCTTCGCCGTCGCCTCCACGATCCGCTCCTCCGCCAGCCGATCCGCCGCCTTGTACGTGGGGATGTTCTGGTCCTTGGCAATCTGGATCACCTTGAGGATCGTATCGTAGATCTCCGACGCCTTCTTGTGTGAGCGCTCGAGATCCCACCCCTCGACCTCGGCGTTCACGTTGATGAGACCACCGGCGTTGATGGCGTAGTCGGGCGCGTACAGCACCCCCTTCTCGTGCAGCACGTCGCCGTGCCGCTGATCCTCGAGCTGGTTGTTGGCCGCCCCGGCCACGACATCCACCTTGAGCACCTGCAGCGTGTCGTCGTTGATCACCGCACCCAGGGCACACGGCGCAAAGATGTCGGCATCTACACCGTAGATGTCGTCGGCCGCCACCGCCGTCGCGCCGAACTCGTCGACCACTAGCTTCACCTTCTCGTCGTCGATGTCGCTCACGACCAGCTTGGCGCCTTCCTCGTGCATGTGCTTGCAGAGGTAGTACCCCACGTGCCCGACGCCCTGCACCGTGACCGTCTTCCCGGAGAGAGAGTCGCTCCCCCACCGCTCCTTGGCACAGGCCTGCATGCCGCGATACACCCCGAGCGCGGTCACCGGCGACGGGTCGCCGGAGCGCCCCGCCAGACCCACCACGTACTTCGTCTCGCGACTGACGAACTCCATGTCGCTCGGGCTCGTGCCCACGTCTTCGGCGGTGATGTACCGCCCACACATCGAATTGACGTGTCGCCCGTGCGCCCGGAAGATCGCCTCACGGTTCCCGCTATTGGGGTCGCCCACGATGACGCTCTTGCCGCCGCCCAGATTCAGCCCGGCGACCGCGGCCTTGTACGTCATGCCGCGAGACAGCCGCAGCACGTCGATCAGCGCCTCGAGGTCGTTCTCGTAGGCCCACATCCGGGTGCCCCCGAGCGCGGGACCGAGCGTGGTGTTGTGGATGGCCACGACCCCCCGATACCCGGTCTCGGGCTCGTGCCACAGGCTGACCTGCTCGTGTCGGTGCTCGCCAATGAGTTCGAACAATCCGTCGTCCAGTGATTTAGTGATCTCGGCTCTAGTCGGAGTAGAGCCCCCGTGCAACAACGATTCGCTGGATTTCACTTGTGCCTTCATAGATCTCAGTCACCTTTGCGTCGCGGAACAGCCGTTCCACTGGATAGTCGCGCATGTAGCCGTAGCCGCCGAAGACCTGCACGGCCTGCGTGGTGACCCACATCGCCGCCTCCGAGGCAAACAGCTTCGCCATACTCGCTCGCTCCGTTACACGCTCGCCGAGGTCCTGGGCCCGCGCGGCCTCGTGCGCGATACCGCGCGCCGCCGTGACGCGGGTGGCCATGTCGGCAAGCTTGAACTGGATCGCCTGGAAGTCGCTCAGCGGCCGCTCGAACTGCTGCCGCTCCCGGGCATACCGGATGCTGTGCTCCAGCGCCGCGCGCGCGATCCCAATGGCCTGCGCTGCCACACCCAGCCGCCCATTCTCCAACGCCCTGAGGGCGTAAATAAATCCCTGCCCCTCCTCCCCTAGCAAGTGCTCGGGTCCCAGCCGCACGTCGCTCAGGTGCAGCGACGTGGTGCGCGAGGCCCGCAGCCCCAGCTTGTCCTCCACCTTCCCCGGCTCGAGTCCGGGCGTTCCGGCGGGCACCAGGAACGTCGAGATCCCCTTCGCTCCCCACCGATCGTCCGGCGAATCGGTACGGACCGTCATCACGACCAGGTCCGCCGTGTCGCCGTTGGTCACCCACGCCTTTTCTCCGTTCAGCACCCATTCGTCGCCGTCGCGTACAGCCTGCGTGCGGATCGCCGCCGCATCGGAGCCGGCATCGGCCTCCGACAGGGCGAAGGCTGCCAGCACCTCGCCCCGAGCCATGGGCTTGAGCCAGCGCTCTCTCTGCTCCGGCGTCCCATGCGTCTCCAGCATGCTTACGGGAAGCGAGTTGTGCACGGAGAGCGAGATGGACACCGAGGCGTCGGCGGCGGCGATCTCCTCCAGCACCATCAGGTAGGTCAGGGTATCGAGCCCCAGCCCCTCGTTCTCCTCCGAGATCTTGAGCCCCATGAAGCCGAGCTCGCCCAGCCGCCGCATGATCTCCGTAGGATACGTCTTGCTGGCATCCCACTCCTCGGCGTACGGCGCGATCTCGTTCTCCGCGAACTGGCGCGCCAGCGCCACGATCTCGCGGCACTGCTCGTCGACGACGCCGAGCAGGGGCCTAACGACTGTAGTCATAGAATCCGCGGCCGGACTTCCTGCCCAGATACCCGGCCGCCACCATCTTCCGCAGCAGGGGGCAGGCCCGGTACTTCGAGTCACCCAGCCCCGTGTGCAGCACTTCCAGAATCGAGAGGCACACGTCCAGCCCGATCAGATCGGCCAGCGCCAGCGGCCCCATCGGGTGGTTCATGCCCAGCTTCATCACCGTATCCACCGCCTCGGGCGTGGCCACACCCTCCATCACGCAGTAGACCGCCTCGTTGATCATGGGCAGCAGGATCCGGTTGGCCACGAAGCCCGGATAGTCGTTCGCCTCGACCGGCGTCTTGCCCAGCGCCGTGGCGATCTGCATGACCGCGGCCAGGGTCTCGTCCGACGTGGCCAGCCCGCGAATCACCTCGACCAGCTGCATCATCGGGACCGGGTTCATGAAGTGCATCCCGATGACCTTGTCGGGCCGCTTCGTGCGGGCGGCGATCTCCGTGATGGAGATGGACGACGTATTGGTGGCGAGAATGGCATCGGCCGGCGCGGCGGCGTCCAGTGCCTCGAAGATCTGGAACTTCAGCACCGGGTCCTCCGTCGCCGCCTCCACCACCAGCTCCGCCTTGGCCGCGGCGTCCAGCTTGCCGGACGTCGCGATGCGCTTCAGCGCGGCGTCCCGATCAGCCTCGGTCAGGGCGCCCTTCTTGACCTGTCGGTCCATGTTCTTCTGGATGGTCGCCAGCGCCTTCTCCAACTGCTTCTTGTCCACGTCGATCAGCGTCACGTCCCACTCGTTCTGTGCGAACACGTGCGCGATCCCGTTCCCCATGGTGCCGGCACCAACCACCGCGATCCCTTTCACGTCGTTATCCCCTCCCCGGCTCGCGCCGCTCGGCGGGCGAGCCAGATCAATGCCAGTCCCATCGCGACGGTGGCGGCGAGCCCGCCTTCCGGTCCGAACGCGCCGCCCGTCACCCAGGACGGACCACCGGTTCGAAACTCCAACAGGGGCAACCCGAGCACGATGCCGCTCACCGGCGCATCGGCACCCACCCCGAGCCCCGCGTTCCAGCCCAGGTGCACGCCCCATGCCGCGGGCAGCCCTCCCGGCGTGAAGAACGCGGCGCTCAGCACGAGCGACGCCAGCCCGATGTTCACCAGACCCAACGGGGTCGCCTCGGGGTTGCCGACGTGCGCCGCGGCGAAGATCACCGCGAGCGCCACGCTCGCGCCCACCTTCCCTGCCGCCTTCGCGAGGCGGGCCAACGGGAAGCCCCGGAACAGCAGCTCCTCCGCCAGCGCGGCCACTGCCAGTCCCACCAACACCGGCAGCGCCACCGAGAGAAAGGCCGTGAGCGGGCCGCCCGTGAACTCGAGCCCGGCGCTCCCGAACAGCACCGCGAACAGGAGCGCGCCCAGCGCCATCACGAGCCCGACTCCCACCCCCCGCCCGAAGGCGCGGGGGTCACGGGATGGCCCGCGCCACCCCAGCATCTCCCAGTCCGCCAACCGGTGGCGTACCAGGAGCGCATTCACGAACAGGGCCCCCACCACCAACGGGATCGTCTGCGCAGCGATCCCGAAGGTCGCGGCCTCCCACGCGGGGGGGACCGCGAGACTCAACGGCACCGCGATCATGGCCACCGCGAGGTAGTAGCCAAACAGCGCGGCGAGGGCCCGAAACACGACGCGCGCCCTAAAGGAGCGCGCGCGTCGTCGATGCGAATCGCCGGATGATCAGCCCGGCGACAAGTACCTTGAGCAGATCCAAGAGCAGGAACGGCAGCGACCCCCACACGACGGCGGTCCGCACGTCTCCGCTCAAGATGGCCAACTGCGCGACGCCACCGAGGTGGATCACCGCGACCCCAACCAGCATCCCCAATCCCAGCCGCGTCCACTCCCGCGCGTCACCCACCACGCGGCCCACCGCCGCCGCCGCCAGCGGGTAGGCCAGCAGGTACCCTCCCGTGGGTCCGAACAGGCGCGCGACCCCGGGCGCCCCCAGGGGGGCGAACACCGGCACCCCGGCGGCGCCCAGCAGCAGGTACACCACCATGCTCGCCGCGCCGAGGCGCGGTCCCAGGAGACCCCCCACGATCAACACCGCCGGCACCTGCAAGGTGACGGGCACCGGGGTGCCCGGCAGCGGTATCGCGACCTGGGCGCTCAGGGCAACCAGAATGGCGCCCGCGAGGATGGCGAAGGCCCGCCGCACCACGGCGGAGGGGCTCATCGTAAGATCGGCAGTCCGGCTCTGGCTCATGCAGCTCGCTCCACGCTGAGTGCAACCGCGTTGCCGCCACCCAGACACAGCGTCGCGAGCCCCGTGCCCGCATCGCGATCCCGCATGGCGTACAGCAGGGTCGTGAGAATACGTGCCCCGCTGGCGCCGATGGGATGTCCGAGCGCGACCGCCCCGCCATGCACGTTGACGCGGTCCCAATCCCAACCCAACCCTCGTCCGTCGGCGATGGCCTGGACGGCAAATGCCTCGTTGGCCTCGATCAGGTCGAACGACCCGATGTCCGTCTTGGTCTTCTCCATCAGGTTCTGCACCGCCCCGATGGGAGCGAAGAACAGCTCCTTCGGCGGTCCGCCCCCAGCGGCGTACCCGTTCACCCGGGCGATCACCTCGAGTCCGTGGGCCTCGGCAAAGGCATGCGACGCCACCACCAAGGCGCTCCCGCCATCGTTCAGGCCGGGGGCGTTCCCCGCCGTGACCGACCCCTCCTTCTGAAACGCGGGTCGCAACTTCCCAAGGGCTTCGATCGACGTGTCCTTGCGGGGACCCTCATCGGTGTCCACCACCGTGACCTTGCCCTTGCGGCCCTTGATCTCCACCGGCACGATCTCGGCCGCGAACTTGCCACCCTCCTGGGCCGCCACGGCCTTCATGTGGCTGTTGTACGCGTACTCGTCCTGCTCCTCGCGGGTCACACCCGCCTTCTCGGCGGTGTACTCGGCGTAGCTGCCCATCACGTTGTCACCGAACGAGCACCACAGGCCGTCGTACTGCACGGCGTCCACCAGCTGCTGATTGCCGTACTTGATGCCGCCCCGCATCCCGTAGATGTAGTGCGGCGCCATGGACATCGATTCCTGGCCCCCCGCCACGATGCACCGCGCGTCGCCGGCGCGGATGGCCTGGGACGCCAGCATCACCGCCTTGAGGCCGGAGCCGCAGACCTTGTTGATCGTCAGCGCCGGCACCTCATCGGGCACGCCTCCGTGAATGGCCGCCTGCCGGGCCGGTGCCTGCCCCGAGCCGCCCTGGACGACCTGCCCCATGATCACCTCGTCGATGGCACCGCTGTCGATCCCCGCGCGACTGATGGCCTCACGCACCGCGATCGCGCCCAGCTGCGGCGCTCCCAGCGAGGCCAATCCGCCCAGGTACCGGCCCACCGGCGTCCTGACGGCACCGACGATGACTGGAGTCGTCTCTTTCTTCGACACGTTCAACCCTCCCGTCTCACCCGCCAATCCCGACGCCCGTTATAACTGTTTCGAGGCGTGACTATTTGGTCGTTTGGAGTTTAACGGTGGGTACGAGGCGTCTCAACCTCGCGCAGAGCCGTCAGACCTCGAGCGCCCTCGTCCGGATCCTCTCGACCACCCACTCCCGGAAGTCCTCGGCAGGCATGACCTCCTGCTTCTTCTGCGCGCCACGGGCGCGCACGGCCACGGTGCCGTGCTCCACCTCCCGCTTCCCCACGACCGCGAGGTACGGAACCTTCATCATCTCGCCATCACGCACCCGGTAGTTGAGCGTGTCGTTGCGGTCGTCCACGTTGGAGCGGATGCCGGCAGCGCGCAGCGCCGCGTCGATGGCGTGCGCGGCCTCAGCCTGATCCTCGGTGATGGGGAGGATCCGCACCTGCTCCGGTGCGAGCCACACCGGAAACGCGCCGGCGAAGTGCTCGATGAGACAGCCCACGAACCGCTCGAGGGTCCCGAGGATGGCCCGGTGAATCATGACCGGCCGATGCGGCTTGTTGTCAGAGCCCGTGTACTCCAGCTCGAACCGCTCGGGAAGCTGGTAGTCGAGCTGGATCGTGGTGCCCTGCCACTCCCGGCCGATGGCGTCCCGCAGCTTGATATCGATCTTCGGGCCGTAGAAGGCACCTCCGCCCTCGTCGATCCCATAGGTCAGGCCGAGCCGCTTGAGCGCCCGCTCGAGCGCCTGCTCCGCCACCTCCCACGCTGCATCCTCCCCCATCTTCTCTTCCGGCCGGGTGGCCAGGTCGATCCGGTACTCGAAGCCGAACGTCTTGTTGAGCACGAGATCGGTGAGGTTCAGCATGTCGAAGATCTCGTCCTCGATCTGATCCTCGCGGCAGAAGATGTGCGCATCGTCCATGGTGAGCATGCGCACCCTGAGCAGGCCGTGCAGCGTGCCCGACAGCTCGTTGCGGTACACGTTCGCCACCTCGGCGAGCCGGACCGGCAGGTCCCGATAGGAGCGCTGCCGCGCGGCGTACACCAGCGTATGCATCGGGCAGTTCATCGGCTTCACCCGGTAGCGCGCATCCGCGGCGTCGCCCTCGCCGGCCGCCATGGGCGGGAACTGCTGCTCCTCGTAGTGCGGCAGGTGCCCCGACCGGACGAACAGTTCCTCCCGCGTGACGTGGGGCGTATAGACAAGGTCGTACCGCCGCCGCAGTAGCTCATCCTCGATGAAGCGCCGCAGCTCGTGCTGGATGATGGCACCCCGGGGATGCCACAGGACCATCCCCGGCCCCACGTCCTCCTGGATGCTGAAGAGATCGAGCTGCTTGCCGATCACTCGGTGATCGCGCCGCGCGGCCTCCTCGAGGCGGTGCAAATAGGCCTCCAGATCCGCCTTCTTGAACCAGGCGGTGCCGTAGATGCGCTGCAGCATCTGGCGGCGGGAGTCGCCGCGCCAGTAGGCCCCGGCGGCGTGGAGCAGCTTGAAGTGCTTCACCTTCCCGGTGCTCGGCACGTGAGGGCCACGGCACAGGTCCACGAAGGGGCCGTCGGTGTACACCGAGATCGTCTCGTCGTCCCCCAGCTCCTCCAGGCGCTCCAGCTTGAGGGGATCGTCCTTGAACCGCTGCTCGGCTCCGGACCGATCCACCTCCTCGCGCACCAGCGCGTAATCGGCCTGGGACACCTCGCGCATCTGCTGCTCGATGGCCTCGAGATCCTCGGGAGTGAAGGGCCGCGGCACCTCGAAGTCGTAGTAGAAGCCGTCCGCGATCGCCGGCCCGAAGCCGATCTTCGCCTCCGGGAACAGCTCCCGGACCGCCGTGGCCAGCACGTGCGCCGCCGTGTGCCGCAACACGTCCAGCGCCGCCGGATCCTCCTCGGTGAGGATCTCCAGCGCCGTGTCCTCACGGATGGGCCGGTCCAGGTCCCACACGTCGCCGTCCACGCGGGCGGCAACCGCCGCGCGCGCCAACCGTGGCCCGATGGCCTCCGCCACGGCACGTGCCGTGGTACCGGCGGCCTCGGTCCGAACCGATCCGTCGGGCAAGGCGATCTTGACGTTGTCAGGCATGGGTAGTGGGCGTGATCCAGGCCGATCCCAGCAGGGGCTCGAGGCTTCCGGCGTACAGGAAGAACAGCACCACGCCCGCGATGATCGCCGTCGCAATGGCGGCGGAGATCACGAGCGTACGGCGACTGACGAACTGGCGGTCGGTGTCAGACATGCTTCAGTATACCAAAGGGATTCACTGCGCCTTATAATTGTACCCAGGACGGTGTACCCGTGCCACGGGAGGAATCCTGATTCGCGTCAAGCAGGAAGAAAGTGACTGGCTGGGGGTCGCGCTCGCGACGGCGGCAGGGCTGGGCATCGGGTTGGTCGCCGGCCTGGTGGCCAGCGAGCTCCTGGGCAAGGTCAACCCCGATCGGGTGCGGCGGGTGGTCGGTCGGCTGCGCCGCGGCGAGGCGGACGACGAGCCCCAGGACCCGCGGGTGCTCGAGCGCGCCGTGGCGGCGGCGCTGGGAGAGAACCCCCAGACCAGGAACCTCACCGTCACGCCACGGGCCCTCGGTGACGGAGTGGTCGAGCTGACGGGCACGGCGCCGGACTCCGAGACGCGGCGCCTCGCGGGCAAGGTCTCGCGGGGGGCGCCGGGCGCCGACGTCATCGTCAATCGCATTCTGGTGGAAGGGGACGACGTCCCGCGGCGGCACTCGGCGCCACACGACGTGAGCTGAGGCTCCGGCCTCCTCCGCGACTCACCACCCCTCAAGGTTCATGATCACGAAGACGGAACTCGCCTCGAAGTACGATCCGTCGGCGATCGAGCGTGAGACGTATCAGCGCTGGATCGACGCGGGCCTGTTCTCGGCCTCACCGGAGTCCGACCGGGAACCGTACGTCATCGTGATCCCCCCACCCAACGTGACGTCGGTCCTCCACATGGGGCACGGGCTCAACAACACCTTGCAGGACGTGCTGATCCGATACCAGCGGATGCGCGGGCGGGAGGTCCTGTGGCTCCCCGGAACCGACCACGCCGGGATCGCCACGCAGAACGTGGTGGAGCGACAGCTCGCCACGGAGGGGACGAGCCGCCACGACATGGGGCGTGAGGCCTTCGTGGAGCGGGTGTGGGAGCACGTGCACCGCACCGGCGGGACCATCCTGGAGCAACTCAAGGCGATCGGCTCCTCCTGTGACTGGAGCCGCACCCGGTTCACCCTGGACGAGGAGTACTCCCGTGCGGTGCGGAGGGTGTTCGTGGACCTGTACCATCAGGACCTGCTATACCGCGGCTACCGCGTGATCCACTGGTGTCCGCGCTGCCACACGTCGCTGTCTGACGAGGAAGCCGAGTTCCGGGAGCGGGATGACCACCTGTACTACATCCGGTATCCCCTGGCCGACGGCGACGGCACGGACGGCCTGCTCGTCGCCACGACCCGACCGGAGACCATGTACGGGGACATCGCCCTGGTGCACCATCCGGAGGACGAGCGCTTCGGTCACCTCGCGGGGAAATCCGTGATCCTGCCGCTGGCGAACATCCCGATCCCGGTCGAGACCAGCGCCTACGTCGAGCAGGACTTCGGCACGGGCATGCTCAAGGTGACGCCGGCGCACGATCCGCACGACTTCGAGATCGCCGCCGAGCTGGCCGGCGAGTACGACACCCCGGTGGTAATCGACGCCGACGCGCGGATGGTCGACGATCCGAGGGTCCCCGAGGGGGTGCGGGGCCTCGACCGGGATGCCGCTCGGGAGAAGACCATCGAGCTGCTCGAGGCCGCCGGACTGCTCGAGAAGATCGAGCCCTACCGACACGCCGTGCGCCACTGCTACCGCTGCCACACCGTGGTCGAGCCGAGGCTGTCGGACCAGTGGTTCGTGAAGATGAAGCCCCTGGCCGAGCCGGCGCTCCAGGCGTACCGGCAGGGACGGCTGCGGTTCGTGCCGGAGCGGTGGGGGAAGGTGTACGAGAATTGGCTCACCGAGATCCGCGACTGGAACATTTCCCGGCAGCTCTGGTGGGGGCACCAGATCCCTGCCTGGTACTGTGAGGGCGAGGGCTGCGAGCACGTCACCGTCGCGATGGAGGCCCCGGCATCTTGCGAGAAGTGTGGCGGCGCCGTGCATCAGGACGAGGACGTGCTGGACACCTGGTTCTCCTCATGGCTGTGGCCGTTCGCAACGATGGGGTGGCCCGAGCGCACCGTAGACCTCGGGCGGTTCTACCCGGGACACACGCTTGTCACGGCGCCGGACATCATCTTCTTCTGGGTCGCCCGCATGGTGATGGCCGGCTACCACTTCCTCGGGGAGCGCCCGTTCTCGACGGTGTACCTCAACGGCGTGGTGCGCGATCCGCAGCATCGAGCTTTCTCGAAGTCGCTGGGGAACGGCATCGACCCGCTCGACGCGGTCGAGCGCTACGGTGCCGACGCGCTGCGCTACACCGTGGTGGCGGGGGCGGCGGCCGGCACCGACGTGATCATGGACCGCGACGAGATGGACGGAACGTTTGCGGCCGGGCGCAATTTCGCCAACAAGCTGTGGAACATGGGCCGCCTGCTGCTGTCGGCGGTCAGCGACGAGTCCCCCGAACCAGGCTCGCTCGACGCGGCACAGTTCGAGCTGGCCGACCGCTGGATCCTGTCGCGTTGCCAGCGTGTCGTGGCCGAGGCGACGGACGCGTTGGAGCGCTATCGGCTCAACGACGCCGCGAGCCTGGTCTACCACTTCGTGTGGGACGAACTCGCCGACTGGTACCTGGAGCAGATCAAGCCGCGGCTGTACGGGGCCATTCCGGGTGGCGACGTCGCGTCGGCCATCGTGGTCCATGTCTTCCAGACGGCGCTGAGGCTGTTGCATCCCATCGTGCCGTTCCTCTCGGAGGAGTTGTGGCAGCACCTCCCCGGCGAGCGGGAGCCGCTCTTGGCCGCGGCCGCCTGGCCGACGCCGCAACAGGCCTTCATCGATGGCGAGGCGGAGGACCAGTTCGCGCGGGTGCAGGCGCTGGTGACGGCAGTGCGTACCGTTCGGGCCGAGTACGGCGTGCCGCCCGGCGCCGAGGTCCGCGCCTTCGCGCGCCCGGCCAACGCCGAAGCGTTGCAGGCCTTCAACGCCGAGCAACGGACCGTCGAGCGTTTGGCGAAGCTGAGCCGCCTCACACTGGAGGAGCACCCCGAGGAAGTGGGTGCCCACCAGGTGCTGCCCGATGGCTCTTCAGTGTTCGTGCCCCTGGGCGACGCGATCGACGTGCAGCAGGAGTGCGAGCGTCTCGCCGGGGAGCTGGAGCGCATGGACAAGCAGCTCACGGGCGTCGCCGCCAAGCTCGGCAACCAACAGTTCATCACCCGGGCTCCCGCCGACGTCGTGGAGCGGGAGCGGGACAAGGAGCGGTCGTGGCGCGAGCAGCGCGAAACGCTGGCCGACAAGCTGCGCACCTTGGGCTGCTAGCGGCGCTCGCCGCGTGCGCCGTCATCGAGCAACCTCCGGGCGGCCCCCCGGATTTCGAGCCGCCAGTCATTCTCAGCATCACTCCCGACTCCGGCGCCGTGGTCGCCGAGCTGGATGACGCGTTGAAGATCCAATTCGACGAAGTCGTCGACGAGACCTCGGGTGGCGGCCTCGACGGGCTCATCCGGCTGTCGCCGCGCGCCGAAGAGGTCAACGTCGACTGGAAGCGGAGCGCCATCCACGTCGAGCCGAAGGACGGGTGGCTTCCTGGCACCGTATACCACGTCACCCTCGAGCCGGGCATCGCCGACCTGCGCAACAACCCCATGACCGAAGGGCGCACCATCATCTTCTCGACCGGTCCGCCGATTCCCACAACAGTGCTCTGGGGCACCGTGCTCGACTGGGAGAACGCCCGGGCCGGACGTCTCGCCCTGATCGAAGCGGTGCTGCTGCCGGATTCCCTGGTCTACGTGACCACGGCCGACTCGGTGGGCGGCTTCCGACTCGGGAGCGTTCCGACCGGCACGTATCTGGTGAGCGCGAGCATCGACGAGAACACCAGCCAACGGCGCGATGCCCGCGAGGCGTTCGATTCGGTCACCGTCGCGCTCGATTCGGTCGTATCGCACACGTTCTGGACCTTCTCGCGCGATACGGCCGGGCCGCTACTCAGGCGCGTGAACCGGACCGACAGCGTCACCGTACAGGTGCGGTTCAGCCTCATGCTGGACACGGTGCCGCCCACGGCGGAGATGGTGTCGGTGTGGGCCCTGCCCGATACGACGCCGGTGGCCGTGGCCACGGTGTGGGAGCAGGTGGCGTACGATTCGGTGGCGGCCGAAGAGAGAGCCGCCCAAGCCGTGGCCGATTCGCTCGCCGCCGACAGCGCCGCGGCGCTCGACACGTTGGCCCTGGCCGACTCGGCTGCGGCCGACACAGCGGCTGCGCCCGATACGGCCGAGGCCCGGCCGCCGCCGGGAGCCGACCCCCGCGCGCGCGCGGGGCGGGGGGCGGCACCCGGGCCGCAAATGCCGGAGCAGGTAGCCGAGTTCCTGGCACGGCGACCGGAGCTGAGCGATAGCTGGTACATCCGCCTGGTCGAGCCACTGGTGCCGGGCGGCCGCTACCTCATCGAGGCCCAGGCCCGAAGCATCGGAGGCTCCACGGGGGAGTCGCGCACGGTGCTCACGATCCCCGCCCCCCGCGACTCGACATGACCGACGCGCGCCGCGCCCTCCCAGCCGTCAACACCCTCCTAGCCCAGGCCGAGCAGGCGGGGCTCCTAGCTGCCACCCCACGCACCGTCGTGGTGGACGCCGTCCGCGCGGCGCTTGCCGAAGCGCGCCAGCAGGGGGGTGAGGCCCCGGCAGACGGGTGGCTCACCGCCATCGTGCAGCGAGTAAAGGAACGGTCGCGCCGGTCGCTCAAGCGCGTGGTGAACGCCACCGGCGTCGTGCTCCACACCAACCTGGGGCGTGCGCCGCTGGCCGACGCCGCGGTACGGGCGGTGGAGGAGGCGCTGGGGTACAGCACGCTCGAACTCGACCTCAAAGCCGGGACCCGCGGATCGCGCCAGGATCACGTGGGCGAGCTGCTGTGCGAGCTCACCGGTGCAGCCGCGGCCCTGGTGGCCACCAATGCGGCTGCGGCGCTTCTCCTGCTGCTCAACGCGGTGGCTGAAGGCGGTGAGACGATCGTCTCCCGCGGCGAGCTAGTGGAGATCGGTGGTGCGTTCCGGATCCCGGACATTCTCGCGAAGAGCGGCAGCGTGCTGGTCGAGGTGGGAACCACCAACCGCACCCGCCTCAGAGACTACGAGTTGGCGGTGAGCCCGAGGACCCGCCTCATCCTGAAGGTGCACCGCTCCAACTTCCAGCTCACAGGATTCGTGGCCGAGCCGTCCGTCGCAGAGCTGGTCGCGCTGGGTGACCGCCGTGCCATCCCCACGGTGCACGACGTGGGGAGCGGCCTGCTCATCCCGCTCGACGCGCACGGCCTGAGCGGCGAGCCGCTGGTGCGCGAGAGCGTCGCCGCCGGCGCCACGGTGGTGTTCTCGGGCGACAAGCTGCTGGGCGGCCCGCAGGCCGGAATCGTCGTGGGGCCGCGTGCGGTCCTGGAGCACGCGGCGGGCAATCCCCTGGCCAGGGCATTCAGGCCTGACAAGACCACGCTCGCCGCGCTCGAGGCGACGCTCACCCTGTATCGCGAGCCCGAGCGGGCGCGGCGCGAAATCCCGGCCCTCGCGATGCTCGCCACGGACGCAGCGACGCTCAAGCGTCGCGCCCGCAAGCTGGCGCGGCGCATTCCCGGCGCTGAGACGGAACCCGGCGTCTCCACGGTCGGGGGGGGGGCGTTTCCGGGCAGCGAGCTTCCCACGACGCTCGTGACCCTCGCCGTGGACTCGTGCGACGGATTCCTCGCCGCGCTGCGTGCCCACGATCCTCCGGTAATCGCGCTGGCACGGGAGGACCGGGTGGTGTTCGACGTCCGCACGCTGGGGGACAACGAGCTCACGATCGTCGCGCTGGCGGTCGAAACGGCACGGGGAGATGGGCGCTAGACGGGCCCCGCCTTCTTCCTTTATATAGGGGTATACGTGCGCTCAACTCTGCCCATCGAGGCGCCGACATGATGCGCGTCGCAGTTCTCGCCTCCGGCGGAGGCACCAATCTCCAGGCGCTGCTGGACACTTGCCAGGGATCGGCACCGGCCCGGGTCGTCGTGGTGATCAGCAACAAGGCCACGGCAGGCGCGCTGGAGCGGGCACGCAAGGCGGGCGTGGCGGCGGAAGTGCTCGACGACCCCAGCGATGGGGCCAAGATCGTCGCGCTGCTCCGCTCGTACGACACGCAACTCGTGGTTCTGGCGGGATACCTCAAGCTGGTGCCCGAAGCGGTGGTGCAGGCGTACGAGAACCGGATGCTCAATATCCATCCGGCATTGCTGCCATCGTTCGGCGGGCCTGGCATGTACGGACACCACGTGCACGAGGCCGTGCTCGCCTCCGGTGCCACGGTCTCCGGCCCGACGGTGCACATCGTGACCGCCGAGTACGACCGCGGACCCATCGTGGCGCAATGGCCGGTGCCGGTGGGCGCGGACGACACGCCGGACACACTGGCGGCGCGGGTGCTCGAGGTAGAGCACCAGCTCCTGCCCGCCGTGGTGCTGGCGGCCGCGCGGGCGGGGAACGTGGTGCGCCTCGTGGGCAAGGAGGCAGCCTTCGCGGGGGACGCCACACCGGGCTCCGTCGCGGACGCGACGGAGTCGGCGTAAGAGTCGGTTTACCACTAATCAAGGAGGCAGGGTGGCGCGGGCACTGATCTCGGTATCCGACAAGCGGGGGGTCACACAGTTCGCACGGGGGCTGGCGGATCTCGGGTGGGAGATCGTGTCCACCGGCGGCACGGCACAGGTCATCACGCAGGCTGGAGTCACCGTCACGGCCATCGAGCAGGTCACCGGCTTCCCGGAGATCATGGACGGGCGGGTCAAGACGCTGCACCCGGCGGTCCACGCCGCGCTGCTGGCGCGCCGCGACGCGCCCGAGCACATGGACCAGCTCGACGCCCACGGCGTCACGCCGATCGACCTGGTGGCCGTGAACCTCTACCCGTTCCGTGAGACGGCAGGCAAGCCCAACGTGAAGTTGGAAGAGGCGATCGAGCAGATCGATATCGGCGGGCCCTCGATGCTCCGCTCCGCAGCCAAGAACCACCAGTTCGTGCTCCCGGTGGTGGACCCCCGCGACTACGACCGCGTGCTGGAGCTCCTCGAGAAGAACCAGGTGACGCCGGAGATCCGGCTCGAGATGGCCGCGAAGGTGTTCAGCCACACGGCGGCCTACGACGCGGCCATCGCCCAGTTTCTCACGAAGGACGCCGATGCCCTGCCACCCATGATGGGCCTCGCCCTGCAGCGGGTGCAGACACTGCGCTACGGGGAGAATCCCGTGCAGCGCGCCGCGCTGTACACCACGGGCGAGGGGCGAGGATTCGACGAGCTGCGGCAGCTGCACGGCAAGGAGCTCTCGTTCAACAACCTGTTGGACATCGAAGGGGCCGTGATGGCCATCGCGCCGTGGCCCGACCGGCCGGCATGCGCCGTCATCAAGCACACGACGCCCTGCGGATTGGCCTTGGGCACCTCGGTCGAGGACGCGTACCGGCGCGCGCTGGCGACCGACTCCAAGTCGGCGTTCGGGTCCGTCGTGGCGTTCAACACCATCGTCGACGCCGCGACCGCCGAGGCCATGCACGACCTCTTCGTCGAGGCCGTGGTGGCGCCGCGCTTCCACGACGATGCCGTGGAGGTGTTCCGGCGCAAGAAGAACCTCCGGGTCGTCGAGCTGCCCCTCACCGACAGCCGGCCCGCGCTCGACTTCAAGCGCGTGCGCGGCGGCTTCCTGGTGCAGGATCGCTTCACGGTAGCGGCGGACGAGTCCGAATGGACGGTGGCCACCCAGCGCAAGCCGAGCGAGACCGAGTGGCGGGACCTGCGGTTCGCATGGGCGGCGGTCGCGGCCGTGAAGTCGAACGCGATCTTGCTCGCCAAGGGCGAGGCGGCGATCGGGATCGGCGCCGGGCAGATGAGCCGGGTCGACGCGGCATTCCTGTCCGCCCACAAGGCCCGCGAGGAGGGACACGATCCCGCGGGGGCCGTGCTCGCCTCGGACGCGTTCTTCCCGTTCGCCGACGGCGTGGAGCAGGCGGCCGCAGACGGGATCACGGCCGTGATCCAACCGGGAGGCTCCGTGCGGGACGACGAAGTGATCGCGGCGGCGAACAAGCACGGGATCGCCATGGTGCTCACGGGGCGCCGGCAGTTCAGGCACTAAGTTGCACGACGTAGCGCCCGCTACACGCCCCCCGTACCTCCTCGCCGGGGTCGTCTTCCTGGTCGTGCTGGGCATCTACCTGCTGACCATCGCCCCCACGACGCAGTTCTGGGATACGTCCGAATACATTGCCGCCGCCAAGGTGCTGGGCATCCCGCACCCGCCCGGGAATCCGCTGTTCGTTCTCGCGGCCAGCGTGTGGGGAATGATCCCTCTGGTCGGGCACTACGCCCTCCGGATCAACCTGTTCGCCGCCGTCACCAGTGCCCTGGCAGCCGGCCTGCTGTTCCTGGTAGCCGAGCGGTTTCTGCGAGACATCGTACCCGACGTCCGATGGGCACGGATCGGTGCGGCCTTCGCCGGAGCGCTGGTGGGCGCCACCTCGTTCACCGTATGGAACCAGTCGGTCGTGAACGAGAAGGTGTACACGTTGAGCCTATTCTCCATCGCTCTCGTGCTGTGGCTCGCGGTGCACTGGGGAGACGAGCCCGCGGGAGAGCGGCGCGACCACTGGCTGGTGCTCATCGTGTACCTGCTGGCCTTGAGCGCCACCAACCACCTCATGGGGTTGTTGGCCGTGCCCGCCGTGCTCGTGTACGTGGAAGCGGCCGAAGCGGAGGAGAGGCTGTGGGGGCGCGTGCTGGGAGCCAGCGCGCTCTTGGCGGGTGCGGCGGTCGGCGGCATGCTGTTCCTCGGCTGGCACGGCGATCAGCGGGACCTCGTCTCGCTCGTGGTCGCCGCCGTGATCCTCGCAGGGGTCACCTGGCCCGCCTTCCGCCTCCACACGAGCCCCCTCACGCGCATCGGGATCGCGGCGGCAGTGGCCGGCGTCGCGGCGGCGATCATCCTGGACTCGTGGAGCGGCCGCCAGGTGCTTCCGATCCTGCTCGCCGTGGGGTTGCTGGGCACGCTCTTCGCCTTCGCGCACCGCAGCGGCAACATGCGACTGGTGCTCATCTCGCTCGGCGTCATCGCGGTCGGGATGAGCCTGTTCCTCTTCCTTCCGCTGCGAGCGCAGCACTACCCGGCGATCAACGAGGGCGAGCCGGCCACGCGGGACGCGCTGCTCCGCGTGCTGAGCCGGGAGCAGTACCAGAAGGGGCCGCTCCTGCCGCGGCAGGCAAGCGTAGTCTGGCAGTATGTGAACTACGTGCAGTACTTCACCTGGCAGTTCGCCCACGACTGGGGCCAGCGGGTACGGAACCTCCTGGCGCTCCTGTTCGGGGCAATTGGACTGCTCGGCGCCGTGCGCCAGTGGCAGAAGGACCAACGTGGTGCACTGGCCATGACGGCGCTCATGGTCACCGTGACCGTGCTGCTCGTGTTCTACCTGGACTTCAAGTACGGGTACTCGATCCGCCCGGGGGAGAGCCTCACCCGGGAGGTGCGCGAGCGGGATTACTTCTTCATCGCGTCGTTCCAGCTGTGGGGCGTGTGGGTCGCGCTCGGCCTGGGCGCGTGGATGGCGTCGTTCGCCAAGGCGTTCGGCGACCGGCTTACGAACGGGAGGGCGTGGCTCGTGGGCTCGCCCATCCTGTTGGCGGGGCTCGTCCCGCTGCTGGGGAACCACCTCTCTGCCTCCCGGTCGGGTGAGTGGCTGCCGCGTGACTTCGCCTGGGACCTGCTCCAGTCGGTGGAGCCCTACGCGATCATCGTCACGGCGGGGGACAACGACACATTCCCCCTGTGGTACATGCAGGAAGTGGAGGGCGTGCGGCGGGATGTGCTGATTGCCAACCTCTCCCTCATGAACACCGACTGGCACGTGCGCCAGCTGCGGCGACGCCCGACGTACCCGTTCGACCAGGCCAATGCCGTGCCCCCCTTTCGGGACGGGACCTGGGTTACCCCCGAGGAGCCGGCGCTGAGCCTCAGTTACGAGCAGATCGACGCGCTGCCCTACTTCCACCAAGTGACCGAGCGCAGCGTGTTCCGCGTCGGCGGCATGAGCGTGGTGCTGGAACCGAGAGTACTACAGCGCGCGGACATCATCACGCTGCAGCTCATCCAGGACAACCTGGGCAGGCGCCCCATCTACTTCTCCCGCACGACCGGAGCCTACGCCGACGCGTTCGGGTTCACCCCGTATCTCCTGGGGCAAGGCATGGCGCGCAGGCTCATGACGGATTCCATCACGATAGCCGACGGCGCGGCGCCGGTGCGCACGCTCGGCTGGCTGGATACGGACCGACACGAGACGTTGCTGTTCGAGGTGTATCACCCCGAGAGCGCGGCCCGGCCCCGTCCGCGCGGCTGGGTGGACGTGCCATCGGAGGGAATCCTCTCCCTCTATGCGCTGGTCTACGCCGGGTGGGCCGAGCACGTGGGCCGCGGCTTGGGGGATTCCGTGACGACCCCCGCAGACTCCATCTTGAAGGAACGCGTCGAGCGGGCGACCGAGCTCGCCGATCGCATCTTCCAGCAGACCAGCTACTTCCGCAACTAGTGCGCGGAGTCGCGCATCACCGTCCTCGCCGACGGCCTCCCGGCGTCAGGCGATGTCGAGCACGGGATCGCCCAGGACGTCCATGCGCGGCGCGACGCCGAGTCCCGGGGCAGCGGACGCCGCCATCCGACCGCCCGTACGCTGGGGGGCGCCCTCCGCGAAGCTCACGGTGACGTAGCTATTGAAGTCGGTGGCGGTGAAGCGCAGCTCCGATGGCGTACTGTGCGCCAGGTGAGCGATCGCGGCCGTCGTGATGTCCCCGCCCCAACTGTCCTCGATCGTCATTGCGATCCCCAGCGACACGCAGAGATCTCGCGCCAGGCGCGCGCTGGTGAGCCCACCGAGCTTGCTGATCTTGAGGTTGACAACGTCCATCGCGCCGTCGGCGTGTGCGCGGACCAGCTCGGGGATCCCGGTGATCGACTCGTCCAGCACGAACGGGTGGTCGACATGCCGCCGCACTCTGAGGCACTCCTCGTAGGCGAGGCAGGGTTGCTCGATGTACACGTCCACGTCCTGCACGCCGCGCGCCACGCGCAACGCCTCGTGCGACAGCCATCCGGTGTTGGCATCGGCCACGAGTACGTCGCCGCGCTCCAGCTTCGCCGCCACCGCCCGGATCCGCTCGATGTCCTCCGCCGCATCCCCTCCAACCTTGAGCTGGAACCGGCGGTAGCCCTCCTTGCGGTACTCCGCCACCCGCGCGGCCATGCCGTCCGGCGTGTCCTGCGAGATCGCCCGGTAGAGCACCACGTCGTCGCCGAAGCGCCCGCCCAGCAGCGCGCACACCGGCTGTCCCGTCGCCTGACCCAGAATGTCCCAACAGGCCATGTCGATCGGGGACTTCACGTAGGGATGTCCTTTGAGCGCCTGGTCCATGTGCCGGTTGATCACACCGAGCCCGGTGGGATCCTGCCCCAGCAGCGCGGGCCCCACCTGTTCCAGGCCGCTGCGCACGCCGGGGCCGTAGGCCGGCAGGTAGGCCGGCCCGAGCGGACAGACCTCGCCGTGCCCCACGAGCCCGGCATCGGTCTCCACCCGCACGACGGTGCTGTCGAACACCGAGACCGACTTGCCGCCCGACCAGGCATACCTCCCCTCGTGCAACGGCAGATCCACCTGGTAGGCCGCGATGCGCGTGATCCTCATGGACCCATTCCTCGTCGGTGACCTCATAAGCTACTTCGCGGGGACCCCGCTCGGCCAACCAACTCCAACGGTCACAGCGACTTGACGGCGGCCCCCGGAGAGGCAGATTCGGCTTGTCCGAGCTGACGATCCCGTCAATCGAGGCACATGCCCTCCATCCTCTACCGCCTGTGCGAAGCGCTGCTCCCCGACTACGAGGTGGAACGCGAGATCGCCAGCGGCGGCATGGGCATGGTGTTCCTAGCCCGCGACGTGGCGCTGGACCGCATGGTCGCCGTCAAGATCATCCGTCCCGAGATGGCGACTGCGACAGCCACCGAGCGGTTCCTCAAGGAAGCGCGGGTCCTCGCCAGCCTGCATCACCCCAACGCCGTGAGCATCCACCGGGCGGGTGAGGCCAAGGGCTTCTTCTACTACGTGATGGACTTCATTGAGGGAGCGACGCTGTCCCAGCGCTTGAAACGTGGGCCCCTCCCTCGCAGCACCGCCGTCAAGCTCGGGCGCGATGTGCTGGCCGCGCTGGAAGCGGTCCACGCGACGGGCGTCGTTCACCGCGACATCAAGCCGAGCAACATCTTCCTTGCGGACGACCGCGCCCTGTTGGCCGACTTCGGCATCTCCACCGCGTCGGGGCCCCAGACCGCGGCACCGTCGGGTGCCCTTGCCGTCACCGGCACGCCCGGGTACATGCCGCCGGAACAGGTCCTCGGCGGAGAGGTCACGCCGCGAACCGATCTCTTTGCCGTGGGCATGGTGCTCTACGAGGCGCTCACCGGCCGCCGCTGGGAGGCGCTGCTCCCGGAGGATCCCGTCGACTGGTCGGGCGTGCCGCACGGGTTGCACTCGATCCTCAAGCGGGCGCTCGCGCCCGAGCCCACAGATCGCTGGCCCGACGCCCGCAGCTTTCGACGCGCGCTGTGGCACACGCGCACGACCAAGTACCGCCGGCGCACCCTCCTCCTCACCGTCTCCGGCCTGGCAGCCGGCGCGCTCATCGCGCTGGCCGTGTTCGGGCGCGGCCGGGGGGCCGCGGAGCTGCCGTACTCCGATCTGGCCGTACTACCGTTCGACGCACGCGGCGTCACCGACCCGGATCTCGGTTGGAATCTCGCTGGCCTGGCGCGGTTCGACCTCGAGACCTTCCTGCGGCTCACTCCCACGCACGCCGTGATGGCGTGGCACGACTCCGCCGGCGAGGAGGCGCGGCTCACCGACGCACCCGCCGCGCTGCGCGCACGCAACGTCGCCACCGGCATCGTGGAGCAACTCGAGGACGGTACGGCGATCCATCTCTCGGTCGTGGACTCTGCGGGGCGCGTGCACTCCGCCGGCAGTGTGTACGGCTCGGCAGCTGACCTGGCGGGCATGGGCCAACGCATCAGCCTCGAGCTCGCCCGCTTTGCGGCGCCCGATCGCTACCTCGAGGAGTACCGTCCCTCGCCGGCGCTGAGCGGCAAGAGCAATGAGGGCCTGCGGGAGTTCCTCGCGGGGGAGCGCGCCTTTCACGGCAACGCGTGGCGCTCGGCAACCGAGCACTATCGCCGGGCCATCGCACTCGACCAAGGCTTTCCACTGGCATCGTGGCGCCTCGCCGAGGCGTGGCGCTGGCTGCTGACCGGCGACCCGCCACCGGTGGACCTGCCGCGTCTGCTCGCCGAACACAGCGACGAACTGGGCGAGCTGGACCGGCGCCTCATCGAGGCCCAGCTGGCTCCTACACTCGAGGCACGGTTACGACGCTATGAGGAAGCCGTGGCGGAGTTCCCGCGCGACGGATACGCCACGTACCTGTACGGCGAAGAGATCATGCACCGCGGCCCACTGATCGGGGTACCGCTCGACTCTGCTGCGGCGCTCCTCGAGGCAGCGGTGGCCAAGGCACCGCGCTCCGGACCCGCGTGGGAGCACCTGGTCTGGGTAGCGATGCGGCTCAACAGAAAAGCGGATGCGCGCCGCGCGCTGGACCAGTTCTGGCAGGTCGCCGCGCCGCCGGAAGAGGTCGACATCTACCAACCTCCGCTGCTGGAGATCGGTTATCAGGCGTTGTTCGAGCCGGAGCAGGCGGGGCCGCTGCCGGACGAACTACTGCTCTCGCCGGCGCTCCTCGCGAACTTCCGTACCGCCGCCGGCATGGGGGCGTATGCCCTGCAGGCCCAGGTCGCCGCGTTGATTCTGACCGACGCGCGCGCCGACAGAACCGCCAGGGCCATCGCGTCGGAGGCCGCCGGTCTGGCGCTGTTTGCGCTGGGTCGCGTCGAGGAGGCGCTTCACGCGTTCGACTCGGCCGCGGCGCACTACGGGACGTCCGCCGCCGCACTCGAGCGAGCGGAGTGGCGTGTCGTGCCACCCGCGCTGGGGATCTCGGTGATCCCCGCCGACGAGGTCGTCGCTGGACGTCGCGCGCTCGAGCAGCTGGCGGCGGATGACCGTCTCTTGGGTCGGGCAGCGTGGGCGCTGGCGCTCGATGCACACGCGCGCGGCGACACGGCGGTCGCCGCGGAGCTGCGGGACAGGCTCGTGGGCCTTCGAGGCGACAGCGGTGCCGCGCGACTCGCCACGCAGCTGGAGGCCCTCGCTCACGCCGCCCGCGGACGCCCCGATCTCGCGCTCGAGGTCTCCGAACCGCTGCTCGCGCTCGACTCCGCCGGACTACGTAGCGGCGACCCGTTCGCGCGCGCCGCACTGCACTGGCTGCGGGGAGAGTGGCTGGAGACGCTTGGGCGGCACGACGAGGCGGACAAGCAGCGGCGCTGGTACGAGCAGATGGAGATCCGGGAGGAGCTCTCCGGCGAGGCGGAAGCCGCGGAAGTCGACTGGGCGCTGGGGCCCTACGTCGAGTTTCGTCGTGCGGAGGCGGCGTTGGAGCGCGGTGACGATGATGCTCTCTGCCGCCATGCGCTGCGCCTCGAGCGGCTGTGGCGCCAGCCCGACCCCGCTATTCAACCGTGGGCAGAGGTCGTCAGGGAGCGCGCCGGGGGGTGCCAGTGACGGTGATCTGCCGCACGCTTGGACCCGTCGAGGTCACGGTCGACGGGAGCGATCCACCGGCGGAGCTCCTCTGGCGCAAGAACCTCGCCCTGCTCGTGTATCTCGCCCAATCGCCCAAGCGGACGCGCGCGCGCGAACACTTGATCGGCTTGCTGTGGGCCGAGAAGCCGGAATCCTCCGCCCGTCACTCGCTACGCGAGGCAATCCGCGTGCTGCGGCGCACGCTGGGCGAGGAGAACCTCACTACCGAGCACGACCAGGTGCGACTCACCGAGGGTGCGGTGCGGCTCGACACCGAGGAGTTTGCGGCGCTGGAAGGACAAGGCGAGTGGCAAGAGGCCGCGAGTTTGGCCGCAGGCGACTTCCTCGAGGGGTTCAGCGTGCCCGACGCCTCGGGATTCGAGGATTGGCTCGGGGCGGAGCGGCTGATGTGGCGACGCCGCACCGTCGCGGCACTCGTCTACTGGGCGCACGGATTGCTGGACCGTGGAGAGGTGGGCCGCGCGGCCGAGGTGGCGGCGCGGGCGCTCGATCTCGACCCTGGCGCGAACGGCGGTGTGCAAGTGGCGATGAAGGCGCTGGCCATCACCGGTGATCGGGCCGGCGCGTTGGAGCGGTATGAGCAGTTCGCGAAGCGGCTCGACGAGGTGGGCGCCGCACCGGATGCCGAGACCGCGGCGCTCGCCGAGCGAGTGAAACGGGAGCGGGTGTGGCGACTCTCGGGCGAGGTCCCGAGGCAACCCGATCAAGGCGCCGAGCTACGCCGCACCCCACTGGTAGGGCGCGCGGCCGAGTTGGAACGCCTGCTCGAGGCGCTCGAGGCGTGCAGGACCGAACGGCGCGCCACCGCGTGCGTGCTCGAAGCCGACTCGGGCTTGGGCAAGTCTCGCCTCGCCGAGGAACTCCTGACCCGCGCCCGCCTCGAGGGTGCGACGGTTGCCGCCGTACGGGCAGTGGAGGCCGATACGGAGCAGTCGTGGAGCGGCGCCCTCGGGTTGGCGCGCGGCGGCCTGCTCGACGCCCGCGGACTGGCTGCGGCGTCACCGTCCGCCCTGGGCGCGTTCGCCGCCGCACTCCCCGAATGGACCGACCGGTTCGGCGCCGGGACCCCGTCCGAGGAACCCCTCGGCAACGCGCTGCGCGACGTGCTGCGGGTGGTGGCCGAGGAGCAACCCGTGGTCCTCCTGGTCGACGACGCGCATTGGCTTGACCGCGACACCCTGCTCGCGCTCATCGCCGCCGTGCGCGACCTCTCTTCCCTTCCGCTGTACGTGCTCTTCAGCACACAACCGCAACTCCCGCGCAGCGAGCTGGACGATCTGCGCTCGCGCATCGGGCGCGACGTCGCCGGGACCGCGATCCTCCTCGCGCCGCTCAACGATGACGCCGTGCGGGATCTCGCAGCGTGGGCCGTGCCGACGTTCGAGGGGGCCGAACTCGACCGGCTCGCGCGGCGCGTCGCCGCCGACTCGGCCGGGCTTCCGTTGCTCGCCGTCGAGCTGTTGCACGCGGTGGCGCTGGGCCTGGATCTCGGCACCATTACCGGGGCGTGGCCCGAGCCGGCTAAGACACTCGACCAGACCTTGCCGACTGACCTTCCCGATGCGGTGGTCGCGGCGATTCGCGTGGGGTTCCGCCGCCTCACGAAGGATGCCCAGCAGGCGCTGGCCGCCGCCGCCGTGCTGGGGGATCGAGTCGAGGTGGCCCAGCTCGAACGCGCGACGGACCTGCACGGCGAGGCGCTCACGGCGGCGCTGGACGAGCTGGAGTGGCAGCGCTGGATGGTGGCGGAGCCGCGGGGCTACGCGTTCCTGGCGCGCATCGTGCGCGACATCGTGGCGCGGGACATGCTTACCGAGGGACAGCGGCAGCGGATTCTCCAGCACATGTAGGCCGCTTGCACCGGGTGTGGTCCACACACATCTTCTCCAAGGCACGGGTTCGTGGGTGGTCTATGGGTGTATCGGAGCAGGCCTGTCCCAAATGCGGCGCTCCTCTTCCCGAGGACGCCAGCTTCTGTCCCAAGTGCGGTGGGTCCACCACCGTCCCGGGGAAATCTCCAACCCCCTCGACCAACCCTGACGCTACCACCACGACAGGGGATGTGCAGTACCGCCGGGTCAAGCAGGCCCTGGCGGAGCGGTACCTGATCGAGCGCGAGATTGGTCGCGGCGGCATGGCGACGGTCTACCTGGCGCACGACCTCAAGCACAACCGCCACGTCGCCGTGAAGGTCCTGTCTCCCGAGCTGGCCTCGGCGCTGGGCCCCCAGCGATTCCTCCGCGAGATCGAGATCACCGCCCGACTGCAGCACCCGCACATTCTCCCGGTGCACGACTCCGGCCAAGCAGACGGCCTTCTGTACTACGTGATGCCGTTCGTGGAGGGCGAGTCCCTGCGGGACCGCATGAAGCGGGAGCGACAGCTCCCGCTCGACGACGCGCTGCAGCTCATCCGTGAGGTCGCGGCGGCGCTGAGTTACGCACACGCGCGGGACATCGTGCACCGCGACATCAAGCCGGAGAACGTGCTGCTTTCGGCCGGGCACGCCCAGGTAGCGGACTTCGGGATCGCGCGGGCCATCAGCGCGGCGGGGAGCGAGCACATTACGCAGACGGGCGCCGTCGTGGGAACGCCGGCGTACATGGCACCTGAGCAGGCCTCGGATGGCGAGCACATCGACGGCCGGGCCGACCTCTACGCCCTGGCCGCTGTCGCCTGCGAGGCCCTCACCGGACAGCGCATCGAGATGTTCAGCGACGTCTCGTCCGCCGAGCGCGCCGTGATCCTGGCCCGGCCCGACCTGACCCCGACGCAGGCGCGGGTCCTGGCCGCCCCGCTGGCGTTGGACCGACAGCGCCGACCCAAGTCGGCCGATGAATGGCTCGACGCGCTCAAGCAAGCAGAGCACAAGCCACGACCCCTCAAGTGGGCCGTGGGAATCGTGGTGGCAGTAGTGGTGGGCGCGGTGGCCGGGTGGTCCATCTGGGGAGCGCCGTGGGACCGCGGCTCGGCTACGACGCGCACCTCGACCATCGCGGTGCTCCCATTCTCGGTGGCGGGCGACTTCCAGGAGATCGACCTGGCGTCGGCACTGCCACAGGCGTTCGAGGACCAGCTCCACTGGCTGCCCGAATACCGCGTGCTGAGCGCCGAGCGGGTGCGCCTCGCGATCGCCGATCATTTCCAGGCCGGCGGCGCGACCCTCGACACACTGGCCAGGTTCGTGGCAGCGACCTTCGGCGCCTCCGAGATCCTGTGGGGCACCGCCGAAATCTCGGGCTCGGGGCGCCTCAGCATCGAGGTGCAGGTGCGCGACGGCTCCTCCCAACGGCTGATCCGCAGCGCCGAGGTGGCCGGTCCACCCGACAGCCTGTCGGAGCTCGTTTCCGGCATCGTGTCCTCCGCGTTCGCCGAGCGCGTAGCCGGTGAGCGCGCCGGCTGGAATCCGGCACTCCCCAGCGGGTTGCGGGCCTTCAACGCGTACTACGAGGGCGACACCCATTTCCGCCGCGCGGCGTTCGATCTGGCGATCGAGCGGTTCGACGAGGTGATCGAGCTCGACTCGTCGTTCGCGCCCGCGTACTTCAAGCGCATGCTGGCGGAGATCCTGCGCACGCAGCCAACGCGGGGCACCGGTGCCGCCCGCTCAGCGCTCGATGCCGCGCGGCGCTACAAGGACGGACTCGACCCCACCACGCGCGAGCTCATGGAGGGCTACGAGATCCTCGTCGGCGACGGGGACCTCAACCGGGCCCAGGAGCGGTTCCAGGGCATCGTGGAGCGCCACCCCGACGCGGTGGACGCCTGGTTCATGCTAGGCTTCCTGAAGGTCTACTTCGGCGCCTTACTGGGGATCGAGCCGACCGCTGCGCGCTGGGAGTTCGCGCAGGTGCACGAGCGGGATCCCGATTTTGCCGCGGCCATCGGCCAGCTCGTGATCATCGCGGTGATGCAGGAAAACGAGGCCGAGGCCACGCAGTACATGAATCGGTATCTCCAGATCGACAGCGTCTCGGTCTGGGCGGAGCTCATGCGCATGGCGGACTCGCTCCTCTACCAGGGCTCATCGGCTGCCCTGCGCGTGACCGGGTCACTCGACCGCCGGCCGGCGACCGCGCTGGAGATGTTCGCCCTCTCCGCGGGCGACTTCGAGCAACCTCTGTCGCTCCGAGAGGTCGCGCGACTCGCGATCAACTCGCTGTGGGAGCGCGCCGCTACCGAGCAGGATCGCAGTGTGGCCTTCCGCATGCGCATGGCGAGGCTGCTCGGCACCGGACAACACGCCTCGGCCGATTCGATGATGCGGATGGCGCGACGGCGCAACGTGCCACGCGAGGACCTCGACCGCTGGGTCGTGCTCGCCGCGATCACGGGGGTTGCGACGCTCGCGGACAGTGCCGCGCAGGCCGCGGCGGCGCGGCGTCTCCTCGCCGAGCAGACCGACGACCCGATTGCCCAGTGGCTCGCCGCTCGCTGGTATCGCGGCCGTGACGAAACGGCCGCGCTGCGCGCGTCGCAGCGCCTGGAGGCACTCGCGGAAGTCGGTGACGCTGCCCCGCTCGATGCGAGCCTGCGAGGTGATCTGGCGGCGCTGGATCTCCTGGCGAGTGGCGACACGGTCGGCGCGCTGCACGAGTGGCAGGAAGCGACCCGACGCCACCGCATCGAGCAGGTGACGTTCGGATTGGTCTCATCGCTGTGGCCGTTGCAGCTGGAGCGTGCCCGCGTGGCTACGGCCCTCGGTGACTACGACGAGGTCCTTGCCGCGACACAGAGTTACGAGCACATGGCGGGCTTCGTGGATCAGGTAGCGTGGCCCCAGATCTGGCCGCTCCGGGCACGGGCGCTCCTGGCGGTCGGCGACGGCGTGGGCGCGCGCGACGTGTACGATCAACTCTTCGATGTCCTGCGCGACGCCAACGGCCCGCGCGCGGTGCTGCGCGATTCCGTGGCGCAGTGGCTGGAGGACATCCGGTCCGTGCCAGGGCGTTCCGGCTCGAGCCGCTAGACCGGCGAACATGACACACGTCCCATGGTGGCGAGGCGCGCTCGCCACGCTCTCCCTGTTTGGCTCCCTGACGGCCTCCGCGACCGCCCAGCAGGCGAGTCTCTCGGGTACCGTCACCGACTCGGTGACCGGCACACCCGTGGACGGGGTGCGGGTGGACCTGTTCCTCGACGGCAATCTGGTCGCCCGGACATACACCGACCAGACGGGGGCCTTTCAGCTCGAGGCCCTCTCCCCCAATCGGTACACCGCGGTGTTCGCCCGTATCGGGCACCGCGGACGGATCGATCAACTCGAGCTCACCGCAGGTCAATCCCACACACTGTCTGTCGCGCTCGCGCCGCTGGCCTTCACGGTCAATCCCGTGATCGTCACCGCGTCACGCACCGAGCAGAAGGCGCTCAACGCCCCGGCCTCCGTGTCCGTCATCGAGACACAGGCCATCGAGGAGACCAACGCGCTCACGTCGGTCGACCACGTCGCGACGGTCGCGGCCGTGGACTTTGCCCAGACCGGCCTGACCCAGCACGAGATCGTCGTGCGCGGGTTCAACAACGTGGCGTCGGGCGCGCTTCTGGCCCTGAGCGACTACCGCTACATCTCGGTGCCGTCGCTGCGGATCAACGTGTTCAACTTCATCCCCGTCACCAACGACGATTTGGAGCGGATCGAGGTCGTGCGGGGGCCCGGCTCGGCGCTGTACGGCCCCAACAGTGCCAACGGCGTGATCCACATGATCACGCAGTCGCCCTTCGAGCATCGCGGGGGCGTGGTATCGCTGGCGGGTGGCTCGGCACCCCTCGTGCAGGGCGCGCTGCGGTATGCGAACACGCTCGGGCAGCGCGTCGGGCTCAAGCTCTCGGCGCAGTACCTGCGCGGCGAGGACTGGCAGTACGTGGACCCAGTCGAGCAGGCCAACCGCGCCCAGGCCATCGCCGGAGGCGCCGACCCCGACACGCTGCTGATCGGCGCGCGGGACTCGGTGGTGGAGCGCCTCTCTGGAGAACTCCGGCTCGACTGGCGTCCCGGCCCCCGCACCGAGCTCGTCACGGCCGTAGGCCTCAACAACGCGATCCGCAACGTGGACCTCACGCCGCTAGGCGCCGCGCAGGTGCAGGACTGGCGCTACCTCTACGCGCAGTCGCGCCTGCGCCACGGCCGGCTCTTCGCACAGGCCTTCGTCAACCTGAGCGACGCCGCCAGTACGTACCTGCTGCGCAACGGGAGCACGGTGCAGGACAACTCGTACATGGTGGTGGCCCAGGCCCAGCACGGAACGGCCGTGGGAAGTCGGACGGGCCTCATCTACGGCGTGGACCTGCAGAGCACGGTCCCCCGCACCGACGGTACCATCACCGGCCGCAACGAGCAGGATGACATGATCAACGAGCTGGGCGCGTACCTCCACGCCGACGTGACCTTGTCGCCCCTCATGCAACTGGTCGCGGCGGCGCGTGTCGATGTCCACAACCGACTCGAAGCTCCCGTGTTCTCGCCGCGTGCGGCACTCGTATACCAGGCCGCCCCCGCGCACACGCTGCGGCTCACGTACAATCGCGCGTTCTCGACCCCGACCACCAACAACCTGTTCCTGGACCTGTTTGCCGACTCGCTCAGGGCACCCAACGGCATCACGCTGCCCTACGCCGTGCGGGTGGAGGGCGTGCCGGAGACGGGCTACACGTTCGCGCGTACCTGCAACGGGCTTTGCATGCGCTCGCCGTTCACGCCGGCGAGCGTGGGCAGCCCCACCGACTACATCCCGATCGACGCCACCCAGCTGTGGGACCCGCTGGTGGACACGCTGCAGAACTTCGGGATCGATCTCTCGGCCATCCCGGCGCCCACGAGCGCGGATGTGGCCACCGTGCTGGGGCGGCTCGACATCTCCGGCCCCACACCGACGTTCGATCCGGTGGCCGACGTGAGCGACATCCCCGCGCTCTCCCCCACGATCACCAACACCGTCGAGCTGGGGTACTCGGGACTGCTCGGCGACTGGCTGAGCGTGGGGATCGACGTCTATCACACCTGGAAGAACGACTTCATCAGCGCGGAGCAGGTGGAGACCCCCAACGCCTTCTTTGACCAACCCTCCCTGTCCGGCTACCTGGCCGGCTTCATGCCGCCCGACTCGGCGCAGTTGCTGGCCAGCCTCATCGGACTGGTGCCGGTGGGGACCGTGACGCCCCAGGAAGCCTTCGATCCGTGGGACATCATCGTCACCTACCGCAACTTCGGGAAGATCACGCTGTGGGGCGCCGACGTGGACCTGGCAGCCTTCCTATCCCCATCGTGGGCCGTGCGTGGCACGTACTCGTGGGTGAGCCGTAACGAGTTCACGGTGGTGGGCGCCGTAGGCCAACCCGACACCATCCCACTCAACGCCTCGGCCAACAAGGGCGCGCTCACGCTGCAGTACCGGCACGAAGGCGTGGGCCTGAGCGGCGAGATCCGCGGACGGGCCGTGCGAGGCTTCCCGGTCCTGTCGGGGGTGTACCAGGGCGAGGTCGCCTCGTACGGGGTGGTGGATCTCGCCTTCGCCTACCGGCTGCCCACGCGCACCGATATTCTAGTTACGCTGGACGCGCTGAACTTGCTGGACAACCTGCACGAGGAGTTCGTGGGCGCGCCCGAAATCGGACGGCTGGTGACCCTGCGGCTGCGGGCCGCATTCTAGGAGGAAAGCGCTCGTGCGACTTCCGTCGATTCAGTTGGTGATTACCGCGGCCCGCGCCACCCTCGTGCGGTTTCCGTTCGTGCTGTTCGCGGCGCTCGCCGCCAGCGTATTCGGCGTGCTGCTCGTCGAGGACGATGATCTCTGGCAGCGCTGGTTCTTCCCGGCCTTTCTGGGACTGCCGCTGCTGCTGGCGTTTGCACTCTTCGCCGAGCGGCGCGGCTGGGACGCGATCCGGCGTTCGCTGCTCGGGCTCGGCGGGCTCCTCGTGCTGCTCATGTTCGCGCTGCTGTGGCCGCGCTGGTCGGAGGACGTCGCTTTCACACGTTGGGTCCAACTGAGTGTGGCATTCCACCTCCTGGTGGCGTTCCTCCCCTTCGTGGGGTACGACGAGCCCAACGGCTTCTGGCAGTACAACAAAGCGTTGTTCCTTCGCTTCCTCACGGCGGGGATCTTCTCCGCGGTGCTGTACACCGGCCTCGCGATCGCCGTCGCGGCGCTGGACCAACTGTTTGGCGTGGACGTGGAGCCCGAGACGTACGGTCGTCTGTGGTTCGTGATCGCGTTCCTGTTCAACACCTGGTTCTTCCTGGGTGGCGTGCCGCGCCATCTCGCGACCCTGGAGCAGAGCACCGATTACCCCAAGGGGCTCAAGGTGTTCGCGCAGTTCATCCTGGTACCGATCGTGACGGTGTACCTGGCGATCCTCACGGCGTACCTGGTCAAGGTCATAGCGACACAGGATTGGCCCAGCGGGTGGATCGGCTATCTGGTCTCCAGCGTCGCTACCCTGGGGATTCTGGCCCTGCTGCTCGTGTATCCGATCCGGTTGCGGGAAGAGAACCGCTGGATCGCGACCTACTCGCGGTGGTTCTACATCGCGCTCTTCCCCGCCATCGTCATGCTGTGGCTCGCGATCTGGCAGCGCGTGAGCCAGTACGGGATCACCGAGCGACGCTACTTCCTCACGATCCTCTCGATCTGGCTGGCGGGCATCGCCGTGTACTACACGGTGCGCGGCTCCCGACGCATCATCCTCATCCCGGGTTCGCTGTGCGTGCTCGCCTTGGTCACCTTCTTCGGCCCGTGGTCGGCCTACGCCGTGGCGCGACGCAGCCAGACACACCGACTCGAGCAGCTCCTCGGCCGCAACGAGCTGTTGGTGGATGGGAGCGCGCAGCCCGCCACCCGCGACGTCTCCTATGCGGAGCGCAGGGAGATCAGTGCGACCCTGCGATACCTGATCCAGACGCACGGCACCGGCTCGATCGAGCCGTGGTTCGGCAGCTCACTCGCGACGATCGACACCGTGGGCCAGGGAGCGCGTCCATCCGACCACAGCGAGGCGGACGAGCGCACCCGGCTCATCACGGCGTACCTCGGCGTGCCGTACGTCGGCCGTTGGCAGCGGGGCGACGTGGAGCAGTTCAACTACCTCGCGCAGCGGGACGAGGTCGCGATTCCCATCCAGGATTACGACTACGCGGCGCGCGTGGACGGCGTCGCGCGTGAGACGGTGCGCCTGACCGAAGGCCTGCGCCTGGGGTATGACTCGACGGAGGCGACACTCGAGCTGCTACAGCAAAACCAGCTCCTGGTATCCGTATCGCTGCTCCCCGTGCTGGAGCGGGCCCAGCGGTACGCGGGCACGGCGGGAGACCGGAACATCCCACGTGACTCGCTGCTCGCAACAGCGGAGAACGCGCGGGCGCGGCTCGCCGTTTACGTCACCGCCATCTCGGGGGAGCGGCTGGAGGAAGGCGTGGCGCTAAACTCGCTCTCGGCGGACGTGTATTTCGCAGTGAAGTGACGCGGCGGGCTGGAGCCCCCGTGGATGGGTGAGACAGGTCACCGATCCACAAACCACATCGTGCTACATCTAACTCATGGCTGATAAGGACACTCCGGATCGCAGGAAGGATGACCGCCGCGGCGAGGGTAAGCGGCGCAGCGGAGCGCCACGCCGCTCCGGGGAGGATCGACGTGCGAAGGAACCGCCGAGCCCCGAGGCGTCCACCCGCAGCGGTAAGGAGCGCCGGGCCCGAGTGCGGCGTGCCGGACGGCGGCGACGGCGCTGGGATCGGCGGGTCGGGGAGCGCCGGCACCACAATCCGGCGTTCTTCTCACGGGACGAGATCGCGCGCATTCGCAAGCTGCTGGTGAGCAGCCGCGCGCCCTTCACCTGCCCCCGGTGCGACGGAGCGCTGCACCAGGGCGATCCCATCGTCGGCGACGGCTGCACCTTGCGGCCCGTGCGCTGCGAGGACTGCCATCGCAGCACGACCATACCGGACTACTTGATCGTACGCGCACTGGTGGTGGATGACGACCAGCCGGTCCGTGACGGCCTGCAGACGATCCTGCACGGAGCCGGCCACGAGGTGGTGGCCGAGGCGGACGGCAGTACGGGTCTGCGTGCCTGCGGAACGGACGTACCCGACGTCGTGTTCGTGGACGTCGCGTCGGTGCGGGCCGAGGTAGAGTTCATCGCACAGGCCCGGAAGGCGTTCCCCGACGTCAAGGTGATCGCTATCGGAGGCCGGCAGCGCCGCGGGGCGGGTGATCCCCTGGCCATCGCGGGCACCCTGGGAGCGCAGGCCACGCTGCGGCGGCCGTTCACGCCGCACGACGTACTGCGGGCGGTGGATGTGGCGCTCGAACTGGTGCGGTCCGACTAGCGCTGCCCGTTGGCCCCGGGCGCCCCCTTCCCCACAATCTTCGCCCACGTATCCCTGAGCGATACGGTCCGGTTGAACACCAGGGCGCCGGGCTTGGAGTCCTCGTCCGAGATAAAGTACCCCTGCCGCTCGAACTGGTAACGCGTGCCGGGCGGGTCATCGGCCACGCTGGGCTCGATGCGGCTCTCGTGCAGCACGACGAGTGACTCGGGGTTGAGGTAGTCGGTGAACTCCTTCCCTTCCTCCGGGGCGTCCGGGTTGGCCTTCACGAAGAGCCGGTCGTACAGCCGCACCTCACAGGGCAGCGCGTGCGCCGCCGACACCCAGTGGATCGTCCCCTTCACCTTGCGACCGTCGGGGGTGCCGCTCTTGGTCTCCGGATCGTAGGTGCAGCGCAGCTCGGTGACCTCTCCCGTCTTGGGATCCTTGATCACCTCTTCGCACTTGATGATGTACCCGTAGCGCAGGCGCACCTCGCGTCCCGGCGCGAGTCGGAAGAACTTCCGGGGCGGATCCTCCATGAAGTCGTCCCGCTCGATGTAGATCTCGCGCGAGAACGGCAGCGGACGCGAGCCCTCCTTGGGGATGTCACGCGGGTAGTACGGGGCGTCTAGCTCCTCGACCCGCCCTTCCGGGTAGTTGGTGATCACCACCTTGAGCGGCTTCAGCACACACAGCACACGCGGCACCCGGGGATTGAGATCGTCCCGGATCGCCCACTCCAGCTTCTCGATGTCCACCCGGCTCTCGTTCTTCGCCACGCCCACCAGATCACAGAACTTGCGGATCGCCTCCGGTGTGACGCCGCGCCGCCTCAGCCCGGCGATGGTCGGCATGCGCGGGTCGTCCCAACCGCTCACGAAGCCCTCTTCCACCAGCTTGATCAGCCGGCGCTTGCTGAGGACGGTGTAGTCGAGATTGAGCCGGGCGAACTCGGTCTGCTCGGTGCGTGGCTTGGGCAGCCCCACCGCGTCGAGCACCCACTCGTACAGCTCGTTGTTGTCCTTGAATTCCAGGGTGCACAACGAGTGTGTGATGTTCTCGATCGCATCCGAGAGGCAGTGTGTGAAGTCGTACAGCGGGTAGAGACACCACTCGTCACCACGGCGGTAGTGGCTGGCGTGCCGCAAGCGGTACAGGACGGGGTCGCGCATCAGCATGTTGGGATGCGCCATGTCAATCTTGCCCCTGAGGACGTGCTCGCCGTCCTTGAACTCGCCGGCCTTCATGCGGCGGAACAGGTCGAGGTTCTCCTCGGGCGAGCGGTCCCGGTGGGGGCTGGCACGACCGGCCTCGGTCACCGTGCCGCGGTACTCGCGGATCTCCTCCTCAGACAGGCTGTCCACGTACGCGAGGCCCTTCTCTATCAGTAGCTCGGCCCACTCGTACAGCTGCTCGAAGTAGTCGGAGGCGTGGTACAACCGCTCGTCCCAGTCGTACCCCAGCCATGCAACGTCCCGCTTGATCGCCTCGACGTACTTCATGTCCTCCGTTTCGGGGTTGGTGTCGTCGAAGCGGAGGTTGCAGGTGCCGCCGTGCTCGAGCCCCAACCCGAAGTTGAGACAGCACGACTTGGCGTGTCCGATGTGCAGATAGCCGTTGGGCTCGGGCGGAAACCGGGTGGCCACCCTCCCGCCGTACTTACCCGTGCGCCCGTCCTCCTCGACCATCGTGCGGATGAAGTCGAGTCCCGGGGTGCGTCCCCCCTCACTCGTCATGGACAGCTCTTAGGCTTCCCTCACCCCATAGAAGGTGGCATACAGTGTGGGCGGGCACCACCACCATAGTAAGCACAGTGGCCACTCCCAACCCGAACATGACGGTCACGGCCATCGACACGAAGAACGCGTCGGGCACGAGGGGGAGCATGCCGAGAATCGTGGTCGCCGCCGCCAGGCCAACCGGCCGCAGGCGGCTCACCGCCGCCTGCAGGATCGCGTTGAAGTCGGACTGGTCACCGCCGCGCTGCACGTTGATCTCGTCGATCAACACGATCGCGTTCTTGATGAGCATCCCGGAGAGGCTCATGAAGCCGAGCAGCGCCATGAACCCGAACGGCTGTGAGGTGGAGAGCAGCCCCAGCGTGACGCCGATGAGTGCGAGTGGCACTACGAGCCAGACGACGGCGGTCTGCTTCAGCGAGTTGAACAGTGCGACGGTAATCAGCACCATCAGCAGCACGAACACGGGGAACGACGCCGCCAACGACGCTTGCGCCCTGGCGCTGTCTCGGTACTCGCCCCACCACTCCAGCGAGTAGCCCTCGGGCAGCTCGATCGCCTCGACCGCCGGTCGCACCTTGGCGAGCATGGGTGGCGCCTCGCCCACCCGCGGGTCGGCCAGCACCTTGATCGCGCGTTTGCGGTCCATGCGCACGATGATCTCGTCCTCGAAAGTGGTCTCGAAGTCCGACACCACCTGGCGCAACGGAATCGATCGACCAGCGGCGGGGCTGTGGATCTGGATGTTGCCGATGTTGCTGATGTCGGCCCGCTCCGCCTCCGGAGCGCGCGCCACGATGGGGAGGAGCTCGTCGCGCTCCCGGTACACACCGAACGAGGCGCCCTCGAACACCTGGAGCAGCGCCGTGGCGATGTCAGTGCGCGTGATGCCGGCGAGGTTGGCCTGCTCCTCGGCGACGACGGGACGCACGACCTTCACCCGCTCGCGCCAGTCGGTCTTTATCCCGTACAGGTTCGATTCCGCACGGAAGATCGTCTCCGCCCGTGAGGCAAGGCTGCGCAGCACATCCGGGTCCGGCCCATAGAAACGCGCCTGGATCTTGCCCGGATCGCCTGGTCCCAGGATGAACTTCCGGGTCTGCACCATGGCGCCGGGGTACGCCTGCTCGAGGTGCTCCTGGAACTGCAGCATCATCCGGTCGATCAGGCGGTAGTCGTCCACATCCACCAGGAACTGCGCGAACGCCGGATTCTCCTTCTCCGGCACATACGTCAGCAGGAACCGCATGGCGCCGGCTCCGACCATGGAGGCGACGCTGGTGACGCTCTCCTGCTCCATGAGCCACTGCTCCACCTCGGCCACTTCTCGCTCGGTGGCCCCGATCTGGCTCCCCTGAGGCAGCCAGTAATCAATCATGAACTGCGGGCGCGTGGAGTTTGGGAAGAAGCTCTGCTCGACTTTCCCGAAGCCAACCAGCGCGATGACGAACACACCCACGACCACGCCCATCGTCATCGCTCGGCGCCGAATGGCGCCACCCAGAAAGCCGCGGAACTTGGCGTAGAACGCGCCGCCGTACGGGTCGGAGGCCGCCTCCCCCGGCTTCGGCATCTTGGGCTTGAGCACCATGATTCCAAGCAGCGGCGTCACGGTCACGGCCGTCACCCAGCTCAGCAGCAGCGAGATCAGGATCACCGTGTATAGCGACCGCGTGTACTCCCCCGTCGCGTCCTGCGACGTGCCGATCGCCGCAAACGCGAGAATCGCGATCACGGTGGCGCCCAGGAGCGGCCACGCAGTCTGCTGCACCGTATCGACCGCCGCGCGGACCTTCTCGACCCCCTGCTGCATCTTCACCAGCATCCCGTCCACCACCACGATGGCGTTGTCCACCAGCATGCCCAAGGCGATGATCAGCGCCCCGAGTGAGATGCCCGATCAGCAGCCCCGACCTGAGCCCCATGAAGAGGAGCAGCACCACCACGACGATGGCCACGGCCTGCAGCAGACTGACCAGAAAGCTGTTGATGGCGGTGGTCACGGCTCTCGACTGGAGGGCGATGATCCCGACCTCCATTCCCAGCGGGATCTGAGGCAGCAGCTCCCTGAACCTGGCGCCAACGGCGTCTCCCATCGTGACCACGTTGCCGTCGGGCACGGTGGAGATGCCGAGGCCGACGGCGGGCATTCCGTTGTACCGGATCAGCTGCTTCGCGGGGTCGCGGTAGCCCCGGCGGACCTCGGCGATATCCCGCAAGTAGATCTGAGCACCGCCCGGCTCGCCGGCAATCACCAACGATCCGAAGTCGTCCACCGAGTCGAACAGGCCCGTGGGGTCGATGGTGATGAAGTCGGGACCCACCTCGACGTGGCCCGCGTACGCAGCGAGGTTCCTGGAGCGCAATCCGTCGGCCACCGCTGCCCTCGATATGCCGAGCTGTGACATTCGGTCCCGATCCAGCTCGACGTAAACGACCTCCGGCTGCACGCCGAAGAAGTCGACCTTCGCGACGTCCTGCACGAGCAGCAACTCCCGCCGCAGCAGCTTGGCTACATCATAAAGCTCGGCGTAGCTGTACCCATCTCCGTACAGCGCGAAGAACACCCCGTAGACGTCGCCGAAGTCGTCATTGACGATGGAGGGCCCCGCACCGGGCGGCAGATCGCGCTGGGCGTCATTCACCTTGCGCCGAAGCTCGTCCCACACCTGCGGGAGTGTCTCCTTGTTGTACTGGTCCTTGATCGTGGCGGTCACGATGGACAGGCCCCGCGTGGACCGCGACTCGACCTCGAGGAGCTGCTTGAGCTTCTGCACCGCGATCTCGATTACGTCGGAGACTTCTTCCTCGACCTCCGCCGCAGAAGCACCCGGATAGGGAGTGATGATCAGGGCGTCCTTGATCGTGAACTCCGGGTCCTCGAGCCGGCCCATGCCACCGTACGAGATGATCCCGCCGACGACCAGGAAAACGGTCAGGACGAGCGTGGTGACCCGATTCTCGATGCAGAACTGCGTGATCTTCATGGGCTACGACCCGCCCTGGCGGCTCTCGAGCCGCCGCACCGGATCGCCTTCGCGCAGATTCGCCACGCCGGTCACCGCGACCAGATCGCCGTCGACGAGGCCTCGCACGACCTCGACCTCGGCACCGAACAGCGCGCCGACCTCGACCGGGGCGCGGGAAACCGTCATGGCCACCGGATCCACCTTCCACACGGACGTCTGCCCATCGTCCGCCGCGAACACGGCGTTGGCCGGCAAGCGCTGCACGGTCGTACCAAGCTGACCCACGCGGCGCACGACCATCCGCGCCGTCATGCCAGGGACCAGGGCGATGTCGCTGGGCGGCTCGAAGCCGAATGTCACTTCGAACGTGCGAGTGACCGGATCGGCCTGCGTCGCGACCTCCGCGAGCTGGGCGGGGAACCGTCGGTCGGGGAAGGTGGACACGGCCCCTTCCGCCTCGATCTCCAGCGAACGCGTCGCATCCACCGCTTGCCGGGCCACCAACGCGTCGGCCTCCGGCACGGCGATCACTATTTCCAGGTTGCGATCGTCGTTGAGCAGCAGCACCGTCTCCTTGGCCAGCACATTCTGGAAGGCATCCACGAAGGTGCGCGCCACCCGTCCCGCGAACGGTGCCACGAGCCGGGTATCGTCGACCGCCTTCTGCGACGTGCGCAAGCGGGCCTCCGCTACTTCGAACTGGGCCTGCCGGAGCTGGAGCTCCTGCAGCGTCACGGCGTCGGCGGCGTACAGCTCCTGATAGCGCCGAAAGTCCGCGCGGGCCGCCTCGAGACTGGCGGCGTCGGCGTCGCGTTGTGCCTCGTAGTTGCGCGCGTCGAGCCGGGCGAGTAGCCGGCCCCGGCGAACCCACTGGCCCTGCACGACCGGCATCTCCACGATGAGCCCCGGGACCTCGAAGGCCAGCTCGGCCCGCTCGGCCGCTTCGACCGTTCCCGGGTACTCGCGCTCGCCGGAGACGCCCCCGAAGCCGATCTCGATCATCCTGACGGGCCGCGCGATCGCCCCCTCCGGCGGCGGCTCACCGCCGCAGCCGGGAACGAGCGCACCGAGGGTGGCGACGAGTCCGAGCGCGCCCAACCTGGAGCACCGAATCGGGGGGGTGGATTTCAAGTCCATGGCTTCAACCCGTGGTGGTCTAGTGGCATCGTGCTACTCCATACCGCGCTCGCGCAGGTAGTCTCCCAAGCGCTGAATGAATGCCTCACGCGAGGCCTCGTCGATGAACAGGTCGATCTGGCCGGCCGCCCGCTGCACGGCCATGAAGTCGGTGATGAAGTCGTACAGTGCATTGGCCGCGTCGAGCTCGGCGATCAGCGCCGTGTTCTGGGCGTCGAGCAGGCTGAGGATGCCGGTGACGCCTCCCGCGTAGGCCGCCCGCACGAACTCGTAGTTGCCCTCCGCGGCGGTGGCGGCTTCCCGCGCCAACTCCAGCCGCACCCGGGACGACAACATGCGCTGCAGCGCATCGCGCATCGCTTCTTCGACCCGCTGCGCCTGAGAAGTGCGCTGATACTCGAGACTGAACAGACTCTGTTGGGCCCGCTCCTTTGCCGCGGTGCGCGACCCGCTGCCGAATAGCAGATAGCGGGCGCTCAGCTGGATCGACCAGCGCCACGGGTCGGCCTCCCCTTCCGGCACCAGGCCGGGAGGCAGACCACCGCCCGAGAAGTCCGAACCGGCGCCCCCCTCCAGCAACCGGTTCGAGAGACGCGCATCGAGAAAGAACTCAGGCAGCCAGAATGACCGGTTGGCCGCCGTCACCGCCCGCTCCTGTCCCCCGATCAGCGCGTCGAGCGCCCGCAGCTCCGGCGACGTGACCAGCGCTTCGGCGATCATGAAGTCCTGAAAGCCATCGAAGCGCTGCGGATCGTCCAGCAGCCGCATCAGCGCATCCTCCGCCCAGCGGATCACCGGATCCTCGAGCTCATCCTCGGGGGTGGTGACTTCCTCGCCCAGCGGTCGGTGCAGCAGGCGCTTGAGCCGTATCTCGGCAATCGCCCTGGCCGCCCCCGCCCCGACCACTCCCTGGCGATCCTTGGAGACCTGCGCCTGCCAGCGCAGCACTTCCCCCGGCGTCGCCGCACCCGTCTGCCGCCGCACATCGGCCAGGTCCAGGTTGGTGCGGGTGAACGCGAGGTTCTCCCGCCGGATCCGCTCGGTGGTCTTGCGGCGTAGCACGGTCAGGTAGGCGTCGGCGGCCTCGAACGACACGTCTAGCCGCAGCGACGCGTAGTCTTCCTCCCGCGCCCGCTGCAGCGATTGCTGCACGGTCCGATCCGCCCACGCACGGTCGGCATATACGACCTGCGAGAGGCCCACCGAGCCCATCAGCATCCGTTCGGGCATTGTCCCCAGGCTACGGGCCGCACGGTCTTCGTCGATGATCGTGCCCGCGAATGCGAGGTCGAGCTGCGGCAGGAGCCGTGATGTCGCCGTCTTCACATCCTGGGCGGCCGCCTGCAGCGCACGCTCGAACGACGCAAGATCCTGGTTCTGCGCAAGCGCCTCCCGCACGATGGAGTCCAACGACTGCGGCTCGGGCGCCACCCCGGGTCGTTGCTCGATGAGGCGCGCGTCGCTGAGCATGGTCCACGACGGAAAGACCCCAATGGCGCGCGCGGTCTCCATGTTGACGATCACGCGCTCCTGCGGCACGAACGTCACCCGCAGTTGTCCCGGTGCACCGCCCCGCAAGATCTGCTCGACGGTGAGCGCCGTGAGCCGAGCGAGCTGGAAGGTGAAGGAGTCGGGGCGCCGCGCCAGCAGAATGCCCTGACGGACCTCGGGCTCCCCGAACCAGGAGAGGCTCGCCAGCCCGAGCCGGATCAGACCATCCGCCAGCCGCTCGAACGCCGCGCCGGAGAGCTGCGACAGCGGCAGCACGTACACCGCGTCCGCCCCTGCAGCTTCGATGGTGTCGAGCACACTTTGGACGTCGTCGCCCACCGGAACGACCACCGCCTCGGCCCCGGCTTGCGCCACCTGCTGCTCGATGCGGCCTTCCAGGCCCGGCATCTCGGCGACCGCGGATGCACTCACGAGCACAGCGAGGCGCTGTAAGGCAACCACCTCCGCCAGCGTGGCAAGATCCCGGTTCTCGGGTCGCGTGAGGTACACGAAGTTGGATACACCGGAGGCGGCGCCCTGTCGGGGGATGTCCTGCAGCGAGGGATCGAGCACGAACGGCGCGACGACCGGTTTGGCGAGTCGCGGATGGTCGGCAGCCACCTGCGCACCCATGGTACCGACGACGACCACCACGTCCACCCGATCCAGAAGCTGATCGAGCGCCGCTCGGATGCCCGCCACGGTATGATCGCCCGCCAGCCTCGCGTCCCCCCCGATGTCCACCACGAACCGGTTCTCGAGGAGCACCGCCGTCTCCCGCTCGATCTGCTCCACCAGCTCGCCGAAGCGCAGCAGCGGGCCGTCCGTCAGGATGCCAATCGTCACCGGTGTCCGCTGCTGCTGCGCGGCAGCCGACGGGGTGACTGAAGCGACCCCAAGCACGACCAGCACCGCGGCAAGCAGGAGACGGGTAGCCGACGGGTCAGTGGACACAGGAACTCCCATGGGACCTCAGGGTAAGTGTCTGCTACTCGAAGAGAGAGCGGGTAAGATCACCCGGCCGCCCCGGATTCGTCAACGCTCCACGAGGCCACCAAGAAGAGGGTAGCCAGGCGGTGCGCGTCCGGCGATCTTTGGCCGAACCATCAAATGGAGATTCGCATGCACTCGGTTCGCATCTCGATTGCGGCAGCCGTTGCCGTCATCACGCTCACGACCTCGACACACGCCCAGCAAGGGATGTTCGCCGGCATCGCGGGCGGCGCCACGTACGGCGACCTCGAAGGCGGCGTGACCAACACGGACAACCGGTGGGGCGGCATGGCAGGAGTCTTCGTCGGCATCCGCAACTGGTACACGATCGGCGTGCTCGAGGCCAACTGGGTGCAGAAGGGCGGTGACTCCACCCGCATCGACTACATCGAGGTGCCGTTACTCATCGGGGGCGGGACGACCACCGACAGCGGCATCCTGTTCCGGTTCTACACGGGCATCGGGATCGGCTTCGCCATCAGCTGCAACTCCACGTCCACGTCGACGTTACAGGATTGCGACCGCAAGAGGAGCACCGAGTGGACGTGGCCCATCGGGCTGCTGCTCGGACGGCAATTCGGCAACGGCCCCATGTTCGGGGCGGCCGACGTACGCTACTCGATCGGCCTCTCCGACGTGTTCGAGGGTTCTCAGGCCAGAAACCGTTCCTGGCAGTTTCGCCTCTTGCTGGGCCGGCGACTCTAGGCGGCGGCTCTAGCTCCTGAGCTTCGCCAGGAAGTTGTCCAGCAGCTCCGCCTGGAACACACCTCCGGATTCCAGCGTCTCGCGGTGCCGGGCAAGGGCGTCGGCCACCTCGTAGAAGTCGCGCGGTACCCGCTCGGCGCGTCCGGCCTTCCCCTCCCTGGCCAGCATCGCAGAGGTGCGCTGCAGCAGATCCTCCAGCTCCTCCGTGTCCCTTCCCTTGATCATCGCCAGCGCCGCGCCGGCCAGCAGCAGGTGCGGCAGCGCGGAGCCGTCGGGAAGGCGGAACTCGACCGTGGCGGGCGTGACCACCCGGCCGTCCTCATCGCTGGTGACGACGGGCAGTCGAATCAACGCGAGGCGATCGTACTCGCCCCACACGATGGTGCTGGGCGCCTCCTTCGCCTGCCGGATGCGCACGAACGATCCCTCGACGCGGTTGCCAAAGGCCATGAGCGCCCCGCCCAGCTGCACCAGGCCACCGATGAGCCAGCGCGCGGCGTCCGTCAGCGTGCCGTCGTCCTGCTTCACGGGCAGCACCTCACCGTCCCGCACGGGCGCGAGATGGAAATGGAGCCCGTTGCCCGCGTGCCCCTCGAGCATCATCGGGCCCGTAGCACAACGCATGCCCTTGCGATGGGCCAGATTCCTGAGCACCCACTGAGTGAGCAGAATCCCATCGGCCGCATCGGGCAGCGGCGCCAACGCCAGCTCGATCTCATGTTGCTCCCAGATCACGCCACCCGCCTCAGTCGCCTCGACGTAGCCCACCTCGCTGTGTCCATACTTGACCGGCACCCCGAGGTCGGCCAGCAGCGCGAGCGCCTTGCGCCGCAGACCTTCGCCGAACACGAACGGGGAGCTGGCGTGGTAGCCGCGATCGTCGGCGCCATAGATATCCGACTCGTCGCGTCGCTTGCCGAGGAAGTACTCCACCTCGCCGAGCGCCCACAGCTCCACGCCCGTGGCCTGCTTCAGCTGCTGCACGGCACGGCGCAGGATCGTGTCGGGCGAGGCCGGCAGGGGGTTTCCCTCGGGGTCGGCGTGCCCGCACATCAGCACCAGCGTGGGCAGCGCCGCAAACGGATCGAGGAACGCCGTGTGCACGCGCGGCTTGAGCACGATGTCCGACGCGTGGACGGGAATGCCGGCACGCGGGAAGAGATTCGAGCCGTCCGCCCGCTCGCCACCGTCGATGATGTCCTTGAGCTGCGACGCGCTGCGCGGCACGAAATCGAGCGTCTTGAGCCACCCATCACCGCCCACGTGCATCAGGCTCACGATGTGAATGCCTCGGCTCCGCACGAGATTCTCCAGATCGTCCGCGGTCCACGCGGTCCTCGGCTTGCCCAGCTCGTCTTCCAGGCTCGTTCCCCGCGGCACCGGTGTCCGCGGCCGTAGTTCGTCGCTCATCGCCACACCTTCTCCAGAAACTCTTTGATCTCCGGCACCCCACCCTGGAGCACCAGGTACCCGTCGTGCGGTTCGCGCTCGGTGACCTCACCGGCAATCTGCGCCATCATGAGCTGCTTCACCGCCTCCGGGTCATCGGGGTGAACGCCCAGTGCCCATCCCAGCTTGATGAACGCCACCTCCGGCAACATGTTCGCGAGCGGGACCACCCCCAGCTCCAGAATCTCCCGCCCCGTCTCGTACACGTGCATCTGCACGAAGCCCCACAGCGTCTGCAGCGTCATGTACATGTGCACGCCCGCGGCGTGCGCCCGCTCTAGCGCCGGGTAGATGATCCGATTCACGTGCCCCAGGCCCGTGCCCGCGATCACGATCCCCTTGTAGCCCTTCTCCACCAGCGCATCCACCACGTCGCCCTGCATACCGGGGTAGTAGTACAGCATCGTCACCCGCTCGTCGTAGGCGGCCTGCACCGTGACGTCGGTGTCGTCGCGGCGCGGCTGCCAGTCCTCCTTGAGCGGGGTGATGCTCCCGTGCTCTACCATGGCGAGGGGGATGTCGCCCAGCGTGCGGAACGTGCTGCGGTAGGAGCTGTGCATCTTGCGCACGCGCGTGCCGCGATGGAGCAGGTTGTAGCGGTCCGATGTGGGGCCAAACATGCACACCATCACTTCGGCGATCGGTCCCTGCGCGGCGGCCCACGTCGCATTGATGAGATTCTGCGCCGCATCGGACGACGGCCGATCGGAGGAGCCACCATCACGACGGGCACCGGCGGCCGTTGCACCATGAACGAGAGTGCCGCCGCCGTGTGGTGCATCGTGTCGGTGCCGTGGCCGATCACCACGCCGTCCCAGCCGTCCCGAATGGCTTCGCCGACTCGCTCGGCCAGAATGAGATACTGCTCGGGCCCCATGTTCTCGCTGAACACTCCGAACAGCTTCTCGGTATCGAGGTTGCAGATGTCGGCCAGCTCAGGCACCGAACCGTACAGCTCGCCGGGACTGAACGCGGGAATCACCGCGCCCGTGCGGTAGTCGAGCCGCGACGCAATGGTGCCGCCGGTGCCGAACAGCTTCACCCGCGGCTTCGCCGGATCGGTGGGGAATTCCTGCTCGGGGATCTTGTAGTGCGCTTCCCGGTATCCGATCTCCTCCATTTGGAGGATGGTGTCGAACCGCAGGCCTACGTTGTAGCCGCTGCCCAGCTTGAGCACCAGGTGCGCGTCGTCGCTGGTCTCGGAGCGCGGCAGGATCAGCCCCTCGAAGTCGCCTCGCGTGGTACCCGCCTTCACCTCGCTCCATACCTTGACCCCGAACCGCTTCATCACCTCCAGCGTCGGCCCGCGGTAACCCCTGTACGTATCGTTGCCGCTCATGCGACCGTCTCCGGCACCGCATCCTCGAGCGCGCGCACAAGCTGTTCCCGCACCTGCGCGGGATCGCGCCGGCCCAGGAACTCGGGCATCACGGCGCCCATCGCCCAGCGCAGCACCCCCTCACGTGATGCGGTCGTGAGCGACTGCGCCTCCACCACCACTTCGGTGAGACGGCGGGTGAGCGCGTCCCCGTCGACAGCCCCGCCCCGGAAGCCCGCGAGCAGCTCGTCCGCGGCCGCCTCCGGTTGCGCGATCAACGCGTCGAGCATGCGGTCCAGCGCCTCGGGGCGGATCTCTCCGCCCTCGATCGCGCGCACAATGGGCGCGAGCCGCGCAGGCTCGGGCATGGACGCCGCGTCCCGCGTAAGCCGGCCGAGGCGCCGGTGGTGTGGCAGCCGCTTCTGGAATGCGTTGGCGAGCCGTCGCGCCATGTCGCCGGCCTTCGGCGCCAGCGCATCGAACAGGTTGGCCCACGGAGCCCCGGCAAGTCGCCGCGCGGCCGGCAGATCCAGTCCCAGCTTCTCGTAGCGCGCCTCGCGCGCCCAGGGGGCCTCGGGCAGCTGATCACGCACCTCAGCGACCACGGCATCGGCGATCGGGATTGGCGGCGTGTCGGTGTCGGGATACATGCGATCGGCACCGGGAAGAATGCGCTCGAACCCGTTGGTGCCGTCGTCGAACGCCTGGCGCGTCTCGGACGGGACGCCGACCAACGCGTCCTGGCAGCGGATCAGCACCTCGCGCGCCGCGGTGGCCGCGTCCTCTTCCCTGCCCCACACCACCACGACGGCGTCGCCCGTGTCGGCCTTGAGTTGCTTGCGCAATCCGCGCCACTCGCGCGGGTCGAGCCCGTAGTCCTCGAGGTCGGAGTGGATCATGAACGGCCGGTGCTCGGGGCAGGCAATCACGCGCACCCGGTCGGCGATCTCGCGCGCGAACGTCACGCCTGGCTGGGTGCGGTGGGTGAGCAGTCCTTCGAAGCCCGGCAGCCGCACGGCCGCGATCGTCTCCCCGCGGTCCAGCGCGTCGCGGATCGGCTGGAAGTCGGAGTGGGCCAGCGCCGCGCCAGCGTCCACCACCTGGTCGCTCACCTCCCACGGAAGGCCCGCATCTGGGAGCGCAAGCATCTCGTCACCCACGTCGCGCCATACCAACTCGGCCTTCACCCGGAGCAGGTTGAGCTGGCGAAACGCCTCGATGTGGACCAGCAGCGGCAGGTGCTTGTGGTGGTGCACCCCCTTGATCTCCACGCGGCGGCCGCCGGCAACCGAAACATTCACGTCCTGTCGCGCCGCCCCGGGGCCGCGCCGCACCTTTCCCGTGGCCCGCGCAATCGCAGCCAGCAGCCAGCCACCGGCCTGCAGCTCCCACGGCGTGAGCAGGTCGGGCTCGGTGACCATCTCGGTGAGCGGCATCCCCAGCCGGTCGGTCTTGAACGTGATGCGGTGGCCGATGTCGGTCACCTCGCGGCAGGAGTCCTCCTCCAGCGAGAGCTGGCGGATGCGCAGCTCGCGGTCCACGCCCAGCTCCGGCACCCGGAACGGCACCGTGCCCGTGAGCCCCACCATGGCCGTGCGCTGAAAGCCGGTGGGGATCGAGCCGTCGAGGTACTGCTTGCGCATCACGTGCAGCTCGGACACCAGGTTCAGGTTGCAGAGCTGCGCGATCTCGATGGCACCGCGCACCGCCTCCTCGTCGATCCGAAACGGCGGCGTGTCGTCCATCTCATAGGTGCACACCGTGCCCCGCTCCAGGCGGTACACGATCTCCTTCTTCGTCTTGAACTCCATGAGCGCGGTGCCGTCGTACTCACCCAGCTCGCTCAGGGTGGGGCGCATGTGGCGCAGCACCTCGGCGTCGTAGCGGGTGACGCGCCGGCCCGCGGGGCAGCGGCAGAACAGCTTGGAGGTGGTGCGGAGCTGCTGGTGGACTTCTAGCCCCGACATGAACCCGACCGCATCGTAATCGGCGGGGGTCATGTCACGCAGATCCTTGTCCCGGAAATCGAGGGCCGGCTCCCGGCGGGGGTTGAGATCGGCCGGGGGCCTGGGCCCGGCAGGCGGCTGCTCGCCGGCGGCAGGCTCGTTTCGGTCGGTGCTCATGGGCCGAGAAAGATATCCTCCGTGCGGCGTCGTTGCTCAAGGAGGACGTCGAGGACTGCGACTCCCCGAGCAGCCCTCATTGCGAGCGGGGCCTTGCGGTGACGAGGCACCCTATCTAACCTTAAGCCCGATTCAACCACTCCCCATTTTGGCCCGTCCATGTCCATACGACCCGTCAAGCGCGTAATCGAATCTCAGCCCACCATGGAAGGCGCCGGCGTCAAGCTGCGTCGCGCATTCGGGTTCGGCGACACATCCGACTACGACCCATTCCTTCTGCTCGACGACTTCCGCAACGAAAACCCCGAGGACTTCCAGGCGGGGTTCCCGTGGCACCCCCATCGCGGTATCGAGACCATCACGTACGTGCTGGCCGGCACGGTGGAGCACGGCGACAGCCTGGGCAACAGCGGAGCGCTGGGTTCCGGTGACGTGCAGTGGATGACGGCCGGGCGCGGCATCCTGCACCAGGAGATGCCGCAAGGCGATCCCAAAGGGCGGATGCACGGCTTCCAGCTGTGGGCCAACCTCCCCTCCTCGCTCAAGATGACCGCGCCCCGCTACCAGGACGTCTCGTCGGGCGACATTCCCGAGGTGACCGACGACGACGGCGCGCACGTGCGTATTATTTGCGGAGACTTCTGGGGCAAGTCCGGCCCGGTGGACGGCATCGCGGCGGACCCACGCTATCTCGACGTGTGGGTGCCGCGCGGCACGCGCAAGACGTTGCCGGTCGAGACCTCACGTCACGCCTTCGCCTACGTGTTCGACGGCGCGGGCAGCTTCCGCGACGCATCGGAGCCGCGCGAGGTGCGAACCGACCAGGTGGGCGAGCCAGTCGCTGCGGCAGCGGAAACACAGGACGTCGCGAACCGCTCGCTCGTGCTGTTCGACCGCGGCGACGAGGTGACCGTCCAGGCGGGCGAGCAGGGCATTCGCTTCCTGCTCGTCTCCGGCAAGCCCATCGAGGAGCCGGTGGCCTGGTACGGCCCCATCGTGATGAACACCCAGGAAGAACTGCGTCAGGCCTACTCGGAGCTGCGCGAGGGAACTTTCATCAGGTAACCATAGCGCGCGTCGAGGACGCGCGTGCCAGGCACCGGCCGCCGGTTGAAGCCCGCGGTACTGCGGTGCACGTTATCGCCGATCGGACACCACACCCTACAAAGGCAACGACCTTCATCCCGATAAGAGGAGTAGCAACCGTGCGATTCACGATTCATCTGAGGCCTCTGACCGCCGTGCTGTGCGCCCTGGGAGGGCTCGCGCTCTCCGCGGCCACACCGGCGGCGGCCCAGGACAGCCCCAACATCCTGGTCGTCTGGGGCGACGACGTCGGCCAGAGCAACATCAGCGCCTACACTATGGGGATGGTGGGCTACCGCACCCCCAACATCGACCGCATCGCCCACGAGGGGATGATCTTCACCGACTACTACGGCGAGCAGAGCTGCACCGCCGGCCGGTCCTCGTTCATCACCGGCCAGAGCGTGTTCCGCACCGGGCTGTCAAAGGTGGGGCTCCCGGGCGCCGATCTGGGTCTTCGGATCGAGGATCCGACGATCGCGGTGATTCTGAAGGACCTGGGTTACGCCACCGGGCAGTTCGGCAAGAACCACTTGGGCGACAAGGACGAGTTCCTGCCCACCAATCACGGGTTCGATGAGTTCTTCGGCAACCTCTACCATCTCAATGCCGAGGAAGAGCCCGAGAACGAGGACTACCCGGGCGACGTGGTATTGGCCGACGGCCGCACCTTCCACGAGGCGTTTGGCCCGCGAGGGGTGATCCACAGCTGGGCCGACGGGCGCATCGAGGACACCGGCCCCCTCACCAAGAAGCGCATGGAGACGGTGGACGATGAGACGTCCGATGCGGCCGTCCGCTTCATCCGCGACGCGGTCGCCGCCGGGAAGCCGTTCTTCATCTGGTGGAGCGGCACCCGGATGCATTTCCGCACGCATGTGAAGGAGGAGCTGCGCGGCATATCGGGTCAGGACGAGTACGCCGACGGGATGGTGGAGCACGACATGCACATCGGCAAGTTCCTCGACCTGCTCGACGAGCTCGGGATCGCCGACAACACCATCGTGTTCTACTCCACCGACAACGGGCCCCACTACAACACCTGGCCCGACGCCGCGGCAACGCCGTTCCGCGGGGAGAAGAATACCAACTGGGAGGGCGGCTGGCGGGTGCCGGCCATGGTGCGCTGGCCGGGACCGATCGAGGCCGGCTCGGTCTCCAACGAGATCGTCCACCACATGGACTGGCTCCCGACGTTCGCCGCGGCCGCCGGCAAGGGCGACATCAAGGAGGATCTGCTGGACGGGTACCGCTCCCGGGCCCTCGATCGGAATTACCGGGTCCACCTCGACGGCTACAACCTGCTGCCGCATCTGACCGGCCAGTCCGCCAGCAGCGGCCGCCACGAGATCTTCTACTTCTCGGACGACGGCGACCTGACGGCCCTACGCTACGACGATTGGAAGCTCATCTTCTTGGAGCAGAGGGCGACGGGCACGTTCCGCGTGTGGCAGGAGCCCTTCGTGCCGCTGCGGGTCCCCCTCATCGAGAACCTGCGGCGCGACCCGTACGAGCGGGCCACCATCACCTCCAACACCTACTACGACTGGCTGCTCGACCGGGCGTACCTCCTGGTACCGGCACAGACGTACGTGGGACGTTTCCTGGCGACGTTCAGGGACTATCCCCCGCGCCAGAAAGCCGCGAGCTTCAGCCTGGACCAGGTGATGGAGATGCTGTCGCCGCCGACAAAGTAGCACCTGGACATAGTGGCGGGGCCGCACGCGCGGCCCCGCCGCGGTACCACAATCGAGTGTGACGTGGAGGACCATGTGATGCACAGGCTCGCGATCATCGCCTGGCTGGGCCTCATCGCCTCGGCCTGCGGCGGCCCGGGCAACCCCCTACCCTCCTGGACCGATGGCCCAGCCGAGCAGTCCATCACGGCGTTCGTCGACCGTGTCACGGATCCGGCGAGCCCCGACTTCGTGCCAGAGCCCAAACGCATCGCGGTGTTCGACAACGACGGCACCCTCTGGGCGGAACAACCGCTCTACTTCCAGCTCCTGTTCGCGCTCGACCGAGTGCGGGCCTTGGCCGGCGAGCGGCCCGAGTGGCGGGGACGCCAGCCTTTCCAGGCGATTCTGGATGACGATCGGGATGCCCTCACGCAGCTGTCGCTGCACGAGGTGATGCAGGTCATGATGGCGACGCACGCCGGCATTACCACTGATGAGTTTGCGGGCCATGTGGCGGATTGGCTGGAGGTGACGCGCCACCCGCGGTTCGACCAGCCGTTCCATCACCTGACCTACCAGCCGATGCTGGAGCTGCTCGATTACCTACGGGCCAACGGGTTCAAGACGTTCATCGTCTCGGGGGGCGGGATAGACTTCATCCGGGTGTTTGCGGAGGAGGTCTACGGTATCCCGCCCGAGCAGGTCGTCGGCTCGATGGGGCAGACCGCGTTCGAGGTGTGGGACGAGAGTCCCGTGCTCGTGAAACAGCCCGAGATCAGCTTCGTGGACGACAAGGCCGGCAAGCCGGTCGGTATCCACCACTTTATCGGGCGACGTCCCATTGCGGCATTCGGCAACTCGGACGGCGACCTGCAGATGCTGCAGTGGACCGCCGCCGGTGAAGGCCCGAGTCTGATGGTGCTGCTGCATCACGACGACGCCGAGCGCGAGTGGGCCTACGACCGGGAGTCGTCTGTCGGGCACCTCGACGCAGCCCTGGACGAGGCTCGGCAGCGTGGCTGGACGGTGATCTCCATGAAGACCGACTGGAACCGGGTGTTCGCGTTCAAGGAGTCTGACTGACCGTGGACTTGGGGGCGGGCGGCCACGCTGAGGCAGGCGACCGGAACGATCGTCAACGCGACGGTGAGCCTCGGCTACGCAGTACAAAGCGGCGCTGAGACGTCGCGACGCTACGGTCAACCCAGCCGAGCGGCGGCGCCTCGCGGCGGACATCGAACGTTTGGCCAAGCGGTTGGATGCGCTTCTGACTAGAGCGTAACGGCTCTTCTCGGGGAGCGCCGGTGCGCCCGCGCCGTCGCGTCCGTAGGGGCTGAGCTGCCGCGAGCTCTCGCCACACAGACCCCCTTACCCAACGAAACGCACCGCCCTGCAGCGTATTGGCACCGCCAAAGGTCGGCGAGCTGCCACAATTGCCCGGAGAATCCCCGAAACCGAGCTGTCCCACGAGGATCTTGCGTCATGACTAGTTATGACTATTATATGACCATGACGAAAGTCAGAATCGCCGAGCTGAAGGCGAGGCTCAGCGAGTATCTGCGGCGGGTGCGGCGGGGTCACTCGATCACGGTACTGGATCGGGACACGCCCGTCGCCCGTGTGGTTCCCTACGCCGAGCCAGAGCCGCTCCGCGTGCGCGAGCCGCTTGGGCGCCGGCGACTCCACGAAATACCGCTCCCGCCACCCCCCAAACTCGATTTCGACGTCGTGGAGCTGCTGCTCGAGGAGCGCCAGGTCGAGAGGTGATCGCCTACCTCGATTCCTCGGTACTCCTGCGCATCGTGCTGGGCCAACCAGACCGCCTGAAGGACTTGGCCCTCATCCAGAGCGCGGTGGCAAGCGACCTAGCCGAACTCGAGTGCTTGCGGACACTGGACCGTATGCGCCTACGCCGCGCCCTTTCGGTGGAGGAACTCGCGCAGCATCGGGAGGCCGTGTATCGCATGACTGAGGAGATGACTCTGGTGGAGCCAACGAGAGCGGTACTGCAGCGGGCGGCGCAGCCACTCCCCACACCACTGGGCACACTCGACGCAATCCACCTGTCCACCGCGATGTCCTGGCACGAGACCCGAGCGCCGGACTTGGTGATGGCGACGCACGACCGGGCGTTGGCGATCGCAGCTCGGGCCGTGGGCATTCCGGTGATCGGCGCATGAAGCGCGCCGTTTAGCTACCGCCTGCCCCGCCCCGCCAGCTGCCCCTCCACGTACTGCTTCACCTGCCGGCCGATCGGGTTGTCGGGCTCGAGCGCGATCATGCGGTCCGCCAGCGCGAGCGCGCGCTGTAGCTGGCCGCGCGTCACGTAGTGGTCGGCCAGGGCGAAGAGGAAGTCGATGTTCTCGGGCTCGACTTCGAGCGCGCGGCGCAGGGCGGCTTCCGCCTCCCCCACGCGGCCCACCGCCTGTAGCGCCAATCCATAGTTATAGTGCGCCCGTGCCCGCTCGGGCATCCCGGCCGAAGCCCGGCCCAGGAACTCCACCGCCTCATCCACCCGCTCCATCTCGGCCAGCAAGAGACCGAGGGAGTACGTGGCCTCGTACTGCTCCGCGTAGTCCTCGACCAGCTCGCGCAGCAGCACCTCGGCCTCGTCGTTGCGGCCCTGCGAGTTGAGCAGCACGGCGAGATTCGACTTGGCGGGATAGAACAGGTCGTCGATCTCGACCGCCGTGCGGTAGTAGCGCTCGGCGCGTGCAGCGTCGCCCAGCCGCGCGTACAGGTTCCCTAGGTTGTGCCCCGCGAACGAGAAGTCGAGGGAATACGTCATGGTGCGCTCGTACTCCTCGAGCGCCGTGGCGCGCTGGGCTTGCTGGTAGGGCTGGAGCATCGTAGCCGGCGCGTCAGCGAGGCGCACCGCCGCCTCGATGCGTACCGCCCGCACGGGGTCGAACAGCAGGGGCGACACGAGCTCGACATACCGCTCCGGTGTGGCCGCGGTCGCGGAACTGAGCGCTGTGTAGCGGATCAGCGGGTCCTCGTCCTGCAGCGCGAGGTTGAAGGCCTCGGTGCTCTCCTCGCCGGGGTAGGCGCTCAGGTAGTCCAGCGCCGTGGCCCGCACGATCTCGGGGTACAGCGGGTCGCCCGCCATCTTGATGAGCTGCTCACGCGCTTCCACTCGCCCGGCGCGCGCCGCCGCGAACACCTGGCCGTAGTGCGGCCGCTTCGCCTCGCCGTACCACTGGCGATAGTAGCGCAGCGACCACGCCAGCGGCTGGTCGTCGTGGCAGCCGCTCGCGGTACAGGCGTTGGGTACGCCGATCTCGCGCGACAGATCGGGCCGCGGCAGGCGCAGGCTGTGGTCGGCCCGCCAGTCCACCACCATGTACGGCCGCTCCACCATGTGACACTTCACGCACAGGGCGCCGTCGCTGGGCTCGCCCTGGTACACCTTTTGGTGGAAGTGGTGGTCGTAGCTGTCGTAAGTGTCGGCCCGGTGGCACTGGGTGCAGAGCGCGTTTCCCTCCTCACGCAGTTGGAGGCTGTGCACGTCGTGGCAGTCGCTACAGCGCACGCCGTTCTGGTACATCTTACTCTGCACGAAGGAGGCGTAGACATACACCTCCTCCAGGATCTGCCCGTCGGCGTGGTACAGCCCCTCGCGCAGCACCGCGGGCAGGGCGTGGTCCAGCAGCTCCGCGCTGCGGTGGTCGTAATCCCCCAGCTCAGTGCGGCGCGAGTGGCAGGGGGCGCAGAGTGCCACCTGCGCTCCGCTGGTGATGTCGCCCGTGGGCACGACCAGGTCGTAGTGCTCCACGTCGGGACGCGCCATCGGCGGCAGCTCGGCCCACGCCACGTGCCGCGAGCCCGGCCCGTGGCACGCCTCGCAGCTCACGTCGATCTCGGACCACGTCGTGCCGAAGCTCTGCGTCTCCGCGTCGTAGCCCTTGATCAGGTTGGTCGAGTGGCACTCGGCGCACATCCCGTTCCAGTTCTGCGCGCCGCGCGTCCAGTGCAGCCAGTCGTCGGCCGGGATGTCCCGCCCGGGATAGAGGAAGAACCACTCCGCCCGCTCGGTGTCCCACGCGACCGAGAGCGCCTGGAGCCGCCCGCCAGGGAACGGCACGAGATACTGCTGCAGCGGCTCCCACCCGAAGGTGTGGGTGATCTCGAACTCCGCAAACACCCCGTCGGGTCCCTCGGCGTAGACGTAGTACGTCCCGTCGCGCCGGTAGAACCGTGTAGTGTCGCCGCGGTACACGAAGACCGCATCGTCAAAGTCGCCCCGCACCGTGCTGTCACTCGCCACCGCCATGGCGTGGTCGTGGTCGGAGCCGCGCCACGCCTGGTCGGCCTGGTCGTGACAGACAATGCACTGCTCCCGACCCACGAAGGCGGCAGGCGCCGCCTCGGTGGCCCCACGCTCGGTGCCGACGAGGCGCTCCTTCACCAGATAGAGCGGCAGCGAGAGCACGATCACGGCCGTGGCGATGACACCGGCCGTGACCCAGCGCCGCAGGTCGGCGCTATCCGCGGCAGCGCCCTGCGGCGCGCCGACGTCGTGCCGCTCGTCGCTCACGCGCGCGTGACCTGCGCCGCGAGAAACGCGCGACGCTTCTGCAGGTTGGCGGTATTCACCTTCACGACGCGGTTCTCGATGCGTACCTCGAACAGATCCAGCGCCCGGGGCGCCGGCGGGTTGACCACGTCGCCGTGAATGTCGAACGCGGAGGCGTGACAGGGACAGACGAAGCGGTGCTCTTCGTCCACCCATGGCACGGTGCACCCCAGGTGGGTGCACTCCCGGGAGACGGCGAGGAAGCCGCCGTCAGCGAGCCGTACCAGGTAGAAGCGTCCCCGCGGGACGGCCGTGACCGAGTCGGGCTCGAAGCGGTCAACCGGGCCGGCCACCACCACGCCCCCGGTCTCCTCGCGGCGGCGCGCGCGGCGCGGTCGGAGGAAGTCGACCACCACCCAGGCCCCCTCGGCCAGCATTACGCCCAGCAGCCCGAGCCACGCGGTCCACAGGAAGCGGCGGCGCCCGCCACCCGACGACTCTGGCACCGCCATCTTCTGGTCGCGCTGCGGCTCGGCGCGCTCCCCGTTGCCCCGCTTGCGCTGCGCCATGCCTAGGAGCCCCAGGGCCATACGAGCGCCATCCCCGGACCGCGGAACCACACGCCGGTCGCGGTGAGCGCCGCAAAGGCCACGAACAGGAACACGAACGCCACCTGGATCGCCTCGTTTCGGGTCGCGCCGATCTGGCGGCGCGCTGTCAGGTAGAGTCCCGCGAGTACCCCTCCGAGAACGACCACCGGCAGCACGCCCTCGCTGAGCGCCGGCGGCACGCCCGCCAGCCACCCACCGAAGTCGATCACGAACTCGTCGAGCACGACCCACAGCGGGGTGAGCGCCGCGCCCAGCAGCGCCGCCCACAGCGCCAGCCGTCGCCCCCTAAGCGAACCAAACCAGATGCCCGACGTGTCCGCGTCGTACCGTAGGTAGGGGATCAGCAACAGGGCCACGACGGCAAGCAGCGGGAGCAGCACCACCGCGAACACCGGATGGAAATGCAGCAGCAGCTCCTGAATGCCCAGGAAGTACCACGGCGACTTGGCGGGGTTGGGACTCATGCCGGGATTGGCCGCTTCACCCAGCGGTGCCGCGACCAGCGCCGCGAACACCATCACGAACGCCACCAAAATCAGCCCCACCACGAACTCCCGCAGCAGCAGGTACGGCAGCCCGAGCACCTTCTCCGGCGTCTCTTCGATCGGCTCGCCCGGCGCGCGCGGCACCACCACCCCCTTGGCTTTGCGCACCCGCCAGAAGTGGAAGCCCATGAGCAGTACGATGGTCACCGGGACGATCGTGGTGTGCAGCGTGTAGAAGGTGATGAGCGTGGCGCGTCCGATCTCCGGGCCGCCTCGCACCACCCGCTGCAGCCACTCGCCCGCCAGCGGCACGTAGCCGATCATGCCGGTGGAGATCGTCACCGCCCAGTACGAGAGCTGATCCCACGGCAGCAGGTAGCCGGTGAAGTTGGAGGCCAGCACGCACAACAGCAGCCCCAGCCCCAGCACCCAGTTGAGCTGGCGTGGCGGGTGGTACGCACCCGTGAAGTACACCCGCAGCAGGTGCAGTACCGCGACCGCGATCAGGAAGTTGGCGCTCCAATGGTGCACGCTGCGCACCAGGCGCCCGAACAGCACGTCGCGCTCCAGCCCCAGCACGGACGCGTATGCCCCCTCCGGCGAGGGCTCGTAGCCGAACATCATGAGCACGCCCGTCGAGATCAGCAGCAGCACAAGCACGAGTGACATCCCGCCGAGGCCAAAGGTGTGCGTGTAGCTCAAGGTCTTGGCGGGCACCCGCACCGGCCGGAAGTGCAACACGAAGTTGTTGAACACGATCCACTTGCGGTCCCGATCCGTGCGAGGCCGGATCGGGCCGCGCACGATGGACCGCCACACCCGGCTAAGGAGGCCGGGCTCGGCGTCACTGGGGCGGTTCACGGGATCGCTATGCGTCATCACTGAGCGCCATCAGTTCTTCACATAGACTCGGTATTCCCATGGCTCGAGCGTCACCTCGACGCTTTCACCAAACGAGAAGCCCGGGGATTCATCCCGCAAGATCTCCGTGTATGTCCCACGCAGAGATGCTCCCTCGACCGTCGTTCTCACCTGTACGCGCGACAGATTGAACACAGCGAGCACATTGTCGTCATCCATCTCACGCGTGAACGCCAGAACACTACTAGTGTTGGCAGACTTCAGCCATTGCATGCCTCCGCCCAACGTGCCGTTCCAGAGCGCCCTATTAGTCTGATTGAGGTTCATCAGGACTTCGTACAGATCCAAGAATGTATGCTCACGCCATTCGATGACATCCTTCTCGAAGAATGCGAGTCGTTTGTCCAGTCCCACTTCTTGGCCGCTGTATATCAGAGGCATGCCTGCCACAGTCGCCGCCAGAACCGCGAAGGTCGCGGCGCCGTCACCAAGCCTCTCGAACACCGTCCCGTTCCATGAGTTCTCATCGTGGTTGCTGGTGAACTGCATGCGGAAGGCGTCTCCGGGGTATCTTAGCGCATCGGCAGCGAAGAAGGCCTCTATGTCGGCGGCGTTCTTCTCTCCCTGTGCCACAGCATTCATCAAGTGGTGGAACCCCCAGGAATAGGTCATGTCGAACGCTTCATGCAGCTCCGGCTCATCCCATTCCGCGAGCATGAACACCGGCTTGATCTTATCGAGCTCGGCACGGGCGGCCCGCCAGAAATCCAGCGGCACCATGCCGGCGACATCGCAGCGATAGCCGTCTATACCCGCCTCCCGGACCCAGAACTGCAATGCTTCGATCATAGCGGCACGCATGTCGTGATTCGCGTAATCCAAATCAGCCACATCGCTCCAATCCGGCACCGGCGACATCATGTTTCCTTCTTCGTCTCTGCTGTACCAATCCGGATGGTCATCCACCCAAGTATGATCCCAGGCGGTATGATTGCCGACCCAGTCCAGGATGAGATACATGTCCATTTCATGCACTCTTCTGACCAGTCGTTTCAGGTCGTCAAGATCGCCATGTTCGGGATTGACAGCTGTATGGTCCTTCACGGAGTAGTAACTCCCGAGTGGACCCTTGCGGTTCTTTTCGCCGATGGGATGAATGGGCATCAGCCAGACAATCTTGACACCCATTTCTTTCAGGCGCGACAGATGCTGCTCAAAGCCCGCAAACGTCCCAGCCTCGGAGTATTGGCGCAGGTTCACCTCATAGATGGTCGCATTGTAACTCCACTCCGGCGCCCGTTTCTCGACACTCGGCAAAGAAGTAGTTGCGGGGGCCGCGCTTTCAGGAGTGGGGCCTGAATTGCAGCTCCAAGCGGCTAGGACAAGAAGTCCAAGAACCGGTCGCACGAGGCAGTCTCTCGGTATCACAAGCAATCTCCGGTGTGCGTCATCGGCAGTGGGCTTCAAGATACTCCGGCGCCGCGCATCACACCAAAAGGCCTCGGCCGGTTGCGTGATCGCCTCGCCGGTGCCAACCTATCCGTCCCATGCGCAAGCGCACTCGTTGGCTCATCGCCCTCGGCACAGTGGTGTTCCACGTGCTGGGCTTCTTCTCCTCGATCCACGCGGTGATGAGCACCCGCACGTCACAGGGTGCGATCGCGTGGGCCGTCTCGCTCAACACGATCCCCTGGGTCGCCGTGCCGGCCTACTGGGTATTTGGGCGCAGCAAGTTCCGCGGCTACGTCACCGCTCGGCAGGAGGGGGACGCCGAGATCCGGCAGGTGGTACTGGAGGCCGCCCAGGCCGTCATCCCCTTCGTCTCCACCCTGGGCGACGAGTACGGTTCCGTGCGCGCCGCCGAGCTGCTCGCCAAGATCCCGGTGCTGACCGACAACACCGTCGAGCTGCTAGTCGACGGTGACGCGACCTTCGCCAGCATCTTCGAAGGGATCGAGCAGGCCGAGGAGTACATCCTCGTCCAGTTCTACATCGTGCACGACGACGAGCTGGGACGCGAGCTGCAGCAGCGACTGATCGCCAGGGCCCGGGAGGGCATCCGCGTCTACTTCCTGTACGACGAGGTGGGGAGCCACGGATTGCCACGCCGCTATCGCCGGGAGCTGGAAGATGCCGGCGGACAGATCCGCGACTTCCACACCCGCAAGGGCCCGTGGAACCGCTTCCAGCTCAACTTCCGCAACCACCGCAAGATCGTGGTGGTAGACGGCCGGGCGGCCTGGGTCGGCGGGCACAATGCGGGCGTTGAGTACCTCGGGCAGGACCCCAAGTTCGGCCCCTGGCGGGACACGCACATCAAGCTGGTGGGGCCCGCCGTGCAGGCGGTGCAGCTCTCGTTCTTCGAGGACTGGCATTGGGCCACCGACCAGATGCCGCAGCTCGACGGGACCCCCACGCCGGCCGAGGGCGGCACGGCGCAGGTGCTCATCATGCCGACCGGCCCTGCCGACACGCTGGAGACCGCGGGGCTGATGTTCGCCCACGCGATCCACTCCGCAGAGGAACGGATCTGGATCGCGAGCCCCTACTTCGTGCCCGACGAGGCGGTGATGGCCGCCCTCCAGCTGGCCGGGCTACGCGGGGTCGACGTGCGGATTCTGATCCCCGACAACCCGGACCACCTGCTGGTCTACCTGGCAGCCTTTACCTACTTCCGCGAGGCGTCACACACCGGGGTGAAGATCTACCGCTACGAGGAAGGCTTCATGCACCAGAAGACGATGCTGGTGGACGGCGCGACCGCCGCCGTCGGCACGGCCAACCTCGACAACCGCTCCTTCCGGCTCAACTTCGAGATCACGGCCTTCGTGGTGGACAGCGCCTTCGCCGGCGAGGTGGAGGAGATGTTCCTGGCCGACTTCGCCCGGTCGCGGGTGATGGTCCCGAGCGACTACGACGACCGCTCGTTCTGGTTCAGGCTGGGGGCGCGGCTCTCTCGGCTGGCGGCGCCGATTCTGTAGCCCTACCCCACCTCCACGCGCTTGCTGGTCCGCGGCCCCCGCTTCACCTCGTGCTCCGGAGGTAGCTCCAGGTTGGTGACCTCCTCGGTCACCTTGAAGTCGTAGTCCGGATACTCGTACAGCGGCATCCTGGGTTCGGTCTGCCCGATCGAATAGCCAAAGACGCTCTCGTACTCCGGCACCTTCTCGCCCATCGCGTTGAGCTGCCCCAGGTACTCCCCAATCGACTTGGACTCGATCACGATCACCTTGCCCATGCGATCGATGATCGGGCTGTGCTGCCGGGTGCGGTCATGGTCGAACTCCAGCACGCGGCGGCCGTAGCGGGTGATGCCGATGACGCGGAAGGTGAGGCTCTTGCCCACGGCGGGGAGGTTGAGCACGCTGCGGTCGGTCGCCAGGAACGGCACCGAGCAACGTCCCCTCAGGTCACTCACGTCGTGCACCATGGACTCGGCCCGCTCCGGCAGCTGACAGATCGCCTCGTGGTAGCGTTCCGGGATGCGGCCGATGACCTTCTCCTCCATCTCCTCCTGCACCACGCGGGCCACGGGCGCGAAGTTGAACTGCGTCTCACGGTAGCCCTTGACCACGAAGGTGTAGTACGGCAGCACCCCTACCTCATTGAGGACCTCGCGCAGCTTCGCCGTGTGGCCCCGCCGCGACGCCGCCGACGTGAACACGAATTGGTTGATGACGACCCAGCCGGCCGCGAGCGTTCGCGCCACCGCGTCGCGCGCCTCCGGCGTCACCTCCATGGGCGACTCGAAGTGCGCCTGGATCACGAACTGCCGCACGCCGACCTCGGAGGCCTTCTCCTTGAAGCGCCGCAGGATCTCGGTCAGCTCGGGTGTGATGCGCTGCGGCAGATAGGCGTGCAGTCGGCTGCCCAGACGCACCCGCACCAGCTCCGCGTATTTCTCGCCGTCCTTGCGCCGCGCGTTCGCCTTGCGCTTGGCCTTCGCCATCTCGTAGACGGCATCGAGGATGCGTTCCAGATGCTTGTCCGTGCTCATCAGCGCATCCCCGCCCGTGATCAGAATGTCCTTGAGCTGGGAGTCCTGCTCGAAGTACTTCATCAGCTCGTCGAGCTTCTTGGGCCAGCTCTCCTTGGGCGCCAACTCGTCGAGATCGAAGTCGAGCTGCCCGTGCTGGAACCCATACATCCGTTGGCACGAGGCACACAGGCCGCCGCACGCGCGGCCCGTGGTATCCGGAATCAGGATCGCCACGTCGGGGTAGCGCCGGTGCACGTTGTCGTACGGCGGGAGCAGCCACCCGGCCGCGTTCGGCTTCCCCGGCTCGACCTCGTCCTCCTTCTCCCAAGCGCGGATGTGGCCGAACTCCTCCACCAGCTGGCTGCTGTATACCACGTAGTGGCGGATCGCCAGATCGGCACCGATGGCGAAGTACGGCACCCGCACGTGCAGCAATGAGAGGTAGTACGGGTTCACGAAGAAGGGGATGCCGGCGTCGCGCGCCTGGTACAGCACCTTCATCGTGTCGGGGTCGAGCGAGTTCCCCAGCATCTCGTTCAAGAGCTCGGGTGAGCGCACCGCGAAGCGCAAATGGAACCGGGGGTCGTCCCACCACTCCAGCGCGCGGTGGAACTTGTCGTCGCGCGACATGCCGGCCTCGAACGCGAACTTCTGGCTGGTGATCTCGCCCGCGTCGATCCGGTCGATCAGGATGTGGAGGATGCGGTCCCGGTTCTCTTCCCTGAGCGCCACGATGCGCGGGTCAAGCCCCGATGGGTAGCGCTCCATCCATGCCTCGACCTCTTCCCGCGTTGGCTCACGCAGGGTGCTGCGACCCGTGAACTGGCGGAAGAGGTAGAGCATGTCCTCGAAGAAATCGGGTTTCGCGCCCCCGGTGCCCCGGTTCACGGCGAGCCACAGCTGCCGGATGGGCGTACTCACCGCCACCGCACCCCGCAAGTTGAGGTCGAGGAACTCCCGACCGGCGTGGTCCCCGTAGTCGAGCAGCCGGATGGCGGCGTAGTCGCTCCACGAGAGCGACTCGAAGGCCGCGCGGTCGGAGTGGGTGCCCTCGTAGTACGCCAGCGCCTGGGGCCGCTGCCGCAACTCCTCCATCACCCAATCCCTGAGCCCGATGCGCGCCTCGATCTCGTTCTTCGAGTTGCGCATGATCTCATCCAACTTGGGATTCTCTTTGAGGAGAGTCTTGAGCAGCCGGTGGGATTTGACGTCGATCGCAATGCGATCGAGCTCTTCGATGGGCGTCATGGCTCACTCCACGGGCCTTCCTACAGCCTAACATACTGTGCCGCTTGCACTTGACCGTAACCCGCGTCACGCCCAGAGGCGTCGCGGCCCCAGGCAGCACAGGATGGCGGAAAGGTATGGCCTGCCGGGTTTTAGGGCCAGGGAACACGGTGTTTGGGCCGGGCGCCGGGCACCATTAGCTTATCCCCGGGAGGGCAGCGGTCTTGAAAGGGCATGAGAGTACGGGTCCAGCCGCACAAGGGTTTCCACGTCCGCCCCCACCAACCGATGCGTGTACCCAATCCTGTTGCCAGACACTACCCGAGGAGGTCGCCCTCAAGGGGGCCGCACCGTGGAGCCGACCAAGCCGGAAGCGGTACCGCGTTCGTGGAGGTAGACCGCTCCAGCACGACGTAAACTGGAGTAAAGCGTTCAGTGCCTAGTCAAGCGGAATACGATGTCCTGGTGATCGGAGCCGGCATCGCCGGGCTCAGCCTGGCCCTGCGGCTCGCCGACCGCGGCCGGATCGCAGTTCTCGCCAAGGGCCCAATCATCGAGGGTGCGAGCCGATACGCGCAGGGCGGGATCGCCGCCGTGCTGGATTCCGACGACTCGACCGAAGCGCACGTGCGCGACACCCTCGCGGCGGGCGCCGGCCTGTGCGACGAGGAAGTGGTGCGCTTCGCCGTGGAGCGGGGCCCGCAGTGCATCCAGTGGCTGATCGATCTCGGTGTCCCGTTCACCAAGGGACCCGACCCCGACTACGGCAACCAGTACCACCTCACCCGGGAGGGCGGCCACAGCCACCGGCGTATCATCCACGCCGACGACGCCACCGGTGAGGCGAGCGCCAAGACGCTGCAGCAGCACATCCTCGAGCACCCGCAGATAGACCTCCTCGAGCACCACACAGCCGTGGACCTGATCACGACGCGCAAGCTGGGACTTCCCGGCGAGCGTGTGCTCGGCGCCTATGTGCTGGACCGGGAAACGGGCAGCATGACGGTCGCTGCCGCACGCATCATCGTGCTGGCCACCGGCGGCGCGAGCAAGGTATACCTCTACACCAGCAACCCGGACGTCTCGACCGGCGATGGAGTCGCGATGGCATGGCGGGCCGGCTGCCGCGCCGCCAACATGGAGTTCGTGCAGTTCCACCCGACCTGCCTGGTCCAGCCCGAAGTGAAGACGTTCCTGATCAGCGAGGCGGTGCGCGGCGAGGGCGGCAGGCTGCTGCTGCCCGACGGCTCCCGCTTCATGGAGCGCTTCGACGAGCGCGGCGAGCTGGCACCGCGCGACATCGTAGCACGCGCCATCGACTACGAGATGAAGCGGCTCGGCCTGGAGTGCGTGTACCTCGACGCCAGCCACCTGGGAGCCGACTTCGTGCGGCGCCGCTTCCCCACGATCCACGCGCGCTGCCTCGAGTACGGCTTCGACATGACGCGCGCGCCGCTGCCGGTGGTGCCCGCGGCTCACTACGCCTGCGGCGGCATCGTCACGGACCGTGCCGGCCGCACCGACCTGAACGGCCTCTACGCCGTCGGCGAATGCGCCCACACCGGCCTGCACGGCGCGAATCGGTTAGCCAGCAACTCGATCCTGGAGTGTCTCGTGTTCGCCGCGTCGGCCAGCGAGCACATCGCTGAGCACCTGGACAATGCGCCCCAACCGCCCGAGCTCCCCGCGTGGGACGAGAGCTGGGTGACCGATTCGGACGAGGAGGTGGTCGTAGCCCACAACTGGGACGAGGTGCGCCGCACCATGTGGGATTACGTCGGCATCGTCCGCACGAACAAGCGGCTGGAGCGCGCCCAGCGGCGCGTGGGCCTGCTGGTGAGTGAGATACAGGACTACTACGCACACTTCCGCCTCACCAACGACCTGATCGAGCTGCGCAACCTCGCGCTCGTGGCGCAGCTGATCGTGCGCTCGGCCCGGCAGCGCCATGAGAGCCGCGGCCTGCACTACAGCCTCGACTACCCGGACCTGGCCGACGAAGCGCGCGACACGATCCTGGTGCCCGATACGCGGCCGCGTGCCATTTGAGCTGACATGCAGACTTGCTTCGTCAACTTGGTGTGCGAGATTACGTTACAATCCCGGGAGGGCTAGACCTAACTGGTAAGGCAGCGGTCTTGAAAACCGCCGGGCGCAAGCCCTTGGGGGTTCGAGTCCCCCGCCCTCCGTAAGGACTTAGGCCCCGTCAGCCGGGTGGCTGGCGGGGCCTTCGTTTCGAGTACCCCGGTCAATTGGGCGGTTCGTAGGGATCCGGGGCGCCGGTGGGAATCGGTGGATACGCCCGCAGGGATGCGACGTGTTCTCCGAGTTGGCGGAGTGCGGCCTTGGGCACCCACGTGTGGGGAAACAGCACGTTGTCCCGCTCCTGGGGATCGCTCAGGAGATTGTAGAGCCGAGGCATCGTGTACGTCCGCAGCACACCCGACCACGCGTCCTGCTCCTTGAAGTGCAGCTTCCAGTTGCGCCACTTCACGCCGAAGATCTCGGCACCCATGTAGACGATTAGGCCCTCACGACCCGACTCCTCCCGCTCTCCG